>NZ_CP045403.1:664000-1290500 GCF_009363695.1 Bacillus sp. THAF10 | reverse complement strand
GTATGCGCAGCATGACAGTAGATTTATTTCCAGAGCTAACCTTTCCGATTGTAGCTGTTACGACTACCTATGAGGGGGCTGGGCCTGAAGAAATCGAGAACCTTGTTTCTTCTCCTCTAGAGGATGCGATGAGCACCCTCCCTAATGTCGAATCGGTCACTTCTATTTCTAGGACTGGTGGCTCCCTTGTTCTTGTGGCATTTACATGGGGAACGAACATGGACTTTGCCGCGTTAGATATGAGGGAAAGAATTGATTCTGTGCGCGACTTTCTTCCACCTGGGGCAAACTTGCCAAGAGTATTGCGATTTAATCCAAGTGATTTACCAATTATTCAGCTCGCCATCACAGACCCATCTGGGGAAATGACAAAAGCAAAACAGTTGGCAGAGCAGGAAATTGAACCTCAATTAAATAGTGTTGATGGTATTGCCTCCATTTCGGTTGAAGGTGGAGCTGAGAATGAAGTCCGGATTACTTTAGATCCTAATGCACTATCTTCCTTTGATGTTAGCATTGATCAGCTACAACAAATTATAGGATCTGAAAATTTAAATTTACCTGGTGGTTCTTTGAATGACCAAAATCAGAACCTTCCGATTCGAATAACTGGTGAATATGAATCTATATTCGATGTTCAAACATTGCCAATCCCCACTCCAAAAGGGGTTATTCAGCTTGATCAATTAGGCGAAGTAAAAGAAACACTTCAGCCAACCACTCAGCTGAGCTATTTGAATGGTGAACCTGCTGTTGGAATGTCAATTCTTAAACAATCAGGCAGTAATACCGTGACGGTTGCAAACAATATTGAAAAAAAGCTGGAAGAAATTAAGAAGACCTTACCAGAAGGGGTAGAAATAAAACCGATATTCAACCAAAGCGACTTTATTGAAAAATCTATAAAGGCTGTTGCTTTGAATATGGTTATTGGAAGTCTACTAGCCGCTGCCGTCCTTTATTTCTTTTTACGAAATGTAAGAAGTACCTTAATTATTGGATTATCGATTCCAATATCCATTGTAACCACATTTATTTTCATGTATTTTAGCGGTCAAACATTGAATTTGCTGACCCTAGGGGGCCTTGCTTTAGGGATTGGGATGATGGTCGATAATGCCATTGTTATCTTGGAAAACATTTATCGCCTACGTCAGAAAGGCTATTCTCTTAAAGATGCAGCGATTGAAGGGGCAAGTGAAGTAGGACCTGCCATTATCGCCTCCACTTTGACAACCGTCATTGTGTTTTTGCCAATTGTGTTCGTTGATGGCTTGGCAGCTCAGCTGTTTAAACCGCTAGCTCTTGTAGTTTCCTTTTCCTTACTAGCATCTTTATTTACTGCCTTGATTATCGTTCCGCTGTTTTCTTCTATACTTTTAAAGGTGAACGATAAAACATCTAGATTTGAAGAGCGATTTTCCATTTTCACCAGCTGGTATCGTAAAATGCTGGAAAAAGCTCTAAAAAACCCTAAGAAAACCGTTGTTTCCATCATCATTCTGTTTCTTGTTTCCTTAGCAGGCATCCCTTTTATTGGAAAAGAGTTTTTGCCACAACAAGATCAAAGCTTTATCTCGATGACCGTCCAATTACCAGACGGCAGCTCTCTTGATGCAACCTATGACGTGATGGAGAATATTGATGAACGGTTAAAGGATATTTCTGAAATTGACCTCTCCTTTGTAACCGTTGGTGGGACTGATAATTTTTCCGTTTCCGCTGGCACCCAGACAAATAGGGCCAATTATAGCATTCTTTTAACACCTGTCACCGAAAGAAGTCGTTCTGATAAAGTAATTGGAGATGACATTCGCGAGAAGCTTGCAAATATTCCAGGTGCTGAGATTTCTATTTCATCGGGTGACTCAGGTTTCTCACAAACCCCTGTTTCCTTAAATATTACAGGTCCTGATTTGACTACCTTGAAATCTATGGCAGATCAAACGGTTGAACTTTTGGAAAAAATAGATGGAATTCGGGAGCCATCTTCAAGCTTCACTGAAGGTAATCCTGAAATTGTTGTGGATATAGACAGAGTAAAAGCTAGCCAATTCGGTATTGGCAGTGCTCAAGTAGCATCAGCCGTTTCAAATGCCACAAAAGGTGTAGTGGCAAGCAGAATGGCAAGAGATGGTGAAGAGCTCGATATTCGCCTAACCATTGAAGACACCTACACTGCCTCTTTAGAGGATTTAGAAACCCTGCTCATCAATACACCTACTGGCGAAAATATTCCCCTGCAGGCTGTTGCTTCTGTTGAAAGAGCTCAGGGCCCGAGTCAAATTAGACGAACAGATAGAAATCGAGAAATTACCGTGACTGCTGATATTGTAAATAGAGACCTCGGAAGTGTAATAGAGGATGTAGAAAAAACGTTAAAAGAAAATATCTATATCCCCAATAATCAATATAAAATTGCAATCGGCGGTCAGGACGAACAAATGAATGATGCATTTTTCAAGCTTGGCGGGGCATTGGCTCTAGCTATTGTCCTCGTATATATGGTAATGGCAGGACAATTTGAATCCTATTTCTATCCATTTATCATTATGTTTTCCGTTCCATTAACGGTGATAGGAATTATTTTTGGTTTGTTAGTCACGTTTCAGCCCCTTGGTGTCGGATCGTTAGTTGGAATGCTGATTCTCACCGGAATCGTCGTGAATAATGCCATTGTGTTTGTGGACTATGTTAACATCATGAAAAAGGATGGCAAATCAACATGGGATGCCATATTAATTGCTGGGTCCACTCGTTTAAGGCCGATATTCATGACCGCTTTGACTACCATACTTGGTTTGATTCCCCTTACTCTAGGCTTTGGAGAAGGAATGGAAATTCAACAACCAATGGCCATCGTTATTGTCTTTGGATTAAGTTTCGCCACAGTCATAACGCTAATCTTAATTCCTGTTGTTTACTATTTATTTGACCGATATAGTGATAATCGCAAGCGAAAGAAACTTTCTAGTCTAGAAGGCTAAAAAACGGGGAGTGAATGAGGCAATGCTTAAAAAATTCAGCTTATTTTTTGTTCTGCTTTTTGCAAGCAGTCTTTCCTATGCTCCCGTCATTGCGGAATCTCCCAAAGAACTTACCTATCTAGCTATTGGAGATTCTCTAACAGCTGGATTGGGTTCTTCAGAAGAAAATTATTTACGAATTCACGGATTTGTCCCACAGTTTACAAAATTCCTTCGTGAAGAAAATAATGTGAAGGTAGAAAACTATGGGATTCCTGGATTAACATCAAGCGGTCTACTTGCTTTTTTGAGTGGAGATGAAGCCGTGCGGAATCGATTAAAAACCGCTGACATCATAACCGTTTCCATTGGTGGTAATGATTTGCTGCAAGCTTTGGATGCTGATTTTGAAGAGCAAAGCTTGGATTTGCGATTGGAGATATTAAACAGAACCTATAAAGAATTATTCAATATGCTGCAAGAGATTAATCCTAATGCTACTCTCATTCTGCTCGGGCTGTACAATCCTTATCCTGAAGATCATAAGTTTCACGAGTTGGCAGAGGAATATGCACCTCAATTTAATACCATGGTGAAAGACTACGCTGAAGACACCAAATCACGAAAAGGCAAAACGCTTGTTGTAGACCCTTTTGAAGCTTTTTTGGGAAAAGCGCAAGAATGGACCCATATAAAAAAAGATGACATTCACCCTAATGATAAAGGGTATACAGAAATTGTTAGATTGATGAAAAATGCATATAAAAATCCCTGACCGCTAAAGCAGCGGCAGGGATTTTTTTATAGCTTTGCGAGGATATCCTCATTGCCTTCGTCCTCATCATACGTAAGGACCTTATCTACGTTATCATAGGATTCTCCGTATAATTGTTTATCTTTATATGTGTGAATTTGTTCATATGTAGCTTTCATCCCTTGATAGATAGCTTCTTCATCTGCGTTCGTTGGAGACCAATAGAGAATTTCCATTGGATTCACTTCATTTGTCGCAAGAGACCTCCTGCGGTAACCAATGGAGGAAGCATGTTCAAATCCTTCTCGTTTATAAAAACGGAGGCGCTTCTCCGTATCTGTGTCCTCATAATCAACAGGTTCTACCTCAAGAATAATCGCTTTCCCTTTTTCCTTTAGCTTATTTAGAAGCTTGTGTCCTAATCCCATGCCTCTTGCATCCTTTGAAACAAATAGATAGTCAATAAAAATGAAGTTATCGAGTTCGACATACATTAAAACATGATGTTCCCCTTCATCCTTATGATAAATATCACCTTTTTCTTTTAACAAAAGCTCCATGTGCTCTCTGGATTTCATCTCTTCTACTGGAAAATACTGATTTAGTTTCTCATACCAATTCATTCTCTTGTAAATGTCCCCTTTCTAATATATCTATGTACATTATAAGTATAACAAAAATTAAACAGACTTCACTGTTAATATACCCTCTTCCTTTTCTTATAAACATATCCTACAATAGAGAACGAGGGGTATTGTATACGATTACATATGCAAAGGGGTTGAAGGTAGTGATTGAATATTTTATCGATTTTACGATTGTAGCTGTTTTAGTTATTGGAATTACAGCCGTTATGGGTGTTTTAACAAATGGAATCGGTGAAGGGCTTTTTGGAAAAAAGAAAGGCTCTGAAAGCTTTGATAAGTCTATGAGTGTTCAAGCTGGCTGGAAAAATGTTGGTGGAAAAAATAAAGATTAAGAAAAAAAGCTGCCAAGTTTTGGGCAGCTTTTTTACCTTTAGTCATTAAGTGGCGTAAAGTCCACGTTTTCAGTATAGGAATTTCCTGCGTTCCATATTAAAAATTCATTAATACCGTTTTCGTTTAATGCTCTTATTTGATCTTCTACCTCTTTCGCTCCATAAGGAATATAGTTGCCACTACCAAGCCAGGTAGCTGTGAAATCCTGAATCCATGGCCTTGATACCGGTCTATCCTCAAGCTCATCCAGCTTGGCATTCTCAAGCTTGGCATATTCCTTCACCAGCTTATAAGGTTCCGTGTCAGGTTTTGCTATTCCAAAATAAGATGTCCAGTGACTTGGATAAATCATAGAGGAGATAACATCCACATGCTCTGATATTCGCGTAAAGTTTTGACCAATTCCTGGTGCTTCTGGCAACGTTGCCGTATAGCCAAAAATATCAACGGATACTTGAACATTATATGGTTCAAGTCTTTCTCGTGCATATGCTACAAAGTCCGATACTGCTTCCACTCGTTTTTTTACATTATCCAAATCTTGATTTTCGTATTCCCCGTACCCATATTTAAGGGTAGTATCTCTTTTTTCAAATCCTTCAGGAAACCTGACATAGTCAAACTGAATCTCCTGAAACCCCATTTTCGCTGCTTCAATTGCTATATCAATATTATAATCCCAAACTTCTTTTAAGAAAGGATTCACAAACGCTTCCCCACGTCCATTAACCCATACATTGTTATTTTCTTGGAAAGATAGATCTGGTCGTTTCTTCGCTAAAACAGAATCTTTAAAAACTACAATTCTTCCTATTGGATAAACTTCATTTTTCTCAAGAGTCTTCATCATTTCCTGAGGGTTTTTTATGTAGGGTTGAGCTATATCTTGAAAAGGAGAGTCCTCTTCTTCTGGAACATACGTTAAATATCCATGATCGTCTTTAATATCAATGACCATCGCATTTAAATCCGTCTTGTTCAATAAATCTAGCAATCTCTCAAATCTTTCTCCACCTGCTGAGTGTCCTGTTACATAAATACCTCTTACCGCATCCGGATAAGTAAACGTATAACCCGAATCAAATGCAAATCGTGCCAATGATACTGGCAATTCTCTCATCTCAAGATTCACCTGTTTTTGTGCGTGCTTTGCCGCATGCAACACTTCGTCTTCTGCTGCATCAGCTGTCAAAACGTTCCCTGCAAAAATGCTTGCTGCAGCTACAAGACTTGCTATCCATTTCTTTTTCATTTTTCCATCAATGCCCCTTTTTGTTTGTTACTTCTATTATACTGGAAAATCGTTGGTTTTTTGCCTTTTTCAACAAATTTCTTCAAAATACTTCTCGAGTACTATAGGTGGAGAAAAACTACACTATTGTTTTCCGCAAATGGTCCTGCCGAGCAAATTGTGAGCCTCCTAGCATATGCTTATGGGGTCCTCCAGTCAATCGCTTCCTTCCCAAGAAGCCTTTGCTCCAATCAACAGGTAAAAATGTTTAACAAAACCTATAATGTAATAATCCATATGTATTTGGTAAAAAAAAAATACCCCCAAAATTTGAGGGTATGAAAAATTAATGGCCAGTATGTTGTGCTTTGTATTGGTTATATTCTTGCTCAGAGCAAAGCACGTAATGACCAGGTTTGATTTCACGCATTTCTACAGAATCGTCTTCTGTGTAGCCATGAGAATTAGGATCATATGCGACACGTTTACGCGTGCGTTCTGAATCTGGATCTGGCTGCGGAATAGCACTTAACAATGATTTTGTATAAGGATGAATCGGATTGTTGTAGAGCTCATCTGCATCAGCAAGCTCCACCATTTTACCAAAATACATAACCCCAATCCGATCAGAGATGTACTTAACCATGGAAAGATCGTGGGCAATAAATAGATATGTTAAGCCTTTTTCTTTTTGTAGCTTTTTCATCAAGTTAACAACTTGTGCTTGAATGGACACGTCAAGAGCAGAGATTGGTTCATCAGCAATGATAAAATCAGGCTCTACTGCCAAAGCTCGTGCAATTCCAATCCGTTGGCGTTGACCACCACTAAACTCGTGAGGATAGCGGTTAGCATGTTCTTTATTCAAGCCAACTGTTTCAAGTAGTTCATGAACACGGGCAAGACGTTCTTTTCTATTTTTCGCCAAACCATGAATGTCAATTCCTTCTGCAATGCAGTCTGCAACCGTCATTCTTGGGTTTAGGGAAGCAGAAGGATCCTGGAAGATCATCTGCATTTTTCTGTTGAATTTTAACAATTCATTTTTCGATTTCTTGCCGTGAACATTTTCTCCTTCAAAAAGAACTTCTCCATCCGTTGCGTCATAGAGACGGATGATGGTGCGTCCAGTAGTTGATTTACCACATCCGGACTCTCCAACCAAACCTAATGTCTCTCCTCGGTAAATATCAAAATTTAACCCGTCGATTGCTTTAACCATATTTGGTTTGCCTTCGTTAAAGTACTGTTTCAGGTTCCGGATTTCTAAAAGTTTTTCCTTAGAAGTCATTGTGTTCACCGTCCTTTACCATAACAGGCTTTTCAAAGTTTTGCGGCATACTGCGACGACGTTTTTGAACAGCAAGCGGAGGCTCTACTGCTGGAGCGTCTTCATGAAGAAGCCACGTTTTTGCAAAGTGAGTTTTGGAAATTTGAAACATTGGTGGCTCCATTTCCATATCAATTTGCATGGCAAACTCATTACGCGGAGCAAACGCGTCCCCTTTAGGAGGATCTGTTAAGTCAGGTGGAGACCCTGGAATCGCGTATAATTCATTTGCATCTGCAAGCTCAAGATCAGGCATGGAGCTCAACAGTCCCCACGTGTATGGGTGTCTTGGGTCATAAAAGATTTCGTCTACGGTACCCATTTCAATAATTTGTCCTCCATACATAACAGCCACACGATCGGCAACATTTGCTACCACCCCAAGATCATGGGTAATAAAGATGATAGAGGTATCAATTTTTTGTTGCAGGTCTTTCATCAAATCCAGAATTTGTGCTTGTATCGTAACGTCCAACGCTGTTGTTGGCTCATCAGCGATTAACACCTTAGGGTTACACGCAAGAGAGATAGCGATAACAACCCTTTGTCTCATTCCCCCTGAAAATTGGTGAGGATATTGTTTAAAGCGCTCTTCTGGCATTGGAATTCCTACAAGTCGTAAAAGGTCAATTGCTTTTTCCTTCGCTGCACTTTTACTTAATTTTTGATGCTTAATGATTCCTTCCATGATTTGTTTCCCAACCGTCATCGTAGGGTTTAAGGAAGTCATTGGATCCTGAAATATCATGGAAATGTCTTTTCCGCGTATCGCTTGCATTTCCTTTTCAGAAAGCTTCGTTAAATCTTTACCATCAAAGATTATTTCACCGTGTTTTATATTGGAGTTATTAGGAGGCAATAGTCGCATTACCGTCTTTGTCGTAACTGATTTACCTGAACCAGATTCACCAACGATAGCAAGCGTTTCTCCTTTTTTCAGGTTGAAGTTCACGCCACGGATTGCCTTTACTTCTCCTCCAAATGTATCAAAAGAAACATGTAAGTTCTTTACTTCAAGAATTTTTTCCACTGTCTTTCACCTGCCTTTATTCCTTAGTCTTTCATTTTCGGATCTAATGCATCACGGAATCCATCCGCAACAAGGTTAAACGCAATCATCAACAAACTGATGATAATTGCTGGGAAAATCATAATATGTGGGAAGATTTGTAATGACTTAAATCCATCGTCAATTAACGTTCCAAGAGAAGCCATTGGAGCCTTCAACCCTAAACCGATGAAGCTTAAAAATGCTTCAAAGAAGATCGCACTTGGAATCGTAAACATGGTGTTAATAATAACCACACCTACTACGTTTGGTAATAAATGTTTTGTGATGATTCGGTTATTTGTGGAACCTAACGTACGGGAAGCAAGGACATATTCCTGACTTTTCAGCTTGAGCACTTGTCCCCTGACTACCCTGGCCATACCAACCCAGCCCGTTATTGTCAGGGCAATGGTAATGGCGATGATACCTGGATCTAGTACTAAAATCATTAGAATAACGATAACTAAGTTAGGAATACCGACAAGAACCTCAATAATACGTTGCATCGTGTTATCCACACGACCTCCATAAAATCCAGAAATTCCACCGTAAGCTACACCAATTACCATGTCGATGAATGCTGCAAGAAGCGCAATGTAAAGAGAGATTCGCGTCCCCGTCCATACACGGGTCCATTGGTCACGTCCAAGGCTGTCCGTACCAAACCAGTAGTATTCTTCAACATTACGTTGTGCATAAATATCAACACCATTTCTCGTTCCGTCCAGAATACCAAGGTTTTCTACTACTGGAACTTTTGGTGGTAAATTTGATTGTGTAACGTTTTGTGTATTGAAGCCATGATTATTCATATATGGTCCAAAAATGGCTAAAATTGCAATGATTATTAGAATAACGGAACCTGCAATGGCCGCCTTATTTTTCTTGATTCGAAGCCATGCTGTTTGCCAGTAAGTAAGACTGGGTTTGGATATTTTTTCACTTTTACTTGGATCTTGATCAGCTGGCTGAAACAATTCCTTTGGAAGTTTTTCATAGTTGTTGTTATTCATTATTTCTTACCTCCTGCTATGCGAATACGCGGGTCGATAATTCCATAAAGAATATCAACTACAAGAACAATCACAATAAATAATGTCGCGAAGAATAGTGTTGTTCCCATAATTACCGGATAGTCATTTGTCGTAATGGAACGAACAAATTGTTCTCCAAGACCTGGGATAGAAAAGATTTTTTCAATTACAAGTGTTCCGGTCATCAAGCTAACTGCTAGCGGGCCAAGAACTGTAACAACTGGAATTAACGCGTTTCTTAAGGCGTGTTTTACCGCAATGTCGTAGTTCGTAGCACCTTTTGCACGTGCTAAAGTAATATAATCGGAATTTAATACCTCAATCATTTCAGTACGCATAAAACGTGCTGCAATTGCAATCGGGAACATGGAAAGCGCAATCGTTGGTAATACCGTGAACTCCCAACCTTGCCAGAATGCCACTGGGAACCAGCCCAGTTTTACTGCGACAAAATATTGTAGAAGACCTGCAAAAACGAAGGAAGGTATAGATTTACCTAATACAGCTAAAATGGTGGAACCATAATCAACCCACGTGTTTTGACGCAACGCTGCTACTACACCTAAAAAGATACCAATGATGGTACCGAATAGCATCGCTTGAAACCCAAGCTGTGCAGAAGGTCCAATACGTTGCATGATTAAATCGGTAACACTTCTGTTGTCATATTGAAAAGAAATCCCAAGATCTCCTTGCGCAAGACTGATTAGGTACTTCCCGTATTGAACAGGTAGTGGATCATCTAAGCCATATTTAGCATCTAAAATAACTTTTTGTGCGTCTGACAATTTATCTTGCATTGTAAATGGGGAACCCGGCATCATTTTCATTAAGAAGAATGTAAATGAGGCAATTAAAAACAAGGTGATAAACATGTATAAGATACGTTGCAACAAATACTTTGTCATATGTGCACCTCCTATAAAAATGTTGCGTCGAATTGTATATAATTTTCCCTAAAATTCGACAATTTCATTACAGGGAAAAAGAGAGTATATGATTAAATATACTCTCTTTTCCTCTTTTTCAAAAGAAAATTTTTTATATCAGTATAATGTTTTATTTACCACTAATATATGCCCATTTGTAGCTAAAGTCAGGGCCAAAGTTATGACGGTACACATTTTGAACGTATGGTTTCCACAATCTTGTAGTACCACGTTGGTAGATAGGTGCAATCGCTGCATCCTCTTCAAGTAAAATTTTCTCAGCATCTTGCATTGCTTCAAAACGTTTTACAGGATCGTTTGCGTACGTTGTCATTACATCATTCAACAGCTTGTCATACTCTTTGTTAGAGTAGCCCATCTTGTTGTTTCCACCATCTGTCATCCAAAGATTAGCGAAGGAAATAGCATCAAGGTAGTCAGGACCCCATCCAGCAAGTTGCATGTCATAATTCATTTCAGAATCTAAATCTAAACGCTGAGCGAATGGAACTTCTTTAAGGTCAATTTTCAGACCTGGTAGGTTTGTCTCTAATTGGTTTTGAAGATATTCTTGCATAGTTTTAGCAGACTCTGTGTCTCCACCAAGAATTTCAATAGTTAAAGAATCAGTTCCAAGCTCTTTTAACCCTTTTTCCCAATATTCTTTTGCTTTCTCTGCATCAAACTCATTAAAATCTCCGTGTTTGTCGCGGAAATCTTCTTTAGTCTCAGGGTGTTGAACAAATTCAACTGGTACAGAGTAGTTTGCTGGAATAGAACCGTTATTTAAAACGATATCTGTCATATCCTTTTTGTTGAAGCCCATGGAAATAGCTTTACGGATGTTAACGTTAGCAAGTGCTTCATTCTTAGTTTGGTTAAACTTAAACCAGAAAATTGTTGGCTCTAAATAAGAGATTAAATCTGGATTGTCTTTGTTCAGTTCAACGAATTCAGAAGTTAATCCAGGAGAAATATCAATTTGTCCAGCAGTGTAAAGGTTTACACCAGTAGATACTTCTTTTACTACTTTTACGTTAATTTCATCTAATTTTACAGTTTCAGCATCCCAATAATCTTCGTTCTTTTTCATTGTCCAGCCAACTTCATGCTCCCAGCTGTCTAAAACAAATGGACCATTGTAGACTAGAGTGTCTGATTCTAGTGCGTATTTATCTCCCTGCTCTTCCAAGAACTTTTGATTTTGCGGGAAGAAAGTTGGGAATGTCATAAGTGATTCAAAGTAAGCAACAGGTTGCTCTAGTGTTACCTCAAGTTTGTAATCATCAAGTGCTTTTACTCCAAGCTCTTCAAGTGGAAGCTTCCCTTCAGATACTTGAGTTGCATTTTTGATTTTGCCGTTCATCATATATGGTCCGTACTCAGATCCACTATTTGGGTCAACAGCACGTTGCCATGCAAACACGAAATCTTTTGCAGTTACTGGGTCCCCATTAGACCATACGGAATCTTCACGAAGAGTAAATGTATAAGTTAGACCATCTTCAGAAACTTCATGACTTTTCGCAACACCTTCTACTACTTCATCATTTTCGCTTAGTCTGTAAAGGCCTTCAAAAACGTTGTTCATTACATTAAATGCTACTGCATCTGTACCTTGTACAGTATCCATTGTTGGAATTTCAGCAGAATCTACAACATTTAATACTTGTGGTCCGGTAGGCTCACCTTGTCCTGCTGGCGGCTCGTCACCTTGACCTTTATTATTTTGTGCTGAATTTCCTCCACCACACGCTGCCAAAAATGCACTAAGCACAAGTGTAAGCGCTAAAAGAAATAAATATTTTGACTTTTTCATTTACTTAACCCCCTTGAGAATTGTGTCGAATTTTGCTGTTTTTCGAGGTAACGATTTCTATTATACAAGTTTTCTAAACATTGTGCATACATTTTTTTGACGATAATTTTACAAAGTACTGTTATTTCAAGAAAGTTCATTACAAAAATAGGCACAAAGACCTAGTGGTCAGACTGCAATATCAGTTATATTATTACAAAAATATTACAAATAATACACAGATATTTCTATTTATTTTTACAAGTAATTCCTTTTATAGTTTCTTTAAATTTGTCTTATTCTATTCATTTTATTACAATACAATTTAGTGATGTTTTTTTAGGAGGAACTATGAATAAATTATTTGTATCATCTTTTCTTTCTTTTGTTATTTTGTTTCTTATATCTTTACTAACTGGTTACCTTTATTATGGGAGCATGAGTGTATTAAGCTTCATTAATACCTCATTTATTTATGCAAGTATTTTCATATTCGTATCTTTGCTTCTGTTAGTGACACAAAAAGGGTTCTTTGATGGCATCACTTATGGATTCAGAAGAATTTTTGCATCAAGTCAATATGATAAAGAGCTTGAAGAAGATGTAAACAAGAACATGCGACCTCCTTCTGTGCTCACACAATCTTTATCTATAAAACCATTGTTACTCGGCTCTATCATTCTTTTTGGAGCGATGTTGATTTCCCTTTATTTTTACTACAGCAATTGATATTTGGCGTTTAATTGGCTATAATGAATAGTAATATTTTAATAAAAATAGCGATGATAAAGAGTAGTACTTAACATGGCCGTTTATTAGAGAGTTTGTGGTTGGTGAAAACAAACAACGGCGGTTTAGGAATGGACTTTTGAGCTTCTCTGTTGAAATAATAGTAGACAGTGACGTTTCCTTACGATACAAGGTTAAGTGATTTCTTAATGCAAGAAATAATAAGGGTGGTACCACGGTCCATTCGTCCCTTTTTCGGGGATGAATGGGCCTTTTTGTATTTTTATAGAGGAGTGGAAGAACATGAAAACAATTTTTTCAGGAATTCAGCCAAGTGGGAATGTCACACTTGGTAACTACATTGGAGCAATGAAACAGTTTGTGGAGCTGCAACACGACTACAATAGTTACTTTTGCATAGTCGACCAGCATGCTATTACCGTCCACCAGGATCCACAAGAATTAAGAAAAAACATTCGAAAACTAGCGGCACTTTATTTAGCTATTGGCTTAGATCCAGAAAAAGCTACCCTTTTTATTCAGTCTGAAGTTCCTGCACATGCTCAGCTAGGATGGATGATGCAATGTGTTGCATATATCGGTGAATTGGAGCGAATGACACAATTCAAGGATAAGTCAACTGGAAAAGATGCTGTTACAGCAGGTTTACTCACATACCCACCACTGATGGCTGCAGATATTCTACTATATAAAACGGATGTGGTTCCAGTTGGGGAGGATCAAAAGCAGCATTTGGAGCTAACCCGTGATTTAGCAGAACGTTTTAATAAGAAATATCGTGATATCCTAACAGTCCCTGAGGTGAAAATAGCCAAAGTTGGTGCTCGTGTTATGTCCTTAACAGAACCAACGAAAAAAATGAGCAAGTCAGACCCTAATCAAAAATCCTTTATTTCTTTACTAGATTCACCAAAGCAATTGGAAAAGAAAATTAAAAGTGCGGTGACTGATTCAGAGGGTATTGTGAAGTATGATAAAGAGAATAAGCCAGGAGTTTCAAATTTATTATCGATTTATTCGATCCTGTCTAACAAATCGATTGAAGAGTTAGAGCTTCATTACGAAGGCAAGGGATATGGAGAATTTAAAGGTGATTTGGCTCAGGTGGTTGTAGAGGCACTCGAGCCAATTCAAACAAGATACAACGAGTTAATTGAATCAGATGAATTAGACCGAATTCTCGATGAAGGCGCAGAAAAAGCCAATCGAGTTGCCATGAAAACACTAAAGAAAATTGAAAACGCGATGGGGCTCGGAAGAAAACGCCGATAAAAAGAAAGAAAGACCGAATCAAGTAGTAACTTGACTTCGGTCTTTCTTTTAATTTACTTTCGGCTGTTGCTCGAGCTCCCATAGCTTTTCAAAGAAAGGTTGTCCTTTCACAAGGGATTCACAAAATGCAAGGTGCTTTTCTGACCATCCATCTCTAGTTTCCTCAATAAGCTGGGACCATATTTCTTCAAATGACATCGTTTGTGATTCCCGGTAATGAAGCGGGTTCCATTCTGTATACCAGTATCGCACTTCTGCAACATTACAAGTCGATTTCAGTTGATCTAACGCCATAAATAAAAGCTGCTTTAGCTGTCTTTCTTTTCTTGTTAATCCATGCATTATTGCTGGAGATGGTGATAAAATATGATAATCTTCTTCTGTTTTATGAGTAGGTGAAAATGAATACATCAGAAAATCATGATTCTCCACCATATCATAAACAAGTTGTTCCTGCCTTGGAATAAGTCGGCTTTTTCTAATAGGTATGTTGTACCCAATCGTATCGACTGCAAGAATTCCTTTTCCATCTGTTACAACAAAACAATAATCCAATTGAATGCGTTCATGGTTTTTGCGGATATAGCTTTTTTGAAAGATATCGTCCAGTAAAGTTGATGGCAGCTCTTGGAGGTCGTTTTCAATATAGTTAAATAGGACAGATTCCACTTTCAATAAGGGTACTTGATCCAACAGTTCTACACTGTCATCTTTTCTCCATTCATGAAAATGACAAACATTATAGCCGTTTTCTTCTCCTTCAAACCAATTAACCCAGACATCATGAAGATATAACATCACTTACCCCTCACTTCGCATCTAACTTTTATTTATCCAACAGTATGAACAGGGTAGTGCATAATTATTCCAGTTTAGCCAAATAATTTTCTCCTTTAGGCTTGTCCAAGGCATCTTTTCTCTTCCAGCTTTTAATTCTACCTTATGTTAAAATCACACGTTCATCACCAAAAAAACGCAAAAAAAAAAAAAAGCCAAGAATGAATCTTAGCTTTTCTTATTTGATCGATTTTGGATCTAGTGCATCTCGTAATCCGTCTCCAACAAAGTTGAAGCTTAAAACGGTAATTAAAATCATGATACCTGGAATTAACGGATACCACCAGTGCTTTAACATAATCGTAAAGTTCTGAGCGTCTTGAAGCATATTGCCCCAACTTGGAGTCGGTGGTTGAATACCAAGACCTAGGTAACTTAATGCTGATTCAGCAAGTATTACTCCACCAACATTTAGCGTTGCCGCAACGATAATTGGCCCCATCGCATTAGGGAGTATATGACTGAAGATAATCTTATAGCTTCTTGTTCCAATCGTTTTTGAAGCTAAGACAAATTCCCTTGTACGAAGAGATAAGAACTCACCACGAACAAGACGAGCCGTCCCAGTCCAACCTGTTAATGCAAAAATCAAAATTAGCTTGTCCACACCTGGGTTAAAGATAGTAACGAGTGTGATCAAAAGGAAAATTGTTGGAATGGAAATAATAACATCCACAAGACGCATTAATACTGCATCGATTTTTCCTCCAAAGTAACCTGCAACGGAACCAACTACTGTTCCAATTGTAATGGAACCAGCAACAGAAGCAAATCCTACAAGCAATGAAATTCTTGCACCGTATAGAACACGAGACAATACATCACGACCAAAACGGTCTGTTCCAAGCAAATGCTCGCCCGTGCCTGGTTTTTGAAGCTTATTTAATAAACTTTGTTTTTGTGGTTCAAATTGTGTAATCCACGGTGCTAAAATTGCCAGCGTAATAATAGTGAGAAGTAAAATCCCACCAATGATGGCAAGTTTATTTTTCATAAACTTTGAAACAGTGATTTGAAATAGCGTCTCAGGTTTACCTTGTAATCCGGGGTTTCCGAGTTGATTATTTGGTTGAGTTGATGGTTGAGTTTGCATCGCTGTTCCCCCTTTTAATACTCAATTCTCGGGTCAAAAATTGCATATAGAATATCGGCAATTAAGTTCCCGATAACTACAAAGACCGCTGAGATAACTGTTAGTGCCATAATAACCGGATAATCACGTTGGAAAGCTGACTCAAAGAATAATAACCCGATACCTGGCCATGCAAAAATACGTTCTACAATTACGGAGCCTCCAATAAAACCAGGAAGCATTAAACCAAAGATTGTGATGATTGGAATTAATCCATTTCTCAAACCATGTTTATATACTACTTTACGTTCCTTTAATCCTTTTGCTCTTGCAGTACGCATATAATCTTGTCTAATTACTTCTAACATACTTGATCTTGTATATCTCGTTAATCCAGCCATGTCAGCTGTTGCCAATACAAATGCCGGTAACACTAAGTGGTGTATTCGATCAAGAATACTAAAATCGGCATTCAAAGTTGAAACCCCACCTGTTGGGAACCAATTTAATTGGACTGCAAATACCATGATTAATACAAGACCTATCCAGAAGTTAGGAGTGGCTAAACCTAAGAAGGATGTTACCGTAACTGCATAGTCCGTCATGGAATATGGTTTTCTAGCTGAAACAACCCCAAATGGGATGGCAATTAGTATTGCTACAAAAGTAGAAACAATCATAAGCAGCAACGTATTAGGTAAACGGTTCATTATCATTTCACTTACAGGTACTCCACGGCGAATAAGAGAGTCTCCAAAGTCTCCTTTTGCCATGTTTGAAACCCATTTGAAATACTGTTCGTGCACTGGATCATTTAATCCGTATCGTTCTTCATATTTTTTCATTGCTTCTTTACTAATATTCGGATCCATCATCAGGGAGGTAGGACCACCTGGAGCCATTTGCATAATAGCAAAAGATAAAACAGTTATACCGAATAATAGGGGAATCGCCATTAAAGAACGGCGGATGATATATGAGATCATAGCAGATTCTCCTTTTCTGTCTTTACTTTAGGAAGGTATGGGTAAACGTGATTGTTTATTTTAATACTGTGAAAACTACCTTTCACAATAATGCGTTCAAAGTTAAGGAAAGAAGGCTTGTCCATGACAGTCACCTAGGCTTTCAAATCCATAAGTAAGTAGGTACAGTTCGATTTAATTCAGAAAAAAAGAGGGAAGGGAAAACTCCCTCCCCTCTCTTTCCCTTTAAATGGGGGTTAAATTAGTTAGTTGTATTAGGGTTTAACCACCATTTGTGGATGTTGTAATATTCTGCTCTTGCATGGAACTCAAAGCCTTCAAGGTTAGTAGGCATTGCACGGTGAGCATTTGGATAGTACAAGAAAGTATATGGTTGCTCTTGAGCAATAATTTTGTTGATTGCTTGGATCTTAGTAGCACGCTCTTCACGATCCATCGTTAGGTTAGCTTCATCCATTAACTTATCAGCTTCTGTATTAGACCAACCAACGAAGTTCAAGCCTTCTTCGATTTCTTTAGAGTGGAAGATACCAGATGGATCTGGATCTGTAGATAGTGCCCATCCTAAGATGATTGCATCGAAGTTCCATTTTGGAGGATCGATGTCAGCTAAGAATGCAGACCATTCCATGATATCTGGAGTAACTTTAATTCCAATCTCAGCGAACTGCTCTTGAACTACTACAGCGATATCTTCACGAACTTTGTTACCTTGGTTTGTTTTAAGAGTGAATTCAAATTTCTTGCCGTCTTTCTCAAGCGTACCGTCAGCACCTGGTTTCCATCCAGCTTCTGCAAGCATTGCTTTTGCTTTTTCTACATCGTATTCAAATACTGGTACATCTTCGTCATAAGCCCAGCTAAGTGGAGACTCAGGAACGTTTGCAACTTCACCGTCTCCGCCCATTACAGACTCAACGATTAGTTCACGATCAAGTGCATGAGTTAAAGCTTGACGTACTTTTACATCTTTGAATAAGTCGTTACGTAAGTTGTATCCTAAGTAAGAGTAAGAAAGAGCTAAACCAGACTCGATCTTAAGTTGACCATTAGCTTCCCACTCTTGAGCAGTAGTGATGTCAGAAGCAGGAACTGTGTAATAGTGAACATCTCCAGCAGCTAAAGCTGTCATTAGAGCATCCGCATCAGGAATAATACGGTATGTTAAAGAGTCAAGGAAAGGACGACCTTGCCAGTAATCTTCGTTTGCTACAACTTTAACAAATTGACCATCTTCCCAAGTTTCGAATTTGAATGGACCAGTACCGATTGGGTTCTTTACGTTGAACTCAGTGTACTCACCAAGCTCAGCAACTGGAACATCTTTCAAAAGGTGCTCAGGTAAGATAGAGTATCCAAGAGCGATATGGATTGTTGGATCAACTGCTTTAAGAGTTACTTTAACAGTTAAGTCATCAACTTTTTCGATTTTCTCGATTTTCTCGAAGTAAGAAGCACGAGGACCATCATAGTCTTCATTTAAAGGAATGCTTAAAGTGAATACTACGTCATCAGCGTTCATAGGCTCGCCATCGTGGAACTTGATGCCGTCTTTGATTTTCAATGTGTGAACTAGGTCATCTTCAGAGATATCCCAGCTTTCAGCCATGTTTAGTTCAGTTTCAAAAGAAGTGTTGCTAGTTAAAAGACCATCATAAATGAAACCTTCGATTGCAGAACTTGCAGTATCTGCAGAGTAAAGCGGGTTGAACATTGTTGGGCTACCAGTAGAACCTAATACAAGGTCTCCACCTGCAACTGGGTCGTTATTAACTGCTTCTTCTTCTTCTTCTTCACCATTGTTACCAGCTTGTTCTTCACCATTGTTGTTGTTCTTTGGATCTGTGTTTGTTGAATTACCGCCACATGCAGCAAGGAACAAAGACAGAACCAACGTTAAAGCGATAAGTAATAGAGTTTTTTGCTTCACGTTTACTCCCCCTAAAAATTTTTTAATGTTCTGAAAATGAAAGGCAAAGAATGATATAGTTTGAGCTTATCTCCCCCTTTCAAAGGGTATATATTTTATGTACTTGCCACCTATTCATATAGGTGACAAGCAACAAAATGATCCGGTTTAACCTCTTTGAATTGAGGAACAATTTGCTTACAAACATCCATTGCAGCTGGACATCTCGTATGGAAAACACAGCCAGTAGGTGGGTTTGCCGGACTTGGCAGCTCGCCCTTTAGAACGATACGTTCTCTTTTCACTTGGCCTTTCTTTCTTGTAGAAGGTACAGCTGAAAGTAATGCTTGTGTGTAAGGATGTAATGGCTCGCTATAAAGGTCATTCTTAGAAGCTAGTTCCATCATACGCCCTAAATACATTACGCCTACTCGGTCACTAATATGACGTACAACACTGAGGTCATGTGAAATAAATATATAGGACAAGCCCATTTCCCTTTGTAGGTCTTGCATTAGGTTGATGATTTGCGCTTGAATGGAAACATCTAGTGCAGATACAGCTTCATCCGCAATAATCAATTCAGGATTAAGCGCAAGCGTTCTGGCAATCCCAATTCTTTGTCGCTGTCCACCAGAGAATTCATGCGGATAGCGATTAATGAAACTTGGATCCAATCCTACTTTTTCTAAAAGCTCTTGCACCTTTTCTTCGCGTTCTTTCTTTGGGAAAAGATTGTGGGTGTTATATGGCTCTTTCAAAATTGCCCGCAATGTTTTTCTTGGGTTTAGTGTAGCGAATGGGTCCTGGAATACCATTTGAATGTCTTTTCTAACCGTTTTCCTTAATTCGCTTTCACTCATCTTCGCTATATCATTGCCTTTGAAGATGATGTTTCCTTCTGTAGGCTCATATAATCTAATAATCGTTCTGCCTGTTGTGGATTTCCCACAGCCAGACTCTCCTACAAGACCAAGGGTTTCACCTTTTTTTATGTAGAAGTTCAAATCATCAACTGCTTTTACATCTCCTACATGTCTTTGTAAAAGTCCTGCTTTAATTGGAAAATATTTCTTTAATCCTCTGACTTCTAAAATGTTATCAGAGCTTGTTTCCGTTAATACAGATTCCGTTTTACTCTCAGTTGCAGTCATCAATTAACCTCCTCGCCTTCGTATAAGAAGCATCGAACGGAGCGACTTCCACCTTGCTTCAGCAATTGAGGAATTTCGCTGTGACATCGATCGAATGCTTTCGGACAGCGTGGAGCAAATCTACAGCCCTGTGGCAGATTTGTTGGTGGTGGGACATTACCTTCAATGGAGTTTAATCGAGTGATTTCTCCTTCAATTTCAGGTATAGACCCAATCAAACCTGTCGTGTAAGGGTGCAAGGGCTCATCGAACAGATCTTCAACAGATCCTTCTTCCACAACCTGGCCACAATACATAACAACTACCCTATCAGCAACTTCTGATACTACCCCAAGATCGTGTGTGATCAAAAGAATGGAAGTATCAAATTTATGACTTAAGTCTTTCATTAAATCTAATATTTGAGCTTGAATCGTTACATCTAATGCTGTAGTAGGCTCATCCGCTATAAGAAGCTTTGGATTACAGCTCATTGCCATCGCAATCATTACCCTCTGTCTCATACCACCAGACAACCTATGAGGATAATCATGAACAAGTTCAGCTGCTCTTGAGAATCCAACTACTTCAAGCATTTCTATTGCTTTTTTCATTGCTTGTGTTTTTGTCATCTTTTGATGAAGCTCTAACACTTCTGTAATTTGTTCACCTATTGTTAAAACGGGGTTTAACGATGTCATAGGCTCTTGGAATATCATTGAGATATCATTTCCTCGAACTTTACACAATTGGTTTTCAGACAGTTTCACTAAATCCTGTCCATCGAACAAAATCTCTCCACCTACAATTTTTCCTCCTGGACTTGGAACAAGACCCATTATGGATAATGATGTAATGGACTTGCCAGATCCCGACTCCCCAACCAGTGCGACTGTTTCCCCTTTTTTAATAGAGATATCTACACCATCAACTGCTGGAATAGCTTGCTTTTTTTTAAAAAAGTGAGTTTTTAAGCCTCTCACTTCTAATAAAGCTGACATATAGCCTTCACCATCCTTTTCTCTATCGATGCATGGTCTGTATGATGTCTAAATATGTAAATTAAAGATTAATTTCTTTAAGCTACAAATTTACAATTCTACTAGTTTTAATCTATTAATTGTAACGATTGATAGATTTCCATGCCGATTATTACGAAATTTTCAGTCATTTAACACTAAAATTACTGTAAAAACTAAATTATCGGAAAATAATTATCGTCTGTTTGTATATTATTACAATTCCGTTACAAATTCAAGCTAATTTTGAAAATTAACTAAAAATTTTTTTAATTGGAACTAGCAACAATCTTCTACAAAAACTGATTATATACAAAAAAAAACAAAAAAACTAGCCTTTTTTGCTAGAATTTTTGTTTTTTGTCATTATTCTCCTATTCCTCAAAGAATTATTCTTCTAATAGCATCGTTATTTCTGATAATGACTTTTTAAGCAACATTGGATAAGGGATGGATTGCTTATTTAAAATGTCTTGAATTAAATAATAGCCCACACAATATCCGAGCATTTTTGGGTAAAATCCTTTACCGTAAAGAAGCACCATATGATTTTTCTCACTTTTTTTTATCTCTTTATTAGGAAGAATGTATTTTTCATAAAAACTCTTTAATTCTTTATTAGAGTAATAGGACGTCCAGCTTGAGGTATATTCCTTCCCAAGTAAATGGGAAACAGCACTTTCTGCTAATCCTTCTATTAGTGCTGAATCAAGTAAAGTATATTGATCGTCTTTTCTCCTGTTTTTTTCCAGCACACATATATGATTATACTCGTGAATAAGCAAGGCCTTTAATTCATTTACTTGAATATCCTCTGGTAAAAAAAGAAACAGCTTATCTTTAAAAGCAACTCCTGCTTTTCCTTTAAAATCTCGTTTGATTTGTAGGTTATACTTATCAGAGGGAAAAATAAAGATGGGTATATCAGGGCCATTCCAGAGCTTTTTTAAGCTGCGCCATTCCTTCATAACAATATTCCAGCAATCAAGCAATTTCAGCTTCTCCACAGTTTCTTTACCGTTTTTAAACGGTCGATACATACCATGCATAATCAAATAATCATAAAGCTCTGCTTCTGTGACATCCTCGAAATACTTTAACAGCCTTTTGGAAATATTTAATGGTTGGTGGTAGTCCTCCTCTAACCATCTGTCCGTATGAATGATACTCATGTTCTACAGCCCTTTTCATATCTTTTTCTCATTGTATGTTTTGGACTGGGTGGAGGTGTAAAAAAGAGCTGTCCACCAAGTCAACTCTTCAAGACTTGGAGACAGCTCTTTTCTTTGTTTATTCGTATTTTTTAAATACAATCGTTGCGTTATGACCACCGAACCCTAAGGAATTGCTCATCGCTGCTCTTACTTCTTTTTGTCTTGATTCATTCGGCACGTAATCCAAATCACACTCAGGATCTGGTGTTTCAAGATTGATGGTAGGAGGCAGGATGGATTTTTCAATTGCTTTAATCGTAAAGATGGCTTCCACTCCACCTGCAGCACCTAGTAAATGCCCTGTCATAGACTTTGTGGAACTAATTGCAACTGTTTTCGCATGTGAACCAAACACTTCTTTAATCGCAAGCGTTTCAAACTTATCATTATATTCTGTGCTTGTACCGTGTGCGTTAATATAGTCAATATCTTCTGGGGTTAGGCTGGCATCTTCAATCGCCATTTTCATCGCGCGAACGCCACCTTCCCCGCCAGGAGCAGGAGCTGTAATATGGTGTGCATCACCTGTTGCCCCATATCCCACTATCTCCGCATATATTCTAGCTCCACGTGCTAAGGCATGCTCTAATTCTTCCAGGACAACAATTCCTGCTCCTTCTCCCATTACGAAGCCATCACGATTTGCATCAAATGGACGACTAGCAGTGGTAGGATCTGGGTTTAAGGATAGAGCCTTGGCTGAACTAAAGCCAGCAAAACTCATCTCCGTTAATGGAGCTTCCGTTCCACCTGACACCATCACATCGGCATCACCACGTTGAATAACTTTAAACGCATCCCCAATCGAATTTGTTCCTGTAGCACATGCAGTCACCGTACAAGAGTTAACACCCTTTGCTCCTAAAGCGATACTGATTTGGCCTGTTGCCATATCAGGTATCATCATTGGTACAAAGAACGGACTCACACGACGGGCTCCCTTTTCCAAAAACGTTCGATACTGTTGTTCAAAGGTTTCCATTCCGCCAATACCAGAACCAACCCACACACCCACTCGTGGTGCAATTTCATCGGTTATTTCTAGGTTCGCATCTTTTACTGCCATAAAGGAAGCAGCGATGGCGTATTGAGTAAAGCGGTCCATTTTTCTTGCTTCTTTTTTATCCATAAACTCTTCGGCATTAAAATCCTTAATTTCCGCAGCCACTTTTGCAGGGAATTTTTCACTATCAACTCTTGTTAGATTGGTAATTCCAGATACTCCATTTATCGCATTTTGCCATGCTTCATTTACATTTAAACCGATAGGAGTGATAGCCCCCATTCCTGTAACAACTACGCGTTTTTTCGGCATTTGCATGTTAATTAGCTCCTTTCAAGCTTATCCTCTTTATCATTTATTTATAAAATTTTTTGTTCTATTGAACACCGTTGTTGATCTTTGCAAATGGCTCCTCGTCCTCGGGGCGATCGAATTTGTAAGCCTCCTTTGCAAAAGGCTACGCCTCTGGGTTTCGCTTCATTCCCGAAAAGAGTCTCCGCCTTTGCTACAATCAACAGCTAGAAAACTTCTTAATATCAGCCTGCATCTTTCAATAAGCCAATCATTAGAATATTTATTTCCCCCAACGAATTGCGATGGCGCCCCATGTAAGGCCTCCACCAAATCCTACCATAACAATTAAATCATCGTCATGTATTTTACCATTCTCCACCTCTTCCACAATAGAAATAGGAATAGATGCAGCGGAAGTATTGCCATATTTGTGAACCGTCATGGACATTTTTTCCATTGGCAATCCAAGTCTCTCTCTGGCCGCTTCCATTATCCTTATATTCGCTTGATGAGGAATGAGAAAATCAACATCTTCTTTAGATAAACCAGCTTTCTCTAAGACATTTACTGCCGATTCTCCCATTTGGCGAACGGCAAATTTAAAAACTTCTCTGCCATTCATTATAATGGTTTCATCCTGGTAAAGATGCTTAGCGCCTGTACCATCTGCCCCAAGTTCAAAGGATAGAATTCCTCTGCCTTCTGAGACTGGTCCTAAAACAGCGGCACCAGCGCCATCACCAAATAGAACAGCAGTATTACGATCTTCCCAGTCTACAATTTTTGATAGTTTTTCTACTCCAACTACTAAAACATGTTTATAGGTTCCTGCCTCAATAAACTGTTTTCCAGTAATCACTCCATACATAAAACCAGCACAGGCAGCGCTCATATCAAACGCACACGCTTTTTTGGCACCAAGCCGCTCCTGTATCATGCAAGCAACAGATGGAAATGGATTATCCGGCGTGACGGTTGCTACAATTATCATATCTAATTCTTCTGCGCTTATTCCAGCATCCTTTAACGCCTTCTCCGCTGCAAAGAAAGCCATATGAGACGTATCGATATCCTCACTTGCAATCCTGCGTTCTTCTATTCCTGTTCTCGTTTTTATCCATTCATCTGTCGTATCTACTATTTTTTCTAAATCAGCATTTGTGAGTATTTTTTCTGGTACATATCTTCCAATCCCTAGTATCCCTGCATTCATAGACTTAACACCTGTCTTTCTGGAATCTGTAGCATTTTAGCATGCCACGATTGTTATTATCAAATATTATGACTTGGTACTAATATTAACTTATTCCTTTCTTATTGACAATATGTAACTGCCTAATTTAAGGCTAATTTACATTTTTGGACTAATACCCAGCCAGTTTTACATTGGGTGCATACAATATGGTCAAGGGAAGAAAATAGCTTCATTCTGTGAGGTGAGAACATGAGTAATGACGGCAATAGCAATCAAGATAGTCAAGAGGTAGATCCATTCACGAGGCTGATGTTTGGTGGGGGACCGAGACAGGAAACAAAGGTACCAGCTGAAGAAAAAAAGCTAGGCGATGACTATGAAACATTGATGGAACAAGTAGATTCCATTATGGATTCTGTGAATAAACTTAAGCCAATGTTAAAAGATTTTTCACCGCTTCTGGATTACTTTAAAAATAAATAATGAAAAGGTCTGCTCCTTGAGAGCAGACCTTCGCTTTTTCTATTCATTAGGCAATTTGCCAGATTCTTTATATCTGTTAATTTGTTGCTGCATTGATTTTTGATAGTCTTCACTAACCAATGGACTAAATTTACCGAGTGAAATGACATCATCCTTAAAGTCAAAGTATTGATTTCCACCCTTTAACTCACCAAGAAAGTGCCTCTTGGCTACTAACTCATATAATGCAGGAACATGCTGTACCGTGCTTGTAAGGACGGTGTTTTCACCAAGATCCGATTGATCGGAAACATACCCCACAGCTAAAAGGCCATTTTCTTTTAACGTATTGATAACAGGCACATTAAAGCCATCACCAGCAGGATAAACAACGTCTACCCCTTTATTCATCATGTCTTGCAAGGCGATTAAAGCCTTATCAGGGTCATTCCAATCTTGAGTATAATCAATTAGTACCCTTGCATCTGGGTTCTCATGCAAAACTCCTTCAAAGAAACCATTTACTTCAGGCTGCCATTCAAAAGCAGCAATAATGCCCACATTATTTGATTGTGTCATCTGCCCAGCTACCATTCCTCCAAAAAAGCCCATTGCATTTGATTCGAAATTCAAGCTGGTAACATTATCGCCACGAACATCAGAATTGAAGCAAACAAAATGAATGTCTGGATAATCTTTTGCGATAGAATTAAAGGCTTTTGCATATTCGCTTCCGTGGCCAAAAATTAAAGTAACTCCATCTTTGTGAAATTCTTTGACGGATTTCTTTATCGCTTGATCAGTATGTATGCCTTCTTGATAATAAACGTCCACTTCATATTCCGTTTGTATTCGCAATAATCCCTTATAGCCTTTCGTTCCCCATACCTGGTCATTGATGCTATCCGGAACTAATAAACCAACTTTTTGTTCTTCTACACTTGGAACAGATTGTCCACATGCAACGGATAAAAAAAGAATAAATATGATAGATATAAATAGCATTAATGTTCTTTTCATGAATGTAACACCCCATCCTTCAAAAAGGAACACCCCTCTGTTTCCCATTATTACATTAATATTGTACATGTTGTTCGATAAAAGGAAAAGCGAAAATATCCATTTTCTAGCCACAGGCTATTTAACTGTGACTGTAAAATGGATATTAACCCTCTATTTCTTTTTGTATGTTAGGGGTAATAGTAAATATTGTTTTGATTCCAATGTTTCTTGTGCAATTTTACAAATGGCCGCTGCCGCATTTTCTACATAAATGGTTTCATACTTTTCTTCCAGTTCTAAATCGCTAGATACATCTGTTTCCAATGGTTCATAAATTTCTGGAAGATAAATAGAACAATTTGGTTTTTTTATGTTCTTTTCCTGAAGAATCTTTCTTTCTAAATTTTTTCTACTATATTTTGAAATAATTAAAAGTTTGGAGCTGTTTTCAAGATACGCATCGATTATCTCGTTATCCTCTTTTGTATTTTCATCGACAAAGTAAAACGCTGTCTCATAAGAGGTCTCATCAGCGTTTTGATTCCTATTCATATGAAAAAAAGCATTCCTTCCAATCCCCATTAACCGTTCTTCAGCTGAGGCATCCATCCGTTCTAATCGTTCAAAACCTGTTACTTCCACCTCTTTAGCAATCAATTCCTGGCAAACAGCTAATCCAACATGTGAGGTGGCACCAATCACCACTGCATTTTTCATTATCCCCACTCCACTCTTCCTTACTTTTACTGTATCCATATGCTTTTACCCATAATAATAGTCCCTATTTCACATGGTATGAAATGGGACTAATTATAATTCCTGCTCATGTTTATGAAAAAACTGGCATATGGATGGACCGTAGGAATATCTTTTTTCCACTAGGTGATAGGTGACCGCAATTGGTTTTTGTTGTTTTTCTCTTAATTCCTCAAAACGTTTACAATGCAGTCTTGGGTCATAAGTGAAATTAGTAGTAGTTTGCCAAATCTTTATAGGTGTGGAGCTTTTCTCAAAAGAATTTAAATCTGGGAACCCCTCATATTCTTCCAATTCCTTCACTGGTACCTGATAGGCTTTGGATAATTCATTCTTTACTTTTTTATAAAAGAATTTCCGGTCTTTTTCATGTGACAACTGCGCTTTTACATCCAAACAAGGATTGATAAAGGCTGCCGAGCGCAGGTTCTCTTGTAACTCCTCCATCAGCTGTAAGGCCGTTAATGCCCCCATTCCTTCTGCTAAAATATGAATTTTATCATTTAGAATTTCTTGCTTTAAAATAATATGATAAAGCTGTTTAGCATGAATGACGGATTGCTTACTCCCCCAATGCGCTCCAAACAAATTCGAATAGAAAAGAGTGTACCCGCATTGTAAAATTTCCTCTATTATTTTCTTTCTGCCAATATGCTGTAACCAAAGGCTATTATGCGGATCTACAAAATGATTTGCATCTCCAATAATAAGAACACCGAAGCCGTTTGGTTTTTCTGGAACATGAACAGCATTCCACTGACCGCCAAGTTGAAAAAATCGTTGATTTAAGCTCATTGTTCTCATCCAGTCCTCCAGTCCACGTACTTATATAACATATGCTATGTATGTATTTCTTCTTCTGCTAAAGGCGAAAGACTTATTTTACCTGGGCCATGGGATGTAGCTACGATTATTTGGTGCCAATTTTACCATAAAGGCCATCATTCATCATTTACCAACCCATAATTCAAAAAATCTAAACATATTTACATTTATTATATGTTCCTATTGTGGTAAAATATCCGATGAATAAGTATAGTGAAAATGAACGAAGGAACGGAGGGGACATATTATCATGCGCGTATTTTGGACATTGTTTTGGTCACTTCTTTTAATAAACATGTTATCATATGTGGTTGCAAACATGCAGGGTGATACATACAACTACGTATTAGCTTCTATCATTGCTGTTGTTTTTGCTGGTATTGTTATTCTTATCGGGGAAGCGTTACCAAACGAGCCTGTTGAGAAACATTAATGATGATTGAAAAGAACTTGTTCTCAGGAACAAGTTCTTTTTTCTATCTCTATTTATTTGTCAAAGATAACTAGTTTTCCTTCTTCTAACCCAATAATAATTTTTTGGAAATCTTGAATTGACCCTTTGATTATTTCCTTGGCTATCAATGTTTCTATATGCTTTTGTATAAACCTCTTTAATGGCCTCGCACCATAAACGGGATCATAAGCGTTGGTGGCAATAAATTTTTTTGCCTCCTCTGTTAATGTCAATTCCATATGCTTATCCTCAAGCCTTCCTTGGAGATCGCTAATAAGCTTTTCTACAATCAAGGCAATTTGTTTCTCTGATAGAGGAGAAAATATTACGGTGTCATCTATTCGGTTAAGAAGCTCTGGCCTAAAATGGGAGCGGAGTTGCTGCATGACTTTCTCTTTTGTTTCTTCGGATATGTCCTCCTTCACTTGTTCGAGTAAAAAATGGGAGCCAATATTTGAAGTCATAATAATAACTGTATTTTTAAAATCAACCGTTTTCCCTTGAGAATCTGTTATTCTTCCATCATCAAGCATCTGTAAAAGCAGGTTGAAAACTTCAGGATGGGCTTTTTCAATCTCATCTAAAAGAAGGACCGAATACGGCTTTCGGCGGACAGCTTCTGTTAGTTGACCTCCCTCTTCATACCCTACATAGCCTGGTGGTGCCCCAATTAGCCTTGATACGGCATGTTTTTCCATGTATTCAGACATATCTATTCGTATTAATTGTTCTTCACTGTCAAACAGCGACTGTGCTAAAGCTCTGGCAAGCTCTGTTTTACCCACTCCCGTTGGACCAAGGAAAATAAAGGAGCCAATAGGACGATTAGGATCTTTAATTCCGGCCCTTGCTCTGATTACAGCTTCAGAGACAAGCTGCACCGCTTCTTCCTGCCCTACTACCCGCTTGTGGAGAATTTCTTCTAGTTTTAATAGCTTTTCTCGTTCTCCTTCCACAAGCTTAGTGACTGGGATGCCAGTCCACTTTGCAACTATTTGGGCAATTTCTTCTTCCCGAACTTCTTCACGTAGGAGCTGGCTCGTTTCCTTTTTTCTTTTTGCCTTTTCTTCGAGCTCGGATATTTCTTTTTCGATTGTTGGTATTTTCCCGTGCCGTAACTCAGCCGCCTTATTTAAGTCATAATCGTTTTCAGCAGCCTCTAACTCCCTTTTTACTTTTTCAAGCTCTTCACGTTTTTCGCGAATCTCTTGAATATCCTTCTTTTCAAGCTCCCATTTCGTTGTCATGGAGGTCGCTTTTTCCTTTAGATTAGCAAGTTCAGCCTGAAGAGATGCTAATCTTTCTATGCTCGCTTGGTCTTGTTCTTTTTTTAATGCTGCTTCTTCAATTTCAAGCCTCATTACTTTTCTCGTAACCTCATCCAATTCCGTTGGCATCGAATCAATCTCTGTGCGAATCATGGCACACGCTTCATCAACCAAATCGATTGCCTTATCTGGTAAGAAGCGTTCGGAAATATATCGATTGGATAAGGTAGCAGCGGATACTATCGCTCTGTCGTGAATGTTCACACCATGGTGAATTTCAAAACGTTCCTTTAATCCACGTAAAATCGAAATAGTATCTTCTACAGTAGGCTCTTGAACCAATACCTGCTGAAAGCGTCTTTCTAATGCCGGATCTTTTTCAATGTATTGGCGGTGCTCGTTTAATGTGGTAGCACCAATGCAATGCAGCTCTCCTCTGGCTAGCATTGGCTTTAACATATTCCCTGCATCCATCGATCCTTCTGTTTTCCCCGCTCCAACAATGGTATGAAGCTCATCAATAAACAAAAGAATTCGGCCATCACTTTTTTTAATTTCTTGCAAGACCGCCTTAAGACGCTCTTCAAATTCTCCTCGGTACTTTGCGCCTGCCACAAGGGAGCTTAAATCCAAGGAAAAAATCGTTTTATCTTTAAGACCATCTGGTACATCCCTTCTGACAATTCGCTGAGCAAGCCCCTCGACAATTGCTGTTTTCCCTACTCCTGGTTCTCCTATAAGAACGGGATTATTTTTTGTCTTCCTGGAGAGTATTCTTATCACTCTGCGAATTTCTTGATCACGGCCAATAACTGGGTCAAGCTTGCCGCTTTTCACCTCTTCTACCAAGTCTCTACCATATTTTTTTAACGCCTCATAGGTTGATTCTGGCTCTTTTGACGTCACGCGCTGGTTCCCCCTTATTTCCTTTATCGCTTGGTACACTCTAGTTTCAGTCAATTGATACATTTGAAGCAGCTTTTGAAAATGGTGGGTGGATGCAGCAGTTTTCAATAAAGCCAAAAGGACATGCTCTACAGAAAGATACTCGTCTTCCCATTCTTGTTCATACTCCTTTGCTTGTTTGAATACTGTTTGTAATGCTGTACTTATGTAGGCTTCCTGGGTACTGCCACTAACCTCAGGTTTTAAGGCGAGCAGTTCTATTACCTTGTTTTTTAATTGTTGTGGATCCTCCTTCATATAGAGAATAATTCTTTCTGTTAAACCCTCATGTTGTTGAAGTAAGGCTAGAAAAAGGTGTTCATGCTCTATTTGTTGGTGCTGGTGGTTTTCTGCAATGCTTTTGGCCATGACAATTGCTTCCTGGAGCTTGGTTGTCATCTCATTTAGGTTCAAGGGTAAACCACTCCTTTTTGGTAGTACGTTTTAATACGAGACTGAAAAGGAAAAGTTCCGTTTGTTTGATTGAAAAAAGCCACCCCCACAAAGAGGATGACCTAAAATTTATGGACGTCGCTTTTTGGCCCATAAACGGTTATGGTTGGAGTTTTCCGGGAAAGTGTCGCCCGCTTTCATGTGAATCTTTTGCGGGTTTTTCACGCCGCTTCCGGTTTCCCCAATTTCCAAATAAATACCGTTGTTAGGTGCTTTTTGTCCAGCTTTAAATTGCTGATTCTGGCCCATTCGATTCCCTCCTATTTTGAGAAGCATATGTGCAAGAATGTAATGCGTGAGATGAAATCATCTCGACTATAGCATTCCCAAAAGTGAAGGTTTCATGATAGCTTAGCTAATTGTCAACACCTCATGTTTACTTGCTAGTTCTATAAAATGTCCCATTCCACTGATTTCCCCGCTTATAAGCTTTTCTTCAACCTGATAATGATCTACACACGTTTTGCAGGCATAAACAGGGACCCCCGCTTCATGAATTTCCTTTAAATGAACGGAAACGTAAGATTCTTCGGTTAACGTGAAAACGCCTGTATTCATTAAAAATATTGCTTGTGGTTTCTCATCTTGTTGCTTTAGGATGGTAAAAAAAGTTTCAAGTACCCCTTCCCCAAGCGCTTCATCTCCATTTCCCAACCTGTTTGAGCTTACAAGTACTACTTTGTTTTTCATGCTTCACCTCTCCCTTATGTAGTTAGTCTGTTACATTTAAGGCAATTTTGGCGAGTCTTGACATCCGATCCTTGCTCCAAGGCGGATTAAAAGTAATATTCACATGAACATCGTTAACTTCCTCAAGTGGAGCAAGCTTCTTTTTTACATCCTCCACAATTTCTCCTGCAAGTGGGCAGCCGATGGAAGTGAGTGTCATCGTTACTTCCACATTTTTTGAATCGTCTATATCCACCTCATATACCAATCCGAGGTTTACAATGTCGACACCAAGCTCTGGGTCCTCTACTTCCTCTAATTGTTCCATTATTTTATCCTTGAGTGCTTCCTGCATGATATCGCTCCTTCTTTTCTTGTTTTAAATGCATGGCAAACCAATTTACCGCTGCAAGGACACCGTCTCTTGATACTTTATGGTCAGCATAATCGTCTACCATTACTTTCAAATGTTCTGGTACATTTTTATAATAGCCTTTAATTTGATTTACAAACGTTAATAGTGGATCAATTGGCACTTCATTGTCCTGTTTTCCGTGCCAGCAAAGCAGTGGTCTTTCGTCTAAAAGATGCGCTTCAACCGCTAAATCATACGGTTCAAGCTTTGTAATATAACCTTTCACTTGCTCAGGTGAAAACGGCAACACAAATCCTGTCTCCACCACTTTATCAATTTTCCATTGAGCAAATTCCTGATAGCTTGGGCAACCCATCAAGCTTACTGCTGCTTTAATCCAAGGATAACGTTTTAATGCACCAAAAGTGACTATTCCCCCCATTGAAGTCCCAGCTACCCCAACATCTTCTGCTAATCCCCTCGCATCAAGGTAGTCTTTTAGTACTTGTATTTCATGAATAGTTTGAATGACGATTTCCCAAAAAGCCTGCATCATTCCTTCGCTATTCAATCCACTATCACGGTCCCCATGATAAATGCAGTCCGGCAAAATCACACGGAACCCTTTTTCAGCAAGGAGGTAAGCATAATGTAAATTATTTTCTTTTACACTTTGGAACCCATGTATAAAGATAACGGTTGGTTTCTTTTCTGAAAAGGAATCTGCCTGACAGATATGTAAAAAAGAAACCGCACCAGTGCTTTGCTTCTCTACATTGATCATTTTTTAACCTCCATGATTTTGGTCTATTTTTCCTTTTAACACTTCTTGTCTAGTGTAACATGTGGACAAGGAAAATTAAAAAAGGTTACACTTGAAATACAAAAGCGGAATGCGCCCGCTTTGCGACGTACAAACTGGACTGAGCCGTATGAGATAAAGAAAACACGAAGAGCTCAAGCGTCGATGTTGCCTTATCGTAAGGAGGCGAGGGAAGTTTGCTAGTCGCTGGCGCATGGAGCTGGACGCTGTGAGTATGCTTTTTAGATAGTTAAACTACTATTACCAATAAAGGGGAATCGATAACGTGGAGAAGCATCTGATAGCAGTAGATTTAGACGGGACATTATTAACAGATGATAAAAGAATTTCCAAACGCAACAAAACAGCTTTAACGAAAGCAATGGAGCAAGGACATGAGGTTGTTATTGCAACAGGCAGACCATATCGAGCAAGTATCATGTACTACGAAGAATTGAATCTGAACACTCCTATTGTGAACTTCAATGGGGCCTTTGTTCATTTTCCTGGCAATGATGAGTGGGGTATTTACCACGAACCACTCTCTATTGAAACCGTGAAGGAAATCATTGAAGTGAGTGAAAAATACCACATTCATAACATTTTGGCTGAAGTAATGGATGATGTGTATTTTCATTTCCATGACGAGAAATTATTAGATATTTTCGGGTTTGGCAATCCAAAAATTGAAACAGGCGACTTAAGAAACGTACTAAAAAAAGATCCAACCTGTATTTTAATTCATGCTAGTGAAGAAGAAGTGCCTAAAATTCGCAAATACTTATCGGAAGTTCATGCAGAAGTGATTGATCATAGACGCTGGGCTGCTCCGTGGCATGTTATTGAATTAGTGCGCACAGGGATGAACAAAGCAGTTGGTTTGCAAAGAGTTGCCAAGCATTTTGGCATTTCACAGCAAAATATCATTGCATTTGGTGATGAGGACAATGATTACGAAATGATTGAATATGCAGGTACTGGTGTTGCGATGGGGAATGCCATCCATGGTCTAAAAGAGAAGGCGAATGAAATTACCCTTTCAAACGAAGAGGACGGTATTGCCGTATTTTTAGAAAAGAAGCTGAATCTGTAAGCCCAATTATTGCCCATAATATTTTTGACAATCTAACGAACACTACATAGTGGACATAGCTTTCGTCCAAGTTGAAAAGGGGGGCTTTATAATGGGTAGAAGCAGCAAATCTAAACGCTTTGTTCAACAAGGTAAAAACTCAGTACAGCTTCATGATCAACAAATCCCTTACCACCAAACCATGGAAGAGTCGGAATCCCGTAAAGCACAAAGAGCCGAACGAGATTCACTCGGAGGGATATAAGGATGGGAAATCAGTTATTTCAAGCTGCCCGTGATGCTGTGCGTAATGTTCTGAATGGACGGGAACATAGTTCTTCAGAGCATAATGAACATTCGATGAGCATTGCTAAAAACGCATTATCCTCTGCTTATGCAAATTCCTCTGAAGCTGAAAAAGCACAGCTTCATGAATTGCAAGAAGAACTTTTCAGCAATAACCAAAAAAAGCACTAATATAAAAAGCGCAAAAGCTACCTATGCTTTTGCGCTTTTTCGTATTAATCTCTACGGAAAAATCCAAAGATTCCAGCTGTTTGCACGATGTTAGTAAATGCTTGTGGATCTGCATCCTTCAAAATCCGCTCCAAGTCGTACAATTCATACCTAGTAATAACGATCATCAGCATTTCCTTATCTTCGCCAGTAAACGTTCCCCGTGCAGGTACAGACGTAATTCCACGCACAAGCCTAGCATGAATCGCTTCCTTAACAGCCTGTCCTTTTTTCGTGACAATCATCGCCGTTAGCTTCTCATGACGAGTGTGAATCGCATCAATGACACGTGTTGAGGCATAAAGGGTTACGAGTGTGTACAGTGCTTTTTCCCACCCAAACACAATACCTGCCGTCAAAATGATAATCGCATTTAATGCAAAAAAATAAGTGCCTACAGGTTTATCCTTCATCCGCGACAAGATCATTGCGATAATATCAAGACCACCTGTAGAGGCTCCCCATTTCAGCGTAAGGCCTACCCCCACAGCAGCAATAACTCCGCCAAACACCGCGTTAAGTAAAATATCTTCATTAAAACGATAAATAGGAACGATTTCTAAAAAAATACTCATTAACAAAACACTCAAAAAACTATAGACCGTAAAGGATCTGCCTACCTTTTTCCATGCCAATATTGTAACAGGAATGTTTAATAACAATAACGTAACTCCTGTTGAAATGGTAAAAGGCAAAAAATCCTCTGAAATTCTAAATATTAGCTGTGCTACGCCAGTAAATCCGCTTGCATAGACATCTGCAGGGATTAAAAAGAAATTCATGGCAATCGCATTTAACAAAGCCCCTACTAATACAATTAACACCTTTTTCACATGCTGCTGCATGCTTAAACTCAAATCATTCATATCACCGTAAGCCTCCTACTACACGCCAGTCTTATTTTATGTATTTTGCCTCTTTTTACCCTTCTGAAACGAGAAACTTGAATTTGATTCTTGAAGAGATTGCCATTAATAGATACACTTAAAAAAGAAGCATGTCTTCCAAACATTTTTTCCTTCATAAAAACCTCATGCTTGTAAGTATAGTAAAGAAGGTGACAAAATGACAATAAGAATAATTGCGGATAGTGCCTCAGACTTACCAAAAGATTTTTTTTCAACAGAAAAAGTGGATCTACTTCCGCTAAAAGTACTGTTTGCTGATAAGGAATATGAGGATATGGTCACAATTGATTCTCAGCAAGTTTACGATGCGATGCGAGGAGGACAAGTCGTCAAAACCTCACAAGCATCCCCAGCTCAGATGAAGAAGCTTTTTACGGAAATTGCTGAAAAGAAAGAAACAGCCATTTATATTGCTTTTTCTTCCGAGCTATCTGGTACATACTCCACGGCAGTATTGATGCAAAAGGAAGTACAAGAAGAGTTCCCAGAGCTTGATTTAACAATCATAGACTCGAAATGTGCCTCCCTTGGCTACGGCCTTGTTGTGAAGAAGGCTGTTGAGATGGCGAAGCGTAACGCCACGAAGGATGACATCCTTGAATCTGTCCGCTTTGACATTACTCATATGGAGCACGTCTTCACGGTGGATAACCTCGAGTACCTAGCACGTGGTGGCCGTGTCAGTAAGGCGTCTGCATTCGTTGGTGGCTTACTAAACATCAAACCACTACTCCACATGGAAGAAGGAAAACTCATCCCGTTGGAAAAGATTCGCGGCCGTAAGAAAGTATTACGCCGTATGGTAGAGGTTATGGTGGAGAGAAACGGCTTCCTCAAAACAAATCAACGGATTGGCATAAGCCATGGTGATGACGAGGAAACAGCTCTTGCATTAAAGGCGATGATAGAAGAAAAACTCGAAGGTTCCCATGAGTTCACTATTACTTCCATCGGTTCTGCTGTTGGTGCACATGCTGGACCAGGAACAATTGCCCTCTTTTTCCTTAATGACAAAAAAGCATAAGTTTTTAACTCTTGGAAAACCTACTCCTATCATTAACAGAAAGGGGTAGGTTTTTCACATGCCACATACAAGCGATAACGACAAAAAAGCACAAGACAATAATGCCAAGCGCCATGAAAAAAACATGCAGCGTGAGAAGAATGAACAAAAGGGAGAGCGTCAATTCTCCAAAAAAACGGATCATCTATAATATGCAAAAGCCGCCTTTTCATCTGGCGGCTTTTTTACGTGAATTTATTCTTCTTTTTTCTTATATGTCCAGCCCTCAGACTGTGTAACAAGCCCGTCTTTCATTAATTTCCCCATTGCGCGTTTAAAGGCACCCTTGCTTATCTGGAATCGTTCCAAAATATCTTCAGGAGCACTTTTATCGCTATACGGCATCGCACCACCACGAGCTTCCAAATACTCCATGATAATTTTGGAGTCATCATCCATGGCATCCTGTTTTCTTGGCATTAAAGAAACATTAATCGTTCCATCTTCTTTCACGTCAATCACACGGCCTTCTACTACTTTTCCCAGCCTTGGCTCTTCTTTACGCTCTGAGTGATGAATGAATCCCACATAGCCTTCATTGGTGATCATATAGCTACCAACTTTTAATAGGCGATAAATCGTTCCTTGAATATTGTTATTTAACAGATTCGACGGGGCCTTGATGGAACGATCTAGCATCACATCCTGAGTGGCAAGCTTTCCAATCAATTTCCCTCTTCGATCTGTTTTCACCCTGCATAATAGCTGATCCCCAACCTGCGGCCAAATATCTTCAAACACAGGTAAGTCATCGGATGGAATAAGCGCGTCTTTTGCAATCCCAATATGCACGAATGCACCTAAGCCAGGGAGAACTTCCACGACCTCCACCCATTCATGCCCATTAAGTCCTTTAGGGATAGTCATCGTTGCAGTGATCCTACTTTTTTGATCTGAATATAGGAAAACTTCTACTGTTTCATCTTCTGCTAATTCCCTTGTTGCTTCGTTTCGGTGTAACAAAATAGTTTCTTCTCCATCTGTAAGCATATATCCTAGCGGCGTTTCCCGGTCTACTGTTAATTCTAATACCGTACCTGTTTCCATCATTGTGTATTTCCTATCCTTTCACGCTTATTATATGTAGAGTGTACATGACTTTCCTTCTGTTGTCCAAATCGCTTCATTCTACTATAATTAAGAACAGAAAGCGATAGTTTCATTTAATTACCATCTAAAAGTGGAGGGGTTCCTATGGCAAAAGAAAGCTCATTTGATATTGTGTCCAAAGTGGACATGTCCGAAGTAACCAACGCCATAAATATTGCGTTAAAAGAAATTCAAAACCGTTTTGACTTCAAAGGCTCTGTTAGTGACATAAAGCTTGAAAAAGAAGAGCTTGTGCTACTTTCTGATAGTGAATTTAAACTTGATCAGCTCAAAGATGTCCTTGTAAGTAAAATGATCAAAAGAAATGTTCCGACGAAAAACATCCAATACGGAAAAATTGAAGATGCCTCTAAAGGTGCTGTTCGACAACGCGGCAAGCTTGTCCAAGGGATTGATAAGGACAATGCGAAGAAAATTAACACAATCATCAAAAATTCCGGATTAAAAGTAAAGACCCAAATTCAAGATGATCAGGTTCGTGTAACAGGCAAAAATCGTGATGATTTGCAGCAGGTCATTTCTGCTTTGAGGCAATCAGATTTGGATGTTGACTTACAATTTGTTAATTATCGTTAAAAAAGAGGTGCCATGTCTCCTAGTGGAGGACTCGGCACCTTATTCTATTTCACAAATTGACTCATTAGTAGTTCATCGGAATAGGTTCCATCTTCAAATTTAACATGCCTCTCCTTTTTTCCTTCTATTTTAAATCCTAGCTTTTCATAAACATGAATCGCTCTCTGGTTATGTGTAAAAACTTCCAAGCATACTTTTTCAATGTCACTATCTTGCGCTGCCCATAATAGCATTTGTTGAATCATTTTACTGCCTAGCCCTAAATTACAATATGCTTCCTGAATGCTTATTCCGAAATGGCAAATATGCTTGACTCTCTCCCTAGAGCCCCTTCTGACAGTTAACATGCCGATGATCTCTGTCCCTTTTTCAGCCACAAGAATGAGCTGGCGTTTATTCATATTTTCTGTGATCCATTCGATTTCCTCCTCAAGTGTGATAGTAAATTCATTTGGAGATGTTAAAAGATTTCGACCCTGCCCAATGGTAATTTTACTATGTTTGATAATGCTAGCTGCGTCTTCAAGTGTCGCCTCTCTAATTCTCATAAGTAGTTCCCCCTTGTTTTCTCCCATTGGATAAATTATATGGCTTCTTCTCATAATAGGAAAGATTATTGGAGGTGTTAGGATGGGTAATCAACAAAAACAAACCTTGCCACCGCAGCATCAGGCTCAACAGCCAGGAATGGAGTCGCAAATGAGTCCTGCTCCTAAATTTGAAGATATTCATTATAAAGGAAGCAGTAAACTAAAGGATAAGGTTGCGATTATTACTGGTGGCGACAGCGGGATTGGGCGTGCCATATCCGTCTATTTTGCAAAAGAAGAAGCTGATGTAGTGGTGGTATATTTAAATGAGCATGCCGATGCTGAGGAAACAAAGCACCAAGTAGAGGCAGAAGGACGGAAATGCCATCTGATTGCCGGTGATATTGGTGACGAAGCATTTTGTAAACAAATAGTCGATGAGACGATGGCTAACTTTAATAAGATTGATGTGCTTGTAAACAACGCTGCAGAACAACATCCTCAAGGTAGTTTAGAGGATATCACTGCCGAGCAGTTAGAAAAAACGTTTCGGACTAACATATTTTCCTTTTTTTATTTGACGAAAGCAGCACTGCCATTTTTAACGAGTGGAAGTTCTATTATTAATACGGCATCTGTAACCGCCTATGCAGGAAATGAGCAGCTATTGGATTATTCTGCTACAAAAGGAGCGATTGTGGCTTTTACACGTTCGTTGGCTCTGCAGCTAGCCGGGAAGGGTATCCGGGTGAATGGCGTAGCACCAGGTCCAATATGGACTCCGTTGATACCTTCGACGTTCTCCAGTGGAAAAGTCGCAACCTTTGGCGCAAACACGCCTATGAAGCGGCCAGGGCAGCCTGAGGAGGTAGCACCGAGCTATGTGTTTTTAGCAAGCGATGACGCATCTTATATGAGCGGGCAGATGCTGCATGTGAATGGCGGGAAGATTGTGAATGGGTAGTGCTTAGGGGGCATTTTGGGCTGGTGCGTGCGAGTTGGGTTTATGAGGAAATTGCGGTTTTGATGGGAATTTGAAAGCTTTTACTTAAAGTTACCTGTTTTTTGGAGTTTAAAGTAGGTATTCTGAGTATTTTCCGTCATTTTTTGAGCTTTAGTTTGTGTCTGACGTGGTGTGGCTGAATTTTTTTTGCGACTTTTCGATGTAATTAAGCCACTTTAGAATTATTTAATCCACTTTTCGATTTTTTAAGCCACTTTCCAATTATTTAAGCCAAGTCGAGCTAGATACGGTTCAACCCCCTAAGTTTGGACACATACTACTATTTACTAGGGTTATCTCATTATTTTAATCTTCTACCGCGCTTGCGCTTGGTTGCCCCGAGAAGAAAGGTTAAAGTGAATCGCTTTAACCTTTCTTCTCGGGGTAAACGTTACATCGTTAGCTCTACTGGATCCATGGATTTTGCCAACCATTTGGCATAATACTCACTTGGACTGTAGTCGTTTAAACTGCCGTGATACCTTCTATTATTATAAAATTCAATATAAGCATCCACAGTATTAAACGCATGATCAAAAGTTATAAATTCGTTTTTCTGATAACATTCTCTTTCAAGCACACTATGAAAAGACTCTATATAAGCGTTCATATTTGGTGATTTTGGTGGAATTCGTTCGTGTTCGAATTTATCCTCACTAAACTGTTGGAAATGGTTGCTGATAAACTGAGGGCCATTATCTGAACGAATAATGAGTCTACTTTCCCCTTGTCCAACTTCTTCAGCTGATGTCATTTTGACACCACGTTTCATCATAGCTTTCATCAACATCTTGGTAACTTTAGTCGCTTCACACGTCTTCCCAAGATAGTACCCCACAATCTTTCGATCAAACACATCTATTGCGCTCACAAGATAGAAAAAACGGCGAGAATTCATCACATATCCATATTTAATATCTACTTGCCACAACTGATTAGGACCTGTAATCTTACGATTCTTTGCGAGTCTGCGTAGGTGTTTCTGCTTCTTTTCCCTTTGAGGCATCAAGATATCAAGCTCTTTACATAGACGATACACTTTCTTTTTGTTGATAATGAGATGATGTTTTCTTCTTAAAGCTTTTGTTAACTTCCTATATCCGTATATCTCTTCTTCCCCTTCGATAAGCTGCATGAGATACACTTTGATTGACGTATCTTTTACTTTCTTTTTCGTCTTTCTGTTCAGGGAATAGCCAGGTATAGGTCTTCCCCCTGTAGGAACCTTAGCTTTTGGTGGATTGGCCAAACGGTAATAATAAGTAGAACGAGTAATGGAAGCATACTTTAATACACGGCTGGCAGGGAATCCCTCGTCAATCCACTCTTTAGCGAAAGTTATTTGTTCCGAAAGGTTGGTAAGTTTTTTTTTACCATTTGGCGAAGCATCGCTACCTCTAGTTCTTTTTCACCTAAAAGTTTCATGGCATGGTCATACTTCTTTTGAAGTTCTTGAGTAGAAGTAGACTCTGAAAGTGGCCTAACACCGTCTTTTTCCATCTCTGCTTCTATTTCATCGCGATACTGTCTTATCCAATTTCCTAGAGTAGAACTGCTCACTCCAGTTTTCCTAGCGATAAAAGCAGTATTCCCAGATTCAAGTGCCATTCTCACATATTGCTTTTTTACATCTTCCATCGGTCCATTACGTTTACTCATTTGGACTCCTCCTTTGATACTTCTATGATAATATCTTTTGAAGTAGGTGTCCAAATCAGTTAGGGGGCTAAATAGGATAAAGGCCATTCGACACACATCGGCAAATTTCGCGCGCCGCACCGCACCCCACCTCCCCTCTCTCTCAAAACCGCTCCCCTAAACTACCACCTAAAAAAAACCGGCCTCGCCCCCGAGACCGGTTTTCCACTTTTACTTTTCTAATTCCTTACACGTATGTCGCTTCACCATTGAATGCGGAATGATTATTCGCTTGACCGGCTCACTCGGATCCTTTACCTTCTGTATTAACGTCTTCGCAGCCTGAAAGCCAAGCTGGAAGATGTTAATATCTACAGAAGTTAACGGTGGACGTGCCACTTCCGCTAATAGCACATTATTAAAGCTCACAATGGAGATTTGCTCTGGAACGGAGATCCCCATATCATGGAGGGTATTTAATATCCCCAGGGACATTAAATCATCCGATACTACTAGTGCCGTTGGTGGCTCCTCTAAGGATAACAATTCAGATATTGCTTCCTGTCCGCCCTCTTTTAAAAATTCCTCATGAACGATATATTCATCTCGATATTTGATTCCTGAATCCCTAATTGCCTTTTCGTAGCCTAGTAACCGGTCAATGGTTACCACAAGCTGAATGCTTCCTCCTACAAATGCTACCCGCTCATGACCTAGTGATAGTAAATGCTGAGTGGCTTCCTTTGCAGCTCGGTAGTTATCATTGTCCACATGAGTGATTTCCTCCACCTGATCAAAGGGTTTTCCAATTACTACAAATGGAAAGCATTCTTTTTGGAGGTATTTGATAATTTTGTCCTCTACTGCCGAATAAAGAAGGATGACACCATCTACTCTTCTTCCTTGAACCATTTGTCTGACGCCTTCTAAAATTTCGTCAGCCGTTACACCTGTTGTCATTTGAAGTGCATACTGCTTTTCATGAGCGGCTGTGCTTATTCCCCTAATCACCTCTGGGAAAAAGGGATTTTGAAATGTTTTATCTGCCGATGCCGGCATAACTAGTCCAATTACTTGAGTTGACTGGTTTGCAAGACTTCGAGCAATAAAGTTTGGATGGTATCCAAGCTCTTCCATCGCTTCTCTCACGCGTATTTTTGTTTTATCGCTTATTCTCGGATTATTTGCGATCACACGAGAAACTGTGGAAGGTGCAACGTTGGCAAGCTTTGCAACATCTTTTATGGTTACTGCCATGCACCTTTTCCCCCTTAAAATAAATTGTAAACGCATACATATCAGAGGGGTTTTTCCCTGCAAATGCAGGAATTCACCCTCAATCTTTGTTATTTTTCATCTTTTTCCTTCTAATAATGGCTGCTGCGATAAAAGCAACAAAGCCACCGTAAATGAGCGCCATGGCACCAACAAAAGCAATGTTAACACCGGAGTCTTCGGATACGGTATAAATTTCTGCTGTTTCTCTGTCTAGTCCAATGGAGTACTTTCCATCTGAATTTCGAACAAGTTCATCCCCAAGTGTTCCTCGAAGCTCCATATTCTCGCCAACCAATTCAGCATCTATTTGTGCTACTTTCGTTTCAGTAGTATTGTTTATCGCCACAAAAGTAATTTCGCCTTCGTACTCACGCTTAATAACAGCCATTCCGCCGTTGTCATAGACCATGTCATAGGTGCCATGGGTAAGGCTTGGAAGCGTCTTTCTAAGTTCGGCAAGCTTGGTGATATAGTTCATCAATTCTTTATCAGCTCGGAAATTCATGTCTCTCCGGTTGTCAGGGTCTTCCCCGCCATCAAGCGCAATTTCCGTTCCATAATAGATAATAGGAATTCCTGGTGCTCCATACATATAAGTAAGAGCAAGCTTTAATCTTGTAGGAGGATGATGATTCTTTTTCACTGCTGCTCTAGTAAACCTCTCTACATCATGATTATCAAGAAATGTGCCAAGAATATTAGGATTTTCGTAGGAATTTTGATTATGATAATGAATAGAACTTAGCCGTGTCAGCGGTTGGTTTGGTGTGGTAAAAATTCTAGTTAACTCGTTGTAGGTTGGATAATCCACAAGTGAGTCAATTCCCGTTTCCTGATATCCTGCAACATATTCAGGATTATCGTGCCACACTTCCCCAATTAAAAAGAAATCTTCCTTGACGGATTTCATTTCTTTAGAAAAATCTTCCCAAAAATCTTTAGGAACGTGCTTCACGGTATCAAGCCTGTATCCGTCAATATCTGTTTCTTCAATCCACCATTTTGCCATGTCTAATAAATACTTGCGAGTTTCAGGATTATTTTGATTGATATCTGGCAATCCATAAATCCATCCATTCTCTACCTGCTCTTGATCATTCCAATCGCGAATGCTTTCGTTTGGATTAAACCAATCTTTTTTATCTTCTTCCTTAAGCCAAGCATGTTGGTAGCCTGTATGGTTGACGACTAGGTCTACAATGATTTTCATATCACGTTTATGAGCTTCAGCCACTAATTCCTTAAAATCTTCTAGTGTGCCAAAGTGCTCTTCCACATTATAAAAATCCTCTGTCCAGTAGCCATGGTAGCCTTTTTCTTCATTCTGAACAATAGGAGTAAGCCATAGGGCAGTAAAACCCATATCCTTCAGATAATCCAGTTTTTCTGTAATTCCACGAAAGTCCCCACCATGATAAGCCTTCGGGTCATCACGGTTCACATCAAAGTCATTAGAAGTGTCTCCGTTATTAAAACGGTCAATCATAATAAAATACATAATCTCATCTTGCCATGCGTGTTCTTCTTTTTCAGCTTGTACAGGTTGAACGAATGGAACAAACCATGCAGAAAAAAGAAGAAACGGAACGAGAATGAGCCCCATCACTCTTTTCTTCAATTCCGCTTCCCTCCCTTAAATCGTTTTTGTGTTTATCTAGATTCCATAAACGATTATATACTATTTTTATCCTTTTGTTCCACCTGCAGTTAATCCAGAGATGAGATAGCGCTGTAAGAATAAGAACATTAGCGCAATCGGGATTGCAATAAGGATGGAACCGGCTGCAAATCGGGTAAAGTTGTTGGCAAACTGATCATTAATAAAGTTAAACAAGCCCAGTGCCAGCGTATAGTTATCCGGATTTCTCAACACAATACGTGGCAGGATAAAGTCTGTGAATGGTGCCATAAAGTTAAATAGCGCTACAACTGCTAGAATAGGCTTTGCAAGTGGAAGCATGATTTTGAAAAACACCCCAAAATGTCCTGCTCCATCCATGCGTGCTGCTTCGTCCAATTCTTTCGGAATCGTATCGAAATAACCTTTTACAAGCCAAGCGTTAAATGGAATTTGTCCACCGATGTAAACGAGTGTTAAGCCCACTAAGCTATCTAACAGACCAATCATATTCAAAAGAATGTAAATTGCTACCATTGCCATTAGCGCAGGGAACATTTGAAGAAGCAAGAATGCATAAAGTCCATATGTTCTTCCTCTAAAGCGGTAACGTGAGAATGCATAAGCTACAAAGGCAGTAATCATTACAGAAAAGAAGGAGTTAGCTACTGCCACAATAATACTGTTTTTATACCAGATTAAATAGTCACTCTGCGGATCTGTAAACAGCCATTTGTAATGAACCAAAGACCAGTTCTCTGGAATGATGGAAGCAGAGTAAAGGCTATTGCCAGGATTAAAGGATAATCCTATTGTCCACAGAAGCGGGTAGGCAATAATGATAAACATAAAACCGATAAATAAGTAGATAAGTGACACTTCTAGTTTGGATTTTGTTTTTCTATTCATTAAATGCTACCCTCCTCTTTAAACGAACGAGTTCGGCGGAATTGGAAGAAAGCAAATCCAGCAACAATCAATCCGAGGATAATAGAAATCGCTGCCGCCATGTTATAGTTACTCGTATCAAATGTTAGCTTGTATACCCAGGAAATCAAGATATCGGACCCTCCAGCATTTTGTCCACGTACTGCAGGCCCCCCCTGGTTAAATAGATAAATAATGTTAAAGTTATTGAAGTTACCTGCATATTGCATAATTAATAATGGAGCTGTTGCATATAAAAGATGCGGTAGTGTGATAAAACGGAATTTCTGGAAACGTGTTCCCCCATCCACATCTGCAGCTTCGTACCAATCCTTTGAAATACTTTGAAGGACCCCAGTAAATAGTGCAAAAACAAATGGGAAGCCTAGCCATGTTTGAATCATGATGATAGCTATTTTTGTATAGAACGGGTCTGTTAACCAAGGTAAGGCAACACCAATTGTGCCTAGAATGTCACGGTTAATTGCTCCAAAACGATCATTAAACATCGCAGCAAAAATAAGAATCGTAACAAATGCCGGCACTGCCCAAGGTAAAATTAAGATTGTTCTAATCGTACGTTTAAATTTGATGCGCGGGTCGTTAACTAGTAGAGCAAGGAATAGCCCAAGTGCGATTTGTCCTGTTGTGGCACAAACTGTCCAAACAATCGTCCAGGCAAAAACACTAACAAACGTATCTTTCCAAATTGGAATCGATACCATGTTTACAAAATTCTCGAATCCTACCCAGCTTAAAAGTGCTCTTGGTGGCGTGTTGTACAGATTGTAATCCGTAAAAGCTAATGACACCATGAACAACAATGGCAGTACAACGATGAAAATAAGCATGATTAGACCTGGAATAACCATAAAGTAAGGGAATCCAGTGTCATAGAAGTTTTTTAATGCTTCTTTTACAGTTGGCTTTTCTTTTCCTAGCTTGAGGTCGATAGCATTGTTTTTCGCATCTACAACATTAAGATAGTATAAGGCCACTGCAAACACAGTGATAATGACAGAAATTAGTCCTTGTATAAGTAAAATGATAGAGTGGTCAAGTCCCGGGATTTCTCCTAGCGTGAATAATCCCCAGTAACCGATGTTTAGAAATTCAAAGAACGTAATCAAAAATGCTGCCTCAATGATGATGAAGCTAATCCCTTTCGCATATCTGCGGTTATAGAGTTGACCTAACCCAGCAAAAACTATGGAAAGGATCATTGCCAAGGTTGGATTGTGCGAACGCATTTTTTCAGTTTTAGTCCCAGACATAGTAGATCCTCCTCTTAAAGAAATATAGTGGATAGACTAGCGTCGAAGCATAGTCTACCCACCAGGTCTAGTCAATAATTATTATTCTGCTCCACTAGCTGCGATATTATCTTCAATTTGTTGAACTGCTTCAGATAATACTTCTCCAACATCATCGCCATTAGCGATAAATTGAAGCGCGCTACCCATTGGCTCCCAAACTTGTTGCATTTGTGGGATATTTGGCATTGGCTCACCATATTGAGTTTGCTCAGCGAACGCACCGATTAGCTCATCATTAGCAATCTCATCACTTTCTAACGCTTCTTGAAGAGCAGGCATTTCTCCTGCAGCTTTATAATACTTCATTGCATTATCATAGCTTGTGATAAATTTCATTAAATCGATTGCCCACTCTTGATTTTTAGAGTAAGAGCTTAGCATCCAAGTTTTTACTCCAACAAAGGATTTAGGAGTATCTCCATTTTCAAGTGTTGGAAGTTTCGCAGTTCCAAGTTTATCTCCTAAAGCTTCTTTATAAGAAGCAATATTCCAAGGACCTGTAAGTACTGTAGCAACTTTTCCTTCTGTGAATAGACCACTCATGATATCGCCAGTGATTTCTTTTGGAATGTAGCCATTGTCAAACCAAGATTGAATAAGGTCTCCACCAGAAACGGCACCTTCGTTAGCTAGTCCGATATCTTTCGCATCGAATCCAGAACCATCATTTTTGAAAACATAACCACCGTTACCAGCAAAGAATGGATATACAAAATAGAAGTTTGTTGCTTCCATTAAGAAACCGTACTTATCTTGACCTTGATCCGTTTGCTCTTCTGCAACCTTTAGAACGCCTTCCATTGTTGCAATTTCTTCTTCAGAAACAAGATCTTTATTGTAGAACATACCATATGTTTCAATTACTTGTGGTACTCCAAAAGCTTCGCCATCAACTGTTACAGCGTTCATTGCTGTTTCACTGTATAGAGAAGCATCTTCTCCTAAGTCAATTGGACTTGCTAAACCACGAAGAACGATGTCACCGATACGGTCATGAGGACCAAAGAAGATATCAGGACCATTTCCAGCTGGACCATCAAGCGCAAGTGCCTCTACTTGATCTAACATAGAAATAGCAGTTGTTTTTACTTCAATACCAGTTTCTTCTTTATAAGCTGCGAAGATTTCTTCTAATGCAGCTTTTTGTTTTTCATCATCATTTACCCAAACTGTTAAGCTTTCAGGCTTTTCTACACCTTCAGTTGTTGTACCTTCGCCTTTTCCTTTACCTTCACCTTCAGTAGTGCCTCCCTCACGCTGTGGACCACAAGCAGCAAGTACTCCTAAAGTTAGGACGGCAACCATAAGCATTGCTAGGAACTTTTTCATTTTGACCCCTCCGTCATATTTGTTGAAAAATCTTTTCTACTAAATCGTACAAACGATTGCATAAAATGAAAGCGAATCCATATAGCGCTTTCATTTCTCGTGAAAACGATTGCACAACTTTCACTTTTTATTATACATGTAATCCTCAGATTGACAACCAGTTTTTTTCAAAAAATTTAATAATGTTTTATATTGGCAGTTTTTAAGCTTTCAGTCTTTCCACTCTCTCAAAAGCTAATGACTATCTACGTTTCTCACCAATAGTACGTTCTCATTGACAACGCTTTCTTTTTAACATAACCTTAAGTTGATATTTTTCATAGGATGCACCAAATACTTTTATATTAAAATGCAATCGATTGCATTGGGGAAAGAGGTTGATTTAACATGCTTAAAGAAGCGATTTATCATCGTCCTTCTGGTAATTTTGCCTACGCATATAATGACACAACGCTTCATATTCGTCTGCAGACAAAAAAAGATGACGTGAACTCTGTTGACCTCATTCACGGAGACCCTTACATATGGGAAAAGGATAAATGGGTATCCGAAAAAAAACCGATGATCAAAACAGGTTCTGACTCCCTTCACGACTATTGGTTAGCAGAGGTTAGTCCACCTTTCCGCCGTCTTCGCTATGGGTTTTCTCTACGAACTGGGGAAGAAACAGTAGTTTATAATGAAAAAGGTTTTTTTGAAGAGGAACCTACAGATTGTGGTTTGTATTTTTGCTTTCCTTATTTGAATAAAATTGACGTATTCACTGCACCTTCATGGGTAAAGGATGCCGTTTGGTATCAAATTTTCCCTGAACGATTTGCTAATGGTAATCTCTCAAACGATCCAGAAGGAGCATTAGCCTGGGGAAGTACGGAACCAACGACCACTAATTTCTTTGGCGGTGATTTTGAAGGCGTCATCGAACATATAGATCATCTTGTTGACCTTGGTGTGACAGGTATTTACTTTACGCCAATCTTCAAGGCTCACTCCAACCATAAATACGACACCATTGATTACATGGAAATAGACCCTCAGTTTGGTACAAAGGAAACCTTTAAGAAGCTTGTTGAGGTTTGTCATGAAAACGGGATAAAAGTAATGCTTGATGCAGTATTTAACCATAGCGGATTCTACTTTGAACCATTTCAGGATGTATTGAAAAACGGCGAGAACTCTAAATTCAAGGATTGGTTCCACCTTTGGGACTTTCCAGTTCAAACGGAGCCAAAGCCAAATTATGATGCTTTTGCCTTTGTTGCGAGTATGCCAAAGCTTAATACTGAGCATCCAGAAGTGAAGAAATATTTGTTAGATGTTGGACGTTATTGGGTAAGGGAATTTGATATTGATGGCTGGAGACTTGATGTCGCTAATGAAGTAGACCATCAGTTCTGGAGAGAATTTAGACAAGCGGTGAAGGAAGAAAAAGAGGATGTTTATATTCTTGGGGAAATCTGGCATGATTCCATGCCTTGGCTGCAAGGAGATCAATTCGACGCTGTCATGAACTACCCTTTCACAACAGCTACCTTGGATTATCTCGCTAAAAACAAAACAAAAGCAGAGGATTTTGCCCACTCCATTACAAAGGTGCTACATTCCTATCCAAACAATGTAAATGAAGTAGCATTTAATTTACTTGGCAGCCATGATACTCCACGTATCCTGACCATTTGTGAAGACGATAAAAACAAACTAAAGCTCTTGTTTTTATTTCAGCTATCCTTCATTGGCACACCTTGTATTTATTACGGTGATGAAATTAGCATTACTGGCGAACAGGATCCAGGGTGCCGAAAGTGCATGATTTGGGAAGAAGAGAATCAAGACAGGGACATGTTTAGCTTCGTGAAAAAGCTCATTACTCTTCGTAAAGAAATGCCTGCCTTTGGTAATAATGGAGATATCCGTTTTATAGAAGCAAACAATGAGACCAACCATGTTATGTATGAAAAGATAGAAGCGGACAAAACCCTCCTATTCATTGTGAATAACAGTGGAAATGAGCTTACAGTCACACTACCTGAAGCTACATCAGGAAAGCTTTTAACAGACGTTTGGACAGAAGAAGACTTTGCGGCGGAAGCAGAAAGCTTACAATCCAAGCTCCCTCCATATGGTTTTCAAATTTTATCCTACTAATCTTCTCAGTGCCCCTCGTCCACTAACGAGGGGCACTGTCTTATTTCCGATGCACAAGACGTCGATATTCCATCGGTGTGGTGCCTTCCATTTTTTTAAAAAGCTTAGAAAAATACGTGACATCCTCAATTCCCACTTCTCTTGAGATAGCTGAAACCTTGTATTCTGAATCTGCCAGTAACCTTTTTGCATGATGAAGTCTGAAATGTGTTAAATATTGCATTGGGCTTTTTCCGATCGTCTTTTGCATGCATCGGGTCATATAATCTGGATGAAAGTTTAACTTCTCTTTCAAGACTGTCATATTTATCGGTTCCTTATAATGATCTTGGATATATTTCATGGAGATTTCGCATACTTTTTCCGTTGCACTCGGGATGGAGAATGCCTCTTTTTGGAGTTGGACAATAAATTCAGAGAAGTGTATTTGTTGCTTTAAATAGAAGTCTGGGACATGCGCTTCACTTTTTGCTAACAACGATGTCAGCTGTTGTTCCACAATTTCCCTTCTCTTCACTTCACCGTATTGGGGAAGATGAAAGTGATAATGCCCTACTTCTGTAAAAGTTGGTTCTTTTTTGTACACGAATGACCAGTCTAGTTGTTTGTCTGCAACCATTTGGAACTTATCGTTTTCTACAGTAAAATGCAGCCAAAAATAATCCGTTTTTGTCCGGCAATCCTCATAGCCCTTATGTTTTTTCCCAGGCACCAAAATAACGTATTGCCCTTCCTTTACCTCAAACTGTTCCTCTCCTTCCTGCATATAGAGAGTCCCTTTTTTCACATACAAAAGATCAAAAACAGTAAATACTCGTGTAAAGTGTCGCTCTCCCTTTTGAAAGGTATATTCCCCTCCCCTAATAAAACTAGGAAATGGTGGAATGGACATTCCTATCATTGCCATTGTGGTCACCTCATGTCGGATTAATCCAAATAGAATCGAAATCATCTCTTTCTATTATAGTAAATTACCATTAAACTAGGAATGATTTTATGTCGGAATCATCAAAAGGAGTATCATCCATGAAAGAATCAAAAACAAAGAAGCTTACCCTTTTCGCCTTAACCTGGCCAATATTTATTGAAGTACTCTTACATATGCTAATGGGCAACGCGGACGTTCTCATGCTTAGTCAATATTCTGATGACTCCGTTGCTGCAGTTGGAGTTGCAAATCAAATACTGTTCATGCTTATTGTGATGTTTGGGTTTATCGCTACTGGTACCTCCATTTTGGTTGCGCAATATTTAGGTGCAAAAAATAGAGTAATTGCCGCGGAAGTGACCGTTGTATCAATCGGGGCAAACCTTTTATTCAGCTTCATTATAAGTCTTGCGGTTTTCTTTTTGAGCTCGCGCTTACTTTTATTGATGAATCTCCCTCCTGAGCTTTTGTCAGAAGCAGATTCCTATTTAAAAATTGTTGGTGTGTTTTCTTTTGTGCAAGCACTCGTCATTACAGCTGGAGCAACGTTAAGAAGCTACGGTTTCACAAAGGATGCGATGTTTGTAACAATCGGCATGAACATTATTAACGTGATTGGAAACTACCTATTTATCTTCGGCCCTTTTGGAATTCCTGTACTTGGAGTGGAGGGTGTTGCCCTTTCTACAATAACTAGTCGGTTGATTGGATTAATTGCCATTTTCATTTTATTATTTAAGCGAATCGAAGAGCCTCTTCCATTTAAAAATTTGTTCAACCTACCAATCACTCATTTGAAGAATCTCTTGAAAATCGGTATTCCATCAGCCGGAGAACATCTCTCTTATAACACATCTCAGCTTGCTATAACGTATTTCATCGTGATGCTTGGTACCAACGCATTGACAACAAAGGTGTATGCACAAAGCTTGATGATGTTTATTTTCCTCTTTAGTGTGGCTATTAGTCAGGGGACACAAATTATGATTGGTCATCAAATTGGTGCCGGTAACATAGAAGAGGCGTATAAACGCTGTTTAAAGAGCTTGCGACTGGCCATTGCGATATCGGTTTTGACTGCCATCCCGTTTGCTCTTTTTTCAGACACGTTGCTAGGTATCTTCACCACAAATCCTGATATCATCGCCCTTGGTGGGACCTTGATTTTGTTGACGATTATTCTCGAACCGGGCCGTTCCTTTAATCTCGTTGTCATCAATAGCCTAAGGGCAGCAGGTGATGTGAAGTTTCCAGTATATATTGGTATCCTTTCTATGTGGGGAGTAGCAGTTACCGCCTCTTATATTCTGGGCATCCATTTTGGACTCGGACTAGTGGGCATTTGGATAGCTTTCATATTGGATGAATGGTTGCGAGGCATAATCATGCTCTACCGCTGGAGATCTCGGGTTTGGGTAAACAAATCCTTTATAAAAGAAAAAGCATCATAGAATTGAAGTCTGAAAGGTATCAATAATAAGAACGCGAGGAGAAAATTTTTCTTCCTTGCGTTCTTTTTGTTTCCATATATTTTCTTGAGAGTAATCTTCAGCTGTTGATTGGAGCATATGGCGGAGACTCCCGCGGTAATGAAGCGATTGCGTAACCGGGGAGGCTTACAAATCTACCCGAAGGACGCGGAGCCATTTTGCCGGAAATCAACAGCGACTTTTTTATGTAATAAAACCATATGTAAGAAAACCTTACATACTTGTAAACGCTTTCGACTGAATTTTTTGATAATTCCTATTGCAAGTGAGGTTTTTTTCTAATATGATATAAAACATAACTAGTGATGTTAGAAAACATAACATTTAATAAAGGAGTGATTCACATGAAAAAAGTAGAAGCGATCATCCGCCCAGAAACCTTTCTTGCTCTTCGCGAAAAGCTTGAAGAAGTTGGAATCAATGGCCTAACGGTGTCTGAAGTTGCGGGCTGCGGTCAGCAAAAAGGACAGCAGGGGTTATTTAGAGGAAACACATTCGAAATTAAACTTCTACCGAAAGTAAAAGTTGAAATGGTAGTGGAAGCAGAATATGTAGATGAGATAGTTCAAATTATTCAGGAAACCTGCTCAAGTAACACAGTAGGAGACGGAAAAATATTTATTTACACCATTGAAGACGCCATTCGTATCCGTACAGGAGAATCTGGAAAGCTTGCCATTTTATAACGATATCCTAAAAATGAAAGGATGAATGAACATGAAGAAAAAAGTTGGATTTTTGTTAACTAGCGGCCTTTTACTGAGTTCCCCAGCCTATGCCCAAGCACCTACTGTTGAAGGCTTAAGTGTCTCCCTTGATACAATTTGGATTATGGTGGCTGCATTGTTAGTATTTTTCATGCATGCTGGATTTGCCATGGTAGAGTCTGGGTTTACTCGTTCTAAAAATGCATTGAACATTTTAATGAAAAACTTTCTGACCATCTCTGTTGCTTCTATCTTATATCTTGCCGTTGGCTATGCACTAATGTTTGGAAGCACCATCTCTGGGTTTACCGGTTTTGATGGCTTCTTCTTAACTGGACACGAGGACAAAATCGGATTTTTTGTCTTTCAAGCTATGTTTGCCGCCACTTGTGCAACCATCATTTCTGGTGCTGTAGCTGAGCGGATGAAGCTTAGCAGCTATATTATTCTAACAGTCGGTATGACAGCCGTGATATACCCAGTAGTCGGACATTGGGTTTGGGGTGGCGGCTGGTTGTCCGAGCTTGGTTTTACAGATTTTGCAGGCTCCACCGTTGTTCATCTTACCGGTGCCCTCGGTGCCATTGTTGCTGTAAAGTTTCTAGGTGCACGCCTAGGAAAATATTCAAAAGGAAAAATAAATGTTATTTCTGGACATAACATCCCCCTTGGTGCCCTTGGTGTCTTCATATTATGGTTTGGATGGTTTGGTTTTAATGGTGGCAGTACATTAGCGGCTGATCCTACGTTGATCCCTCACGTCATTACAACCACATTACTATCGGCTTCAGCTGGCGTATTGGCTTCTGCATTCTATACAAACTTCCGCTATCAACGTGTAGATGCTTCCCTGACACTAAATGGTGCTTTGGCAGGCTTAGTCGGTATTACGGCTGGAACTGGAGATGTTTCACCAATTGGTGCCATTATTATCGGCTTAATCTCAGGAGTACTTTTAGTGGAAGCTGTCACATTTATTGATCGAAAACTAAAGCTTGATGACCCTGTTGGAGCTATCGCCGTTCATGGAGTTTGTGGGGTTTGGGGAACTCTCGCGGTTGGTTTATTTTCTACCTCCTCTGGTTTATTCTACGGCGGTGGTATTACCCTTTTAGGTATTCAGGCTATTGGAATCCTTGCTGTCATGGCCTGGACAGTTGTTACTGTATCTGTGTTTTTGTTCATCCTAACAAGATTTTCAAGCATTCGTGTTACAAAAGAAGAAGAGATTTCCGGTCTCGATTTTGCTGAACATGGATCTGCTGCTTATGAGTTGAAAGAATCAGTATTTCAAGACAATAACTCAGCACCGGAATTTGGAACAGGCTTAGTTCACCGTTTGAACAACCTCGGGAAAGCGTCAAAGGAAGCTAAGACTAACCAAGCTTAATAATATTCATAAATAAGGATCGGCTCCAGACACTTTGTCGGAGCCGATTTCTTATGTTATCGGAGTATACAAAACCTATACATTCCTTTTACTATAATGATATAATCTCACATAAGAGGTGATACTGTTGGAGATTCGTCTATGGGAAAAAGCACTTTTTCGTTTTTTTATCCTTTGGTATATTTGTGGTGTTTTGTTACTTACCTTTGACCTTTTGCCTCCTTGGCTTGAATGGGCAAATGTGGTCTTTCTTGTTACTGCTGGATTACTAGCTATCGTTTATTTTATTCAAAATTATCGTGAACGAGGCTTGATTATTGCAGTTTTTGTTTTCTTTGTCTCGATGGCAGCAGAGCATGTTGGGGTAGAGTATGGATTTCTCTTCGGAGACTACTATTATAATTCTTATTTTGGCCCTAAACTGTTTGAAGTTCCCATCACAATTGGGTTTGCATGGGTGATGGTCATTGCTACCTCCCACGTTTTAGCCCACAGAATGATGCCTTACGCTTCCGCTTGGACAAAAGCAATGGTTGCGGCATTTGCCGCAGTGGTACTGGATCTTATTATCGACCCCGTAGCCTTTATCGCGAAGGAATATTGGATATGGGAAGGAAGCAGTTTTTACTATAATATCCCGCTCTATAACTTTATCAGCTGGTTTGTACTATCCCTTTTGTTTCATTTTATTTTGATTATGTCCACCTCAAAACTGTCATCCAAACATAATCTCTACTGGGAAAAAAATATGTATACCTTATATGCATTGATGGTTATTATGTTTTGTATCATAGCCCTTAGTGCACAGCTTTATTTAGCGATCGTTGTGACGATGATTCCTACCTTACTTTTTTTCTGGTTTTCAAGGCAAATGAAGGAGATTAACGATGATTCCAGCCAAAAAAAGCAGACCTTTTAATGTATTTTTTCACCAATTTAATAAACGCTTTCTTAAGCTTCACTTTCGAAACATCATGCTTTCAAAAGAAACCAATAATGAGCAAGGACCTCATTTATTCATTGTCAATCACAGTACCTGGTGGGATTCGCTCATTCTTTTTCATCTAAACCAGACTGTCATCAAACGAGATAGCTATGTGATGATGCACGAATCAGGGATAAAACAATACCCTTTCTTCAGAAAAATAGGTGCATTTTCTGTGAACAGAAACAATCCAAAGGACATTATTAAATCCTTGCAATATGCAAAAGAAAAGCTAACAGAAGGCAAAGTCCTTTGGTTGTTTCCTCAAGGTGATGAACGGCATCAGGAAATCAGGCCACTTGGCTTTCTACCTGGTGCTATACACCTTGTCAAAAACACAAAGATACCTATAACGCCTGTTTGTTTGTACTATACATTTACAAATGAGCGAAAACCAGACGTATTTATTAAGCTTGGGAATCCTATTTATTACTCTGACTTAATAGGGGGTAATGGGAAAGAGAAAAACGCTGCTTTGGAAGAGATTTTCACAAACTACCTAGAGCATGTGAAACGAGAAGTGATAACTCAAGACACCTCTTCCTACAAGCAAATCCTCTAGCGGCAAAGGAGAAAAAAACTTGCATCTACTTGTCTATCTATTAGCGATTGTTCTTTTTTTAATATTGTGTTGGATTGTCATCAATGGTTTGTTTTATCCCAAATATCAAAGACCCTTGAAAAATGCCCCACACCCCCTCGTTTCTATTTTAATTCCAATGAGGGATGAAGAACGTAATGTTCAAGCTCTCATAACGAATCTGCAAAAACTAACCTACCCTTCTCTTGAGATTATCCTGCTCGACGATCACTCTGCTGATCAAACACATCACATTGCCTCCAAGCTAATAAAGGGCGACGAGCGTTTTCACATTATTTCAGGTGCTCCACTAAAAAAGGGTTGGGCTGGAAAGGTACATGCTTGTTATCAATTAGGAAAAGCTGCTAGTGGAGACTATATGCTCTTTTTAGACGCCGATGCTCGATTGAATCAAAACACCATTGAAAATATGCTGCCTTTTTTCCAGAAAAAAAAGGTAGGGCTAGTGACTGGATTTCCTCATTTTCCTGTTACTACTTTCTTAAGTAAATTACTCGTTCCGATGCAGCATTTTGTTATTTGGTTACATCTGCCGATTGGATTGGCAAATAAGAGTACCTTTCCTGCAGCAAGTGCTGCTCATGGAGCTTTTATGTTTTTTAAAAGAGAGGCCTATGAGCATGTAGGCGGTCATCATGCTGTTAAGTCTAGCATTGTGGAGGACGTTCACCTGGCCCGCGAAATGAAAAGAAGTGGATTTCATGTCCGACTGATAAATGCCACTCCATTTGTTACTTGTTATATGTATGAAACGAACAAAGAAGTGTGGAACGGATTTTTAAAGAATATATACATTGGCATCGGGAGGTCACCGTGGATGGTAGGTGTCTTGACTATTTTTTATACTCTGTTCTACATCCTTCCTCTTCCTTTAGCTACCCTAGCACCATTTTATGGATTTTGGTTTGCACTTCCGCTTGTGTTGGTATGGTCACAAAAGCTATATATTGACCTTAAAACAAAGCAGAAAAGTTATTTATTCCTTTTTATGCCTCTTAGCGCCATTGCTTTTTTATTCATATTGCATGCCTCTATGTGGAAATCCTTAAGAAAACAACATTATATTTGGAAAGGACGTGCCTATAAATGAAGAAAGTAGCCATCATTGGTGGGGGACTTGGTGGTTTATCTGCAGCGATTACCCTCTCAGCCAATAACTATGATGTCACTCTCTTTGAGAAAAACGGACATCTTGGCGGAAAGCTAATGGAAGTAAAAGTAGGAGATGCTTCCTTTGATTTTGGACCAAATACCATTACTATGCCTGATGTGTTTAGAGAGGTCGTAAGCCAGACTGGGGATTCGCCTGATGATTATTTCGATTTTATCAAGCTTTCCACCCATACAAGAAACATCGCTAAGGATGGTACCATCTTTGACTTCACTACAGACAAGGAAAAAATGATAGAGCAATTGCATTCCTTAGATTCAGAAGGAGCCAAAAACTATCCTGCGTTTATCGAGGAGGTAACACGACTTTATCAGCTAGGAGAGAAACATTTTTTTCGGAAGGCTTTTACTTCAACTAGAGACTATTTATCACCTAGCCTTGGAATCTCCTTTAGTAAAGTTCGGCCACTTCAGTCACTTCATCGTTTTCATAAAAAGTATTTCAAAAATCCCTTTGTTGTTCAGGCGTTAGACCGCTATGCAACGTATATCGGCTCTTCGCCATATGCCTCTCCTGCCACCTTTGCTCTTATTGCATATTTAGAATTAGTAGATGGTGTGTATTATACAAAAGGAGGGAATATTAACATAGCAGCAGGCTTTAAGAAAGCTGCTAGGAAGCTTGGAGTTAACCTAAAGACAAACTGTAAAATTGCTAGTATTGAAGTGAAAAATAAACAAGCCATCTCGGTTACAGCAGTTACAGGAGAACGATATGAAACAGATATGGTCATTATGAACGCCGATTTGTTATCAGCATATCCAGAACTGGTAAGAGAAGTAGATCGACCGCATTTTAGCAATCCTAAAGCAGCCGCTTTTGAACCTTCCATTTCAGCTTTTGTTCTGCTTGCTGAAACAAAGGTGCGCTATTCAGAGTTATTGCATCATACGGTTTATTTTTCAGATAACTATCAAAATGAATTTCAACATTTATTTGAAGAAAGAAAATATCCAAATGATCCTACTATCTATCTTTGTAATTCTTCATACACAGATCAAGCTAAAAGCCCTAATGGTGATAATCTTTTCATTCTAGCAAACGCTCCGGGAATAAATGAACAGAATGTAAAATCAGAATCAGATTATAAAAATATTATCTATGAAACATTAGATAAAAGGGGCCTAAGCATTCAGGGGAATGTTTTAGCAGAAAAGATAATCTCCCCTTCCATGATTCAGGATACGTTCGGAGCATTCCGGGGATCACTTTATGGCCTAGCCTCTAACAAAAAAAGAGACGCTTTTTTTCGTCCAAGTAATAAGGCGGCTGATATTGGTAATCTTTATTTTGTCGGTGGTTCAACACATCCAGGTGGCGGATCACCATTAGTGACTCTGTCAGGATTAAACGTTGCACATGCCATTATCCGTGGAAACTAAAAGCCACAGGTTCCCTACTTGCTAGGTTCCTGTGGTTTTTTTCCTACATAATTTTCGCTATGATTTCCTGTTTTTCCTCATTTGTAACAAAGTGCTTTGTTTTAAATACTGCATAGCCCTTTTTTCTAATGGAATTCAAAATGGCTCGATAAAGATAAGCCGCACCTTTTAAAGGTGTTCTTGAATGAAGGGGGTATAGATGGATGGAACCTAGCGCTTGTTCATACAGCTCCTCTGCTTTTCTGGCCATCTCCTCCCAGGTTGCAATAAAGTTTTTATTGATTACATGTGAGGATAAATCTTGTACAGAATAGCCCGCTTCTTCAAGCTTTTGAATCGGCATATAAATTCTGCCTCGCTCCAAGTCTTCTCCAATATCCCTCAGTATATTGGTAATTTGCATGGCCTGACCGAGAGCAATAGCATCATGCCTTAACGCTTCTTTATTTTTTGGTGCAAGGATTGGAAGCAACATAAGCCCAACAGAACTGGCAACATAATAGGAATATTCCAATACCTCCTGTTCTGTATAGTAGTGCTTTTTATACAAATCCATTTCTTGACCTGTAATCATATCATGAAAAGCTTGAACATCCATTTCATAGGTTTTAAAAACGTCCTGCAACGCTAACCACATCGGATCAAGTGAAGGAGTTCGCCCCTGTAGGAAAGCAGCAAAGTCATGTTTAAATGCCTGTAGCTCTTCTTTCGGGTTCTTCCCTTCATCGACAATATCGTCTACCTGGCGGCAAAAGGCGTACACTGCCCATACAGCATGCTTTTTCTCTGTTGGCAATAGCATAAACGCCTTATAAAATGTTTTTGAATGCTTCTTAATAATGGATTCACAATGAAGATATGCTTTCTTTAAGTCGCTCATTCTGATTCACATCCTTTGTAAATGAATGGTGGGCAAAATCTTTTACGATTTGGTGAGCAGCATGTCTGGCACTTTGTAAAACAATGGGAATTCCTCCACCAGGGTGAATAGATGCACCAGTTGCATAAAGATTTGCAAGCTTTGTTGGCTTCACTTGGGGGCGGAACACACCTGATTGAAGTAATTCAGGTGCCAGTCCAAAGCTTCCCCCCATAAATAATCCTTTCTCCCCGGCATCATTTGGCGTTTTGACTTCCAGCCATTCCATCCGCTTCTTTAACTCAGGGAATGCTCTGCTCTCTATTTCATCTACCATTTTGTTTATGAAGGCGGTTTCCTCTTGCCAATTGATATGGTCACCGGAGGGAACAGGTACAAGAGTATAAAGAACACTTTTACCGTTTGGAGCAAGTGTGGAATCCATTCCTGAAGGATTAAACGTATAGAAGGATGGGTCTGTAGGCACCTTTTTCTCTTCGAAAATCTCTCGCATATGCTTTTCAAAGTTTTCCCCCATAAAAAACTGATGAACGTTTTTGTTTTCATAAATTCCATCGATCCCAAAGTAAAACAGTAAGCAGCCAGAAGACGGTTTATATCTTTTTTTATCACCTAGCATGTTGGCAGCTTGGGGATAGTCTCCATTCCAGACAAGTGCATCAACTTGAATGTTCTCCCCATTTACTTTTATTGAAACTACTTTACCATTCTCTTCAGCAACTTTCTCTACTCTAGCACTCAAGTAAATGGGAATGTCTCGTTTTGCAAGTTCCTCCTCTAACACGCTAACAAGTGACGCATAGCCACCTTCCACATAATAGATTCCATGTTCATGCTCACTAAAAGGAATTAGGCTGTACATCGCAGGAGCAGTGTGTGGATTTCCCCCAATATACAAGGTTTGTAACGAGTAAGCTTCTTGTAGCTGCTTGTTCTTAAAGAAAGTACTTGTAAGTTTTTTGGTGGATTGATACGCCTTTAGCTTCATCAGCGACTTCATGTTTTGGAAGGTCCAAAAGTCTTTTCCACGTACAAAGGATTTTTGCAAAAAAGCGGCATTGCCAATCTCAAAACGCTCGTGCATCTCCTTCATGTATCTTTCAAAACTTGCTTCTTCTCCAGGAAACTGTCGGGAGAGTTCTCGTAGCTGCTCATCCTTATCCTTAAACTTTGTATACGTTTTTCCATCCTTAAATGTAATAGAGTATAAGGTCTCAAGCGCTTTTAGACTCCAAGCACGCTCATCCACTCCCGCTTCTTCCATTACTTCTTTTAATAGGTGAGGCAGCAGGACGATGGTAGGTCCCTCGTCAATTCTATATCCATCTCTTTCGATAAAAGATAGTCTTCCTCCTGCTTTTTTTTCTTTTTCAAAAATTGAAACATCAAAGCCTTGCTTTTGTAAAAGAAGGGCCGTGACCATTCCTCCGATACCAGCTCCAGCAATTGCAATTTTTTTCTTCGTCATTGCACCTTCTCCATTCTTGTCGATTTTTGGGAAAGGAACGGATTACTACTGGAAATGGCATGCTTCTCCTCTAATAATCTAGTGGAGATTCTAGCTGACTCCAAAATTGTAGGGAGGCCGCTTCCAGGGTGGGTGCCCCCACCAACAAGCCAACAGTTTTTCAGTTCTTCAAATTGGTTATGTGGCCTGAGCACCATCATCTGAGATAGTTGGTGACCAAGATTAAACGTCGCACCTTTATAGACAAGCACTTCCTTTTCCCAATCATTTGGAGTAAGAATTCTCTCCTCTTCAATATGCGCTCGTAAATTTTTAAATCCACTCTTTTTTTCTAATGTATCAAATACGAGATCCCTAAAGGATTCCTTATGGGTTTCCCAGTCAATTTGGCTAAAATTGTTCGGAACTGGTGCTAGAATATAGAGTGCGGATTTCCCATCTGGTGCAAGTGTTGGATCTGTTACAGATGCATTTTGAATATAAATGGATGGGTCTTTTGAGAGTTTTTTGGAAACTGTTATTTCTTCAACATTCTTTTTATAGTCATCTGCAAAAATGATCGTATGATGTGGGAGGTTATACTGTTTATTTAAACCAAGATAGATCATAAAAGTAGAACAGGAATATTTCTTTTTTGCTAGTTTTTTATTGCTATATTTTTGAAGAATTCCTTCATCCACCAAACTGGTCATAACATGTGCGAAATCCCCATTAACGACAACTTCGTCTGCTTTAACTTTTGTTCCGTCCGCTAGTTCAACACCTTGTACTGCTCGCCCTTTCAACAACAGCTTCTTTACAGGGGTGTTTAGTTTAACTGCCCCCCCATATTCTTCTATTACCTTTGCCATCGCCTCTGAAAGTTTATTCACTCCGCCTATCGGATGATAGATGCCATACTCATGCTCCATCCACGAAAGAATGGAAAATGCACCAGGACATTCCCATGGAGACATTCCTAAATATTTTGATTGAAAGGTAAATGCTAGTTTGAGCTGTTCATGTTGAAAATATTTACTTAGCTGATCATATAGACTGCTGCCAAAGCTCAAGTAAGGTAGCGCCTTTAGTACTTTCCACTGAAAATAGTGATAAAAACGGTCCATCTTGCCTTGTAGTATCGGCGTCAAAGCATCCATGCGGCTTTTTGTTTCTGTCATAAAACGATCGTACCCTCTCCCCTCTCCTGGGAAGTGGGCTTCTATGGAATCTCTCATTTTTTCAGGATTTCGTGAAACCATCATTGATTTATCTGGAAAAATGAGTTCATACATATCCTCTAATTCTTTTAGGTCAAGGTAATCATGTAAATTCCGTTCACATTCTGCAAATATTTCTTCTGCAATGTGCGGCATACTTAAAAATGTTGGTCCCATATCAAAGGTATAATCGCCTAATTTGATGGCAGAATTTCGACCTCCTACATACTCTTGCTTTTCCAGTACCGTAATTTCATAGCCTTTTGACGCAAGTAGCATTCCCGCCGCTAAACCGCCTGGCCCTGCCCCAATGATAATTACTTTCTTCTTGTCCAAAATCGCACACACCTCACTTCTTCTTCCTATTAAACATTTATTATACAAATATTATACAAAATAACTTTTTCGGTTACAATTCTAAACACTCTTTTTTAAAGGTTGTTTTTGTAAACTTTGTTGCTACTGCGAATAGATAAGACAAGCGTACTCAACGTTGCTGTCGTGCTCTTTTCGTGTAAGTATATTTAAACATGTGGCAATTTTTCTTCGAATAAAGATTGAAAAAAGCCTTAAAGCCGACTTTTTTCAAGTTAATAGCAACAATCTTTTAGAAAAGAGCTTTTTTAAAACAAATAAAAAACTCCTTATCAAAAGGAGTCTTTAAAACAACCACCCTATTCTTTAATTGTTACTCCATAATGTGTAAACCATACATGAATTTGTGCAAGATGGGCTAAAAGCTGAGGCCCCGTCATTAACTGACCAAACCATGGAACCTGAAAAGCTTTCCCTTCTGATGCCACAATCCCCTCCAGTTGCTTTTTATCCAAAAATTCATGCAGCGGACTATTCTTATCTTGCAGGATTTCCCCGAGCCAGCCTTTGACAATCTTTGTGTAGACTGGGTGATGTGTTTTCGGATAAGGACTCTTTTTCCGGTACAACACTTCATCTGGCAGTATTCCTTCCAGTGCTTTTCGAAGCAACCCTTTTTCTCTATTTTTATACATTTTCATCTCCCAAGGAATGTTCCAGACATACTCTACTAGGCGGTGATCTGCAAATGGAACACGCACCTCAAGACTTGCTCCCATGCTCATCCTGTCTTTTCGATCAAGCAGCGTCGTCATAAACCAAATCATATTAAGATAGAATAATTCTCTTCTTCTCGCTTCTAGTGGGCTTTCTCCATCAAGCACAGGAGTTTCTTCCACTGTTTCTTGATATTTTGTGGAGATATACTCCTCCAAATTCAACTTTTTCCGCCATTCTGGACGAAGCAGCTCCATTCTTGCCTTTGTGGAGCGCATCCATGGAAAATTAGCCGCCTCAAGGTCTTCCTTCCGATGAAACCAAGGGTATCCTCCGAATATTTCATCGGCACACTCCCCAGATAAGCCAACAACGAAGTTTTGCTTTATTTCACGGCAAAACCATAACAGCGAAGAATCTATGTCCGCCATGCCGGGTTGGTCGCGCACAAGCACCGCTTCCTTTAAGTAGGCTGCGAGATTGGTTTGCGAAATAACAGAGCGATGATGAACGGTTCCAAAGGTTTCTGTCATTTTTCTAATCCATTTTTCATCTGAATTTGGCTGAAATTCATTGGCTTTAAAATAAAGCTCATTCTCTTCATAATCTATGGAATACGTTGTTAACGGTGGTTTCCCTTCATTTTTAAATGCATTAGCTGCAATCGCAGTAATGGCACTTGAATCAAGTCCGCCTGATAGAAAAGTGCACACGGGAACATCCGACACAAGCTGTCTTGTAACCGCATCGGTAAAAAGGGTGCGTACCTTTTCCACGGTCTCATCAAAGCTATCTGTATGGACTTTACTTTCGACATTCCAATACCGCTCTATCTTTAATCCATTGTTTTTGGAATAGATAAGTGTGTGGGCTGGACGTAATTCCTTTATTCCATGGAACAAGCCATGACCAGGAGAACGTGAAGGTCCTAATCCAAAAATCTCTGCTAGCCCATCATAGCCTACTGTGCTACTCACTTCCGGGTGAGCAAGTATCGCCTTTAACTCTGAGCCAAATACAAGACTTCCATCCTTTTCATAATAAAAAAACGGCTTCACTCCTAATCGGTCTCTTGCAACAAAAAGCTGTTGGCGTTCATCGTCCCAAATGGCAAAGGCAAAGATTCCATTAAGATGATGCACACAATTTTCCTTCCATTCCATGTACGCTGTTAATAAGACTTCTGTATCGGAATGACCTCTAAATTGATATCCTTTACCTAACAGCACTTTTCTTATGTCTTCTGTATTATAAAGCTCTCCGTTATAGCAGATAGTAAACTCTTTTTCAGCTTTTACCCGAGACATTGGTTGCTTACCACCTTCTATGTCAACCACTGCAAGACGTTTATGTCCGAAACCGACATGATTTTCCATCCAAATATTTGTATCATCAGGCCCGCGAAACGATAAGGTTTCCGCCATTTTTTTGACCATATCTTTGTTTCCTCTAATGTTTTTTCTCCAATCGATCCACCCTGTAATACCGCACATATTGTTCTTTCACTCCTCTGTTTTCTAGCATAATACGACTGCTTTATACTATGCCAGGAGTGCTTATACCATGAATTTCAATTAACTATCCTCAGATTTTAAAGGTCCGTTTTTCTTACAGTTAAATTTTATAATCGTAAAAATTGTGGGTATAGTATGAAAAAGGGGAACAAGGGAAGAATGGCAAACACAGTGATATTCTAACGAACAAAACTGCACCTATTGGAGGATAACTCTTGTGAATCTTCAAAAACGAAAACGTATTATTTATGAACAAAAAAGATCCTATACTTGCGGAACGGTAGAAAATATCAATGATCAGTGGATATTCTTTGAAGCAGAAGACGATGAGGCCTTTTTATTAGAGGAAATTACAGAAGATGGAATTGAAATCCTTCTTAATAATGAGTGGGTATTAGGCGTACTTTTAGAAACAGGGCAAGTGATTTTACATACAAATCACCTTTATGAACTCAGTAATGGAGACGCAGTTCGTGTTAGGAAACGTCTGCCTCAACCTTATATGGAAATGCTAGAGGAATTATCAGAAGACGCTTTTACTAATTTTACCAATCTTTTAAACAAATCGGATTTTTCGTTATATGATTGTATCTATTGCCACAATACGATGCAGTTTATGGATTCTGATGATGAGCCTAATGGAGTAAATTTTCTTGTTTTCGACAACGATACGTACATTTGTTCTGTACAGCACCACTTCATCCGAGGAAGCAATTTAACAGATAGATTTGAGTACACGTTGCAAACAGGAAAACGATATTTATATACGAACTTGGAGCATCGTAAAGCGGAATAAAAAATGCCTGGTGTCTGTTTTCAATCAGATACCAGGCATTTTTTTTAGATGCTCATTGGCAAGCTAAATCCTAAATGCAGAATGTAAGCAAGCGCCAATACAAAAAGGACCCAAACAACCTTGGTTGATTTGCCTTTTCTTGTGCGGACTGCTATCATTTCCATTAATCCGATAACAACAATCCCAAGCACCATCTTCAAAATATATTGGCCATTTGAGAGCCAGCCCCAGCCAAGCTGCAAGCCTGTTACCACGATTAATATGTAGAACAAACGTAGTACCATGGACGTGATTTTGGCACCTTTTGCTTTTCCTGCTTTTGTTAAAATTAGAACAACAACAAACAGAATGAGTGCTACTGCCCAAGTAGAAATATGCGCATGAGTCATGGTTCTTTTCCTCCTATAAAAATCTCAAAAACTACTTGTATCATACCATAGTGAAAGAAAAAAACTAAATAAATCGCGTCATTAAAAGATTTAAAATATCAGTAATGATATAATACTTTGTGAAAGCCATTACATTTACTAGATGGAGGTATTTCATATATGACTACAAAAACACATGACATTATCAGCATGACAGAAAAATACGGAGCAAATAACTATCACCCTCTCCCAATTGTTATTTCAAAAGCAGAAGGTGTATGGGTGGAGGATCCTGAAGGCAACAAATACATGGATATGCTTAGTGCATATTCTGCCGTAAACCAAGGACATCGTCACCCTAAAATTATTCAGGCATTAAAAGACCAAGCAGATAAAATCACCTTAACTTCCCGTGCATTCCATAACGACCAACTTGGTCCTTGGTATGAAAAAATGGCCCAACTTACGAAAAAAGATATGGTTCTACCAATGAACACAGGAGCTGAAGCAGTGGAAACAGCGGTAAAAACCGTTCGTCGCTGGGCTTATGATGTGAAAGGGGTTCCTGTTAACCAAGCAGAAATCATTGTGTGTGAGGACAACTTCCATGGCCGAACCATGACTGCTGTATCTATGTCTTCTAGTGAGGAATACCAACAAGGCTTCGGACCGATGCTACCTGGCATAAAGGTCATCCCTTATGGAAGTATTGAAGCGTTAAAAGGAGCAATCACACCAAATACAGCTGCCTTTATTTTTGAGCCTATCCAAGGCGAGGCTGGCATTAATATTCCAGAGGAAGGCTTCTTAAGTGAGGCATATGACGTATGTAAAGCAAACAATGTCCTTTATGTAGCAGATGAAATTCAAGCTGGTCTTGGCCGTTCAGGCAAACTGTTTGCATGTGACTGGGAAAATGTTGAACCTGATATGTACATTTTAGGAAAAGCTCTTGGCGGCGGTGTATTCCCTATTTCTTGTGTAGCAGCAAATAAAGACATTCTTGGTGTATTTAATCCTGGTTCACACGGTTCTACTTTTGGAGGTAATCCATTAGCGTGTGCTGTTTCAATCGCCGCTCTCGATGTCATTAAAGAAGAAAAGCTTGTGGAACGTTCTCATGAACTTGGCGAATACATGATGGGGGAATTACGCACCATCGATAACCCTATCATTAAAGAAGTGCGCGGTCGCGGATTGTTTATTGGAGTAGAATTAACCGAGGCTGCAAGACCTTATTGTGAGAAGCTCAAGGAAGAAGGGCTTCTATGTAAGGAAACGCACGAAACGGTGATTCGTTTTGCTCCACCACTTGTGATTTCTCAAGAGGATCTTGACTGGGCAATCGAAAAAGTGAAGAAAGTATTATCTGTTTAAATAACAAAAGCTGGGCAGAAAGGGGAGTTTCCTTTTTGCTCAGCTCTTTTTTTGAAATTGTTGTTAATTTGACGTGATAAATCGACTTTTTTGCTTATTATTTGTGCTCCCGTTCAACATATCATGCAGTTCCATCTTAAAAATCCACATTTATTGAACGCACACAATCGATTTAAGTGTGCTAGAGGTACTATTTTTCCAAGTTCGTGCCAAAATGAGTAGAGTTGATGCCAAAATGCCACGAGTTCGTGCCAAAAGGTGCCAAGTTCGTGCCAAAAACACCTGAGTTCATGCCATCCCCTCTTCTCAGCCACTATATCTCCATTTATCCTACCGTATTTCGCAGCACACCTAAACCTTCAACGCTAATTTCAATCACATCTCCCTTTTTCAGAAATCTTGGCGGCTTAAAGCCCTTTCCTACTCCAGAAGGTGTTCCTGTGGCAATAATATCTCCAGGCTCTAGGGTCATTCCTTGTGATAAGGTTGCAATGATTTCTGCAAGTGGGAATATCATCAATGCAGTAGACGCCTCTTGTCTTAGCTCTCCGTTCACCCTTGTTGTCACTGTTACTTTTTGCATGTCTCCTAGTGCTGATTTATGCACTATGGCTGGCCCAATTGGGCAAGAGCCATCAAGACTTTTCCCTAAAAAGAATTGCTTATGCTTTGCCTGCAAGTCTCTTGCTGTGACATCATTAAGAATGGTATATCCAAAAACATAATCTAATGCTTGCTCCACAGGTATTGCTTTTCCTACTTTCCCAATAACGATGGCAAGTTCACCTTCATAATCAAGTTGAGAAGTCAAACCTTCATGAAGAGGAATGGTCTCATCAGGACCTATCACACTTGTCGGTGCCTTTGTGAATATCATGATGTTTTCTGGAATATCCGCTTCACTTCCCATTTCCAGCACATGATCACGATAGTTTTTTCCAACACATAAAATATTTTTGGAAGGTCGTGGAATAGGTGCTTTTAGCTTCACTTCCGACACTTTATGTATATATTTGGATCGGTCTGACTGCTGGTAGACCCACGCCCCAATCTTCTGAACAATCGGTAAAATATCCTCAAGAGCCAAACATTCCAATAGTGTCGTAGGTAAAGAATAACCAAGATCACAATCGTTGCTTGCCACGGTTAGATTTAGTACCTCTTGTTGAGATTCATCGAGGACTCCCACATAGTTCTTTCCTGTTAATTCATACGTTACAAAGCGCAATGTACTTCCTCCTTCACTGGAAAAATATGTTGGTTAAAGTAGTATTTTGTTGTATTATGACTTGTTTTATCGAAGGTCTTTTTTTCTGCCAAAAACCGTGCCATAATAGGGACAACCGCTTGCGTTACTTAATTTTATCGAAATTGGAGTAGAAGAGAATGCTAGCTTTACAAATCGAATTAAAGAGAAAACAAATGATTTATTATGCGAAAGAGTACGGCTTTACTGCCACGCAAACAGTAAGGTGTAGCCAGGAGCTAGACGTGCTTCTGAATAAAGAATCTCAGCAGCAGCTAAGTAGGATGCAGAATCGTAACAATTATAGCTTTTCTCAATAAAAAGATGTGAGCCGTTTGCTCACATCTTTTTCAATTTTGGCCAAATTCGATATGTTCCAGCACGCCATAGCCATTCGGCGGGACCATAATAAAACCTCGCAACCCAAATTTTGCTGATAATAACTTGTAATGTAAAGAATCCTATCACAACCAACAATCCATAGAAAGGCGTAAATTGTCCATACAACCCAAATCCATAACCATAAAAAACAATGGAAAACACAATGGATTGAAGTAGATAGTTTGATAGACTCATTTTTCCAACATACTGAAGCGGCGACAATACTTTTATCCCTACATTTGTTCTTGTTGCCAACACAACAGTCAAAAAGTAAAAAATCGCACTCGCTGGTCCTCCAATTCCATCCTGCAGGTATTCTGTGACAAAGTTTTTTTCTGTGTAATACGGCAAGAGCTTGAAAATAACAGCAAGCAAGAACGTTGTGATCCATAATTTCTTCATAATGCTAAGCTTTTCCTCGACCTTGGTTAACCATTGCGCCTTGGCAGCTGCAGCACCTAGGAAAAACATTGGAATTATGGAAACCAAAATGAAAATAAACCCACTAATGTTTACATAGGACCAATCATAGATACGTTGTTTGGTAATCTCCATAAACGTGCCATTTGCATACACTTCTAAGGATTGCTTTATCAACATCTCCATTCCCGCATATGGGTCAAAATCCCCCATTAATTTTTGCGAGACTAACAATAGAAGTGATATCAATGTTACCTGAACAGCGATAATAGCTGTCCCTGTCCACACCATCGCCTTTGCAGACATGTTTCGAGCCAATAACAAGGCAAATCCACAAATGGCATACGTGATTAAAATATCACCATGCCAAACAAAAAAAGCATGAATCACTCCGATAATTAATAAAACGAGGAGCCTCCTTGTAAAGTATTTTGGAACGGACAGCCCTTTTTCAGCAATTCTATTTGTAAAAATGATAAATCCATAGCCAAATAGAAATGAAAACAGGGTATAAAAGCTTGCCTGAGCAAAAATATCCACCGCATTAAACACAAAAATATCCTTTGCTTCCGTCCAATATTCCATTGGATTTGTGTAGATAACTGGTGCAAAGAACGATGGCATGTTGACTAAAAATATCCCTAATATCGCTAGTCCTCTGACAATATCTAATGCTACAATTCTCTCTTTCTCTTGAATCGGGTTAGCTCCCATATCTTTTCCTCCCTTTCCTTTTCTCATAAAGCTTATTATAGCTGTTTTTCCTATTTATTCCTAACTGTTTTTCCTTCACTCTTACAATTTTGTCCACTCACCATACAGGGCTATTGTCATATGATAAAGCATAAGAGATGTGGTAAAGGAGTTCGCGTGTATGCCAGCAATCGTTGGAGCTGTAAATGTCAATAGTATTGGTAACTCTGGAGTGTTTCAAATTGGCGATGTGTTTCAAATGTCACTTGCCAGCACAGCAAAAACATTTGCAGGAGCAGGGAGCTTTAATACAGGAGACTATATCACGGTTAGCAATACGAACAGTCAGACCAACACGTACGATGGGGATGCAGTAGATCAGCCAATTGCCCTGAATTTGTAGGAAGGGGGATCCCATGACAACCAATTTTTTTATTAATCAGAGTATCGTTATTCATCAGGTGAAAATTGGGGGAATTTCTAACTCTTCTGTTTTTCAAATTGGAAGTGCAGGGATGATTAAGTCCCTTTCCAACCTTTATAACACAGGAGATTTTACCGGTCCTGGACCGGATAGCAGTGCAGAAATTGCTTTACTTTCCTCCCAAGAAGCACAAGGCAGTGTTCCATTGGAGACAGGAGCTTTTGTTCCATTAAAAGGGTCCACAAATTAATCTAGGCATACACCCATTTTTCAATCTTGCATATTGTATGAGAGAAGTGTTTTTCAGGCAGATACGCAAAGAATGAAAGGTGGTGATCGAATGTATTATAATTACCAATATGTCTACGATTCACAGCAAAGAATAAATCAGCTTCAAGAAATTGTCGAAAAGCAGTCACAGCAAATGTCCACATTAGAGGAACTGGTAAGAATTATGCAGCAGGAGATCATCCATCTGAGAGAAAAGCCTAGTATGAACATCGAAAAAATTGAATACAAGTTCGATCAGCTAAAGGTGGAAACGTTAGAAGGAACATTAAATATTGGATTAACCCCTGGATCAACAGGTGAAATAGAGGATTTTTTAGTCACACAAAATAACCTGGAAGTTCCTACACCAATGCAACCTCAGAAGCTTTACCAAGGGATTGAAAATGAGTTGAAAACTTATCTTGAAAAAAATGGCACTAGCAAAATAAAGCAGATTGCCCAAACAAACGGTAAAAACTTAGAAGAACACTATTATGATTTCATGATTCAGGATGTTAGAAAACAGCTTCCATCCAGAATCAATCACACATTAAACACGTTAACTGCAGAGGCGCTTGAAAAAGGATATAAAGAAGACAAAATCAAAGAGATAACCATCAAGCAGTTAAAGCGTGACATGGATAATGCCTTTACCGCATTTATTCAAAACCTTCCAAAAAACCAGGGGGTAAATTAAATGAATTTTCAAGTGACCAATCATAATCTACAAGTAGATCATATAGATATCTTAGGGGTATCCTCCTCCTCGTTATTTATAGTCGGGGACACACAAACCATCTGCCTTTCTTCCTACTTTGATACACCTCCAGAGGGGCTGACTATTGGACCATTTGTTCCGCTAACGGTTGAGTAAAAATGAGAACTTCCAAAGTAAATGATATTAATTTGCAATCACTGTCCTTTAGTTCGTATTTTCACATTGGAGATACTTGTTATATTTATGCAAAATCAAGGGCTTTTGCAGTTAAAAGGGAATACCCAAAATTTTTTGGGAATGAAGGAAATTTCTCCGAGTACCCAATCTATTCAATACAAAATCCCATCCCTGCATTATCAAATGAAGTGAATATGCATGTGATCAATGAACAACCATTAATCAATGTAAATCATATCGAGATAAAAGGGGTTTCCTCCTCTTCCTTGTTACAGATTGGTACTTCAAAAACGATATGTGCAGAGGCTCGTGTAAAAAATGTCCGTCAGCTTTTAGGTCCAGAAAATCTGTAATTTAGCAAGTTCACGCTTTTTAAAAATATTCATATAGTATTACTATCTGAAAGATAAAGGGTGTTTTTCATGCCAGCTATCGTAGGTCCAGTTGCTATTACTAGCGTTGGTGGCGGTGTGGTCAACTTTGGGGATACATTTTATATCTCTCCAAAAGGGGCCTCAAAAACCGCTACAGGTTCGGGTGCACTAAACACAGGGAATTTTGTCATTACAAACAATGGACTGAGTGCCACCAATACCTTAGATCCTGATTTCAGTGATCAAGATATTGTTGCAAACAAATGATAAAAAAAGCTGTAGGAGAGGTCATTATGACCTTTCTTACAGCTTTTATTTTATAAGCTTTCCAGTTTTACTGTAGACCCTTTTCCTGATGCTTCTGCCGGGGTTACCATTAGCCGCTTCGATAATCTTGCCCGCAGCTCCTGCACGTGACTGATTACCCCAACTGCAAGATGATTGGATTGAAGCCTTTCTAGGGAAGTCACAACCGCATCTAACAATTCACTATCTAATGTACCAAATCCTTCGTCAAGGAAGAAGAATTGCAACGGATACTCTCCTCTTAACTGTATTTGAGCAGATAAGCTTAAGGCTAAAGCTAAGGATGTCAAAAATGTTTCTCCCCCCGATAGCGTGCTAACAGGTCTTCTAACTCCACCATTCGCATCGTCTCTGATGACAAAACCACCTTGTGAATCCATTTCTAAAGCATACCGTTGACGGGTAAGCTGTCCCAGCCTTTCCGATGCTTCTCTACTAATCTGTTGAAGTTGCTCTTCGGCTAGATATTCTACAAAGCTATTGCCCCTAAATGCATGTTGAAGCTTTTGAAACAGCTGTTGCGCTTCTTTCACTTCTATTTTCTTCTTTTCTAGAGCTAAAAAGCGCGCATTTCTCTCTTTTACAGAGGAGAGGTGCTGAGCTGTTGCACTCTTCTTTTCCACTGCTGTCCGCAGCTCCTGTCTCGTATCTTGCAGGTTTTGTTGCAGCTCCTTCCACTCTTGCTCTAAAAGAACATCAGAACCAATTAGCTTGTTTAAGCGCTGCAAGTCTTTTTCCACTGCTTTCTTTTGATCCCAATAGTCCGCAATTTGTTGCTTCCACCTATGCTTAGAAGGGATTTGGAGCATATTTTCCTCCACCTCATCCATGGAAGAAAAGGAGGAGTCTTCAAGCGTCGAACTCCATTTTTCATGAAGTTTTTGGGCACGCAGATTAAATTCCTCTACCATTCTCTCACTTTGAGAAGCTTGCTTTTCACTGTGATGTAGCTGTTCTTGGGAGGATTGAAAGTCTTGATAACAGCTTGATTCTGCAGAATTTAACTGTTTCATCGCGTTTTCAACTTTTTTCCATTCCTCACTAACTCGCGTTTCTCCAGCAAGATCATTTATCTCTTTTTCTATTTCATCAAGACGGGATTGAAGCTGCTCATGTAGGAGCTTTGCCTCATACAGCTCTCTTTCAAGGATGCCGATTTTGCTTTCATGCTCCTTTACTTCGTTCCCTCGTTCTTCAATATAATCCACGCTTTTATTGATTCTATTTTGTAGATCTGTTCTTTGTTTTTCGGCTTGCTTTGCTTGGTGATACACATCTTCCATATGATCAAAAGGAATGTCTGGATACTGCTCATCCCATTGCTGTCTTTGCTTTTTCCATTGAGACGAGTATTGTTCATGTTTTTTGTTCCAGCTCTGCCACTCGTGTTTGTATGTCTGTGAGAGCCTTTCATTTTCCTGAGCTGTGTTTTTCAAGCTTCTTACTTTTTCCATCAGAAGCTCCTTTTTTTCTTGAAGCTCCAAAATGTCTTGCAATAGGCCTTTTTGGTCTGTTGAAATTTGTTCAAATTTTCCCGTCAAAAGTTCTACTGCATCGGATGCCTGAGCCATTTCCTTTTTCCAGTCCGCCATTATTTTATCTGCATCCTTTGGTTGTGGAAGTTCATGGCTTTCTTCAAGCTCTTTAAAAAGATCGGATGCAATCTGTTCCAGCTTGATTTTTAGCTTTAGATTTTCCTGCTTTTGTTGTGAAATTGAAGGAGGTTGAAAGCTTGTCATTTCTTTTGCTGTTGCTACCTCCTGAAAGCCTTCATGTCCAGAGTGTCCCGGATGCTCCTTGGAACCACATACTGGGCATGCTTTTCCAGCTTCTAACGATTTTGCAAGTTCAAGAGCTAGTTGCTGCACTTTTAGATCATCTGCTTGTTTTTGTTCTTCTTTTTGATAATTTTCAAGTTCTGTTTCTAACAGATCCAGGGACAAAGCAAGTTCACCTGACCGGTGATAATACTTTTCGGTTGCTTGGAATAGGGACAGTAGCTTATTCTTCTCTGTTTCAAGCTGCATTCTCGCTTGATTCATTTCTGTATCAAACTTCGAGAAATTCTCAAAATGCTTTTGAGCCTCATTCCCTGTTTCCATACTAGATTTTTCAAGCTGCACCATCGTTTGTTTCTGTTCATTTGCTTGTTGAAGGTATTCAAGCTGCTCTTCAGTGATTGAAATGGTTGCTAGTTCTTCTTTTAATAGCTTTTGTTTGTTTACTGCTTTTACATATAAATCGTTTGCTTTTTGCGCAGCTTGAGAAAACGAGGAGTGCTTTTCCATTGCCGCACTGATTTTCCCCTTCAAATCGTAAAGCTTCTGTTGTTGAGGGATAATGCTTTCCTCTAGCTTTAGAGCGCGCTCTAGCTTTTCTTTTTTTGAAAGAAGTAGTGGCAGCTCCTTTCCCTTTCGCTCTCTGGCTTCTTCATAAAGCCTACTTTTTTGAAGAAAAAGTTCCTTCGCACTTGTTTGTGCTTTCTTATCGTCCGTTTGTTTCTTTTTCCACTGAGAAAGGGCTTTTTCTACCTCTTTTAGGTCATCAAGCAATGGTTTTAGAGCTTCCGCTTGTTCTGTTACCGAAACCTTTTCTTCTAGTTCCAAAATCCCCTTTTCTTCTTGTCTTAGGTTGGCAAGCGAGGCTTCAACAGGCTTTCTCTCCTCCTGCCATTCCCAAATTTTCTTTTTGATTTCAAACGTCGCTTCTATGTCAGAAAGTGTTTTTTCAGCTTGAACAACTAGGCTTTGAATCTCTTCGTAGGCTTGTTCTGCTACTTTAACGGCCTCATTGGAAGCTTCTCCAAGTCCTAGCTGTTCCGCTTCCAATTCACCAATAATTTGTGTTTTCTCCTGTAGCTCTTCTTTTATTTTTCTAGATAATTGATCTCCGAATCTTTCCAATTGGAAAAGTCGTTGCAGCATCTGCCTCCTGTCCGCTCCTTTTAAGGAGAGAAACTCGGCAAACTTCCCTTGTGGTAACACGACGGCCCTAGTAAAGTCATCAATTGTTAGTCCGATGATGTCATGAATTTTTGCGTTCACTTCATTAGCCTTATCCGCAAGCACAATATGCTCTTCGTCCTTGATTTCAGTTAATCGGGAAATTCCTGATTTGACGCGAATATCATCGGTTCTTTTAAAGGTACGTTCCACTTTGAAACGCTTTTTCCCCTTGGCATTTTCTAGCTCAAACAGATAGGATACATCTACGACATTTTCGGCGTGGTTCATGATCCCTTGTGTGTTATTGGAGGCCCGTTCTACTTTTCCATAGAGTGCAAGAGTCATGGCATCTAGAATGGAAGACTTGCCGCTTCCTGTTGGCCCAAAAATACCAAAAACTCCTCCTTCACAAAGCGCTTCGAAGTCGATGGTTTGTTTTTCCCGGAAGCTGTGCAAGCCAGCTACTGTTAACGTAATAGGCTTCATGCTTGCTCCTCCTCTTTTGCTTCATCCTTGATTAAAGAAAGGAATAAGTTTATCAGCTTTTCTTCTGGCTTCGCGCCTCCTGATTGCTTTTCATAAAAACGGATAAAATGCTCCTCCATCGGAATGCTATCCATTTTTACATAGGCTGTCTCTCCAACCATTTCGGGAAAAATAGGTCGAATATGCAAAATGCCTTCATGGTGCTTTCTTATTTGATGAATCTCTTCCATCGATAGCGCATTCGTTACATGCAGCTCTAGGTCGACCCAAGCATTCTTATCCTTCTTTTCCTCTAGCCACTGATACACCTGCTGAATGCCTTTTGTTGCCTTCCACCTAACAAGTGGTTTTCCGCTAGAAAGAAATACTTCCTTCACTTCCGCTTTTTCGCCCGGCTTCACATCCACAATGGAAACACTTTTTGTGTAACCAGCCTCCGAAAAACTATATGCAAGTGGAGACCCTGAATACCTCGCAACTGTTTTGGCACGCTTTAATGTTTGCGGCCGATGCAGATGTCCAAGTGCCACATATTGTGCCATAGGCGGCAGGCTTTCCGCTGCTACAGTAAATGCTCCGCCAACCTCAATCGGGCGCTCGGAATCAGTTGAGCTTCCTCCGGCTACAAATAAATGACTCATCCCCATGTTCACGGTGTTTTCAGAAAACTGCTCACACATTTTATGAAAAAATTCACGAATTCTCGTATCATAGTGATCACGAATGACTTTCTCATCAAACTGCTCTGCTAACACTTCGTTTAACCTTGATTCCGATGGATAAGGCAGGGAAGCAAGCTTCAGCGTTTCACTTGTACGAGGCACATAAATAGTTTGAATATCTGTGGTTGGATAACCGAGCAGCGAAATTTGTCTGGAGCTTGCTAATGGCTTAGAAGCGGTTAACCGGTCGGGATTATCGTGATTTCCTGCAATGACTGCTATCGGACGCTTTCCATCAGCCGATAGCTTTTGCAGAGATTCGTAGAATAATACTTCAGCTTGCGCGGGAGGATTCACGGTATCATACACATCTCCAGCCATTAAAATGACATCCACTTTTTCCTCATCTACTATTTGGGATAGCTCGTCTAAAAACTCCGCTTGCTCTTTTAATCTGCTTCTCCCTTCCAAGGTTTTTCCTAAATGCCAGTCGGCTGTGTGAAGGATTCTCATTCATTCTCGCTCCCTTTTAATCCATTTGAATCAGGTGATTTCCATCAAAGAAATATAAATACTTGGCAGAAAGCTGCTTTTTCCAAATATGTTCTACTGCTTTTCCATACAGGGCAACCTGTTCTTGATATCTTCTTTTTAAAATTGGTTCTGCTTCTGTAATACTTGAATAGCGTTCATTAATTTTATCTGTCTTGTAATCAATCAAAATGATCCCTTCTTCATCCTCTATCAAACAGTCAATAACACCTTGGATTAAAACGGTTTCCTCCGAAACTCCAGGCTTTTCCATCATGTCATCGCCTTGAAGGGCATAGCTGAACGGAATTTCTCTATGAATTTGTTTAGCATGAAGCATTTTTCTCCCAATCTTTGTGTGGAAGAATGACAGGATTGCTTCAAAATCGATGACTTCAGCTTGTTCTTTTGAGAGTAACTCTTTTTGCACCATCTCTTGGACCTGTGCCTGCAGATGGTCCCTGTTCATCTCCTCTTCCAAGCTCAGCTTGATATTTTGCATGACAGCATGCATAGCGGTCCCCACCTCTGTAGGTGATAGCTGTTTCTTTTGTAAAAAGGCGGGTCTGTCAAGGAAGAATCTTTTTTCCTTACGAATCATCGTCTGTTCTGCATAAGGATCTTGTTGCTCTCTCAACCTTTTTATTTCCGACACTGACTGTTTTGATCGTTGAAGACTCGCTTTTGTATAAGGGTAATTCCAGTATAGTTGGGACTCAACCTGAGCTTTTAGAGGACTTTGCATCGATACTGGTAACCCACTTCTCAGCCTATTAATTTGTTCGTCTTCCACTGCTTTATCCTCTTCTATCTCTTCTAGAAGCTCGTGGACGTTGGTCATCGTAACCTTCCATTTTGAAGGATGAGCAGTGATTTCAGCAGCACACTCTGTTGTTTGCTCTTTATCACGAAGTAACTCTGTATCGTTATGGCGAATAAGAGCTGGACCAATCCAGTCCATATAGGACTTTGCATTTGCTCTTACGTAATCTGGTAGAAGCCAGTCTGAATGCGTAACAGATTCATTCCAATTTTGCATTGATTTTTCTGCGTCCTTTAAAGTACCGACTAGGTAAAGCTTTTCTTTTGCACGAGTCAGCGCCACATAAAGCACCCTCATTTCTTCTGCAATCAGCTGTGCTTTTGCTTTATGCTTCATGGCGAGCTGTAAAATAGTCGGATACGTAATTCTCAGCTTAGGGTTGACAAAGCTAGCACCAAAGCCAAGCTCTTTATCCATTAAGTAGCTTTTTCTCAAATCCATCATATTAAATTGCTTGGATAAACCAGCTACAAAAACGATTGGAAACTCTAACCCCTTGCTTGAGTGAATCGTCATTAAACGAACCACATCTTCCTGTTCTCCAAGGGCTCTTGCTGCTCCAAGGTCCTCCCCGCGGTCTTGCATTCTTTCAATGAAGCGTAAAAAGCGGAAAAGTCCTCGAAATGAGGTAGCTTCATATTGTCTTGCTCGGTCATATAATGCACGTAGGTTGGCCTGGCGCTGTTTTCCTCCAGGCATGCCTCCAACAAAATCATAAAAGTGTGTATCTTGATAGACTTTCCAGATCAGCTCTGATAAGGCTCCTTCTCTAGCTTGAGTTCTCCAAGCCTGAAGCAACTCATAAAACTCTTTTACCTTATAAAGGAGTTCTCTCTCTTCTACTGAATCAGGCTGTCGCTCTAAAAAGGCCAGAAGTGCTTCAAAATAGGTGCCCTTTTTTTGTTGTATTCTTATCGTAGCGAGATCATTGGAATCAAGCCCTACAATAGGAGAACGTAAAACGGCAGCAAGCGGAACATCCTGATATGGGTTATCAATTATTTTTAGCAACGACAAGAGTATGGCCACTTCCGTTGCTTCAAAATAACCTGTGCTTAGATTTGCGTAAAGGGGAAGACCCTGTTGTTTGAACTCATCCATAAATTGTGGCGCCCATGGCATCGATCGCATTAAAATAACAAAATCTCGATAAGTGACAGGCCGCATCACTTTCAGATGCTTGTCATACACCTCATAGCCATTTTGAATAAGCTGTTTGATCCTTTTTGCGATGAGTTTTGCTTCCACTTGTGCTGTTTCAAGCTCCGTTTTATCAAAAGCTGTGTTTGTCTCTGCCCCATCACTTGGTTGATCATCATCTTCTTCATTCAAAAGAGAGTCACTTCTATCAATTAAAAGAAGCTCTGTTTCTCTGTTGCTGGCCTCAGGGTAATAGGAGGCTCCAAATTTAAGCTCCGCATCGTCGTTATAGTCAATTTCCCCAACTGTTTCACCCATCATTTGTTTAAAAAGGAAGTTCGTCGCATCAAGAATTTCAGGACGAGAGCGGAAATTTTGATTTAGATCAATTTTTAATCCTGTTTCATAACCCTCTGAATGAAACCTTTTATACTTGCTTAAGAAAAGGAATGGTTCTGCTAATCGGAAACGATAGATGGACTGCTTCACATCCCCAACCATAAACATGTTTCCTTCCTCTTCTGAATCCTTTGTAACTAGCTTTAATATTGCTTCTTGCACCATATTCGTATCCTGGTATTCATCGACCATGACTTCTTTAAAGGTAGACTGATATCGAAGGGCCGCTTCAGAGCGGGTCCAGCCGTCTCCCGTTTTCTTCCTAAGAATACGTAAGCATAGATGCTCCAAATCAGAAAAATCGACCAATCCTTTTTCCTGCTTTAGTAAATGAAAGGCGTTTCCATATTTTTTCACCAATTTCACTAACATGTCCATAACAGGGGCAAGCTCCGCCAAGTCCGTTAACAAGGATTCTGGCCTTCTAGTGAAAAATTCTTCCTTTATTCCATTCACGATGTCTTTTGCTTGATTACGAGCCTTTGTCCACGCTTCCAGCAAATCTTTGTCATATTCATCGCCACGGCAGGTTTTTGCTCGAGGAAACTCTAACTCCTGCATGGAAGCGTATAAATCCTCCCATGATAGATTTAGCCCTTCCAGCAGCCGGAATAGCTGAGAAAGATCTTGTTCTACATTTTCTGCACGCGGAGCAGGTCCTCCTGGGCGAAGCGTAAGCTCACTCGCCTTTTCCAAAAGAGTACGAGCAGCTTCAAGTTGAAGCTTTATCATATTTTTCAGCATTTCTATAAAGGGAAAATGATCGATGCTCTCCTCATTTGCTGACCGATAAAACGTCACAATATCCTCAAGCCACTGCTCTGGGTCTTCGTTTGCACGAGAAAATTCATAAAGTTTGAGGACTAACTCCTGTAAGGCATGGTCTGTTCGGTCGCTTGTAAAACGGTCAACAAGGTCAAAGAAAGCATCGTTCTCTTGTCCATACTCCTCTTCAAATACCATTTCTAAGACTTCTTCCTGCAGCAATTGAATTTCCGTTGTATCTGCAATACGAAAGCCTGGATCGATATCAATTAAGTAATAATATTTTCTAATTACCTCCAGACAAAAGGAATGGATGGTAGAGATGGATGCACGATTTAATAAACTAAGCTGCCTGCGCAAGTGCAAAGAGGCTGGTTTTTTCTCAAGCTCTTTTTCTAGTGCTTCTCCAATTCTGTGCCTCATTTCGGCTGCTGATGCATTGGTGAACGTTACAACAAGAAGTCTGTCTACATCCACATGCTCACTTACCATTTTAGTAATAATCCGCTCGACTAACACGGCTGTTTTCCCGGAACCAGCTGCTGCGGCAACAAGCATATCTCTGCCAGAAGCTACTATTGCCTTCCATTGATCGTCTGTCCATTGTGCCCCATCTGGCTTTGGAATAACGTCTAATATCACCTTGTACCTCCTCCTTCCAACTTATCTTTAATGGAGGTGATAACCTCATCTTTCGGAATACTCTGCAGAACTCTGTAATCATTCTCATCAAGTGATGTGTCAAATTGACAAAAAGGCTTATAGGAACAAAATGTACATGGAACCTGATCTTTTAGTTTATACGGTGCAATGGCTGTTTCTCCTTCTGCTATTTTACTTCCAATCTCCTCAAAGGTTTGCCTTACGTATTTTCTAAGACTCGTAAACTCCTCTTCACTTGCGATGGAGGAGGCAGCTTGAAAGCCACCGTTCTTTTTGAAGGAGGCTGAGACAATTTTGGAGTGACCGCTATCTACCGTTTGGTCCATTAATCGAACGGTCTCCTCATCGCCTAACAGCAAGCCTTTCATTTTAAAGCTTTTAAAAATTTCTTCTTCAATGATATCCTCTGGTATCATTCCACTCTTTTTAATCATTGGATTATGCACATGAAAATACAAGACACCTGCTGGGTTCGCCTGATCACCTAACCAGCTTTTGGAATGCGTGATGACGATATCCAAATAGGTAAGCATTTGTAGGGCTAAACCGTAGTACACTTCCGTAAGATCGAGTGCCTTTTTGCTAGATTTGTAGTCAACAATTCGTAGGAGCAAGCCGTTACTTCCTTCCGCACGGTCGACTCTATCAATTCTGCCAATCAGCTCCATCGTTACATCATTTGGTAAGTCAATTTTTATTGGCGGAAGCTCGCCCGTTCTTCCAAACCCAAGCTCGAGTCCTACCGGTGTAAATTTACTCGCTTTTGCGTGATCGCTTAGGATTTGTGATGCTCTCGTAATGACTGTTTCAAGCTTCTTTTTAATGTATTGGAACCGGTTGGAGCTAAGCAGAATCTCCCCTTGCAGTTTAGGAGAAAGCATATCCACCGCTTCCCTTGCCAGTACTTCACATTGCTGCTTCGTGAGACTTTTCCAATCCGTTTTGTTGTGTCTTAGAACATCTGAAATATGCTTTAAGGCCGCGTGAAAAAGCTCTCCAATATCGGGTGCTTCCAAACGATAGATTTTCCTGTCCTTTAATTTGAGACCATGAGAAGCAAAATGGGAAAATGCGCATGCACTGAACTTTTCCATCCTCGATACACTTGCCTCCATGTGTGTACCATAAAGCTCTCTGCTGATAGAGTTTGTTAATTTTTTGGCTTCATTTTTATAAAACAAGCTATTCACGACATGCTTGGTTCGCTCTGACCATTTTTGATTTTCAAGTAGCGTATTATAGACATCCCACCAAGTAGGTTCCACAGGATATTTCTTCATCCATCCTTGAAGCTGTATGGCAAGGTTGGAGAGAGTTGTCGCTGGGGTGTGAATGTACCGTAATGGATGTTCCTGTTTATTTTCAGTTGGATCATTTAACAGAAGTTGCTCTTCTATTCTAGGAAACATCTCTTTTATCCGTTTTATATAGGAGGAGGCTAATAAGGATTTTCCTTCTTCATCGGCTAAACTATAGCTTATATACAGGTGCTGGGATGGTGTTAAAAATGCTGTATATGCTAAAAAATTCTCGTCAAGAAGTTTTTCCATGCTAGAAGGTGCTAGCTCCATCCCATAGTTTGCGAGCAGCTCCCGTTCCTCTTCTGAAACAAACCCTTCATCCTTTACTTTTGCAGGGATAACAGCGTCATTTACACCAATCACAAAGGTATGCTTTATGTCTGTTAACCGGGAAAGATCGTAGTTTGCCACAATAACCTGATCCATTGATGGAGGGACAAGACTGAAGCGAAGACTTTCTAATCCACTTTCAAGCATCTTTGTAAACATGGAGGTACTCATTGGCTGGCCTTTTAGAAGCTCCACCATTTGATCGAGCATCTGAATAATCGCTTTCCATACCTGTTCATGTTCCCTTGCAGCTGCTAAATTTCCAGATGCTTCGCTTTTCCTCATCCTCGCTTCCAGCTTTTGCGGGATTTGCAATTCCTCTAAATATTCATATAGTGCTTTACAATAGTCCTCGATTGTCTTCGCTTTTTTCCAACGTTTTTCTAGTGTATGAAGTGGCTGAACGATCATTTTTCGCAGTTCATTTAATTCTTGTTCGTATGCAATTTCATCTTCTTTTTGAATGTAAGGACCATCTGTATCTACACTGAAATAACGGCGATATGTCCATGGAATTTCACTTGTCCATTTCTTGCCTTGTATTCCATAGGAAAGACAATAATTTTCTAGCTTATCCGTTTTCTCTCTCATCTCTTGAACAAGTTGATCGGTAGAGTAAAAGAAGTCCGTTTTCACGCAACGAAACACAGATTCATAGCGCCAATTTTTCGTAATAACCTCCATACTGGATCTCAGCAGCTCGACTAAAGGATGGTGAAGCATCGTTCGTTTCTGGTCAATAAAGAAAGGTATCTGAAAATCCTGAAACACTGTATTAAAAAGGTCCGCATAGGCTTCACTGTTACGTATAATAATCGCAATATCCCTATAACGGTTACCCTTATCCCTAACGAGTGAAATAATCTCTCTAGCAATCCCTTCCACTTCTGCTCTTCTGTTTACAGCTTGTAGTATCGTAACGTCCGTTGTATTTTCATAGCTAACTGTTGGCCGAACATCAAAAAATTTCTCCAGATGATGAAGGGAATGAGAAGTTGAAAATCTACTAGCTTCCTCTAAAACAATTGGCTCTTTCATTTCACAAGCTTCTTCTAACGCAAGACTTCTTAGCCTTTGATACGTCATGCCTGTGGAGCGGAACAGATGTAAATCATATGGCGCCTCTTCGTCATATGGTTTATCTAACGTTAATGCAATCGTGACAGAATTAGCATGTTTCATTAATTCTTTTAGGACATTTAATTCCTGTGGTGTAAAGCTATGAAAGCCGTCAATATAAATATCAGCTTTTTGAATGTAGGAGGACTCGGGAATTTTTTCGGCAAGCAATGCCAAGTAATCCTCTCCATCAAGATACTTTCCTTCTAAGGCTTGTTCAAGCTGACGATAAACTACAAGAATATCGGTTAGCTTTTTAGCAAGCATTTTCTCGTGCTCAGTAATCGAAGCATCCTGTCTCATTTTTGTGATGTCCGCTTCTAGTGTTTCCGGTGTAATGCAATAGCGTTTGAATTCCGTTATCATGCCTTCCATTTCCTCAATAAAACCAAATTGTTCTGCAGATCTACCGAAAACATGAAACTCTTGCTTATGCTCTTCTACCACTTTTCTAAGCAGCATATGTATCCCTGTTTGGTCAATATGAAAACGGCTGATTCCCCCGACCTCTTGCAGAATCCTCCATGCTAGTCTTGTAAAGCTAAATACTTGCGAACGAATCATCCCTTTAATTTCAGGTGATTGTACAAGTCGATATTCTGATTGAAAGGTCATTTGTTCAGGAACGAGGTAAACAATTGGAGTTCCTTGAGGGTCTTCCTTCAGTTTATGAAGGATGTGCTCATGACACCAATGGGTCTTTCCACTTCCTGTTCTCCCTATTAAAAATTGCACAGACATGAGCCTTCCTCCTTTTATAGAAAAAATAAGCTCTTTTCTAAAAGATTGTTGCTAAAAACCAGGAAAAAGTCGGCTTTAAGACTTTTTTCAGTCCTTATTCGAAGAAAAATTGCGATATATTTAAAACTTCCTCCACGAAAAGAGCACGGCAGCAACGTCTATCACGTGTTGCTTAACTATGCGCAGTAGCAACAAAGTTTACGAAAACAGCCAAAAAATAAGACGGCGACCCCTGGAATGCCGGCTCGCGTCTTCTTTATCTTTTTAAAATACGCACTTATGTTCCTCTTCTATTGTACTTAAAAACTTGTTTTTTTTCCAATCCATCATCTACCTCTCAGAACAGGTCAAAGCCCTGTTGCATAAGGTATTATGGGCAGGTGATGTGGGTGAATAAAATGAATAACCATTATTTTTCAGCTGGTCTGTTAATTATAATGGGATTTTTAGTTGTTTGTAATTTGTATTCGCTCATTCCTCTGTATGAGAGTATCTATCAAACTTGGAATGTTCCAATGGGGGATGTCATACTGGCTAGTAGCTTCTTCAGTGTATTTTACGCGATTGGACTACTTACGTTTGGGCCAGTTTCCGACCGCTACGGCAGAAAGAACATCATCAGCTATGGATTTTTTTGTGCAGCATTTGCCACACTGCTTGTCTCGTTTTCTACTAATCTACCTCAGCTATACTTCTATCGTTCCCTGCAAGGGTTTGCTCTCGGTTGCTTTGCTCCTGTTGCCTTTGCCTATTGCTTTGATTTTTTCTCCACTTCATTACGAACGTTTACTATTTCTCTTATAAATGCCGGTTTTCTGCTCTCTGGTATATTCGGTCCTTTGATTAGTCAGGTTATTGCTGTCCATACTAATTGGCAAGCAGTATTTAGTAGTTTTGCCTTTGTTAACTTTTTGTTATTTTTATGTTCTCTCCTGCTTCTGCGTCACCGTATTCCAGTTATACACAAAAAAGAGGATGGGAAGCCTTGGCTGCACTTTACTAGATTTCTAAAAGACAAGGAGATGCGGATTTTATATTTCATCGTTTTTTCCTTAATGTTATCCTATGTGACTTTCTACGACAGCTTCTTTTTGCATCTTGTACATTCCTTTGACGACCATTCCCTCTTTTTCATACAAGCAATCGGTCTAGTGGGAGTTTGTGCATGCTTATTTGCTAGCTACTTAGAAAGAAAACTCGGTGCTAAACGATTCATTTTTTGTTGTTCCTCTAGTACTGCTGCTACTTTTTTCATCATGTTCGTCAGTAGTGATAATCCGTATTTCTTGGGAGCTTTGTCCATTATTTATGTTGGGTCCATCTCTCTTTTCTTACCTGGTATGATTACTTATATCGGTATCTTAGGAGGAAAACAACGAGGAAGTGCAATCTCACTTTATTCGTTTATCCTGTTAATTGGTACTGCCTTTAGTCCAATAATTAGTCATTTATTCTCCTTTGAAGCTGTATTGCTTCTATTATGTTTGTGGTTCTGTTTAAATTCTTTCCTTATCTGGAGCTTGCAAAAAAGCAAAAGCACCTAGCCACAGACTAGATGCTTCGCTTCCTCTATTTTATTCATTCATTACTTTTTTCCGTTTTAACACCACATAAAATGCTGGTACAAACAACAGCGTAAAGAAGGTAGAGAAGAAGATACCGGATATAATAGAGATAGCTAAAGGTGTAAATAACACATCTCCGCTAAAAGCAATCGGCAGTAATGCAGCAATCGAAGTGAATGCAGTTAATACCACCGGACGAAGACGAGCATTACCAGAGTCGATGACAGCCTCGGACAAGGTAGCTCCCTCTGATAGACGCTGATCCATAAACTCAATAAAGACAGTCGCATTTCTCACGACTATTCCAGCTAAGGAAACAATCCCCATCATCGCCATAAATCCAAGCCCTGTTTGCGTTAAGAACAAGCCAATTACCGCTCCTGAAATTGCCAAATAAACAGAACTCATAATAAGCAATGGTATTCTTAATGAATTAAATTGAACCACCATTAAAATATAGATAAGAAAGATAACAACGATAAATAGCTTTCCTACCTCCACGAAGAAATCACTTCTTGCCGAGGATTCTCCTCCTACGGAAACGGATACGCTATTCGTATTGTAGCTCTCGGCAATTTCTTTAATGTTCGTTTCGAGCTTTTGTTTATCCTCTTCATTTGGATAGACGCGAATCGTGACGGTCCGCTCCCCATTTTTATGAGGAATGAGCGGAAGTACTTCTGTTTCCTCTTCGGTCACTAGCTCAGAAAGCGGGACAAGAACTGGTGCTCCAAATTCCCCTCTTTCTGTTTTACTTGGAAGCTCAAGCTCACGTAGATCGACAGTCTGTTCCTCTTCCATGCGATCTTGAATAATGGTCAGTAGCTCTCGTTCCATTCCAGCTTCATAGGAACCAACTGGAATTCCCTCTGTGACAAGCCTAATACTATTGCTTATTTCTTGCGCTGTAATACCATGTTCTTCCATCAATTCTCTGTTTGGTACATATTTTATGGTCGGCTGCAATGGTCCAACATCGTCAATAATTGCACCACTTTCCTTCAAGCGTTCCATTTCTTCTTTTAATCCATTAGTGGCATTCATCACTTCATCTATGTCTTCCCCAACAACTGTTAAAGCAATTGGTGCTCCAACTGGTGGGCCTGCTTCAATAGTAGAAAGCATTACCACCGCCTCTGGGAATGCTTCTCTAAGCTTTGGCTGCCATTTTTTAATTGTCGCCTCTGCAGATTGTTGTTCTTTGTTTACTCTTATGACAATCTGCCCTGTATTTTCACCAGAATTGGATAAAGTGCTGCCAAAGATACCAGGCTCCCCACTTCCGGCAAATATAGTAGTTTCATATACAGCCTCGTCATCTTTAATAGCTGATTCCATTTCCTGAAGTCTTGCTTCTGTTTCTGATAGCGGTGTTCCTGCAGGATAGGTCACCGTTACCGTCACTTCTTCCCGGTCCGCACTTGGGAAGAACACGACAGGAATAAAGGGAACTAGACCGTAACTTGCCGTACAGAAAACTAACACCGACATTCCAGTTAACAGTGGTTTTTTTATGACTTTTGTAAGCACTTTAGAACTGTACCAGCTACTAAGGTTATTAAACTGTGTGCCTAGCAAGCCATCCTTCACTTTTTTCTTCGTTCTTTTCTTTTGACGCCATGCCATAAAAATTGGTACCACCGTCAAAGCAACAATCGTAGAGCCGATAATGGTAGAGATTAATACAGTTGGCAATGCAGAGATGAAGGCACCATTGGGACCTCCTAGAAAGGTTAACGGCAAAAAGGTGAATACAATAGCAAGTGTGGAAGTAATGATGGAAACGCGCACTTCCTTTGTCCCTTGTAAAGCTCCCTGAAGCGGCTTATCACCAAGCTGGTAACGCCGTTGGATATTATCGTTGACCACAATTGCATCATCGACTAATATTCCAAGGGCAATAATTATTCCGATAATCGATATTTGATTTAGATCGACGTTTGCATAAGGCAGCGGTATCAATCCTAACGCAATCGAAATAGGAATAGCCAAAGCAACTAAGATAGCGGACACCGCATTTAATCCAACAAAGGTAATCAGTACCACTGCAAAAATGGAAATGAGAAAAGAGATCCCTAAATCTTTGAAGATTTTCGATACAATCTCATTCTGGGTGTAATAAAGGTCTAGACTAAAATCCTCAGGCAAATCTTTTGATAATTGTTTCATTTGTTTATCCACATTCGCATGAAGGGTTGGAATGTCGACACCTTTTTTCTGCATGATCGTAAAGGAGATTGCAGGTGTACCGTTATAGGTAACGATATCCTCCTTGTCTTTTGGTACTTCTTCAAATTCTGCAATATCGCCTACATAGACGGCATTACCCTCTGCATCTTTTTTAATAAAAACCTTTTCCACATCTTGAAGATTCTCAATATGTTCTAAGGTAAGTTGGGAGATTCTATTTTCTTCCTGTTGACTTCCCAATGGCGTAATTTCTAATTCATTTTGAATGGCAGAAATGACATCAGGAACGGTAATCTGTGAATCTTGCATGTCATTCGAGTTAAGGTTTAACATAATTTGCGTTTCATCAAACCCTTTTATTGCTACCTTCCGAACTCCAGCGATTTTTTCTAATTCAGAAACCCACGACTCTATTGTCTCTTTTTCCTGCAGCAATGCTTCGCGGTCTTCGTTCAGAATATGATAGGACGCGATCGCTCCCATTTGAATATCCGAATTGACAGTCGGCTCCATGGCATCCTCTGGAAACGCTCTGCTCACATCAGATACCGCTTGACGTACAGCTGAAAACACTTGATCTCTATCCGCATCATCTGCAAGTTCAAGCACAATATTAGAGATACCAGCACCAGACACTGAGCTGACATTTTCCATTCCTTGAATATCCAAAAGTTCTTTCTCTAGTGGTGTTGTTATATCCCTCTCCATTACTGTTGGTGAGGCACCAGGATATACTGTCGTAATCGTACCTACATTTAAAGAAATTTCAGGAATTTCTCGTTTTGGAACTTGAAAAAACGTAATAGATCCGATGAATACTAATAATAAGATGAAAATTAATGTTACTTTAGGTTTTTTGATAACTGCGTTAAACACCCAGTTGCCCCCATTCTATATCTTTGTTTGTTGCATCTGTGTCTATCATAATAATTCCCATTCCATTTTGCCAACTTTTAGTATGCTAAAAATGAAAAAACCAGATGTACTGTAAACATCTGGTTTTTGGTGTTATATCATCATTCCGCCATCTACTTCGAGCACGGTGCCGTTTACATAGTTTGATTCATCAGAGGCTAAGTAAAGGTAGGCGTTCGCAATATCAGATGGCTTTCCTAGGCGCTGTAGCGGGATAACCTGCAACAAGCCTTGCATCACTTTTTCCGGAACGGATGCGACCATATTTGTTTCCACAAACCCTGGTGCCACTGCATTTACATTAATATTTGCTCGACCGAATTCTTTGGCCCAAGATTTTGTCATTCCCACTACGGCAGCCTTTGAGGCAGCATAGTTCGTTTGTCCAACGTTTCCATAAATGCCTGCCACAGAGGATGTGTTGATAACCTTGCCTTTGCCATTTTCAAGCATATGGGGAATGACTGCCTGTGTACAATGGAAAACGCCATTCACATTAACATCCATCACCTTTTGAAAATCTTCTGCACTCATCTTCAATAACATGTTATCTTTCGTGATTCCTGCATTGTTGATTAAGATATCTATTTTTCCAAAGCGCTCTTTCACCATCGATACCATTTCAAGTACTTGTGTTCTGTTGGAAACATCCGCTTCGAAAAAAACAGCATCATGATCGGCTTCAAGTTCCGCTGCTATTTTTTCACCTGCAATTGCATCATAGTCTACAAGTGCCACTTTTGCCCCTTCTTTAATAAAAAGCTTTGCTGCTTCTAAACCTAATCCACTTGCAGCACCTGTAATGATGGCAACCTTACCTTCTAGTCTCATAAAAAAATCCCCCTTTTTTTCTATTATTATAAATAAGGCTTTGTTATAGATGATTGTTGACGTCAAAGGAGTTCCTAGCTGTTGATTGTAGCAAAGGCGTAGTCTCTTCTCGGGAATGAAGCGAAAGACTTGTGACCCCACAGGCGCAGCCCAGGAGGCTCTCAACTCGCCCCCGCGGACAGAAAGCCATTTGCGGAAATCAACTGCGATGTTTAACAAAGCTATAAATAAAAAAAGAGCAGTTCACCAACTTTATGACTGCTCTTTATTTGAACGTGGTATTAAAATCATCTACCGGCCAGTAGCGGATGTGAACTTTTCCAACAATGTCTTTTACTGCAACATAGCCGAAATGTCTGCTGTCAAAGCTGCTAAGTCGGTTATCTCCTATGACAAAAACATGACCCTTTGGAACTTTTTCTACGCCGGTTAATTCCTCAAGTGAAAAATCCCCGGTAAAATTCCCACCAAACACTTTCAAATCATCAGAAGAAATGAAGGGTTCCATCACTGGCTGGCCATTTACATAGAGAATATCTTTTATATACTCTATCTCATCTCCTGGCAGTCCTATCACCCGTTTTACGTAGTTAACATCTTGGCCTTCTTGGCGAAATACGATGACATCAAATCGCTCTGGTTGACTGAAGGCGTAAACCATTTTATTGACCATCAAAAAGTTTCCCTGCTCTAACGTTGGGTTCATGGAATGTCCTTCCACTACGTAATTAGAGAAAAACAAAGCTCGAACAAAGATAATAATTAGAATTGGAGTGATGAACCATTTCAGCGCAGTTAGATGTTTCTTCTTTTGTTTCAATGTATAACCCCCGAAAATTATCGATAGTTATATTGTACCAACAGTTACTTATTATCACAATATACTGACTTTTTTATTTTTCACCAGATACTTGCAGGTGCAATTCTACCTTTTTACCAATAAACCATAATATAAGCATAATAAATATCACAACAGCTGTCTTTATCGGTGCTCGAATAAAGGACAATAAATCATAGCCAATATAACTGATGGTAAAGATCATTACCATTTTTCCTGCAAGTAGGGCTAAAAAGAATTGAAAAAATTTAATTTTCGATAGTCCTGCCACGACATTTATCAGGAATGATGGGGTAAAAGGAAAGCATAGCATTAGAAAAATCGGACCAAACCCATGCCTTTCCACCCAAGACATTGTTCTTCTGATTTTTTCTTTTTTCAGCCATTTTTGAATCCAATGATATCTTTTTACTTTTTGCACCAGATAATAGACCACACATGCTCCAAAGACGGAGCCTGCCCAGGAAATGAGAAAGCCAAGCCATAGTCCAAAGGCAGCAGCATTTGCCATGACAATTACAATTAACGGCAGGAATGGCAAAAAAGCCTCGAGCACGACTAACAAAAATCCACTAATAGGACCAAATGATTCATATTCATGTAAAAAATCTAACAAGTTTTCTAATGTTAATAACTCTTTCATCAGCTCAATAAAATCCATTATTGCCATTCTCCACTTCTTTTCATGATGTACTCTCTATTGTACTAGTTATTCCTTTTTTATCCTAATACATAACATCATTTTTTGCACGTGGACAACTGTTTTCATACATTTTTTCAAAAATCTCTATGCTTTTATAAAAGAGGATGCAGTAGTCTTCGCCTTCTTCTAGAGACCAACAAATGGAGAGCGTGCTATGAGCAAAACCATATGCGAGTAACCTTTTTACATCTAAGTTTAATCTTTTGACTAAAAGTTGTATTCTGTTTTCTAATATCGGCTGTAACTCTGCTTCTTGAGGCAATTTGTTTAATAGAAGCTGAATGGTGTCATATTCTCTTTCCCCTACGAGCCCTTTTGGATCTATGGCTGTCCAGTTGTCCCCTTTTAAGATATTGTAATGATGCAAATCACCGTGAAGGATGTACCGTTGCTTGTTATCTGAGAGTAAGCTCTTAAACACCTGCAACGCTTTTTGAAGAGTAGCTGCAGAAATAGGTCCTTTACCTTTGGGATGCCTGTTGAGAAACCTTTGCAGACTTTGTTGCCTTTCTTCTATTTGGGGTAAGGTTGAGGTTTTTGTATCTTTTACCCACAACGATTGCATGATATCAGCTGCAATCTCCATCGCCACATTTCCATCCTCTAATTCTGCTAACGTATATCCTGGCGTTAGACGTTCTAAGATTAGAATCCCTCTTTCAGGCTCCATATCAACAACCCTCACCATGCTTCTTCCCGCAAAATACTGCAAGGCTTCTACCTCAGAGTAAAATTCATCATGAACAACAGCAAGCTTTACTACTACCTCTCGCCCACTGTCCGTTTGTGCAGGTGCGACAAAATTATAGGAAAGCTCAAAGGGAGGTTGAATAGCTAATTTCCACTTCTCTTCAATATAGCGAAGCAGTTCCTCAAACTGTTCAAGCCACAACTTACCTTTGTTTTTATGTACGTTGATAATTGTTTTTTTAAACGTTTCAGAAAGGGAGATGAGATGCCTGTTTTTATTCATCTCGTTGGGTAAATGCCCATCTGTGTCCATCAAGATCCTCCAATTCAAACTGAATGTCTCCCCATGGTCTTGTAACAGGTCCCTCTAAAGGAAGGTTATTATTTTGGTGATCTACTGGAAGTAAGCCTTTTTCCTTTACAGTGTTGAATAAAGAATAAACATCACTAACAGCCGCATGGACCTCTGTTAATCCTGCGTTTGTTTCTTCAGCCGGATGCAGCATCACTAAGCCCTCTCCAAGCTTAAACCAGAACATTCCCTCATAGCCGTGTGAAAGGGTAAAACCTGCTTTTTCATACCAGTCTTTTGACGCTTCGGTATCTTTGCAAAATAATACAATGTGATCCATTCTCTTGATCATGTTTAGTCCTCCTAATCTTAATCGAAAGAGGCCCTCCCTTGAAGAAAGGACCGCTTTCTAATAGAATTTTTTATTGTAAATAGTCAACAAACCAATTTTTGATATGATCTAAACGGTGAATGCGTAAAGCAGGGTCGCCGCTTCTGGATAGTTCATGATTCGCACCAGGGAATCTTACAAGTTTCGTCGTTTTTCCTTGCTGCTTTAAGGCTATAAACAGCTGCTCTGCTTGTTCTACAGGACAACGATAATCTCTCTCTCCATGAAGAATTAACAGTGGAGTTTCAATATTCCCGACATATTTTATCGGCGAATGCTCCCAAAGCTTTTCGACCTTATCCCCCATATCTCCGCCAACTTCCCATTCGGAGAAGTAGTAACCAATATCACTCACTCCGTAGAAACTAAGCCAGTTTGAAATGGAACGCTGTGTGACAGCTGCTTTAAAGCGATTGGTGTGACCGACCACCCAGTTTGTCATAAAGCCGCCATAGCTTCCCCCAGTAATGCCGAGATTCGTTTCATCGATAAAGTCAAACGTCTCCAGTGCATAATCCATCGCACTCATCACATCCAGGTAATCCTTACCACCATAATCTCCACGTACCGCATCAACAAATGCTTGCCCATAACCATGACTTCCTCGTGGGTTTGTAAAAATAACCACAAAACCTTGGGCGGTTAATGTTTGGAATTCATGAAAATAGGAGTTAGCATACATTGCATGTGGACCGCCATGCACTTCGAGAATGGTAGGGTATTTCTTTCCTTCCTCAAATCCGATTGGCTTCATGACCCACCCATGTAGATCCCAACCATCCTTTGCCTTATAGCGGATTGGTTCTGCTACACTTAATTCCACTTCCTCTTTCCAAGCTGTATTCACGTTTGTTAGCTTATTCTTTGTTTGTGCTTTGAAATCCAAATGATAAAGCTCACCAGGGTCTGTGGAAGAGCTAATTCCAACAATTGCTTCATGGCTTGAGGTAAGCATACTTACTGCATAAACATGCTCATCTGGCAAGTGAACTGGGTACATGCCCCCGTCTAAGCCACCATAATAAATGCCAGTTCCTCCCTGATCACTCATTAAGAAATAAAAGCCTTCACTATCCTCTGTCCACATGAGGCCTGGGTTAACATTTCCGGAATGGAAGTCCCCAATTGCTACATCTCCAACCTCCACATCAAGGTTCTCTGTTAAGCAATGTGTCTCTCCACTGGCTACTTCTGTCACCCATACACGCGTTAAGGTCGCACTCAAGAACTCTTTTTCATGACCAAGATACCCAAGATATTTGCCATCTGGTGAGAATGAAAGAGTGGAAAAGAAGCCCTTGCTGCCTGTTATTTTTTTCTGTTCCTTTGTTTCAAGGTTCATCACAAATACATCGGAAACGAGTGAAACATCTGGGTTTTCTTCCAGATTGGCAACAAATGCAATGCTTTTTCCGTCTGGAGCCCAAACAGCACTACCGTAATCTCTATCTCCGTTGGTTAACAAACTTACCTCTTTTGTTTGTAAATCCAGCACAGCAAGATGGTCGTTCTTTTCATCCAGAAAGCCTTTTGCATCGGATTTATAACGCATTTTTTCCACAACTAACGGCTCTGGCTTTTTCTTTTTCTCTTCTTTTTCTCCTGCACCCTTTAAATCTGCCTCACTTTCGACAGAAGTGCCAAAAAGAAGCTTGGTTCCACATGGAGACCATACCGGTCCTCTTGCTCCATGTTTGCAGAAAGTTACCTGCTCCGCTTCGCCTCCACCAACAGACATGACGAACACTTGATTTTTTTTCGTTCTGTTTGAGACAAAAGCTAGCTTGCTACCGTCTGGGGACCACCTTGGACTCGTTGCTCTTCCTTTGCCGGCAGTATAAGGGACCTTATTTCCCTCTAAATCACCAACAAAAATAGTGGATTCATACTCATTTTCTTCTTCATTTATTGTTGTTTGAACAAAGGCATATTTCCTTGACTGCTTATCCCACTGTGGATCTGTTACAGATACAAGCTTAAATAAATCGTTTGAATTTACTTTTCTTTTTGTCATATGTATCTCCCTCCCAAGTTAATATTTCGACAAATGAAATAATTTCCCTTTTGAAACATGCGAAAAAGCTCGAATTTTTTTTCGAGCAAAATTTCCTTGCATATTTTTAAAGATTTAGGATAAAATAAATACGAACAGATGTTCTATTTAAGAGACTCTTAAAACTACGCTGTTAATTTGCGCAAATGACTCGGCGTTCAGCGTAGACTCGTGCTGGAATGAAGCGATAGACTCGAGACCCACAGGCGTAGCCGAGGAGGCTCTCAACTTGCCCCGCTACAATCAACAGCTAGGAAATTCTTAAAATCAACATTCATCTTTAACAAAGACATTTTAAAAAGGAGGAAGAGACTGTGACACGTTTATCTAAAGAGCAAATTTTTCTGTTTGAGCAGGCAATATATCTTCCTTTGCTATTAATTGTGCTAGAAAGAGACACCAGCATTATTAAACAAAGCAATATAAAATTGAAAGAGCCCTATTTGACGCTAATAGATGGAGCAATGCGCAACATTCAGCTGCAATTGAAACAAATCAAAGCAGACATGAAAAAGCAACAAATGAAGTTGCATAAGTTAAAACAGGATGAGTCCTTTACCATGTACGCCTTTCTTTTTAACGGCTACGAAGAACATCATAACTATTTTAATCCTAGAATCAGAAATAAGGTGAACGAGCTATTAATGAAATACATCTTACACGACGAAAAACAGATTGCTAATGAAAAATAGGCAAGGTCACCTCCGTGGCTTGTGTTCGTAAGGAGACATGAAGTTGATTGTTTTCATTCACCCCTGCGTAGAATACGTCTTTCTCATGGATAATGTCCTGACGTAATAATTCTTCCTTTAGCCATGCTTCTGACAGCTTTAAAAAAGTTAAGGCTTCCTTCTGAATTCTTCCATCAATAATAACTGCAATCTCTAAAGCCGTTTTTGTAGGAGGAAGCTTGAAATCCTCCAGCTTCACCGTGTCTTTTCCTGGTTTTAATTGAACAGACAGCTCACCATTGGCTTCAACGAGAGCAAAGTGAACATCTTCAGCCCGAAAAATTCCCTTTTCTCTGAGCATTTGCAAAATATTATCAATGGAATAGCTGATTTTTTTCATATTCTGAAGATGAAATTGCCCGTCATACATCACCATGGTAGGTTCAAAGGATAAAAATCTTCCAACACGATGATTTTTTATTTTCCACCACGCAATCAGCTTTTGTAGTAACGCAATGGCTATGACTGCTGCAACCGTCGGCAGATGATTCACACTTGGCTCTGCGATATCTGCACCTACCACAGATCCAAGTGTCAGAATGACCAAAAAGTCAAAAACCGGAAGTTCCCCGATTGATCGTTTTCCCATAAATAATGTCACCAAAAGCATAATAGGCAGAATGGTTCCAACCCGAAAAAGCACCTTTAATACATCAACTATCAAATCCATATGCTTTCCTCCTGCTTGTTTTTATTAGCGTAATTCAAATGAGGAAAGATATACCTAAAAAATGAAACGCCCTCCGAATTGGATAGGTGCTTAAAATCAGTCTTCCTCTACCTTCTGGCACGATACACAAATCGTGGTGCGCCAACAAGGCTTTGATTCATAGAGTGACGTTTCCTGCTTACACGCTGCTGCAGCTTCGATCGCACAACAGATGTACGGTATACTTGAGTTTCAAAGGAGGTTTTGGAAACAGGAATTTCAACAGAAGTGTTATTTGGGAAAGTGACATGTGTGTTGGCTGAAGGAGTGGAGTTGTATTCATAGGCATAATGGAGAGAGACCCAGATACAATTCTCATTTGTAGGTGATGCTGTAGGAAAAAAGAAGATGTCATTCATTTGATCGATCACAATAGGGGGCTTATGTGTATATCCAGAAACGGTTTTTGTTCCCTGCTTTCTTCCTTCAAAACTTGAACAATAAAACTTACAACTATTTTCAATAATCTTTATTGGGGAAAGCGAAACATATATCTCCTGCTCTTCTTCTAAGACTTTAGCAAACAGTTTCCCCTCCCATTCAAATGGAAAAATCACCATCGTAAATTCATTGATTTCATACTCAGCTCGAAAATTCTTCAAATTAATCACCCATCCTCCCTTGGCTCGCTGTCACAATGGTGACAAAATAACCAAATATTTGTCTATTTATGTATATTCTCCCAAAACTTTGTAGGCTTGTAAAGAGTTTTGTAATATTTTAAATATTTTAAATATTTGTTGATTTTTATCCCAATCCTCAATATACTATTAAAAAGACTCGAGGTGGGAGCTCATGAAAAATGAGAAGTCTTATACGGAATTAATGAAATCCCGTAAGATGAACAAAAAAGTGTCCGTTGAAGCCTATATGATGAATGTGTACGTTCAGATGATCATTGATGAGTCTTATTTTCACTATCAAAAAAACCTGTTGCAAAGAAAAATTGATGACGCCCTTGATTCAAACGATGCGGTATTATTTCAACACCTCTCCATTAGGTATAAAAAATTTATGGCAGAATGGGGCGCTTAGAAAATTTTCAACAAAAAAGAGAAGAGCTACGATGGCTCTTCTCTTCTTCTATTTATCAGCTTTTTTGATAAAATTGCTCATCCTCTGTTGATCCCTTTAAGGCAGTAGTGGAAGAAGTTCCACCAGATACTAGCTTTGCAACTTCATCAAAGTATCCTGTACCAACCTCACGCTGATGACGTGTAGCTGTGTATCCATGCTGCTCACTATTAAACTCTGCTTGTTGAAGCTCAGAATATGCTCCCATCCCTCTATCACGATACCCTCTTGCAAGCTCGAACATGCCATGGTTTAATGCATGGAACCCAGCAAGTGTCACGAACTGGAACTTATAGCCGAATTGAGCAATCTGCTGTTGGAAGGTCTCAATGGTCGCATCATCAAGCTTTGCCTTCCAATTAAAGGATGGCGAACAATTATAAGCTAACAGCTTTCCAGGGAATTTTTCATGAATCGCCTCTGCAAAGGCTCTCGCCTGCTCAAGGTTCGGTTCTGAAGTTTCACACCAAATTAAATCAGCATAAGGCGCATACGCTAGACCCCTTGCAATTGCTTGATCAATGCCAGCTCGTGTACGGTAAAACCCTTCAGCCGTGCGCTCTCCTGTTAAAAATTGTTGATCATTAAAATCAATATCACTTGTAATCAAGTCTGCCGCATCCGCATCTGTTCTAGCAATTAATACAGTCGGTGTTCCCATGACATCTGCTGCTAACCTTGCAGAAACTAAATTCTTCACTGCCGTTTGTGTAGGTAGTAACACTTTCCCACCTAAATGTCCGCATTTTTTCTCTGAGGATAATTGATCTTCAAAATGCACACCAGATGCACCAGATTCAATCATTCCTTTCATTAATTCAAACACATTTAATTGCCCGCCAAACCCTGCCTCTGCATCTGCCACTATTGGCGCAAAATAATCAACATCCTCTTTCCCTTCCATATGCTGAATTTGATCAGCCCTTTGAAGCGCTTGATTGATCCGTTTAACAACATGTGGCACACTGTTAGCAGGATAGAGACTTTGATCGGGATACATATGTCCAGATAGATTGGCATCTGCAGCAACCTGCCAGCCGCTTAAGTAAATTGCTTTTAACCCCGCTTTTACCTGTTGAATCGCTTGGTTCCCTGTTAAAGCTCCCAGTGCATGAACATAATCCTGTTGATGTAGGAGGTCCCACAGCTTATTTGCACCTCTTTTGGCCAAGGTATGTTCGATGTCAATGCTTCCTCGTAACCTGATAACCTCTTCCGCCGAATAGGGACGCTCCACTCCATTCCAACGCTGATCCATCGCCCAATTTTCTTCTAATTTTGCAATTCGTTCTTCTCTGTTCATCTTCTCTTCCTCCTTTAAATGTTTGGTTATCTATTAATCTTCTAGCAACTCGTATGCCGGAAGTGTTAAAAATTCAACAAACTCGTCATTGTCGATTAGTTCCTCAAACAACACGACTGCCTTATCAAGGGTTCCTTCTTTAAATCGCCCCTGCTTCCCTTTTTCTAAAATTGCTTGTTTTTCTTGTTGAATATAGCCTTTTACAAGATCTAGGGTAATAGGAATGCCATCCTCAAGCTGTGCATCTTTATGCCGCACCCATTGCCATACTTGAGTTCTTGAGATTTCAGCAGTAGCTGCGTCCTCCATAAGATGAAATATAGGAACCGCACCACTACCATCTAACCAGGCTGCGATGTACTCCATGCCAACATGGATGTTTTTCCTTAATCCTTCCTCTGTAATCGTACCCTCTGGTAGTTGAACAAGCGCTTCTGCATCAACAACAACATCATCTCGCAATCTATGAAGCTGGTTCTTTCCCTCCATGAACTCATTAAAGACGTCTAACGCAACGGGAACTAAGGAAGGATGAGCGACCCAAGTTCCATCATGTCCATCTTTTACTTCCCGTAGCTTATCCTCACGCACTTTCCCAAACGCTACTTTATTTGCTTGCGCATCATTTTTCACAGGAATTTGTGCAGCCATTCCACCAATGGCGAACGCGCCACGCTTATGACATGTTTTAATGACAAGCTGTGTATAGGCTCTCATAAATGGTACTGTCATCGTCACTTGCGTTCTCTCTGGTAAAAGAAACGAAGGATTGTTACGGAATTTTTTAATATAGCTAAAAATATAATCCCAACGTCCACAGTTAAGGCCCGCCGCATGCTCCTTTAACTCATAGAGGATTTCCTCCATCTCAAACGCTGCGGTTATGGTTTCGATAAGTACCGTTGCTTTGATGCTTCCCTGTCCGATGCCAAGTTCATTTTGCGCATATACAAACACATCATTCCAGAGCCTCGCTTCTTCATGACATTCGAGCTTTGGAAGATAAAAATATGGTCCACTGTCATTTTGCAAAAGCTGTCTTGCATTGTGGAAAAAATAAAGTCCAAAATCGAAAAGGCTAGCCGAAACTGGCTCTTGATTCACTAGAACATGTCGCTCCTCTAAGTGCCATCCTCTAGGTCTGACTAGGAGCGTTGCTATTTGCTCATTTAGCTTGTATTCCTTGCCATTCTCTGCAATAAAGTCGATGGCTCTTCGGTTGGCATCTCTTAAATTAATTTGACCTTCTATCATGTTGGACCACGTTGGAGAAGATGCATCCTCAAAATCAGCCATAAATACTTTTGCACCGGAGTTAAGGGCGTGGATAATCATTTTCCGATCCACAGGACCTGTGATTTCCACTCTCCTATCTAGCAAGTCGTGAGGGATATTGCCAACCTTCCAATCACATTCTCTAATTTCTTTTGTGTGAGGGAGAAAATCTAGCTTCATCCCCTGATCGATTTTATATTGCCGTTCTTTTCTTGCATCAAGAAGCTCTCTTCTACGTTGGTCGAACGTGATGTGCAATTTTTCAATAAACGCGAGCGCTTCCTGTGTTAGTACAGTTTCATAGCCATTTTTCAGCTTGCCTGTGACGCCAATACTTGGTGTGTCTGTATTCAAGGTTATTACACTCCCTTTCTTGTTATGAAACAGTTAATATATTTGTATTGTATTATATAACAGAGTGTTCATAATAAAAAGAGGTTTTTTAAAAATATTTTGAATTTTTTTTTGGAACAGGAGAATGAGGAGAAATTAGAGGTCATAAACGAGCACAACTCGGACAAAAATGAACTCATGAAACAAAAGGAGAGCTTGCGCAAGTGCATATCGGACAAAATTAAACTCATGAAGCAAAAAATGGTCTTGAGCAAGCCCATATCGGACAAGATTGAACTCATGAAGCAAAAAAATGGTCTTGAGCAAGCGTATATCGGACAAAATGGAACTCTTGAAGCAAAAATAGGTCTTGAGCGAGCATATATCGGACAAAATTAAACTCATGAAGCAAAAAATGGTCTTGAGCAAGCCCAAATCGGACAAAATTAAACTCATGAAGCAAAAATAGGTCTTGAGCGAGCATATATCGGACAAAATTAAACTCATGAAGCAAAAATTGGTCTTGAGCAAGCCCATATCGGACAAAATTAAACTCATGAAGCAAAAATTGGTCTTGAGCAAGCCCATATCGGACAAAATGGAACCCAAGAAGCAAAAAGTGGTCTTGACCAGCAACAACTTTTTCATCATTTATGCCATTTCAAGCAATATAAAGTTCATTCGACACTCAGCGACAAACCTCCCCCCACACACAAATAGAATCCGCACCTCTAACAATAAAAAACCGGCCTCACACAAGAGACCGGTTCCCTACTAGAGTAACTAAGCTCATGTGCTTAGTTGCCCTCCTCCGAATGTTTTTCCAAATAAGAGATTCTATCCGTCATCGGAGGGTGCGTGTAACGTAACAGCTTCACTAACAAAGGTGGATTCACCTCACTTAAACTTGACCTGGTGATCTCCTGAAAAGCAACAATGGCTGCTTCAGGTTCCTGCGTGAGCTCCAGTGCGTATACATCCGCCGTGTGCTCCTGGTGTCGAGACACCGCATTAACAACAGGACTTGCCACAAACAGCACCAGCGAGACAAGGAGCATGAGTAACGGCAGGGACGCAATCTCCCCCAAACTTCGTACACGTAGCCGCTGCCCATATCTCCCAATCACCCATGTTGCACACCTCTTCACTAAATAAAACGCAAAAAAGGAAAACAAAATGTAGCCTGAAAGTCCAACAATAATATGGTGCATCACATAATGTCCCATCTCGTGAGCCATGATGAACAAAATTCCGTCATCATCAAGTCGTGTTAACAGCGTATCCCATAGGACAATCCTTGAATTACCGCCAACCCCCGTTACATAAGCATTGATGCTATTCGTTTTTTCAGACATATTGACTTCATATACCCTATCAGCAGGAATGTCTGATTCTGCAGCAAGCCCAAGTATTTTGCTCTCTAACTCTTTATCCTGCAGCTCTGTGAAATCATTGTACAATGGATCAATAACTACTGGTTGAAGGTACATCATTAAGAAAATAAATGGAATAAACAAGAGCCAGGAATAGACCCACCACCACTTTTTAAACTTGTTTATCAGAAAGAAAACAACGAGAACAACGAGCCACATCAGCAACAATCCTTCCCAGAAACCAACAAGCTGATCTCGCATCCAACCAGAGAAGGATTGTACGGTGATGTTATACTGCACAGAAAAGAAATACCGAACATAACTAAAAGGAAAGTGAACTAAAGTTACGAACAAGGTGAGCCAAAATAAATAAATCCCCGCTTGAAGCGACGTATATTTCGTGATTTTTTCGGCCCAGCTTTGGATTGCTCTAGAGCCGCCTAACAATAACAACAGAAAATAAAAAATCCATTCCAGTGGCAGCATCAAAAAGTAAAACGTGTTTCGGATTTTTGAATACTCATTCACCAACACTAGTTCCTCTTGTCTTAGAAAGGTGTTGGGATCTGCCTTTGTACCAGCTAACTCAGAGGGAATACTTGTATCCGACCAAATCCATATGTACCCTAGCATCATAAGTGCATAGATGAAGTAAACCGCTATTGTCCAACCTACCGTTTTTTTCATGTTCACTTCTCCTCGTCCATTCTGTATCCTGCTTTATTTTATGGGACTTAAAAGAAATATATTAATATTCTTGAAAAAAGCCCGCCAATCTAAACCGGCCGGCTTCACAAAAAATTATCCAACAATCCATGAGTACACACTTAAAGCCGCAATTGCGCTAATCACAACAACAATTACGTTTGCACCAAGATACGCAACAATAGCCGCTACAGCTGCCCCAATGACTCCATACATAATGTCTTCATTGATTAAGAATATCCCAGGAACAATCAATGCACCCAACGTGGCATAGGGAACATTTTTCAATACAGCCTGCACAAAGGGTGGCAGCTCTTTACCTTGAAACATTACAAACGGAATCAGCCTCGGGATATACGTCACCACAGCCATTCCAATGATCATGATTAAAATCGTACTATTCATTTATCCGCTCCCCCTTTGTCCATTTTTGAAAAACTACCTCAACGCCAATCGCACTGAAGATTGTTGCCAACACAATCGACCAGCCCGCTGCCACACCAAGGACCAAAGAAAAAACTGAATTCAAAATGGCAGCAACACTTGCTAACACCACGACTTTCCGGTGCTTCTTTAACGACGGCATCAATAGCCCAACAAACATGGCATATAATGCCACACCCATGCTTTCCTGAAGCGAAGAGGGTAAGCTGCTTCCGATAACATGGCCAATACCAGAGCTAATTACCCAGCTGGAGTAGGCAATGAAAATAACGCCAAACATATAGCCCGTTTTCAAAGAGCCTTCTTTTGTTGCAGCCACCGAAAACGTTTCATCAGTAATTCCAAAAGAAAAGAGCGATTTTTTCCAAAGACTATCCTCCTCCACTTTTTCATTAAGCGAGGCACTCATTAAAAAATGACGGATATTTAAAATAAACGTCGTCATAACAATTTCGAAAACGCCTGACCCAAGAACAATCATATTTAACGACATATACTGTGCTGCGCCTGCGAAAACTAACAAGCTCATTAGCACCGTTTCGGAAACGGATAAACCCGCTGATTTAGCCAATAACCCAAATGTTATGGCAATTGGAATATAGCCAATTGCAATACTCACTCCTGCTTGTAAACCGTTACGAAACGAAGAAGGTTTTCCTGCTGCGATGGTGGTTGCCACTTTGCATTTCTCCTATTCCTTTAATTTAATTACTAGTAAATATACTAGTAGATTAATAGAGATGTAAAGGAAATTTCGAAATTCGAAAAAAACAGCCCACAATCGTGGACTGTTTTTCTATTTCCCTCTAAATAGTGGTGCTCTCTTTTCCCCAAAGGCAATAAGGGCTTCCACTCTATCTTCTGTCGGGATAATTACTTCATATGCTTTTCGTTCCATTTGCAGTCCGGTTTGCAGGTCCACTCCCATACCTTGGCGGATCGCGAATTTTGCTTGTTGCACAGCAAGTGGACCGTTCTTCATCATTTCATGGGCAAGCTCTACCGCACCATCCAACACTTGTGATGCACTCTCTACAAGTCTTGTAACAAGTCCAAAGCGATTCGCTTCTTCTCCTGTGAACCTTCTGGCCGTCAAAATCAGTTCCATCGCCTTTGCCTCGCCAATAATTCTCGGGAGACGTTGTGTTCCGCCAGCACCTGGTATGATCGCAAGGCTAGTTTCTGTTAATCCCATTTTCGCCTCAGAATAAGTTACTCTGAAATCACATGCTAATAACAGCTCCATTCCCCCTCCAAATGCATAGCCATTAATGGCAGCAATGGTAGGCTGTGGAAGGTCTGCAATCCGGTTAAATACATCACCAATTTTATAGACATTTCGCCTTACTTGTTGCTCTGAAAGTGTTTTTCTTTCCTTCAAGTCGGCTCCTACACTAAAGGCTTTATCGCCTGCTGCAGTGAAAATAACAACCCTCACATCTGGATTGGTGCGTAATTCTTCTACTACATTTCCTAGTTCAACAAGCATATCGTAATTAAATGCATTCATCGCATCCGGTCTGTTTAAGGTAACGATAGCTAGATGGTCTTTTACTTCTGTTAAAATATGTGTCAATTTTTGTCCCTCCTAGATTGTTAGCGGTTACAAATTTCGCTATTTTATACATTCTCTAGTGAGAGCAAAATTCCTTTAAACCGTAAGTTTTTCTTTTAAGGCTCTTCGTAAAATTTTCCCAGTGGTGTTTTTTGGCAATTCCTCTAAAAACTCAATGGAGGCCGGTACTTTGTATTTGGCGAGTCGCTCTGCACAATAGGAAATTAAACTTTCTTCTGAGACAGTGGTATTTGTGACCACAAAACACTTCACACTTTCGCCAAACTGCGGATCAGGTAATCCAATGACTGCCACTTCCACGACATTTTCGTGGCTATATAATATTTCTTCGATTTCTCGAGGATAGACATTATAGCCACCAACAATAATCATATCCTTTTTACGGTCGACAATGTAAAAATATCCGTCCTCATCCATTTTCGCTAAGTCTCCTGTGTACAACCAACCGTCTCTAATAGCAGCCGCAGTTTCTTCTGGCAATTTGTAGTAGCCTTTCATCACGTTTGGACCTCTGACCACCAGCTCTCCCACTTCTCCTGGTGGAAGCTCCTCGCCAAGCTCATTGACCACCTTGTTTTCGATATTCACAATACTAGTACCAATCGAGCCTGCTTTTCTCGGTCTGTCTAATGGATTAAAGCAAGTCACTGGAGACGCTTCAGATAGACCAAATCCCTCGGAAATAATAACATTGAACTTCTTCTCAAAGCTTTCTAAAAGTGCGACAGGCATAGATGCTCCGCCTGAAATACATAAACGTAATGATTTAAAGTTTTCCTTCTCACCTGGAGCCTGAAACAAGAAGTTGTACATTGTCGGCACACCGGCAAACACCGTTGCTTCGTATGTATGAACCACCTCGAAAATGGCCTGTGGAGTAAAACGCGGTACAATAATCACTGTCGCACCATTCATAAGCGGAGCATTTAAAGCAACCGTCAAGCAGAACACATGGAACATTGGCAGTGTTGCAACCACTTTATCCTGATCATTCATTTTTAAGAAATCCGCAGAGTCTTTGGCATTACGATACAAATTTTTATGTGTCAACATCGCACCCTTAGGCTTTCCTGTTGTACCAGAAGTGTATAGTATCACTGCCACATCGTCGTCTTCTAATAGAGGACCTTCGTAATTAAAACTTCCGGACGCCATAATCCCTGTAAACGATTTCAATTTTGCGTAAATCGATAGTTGCTCCACAGGATACTTCTTCGCCTTCTCCTTGCCATCAGGCGTTTCACAAATAATGTAATGCTCTGTTTCTGTCAAATGAGGGTGTAGCTTTTCAAATAGTGGAACAAGTAAATCCAATGTGATGATTGCTTTCACATCACTGTCTTTTAAAATATACGTTAGCTCATCTGGAGTGTAGATCGGATTAATCGGTACCACGGTTGCACCTAACCTGGCAGCACCATAAAGTCCAATTACAAAGTAAGGGGAATTTCCTACAACCAGTCCAATATGATCTCCTTGTTTTATACCAAGCTTTTCTAATCCACTTGCAAAAGCGTTAATTGCAGCATTTAGTTCCGCGTACGTCTTAGTATCCCCTTCAAAAATATACGCTGCTTTCATCGGATTGGTTTTTGCTGTTTGTGCCAATTGTGATGAGATATTCAATTAATACATCTCCCCTCTTAAATTGAATGAATGACCATTCATTCTTCTCCCAACCTCCATTATAGTAGAATGCTAGATTTCTGTCATTAATTATGTCAATAAAATTAAAATTTTCAGATAAAATAATTCAAGAAAAGAGTGCGATGCTTAAGCACCACACTCTTTTAGGGATCTACTAATGAAATTAATATATCAGATTAATCAATTCTTCTTTGGTAATATTTCCAAAATAATGTTTTACGTCCACATCTTCTAGCGCATGGGCGATTGCAGACTTCTCAAAATTAATGCCAATTAGTAGCTTCTCCACCTCTGATACATCGCCAACGCCAAAGAAATCACCAAAGATTTTTACATTTTCAATTTTCCCTTTGTTCACTTCCAAGCGAATATCAATCTGTCCAACCGGGAAGCGGTGAGAATGTTGGAGGTTAAACTTTGGAGATTTCCCATAATTCCACTCCCAGTTTTGATAGCGTTCTTTTGAAAGCTTATGAATGTTTTCCCAATCTTCATCCGTTAATTCATATTTTGGAATGTCACTTGTCTTAAAGATTGCTTCTAGTAAGAGCTGACGGAATTGTTCAATGGTAAGACTTTCTTCCAAAAACTCACTTATGTTCGCTACTCGGCTGCGAATCGACTTTATCCCTTTCGATTCAATTTTGTCTTTTTTTACATTAAGGGCTGCGACAACATGCTCAATTTCAGAATCAAACAACAATGTTCCATGGCTGAACATCCGTCCTTTAGTTGAGAACTGTGCATTTCCTGAAATTTTTCTTCCTTGTGCAAGAATGTCATTTCTTCCGCTCATTTCTGCTTCCACACCTAAGCTTTTCAAAGCTTCTACGACAGGTGCGGTAAACTTCTTGAAATTATGAAAGCTCTCCCCATCGTCTTTAGTAATAAAGCTAAAATTTAAGTTTCCGTGATCGTGATACACTGCTCCGCCACCAGAAAGACGCCGGACCACATGAATCCCATTTTCTTCTACGTAATTTGAGTTGATTTCCTCGATACTGTTTTGATTTTTCCCAATAATTATGGAAGGTTCATTGATATAAAATAAAAGATATGTATCTTCAATATCAAGATTTTTCAAGGCGTATTCTTCAATAGCCAAATTTATTCTAGGGTCTGTAATTCCTTGGTTATCAATAAAAAGCATCATTCTTTATCACTCTCCCAACTATATCCTTTATGTGCTAATGTAATTTTTCCTTTATAACGCTCAGATGCCTCTTTGACGAGCTGTAACGGGTTCCCAAAATGGGGAAGATGTGTTAACAGCAACTGTGGTACACCAGCACCCTCGGCAATGTTTGCAGCATCATGACTGTTCATATGACCAGGATTCGTACCATCTTGATGAGCATACAAATTACATTCACTAATTAGTAAGTCTGCCCCACTAGTAAACGAAATAAATGATTCCTGATAGCTAGAGTCTGCCGTGTAAACAAAGCTCTTATTCCCCGCTGACACTTTCATTGCATAGCAAGGTACGGGATGCGTTGTTTTTAGAAATTCAATCATAAAAGGTCCGATGTGCAAGGGGGCATCTGGTTGGTATGCTATTCCTTTGGTAAATTCTTTGTGGTCTAGTGCTGTAAAACTTTGTTCATCTTCCTTGTGACCATATATTGGCAGAGTAGCAACCGATTTGCCCATATAATAGGAGACCAGCCTTGCATATTGAAGCGGACCGATATCTGCCACATGATCGTGATGATAATGAGACAAAATGACGGCATCAAGCTCTGTTACATCTATGTAATTTTGTAGCTGTGCTAATACACCACTACCGCAATCTATCAAAAGTCGGAAATTATCATGCTCAACTAAATAGCCTGAAGTGGCACTATTTGCTGCTGGGTAACCACCCCAAAACCCTACAACTGTAAGCTTCATCGCTTTCAGCTCCTTTTTTGCTTTTTCCAAATCTAAGTCTATCACACCCCTTCCATTTTTCCTATTTTTACAGTTGTTTTAAAACAGTTGTTGACAGGACGAGTTCTGTTATAATACACTATTAACAAATAACAAACGGAGGGTGATCACAATGCTAGTAAAAAGTACTGAATTTTTCAAAACCTTGCCGCCGAAAAAATGCGTAGAATGCAAAAAAACAATGGATGAACAGCACGAGTGCTATGGTAACCATTGTAATGAGTGTATGTCTAGTCAACTAAAATAATAGTCTATAAGAAAGAGCGCTCATCCCCATAAGCGCTCTTTTTTCTGTACTTCTATACGTAAACCCCTTGTTTGACCGTTGATTCCCGAACAATTAGCTCGAGATCATATTCAAATATTTCCTTGTGACGGTATCTCTTCGACTGTATCTTCTCCATCATCACCTGAAAGGCTTTACGTGCCATCTCATCTATTGGCTGATTAACAGTAGTAATCGTTGGTTCCACCAGCTCAGTTATCGCCTGGTTATCAAAGCCAACCACAGCAAGATCCTCAGGCACTTTCCAACCATGGCGTTTTGCTTCTGATATAATTCCCGCTGCTACTTCATCTCCCCCACTAAAAATAGCCGTTGGTTTGTCGTCTAATTCGAGAATTTCGCGAAAAACCCTTCTGCCATCCTCTATAGTAAAGGCTTCCATAAAGACGAATGCTTCGATAAAATCTGTATTGTACTCAGCCAAGGCCTTTCTAAATCCAGCTTCTCTTCCCATTGCAACACTGCTTTTATAGCCTCCTGTACAGTAAGCAACTTTACGATGACCAAGCTCTAATAAGTGTTTAGTAGATATGTAGCCACCATATACTTGATCAAGCCTAACAGACGGCACTTCTGCTTCATCTTCGTATTCATTGCACAAAACAATCGGACCATAATCCAAAAAGGGCTGAATGATATTCCAGTCATTTTGAATGGAAGAAAGAATAATCCCATCCACTTGCCTTGTTTTTAACAGATTCAAGTAATCTAGTTCCTTTTTTTTCGAGTATTTAGTTTGACAAATGATGAGCTGATAGCCATTTTCTGCAGCTGCCATTTCCATTCGTTCAATAAGCTCGCTAAAAAAAGGGTTCATTACACGAGGAATCAAAAGCGCGATCATTTCCGTTTTCTGACTACGCAGGCTTCTAGCTGATGAGTTTGGAACATAGCCAAGCTCGCTCATTGCCTTTGATACGAGCATACGCTTTTTTTCTGATACATATGGATGATTGTTGATGACACGGGAAACTGTGGTTCGGGATAACCCTGCTAATCGTGCTACATCTTCTATTGTTGCCACAAGTCTCGCCACCTTAAAGAATTGATAGATTCTGTGAAAAGATTTTGAAATCGTTTTCACATCTACTAGTATAAAAGGAAATGTAAGTGTTTACAATCCTATTTTTGAAATTAGAAAAGGAGCCCTACTCTTTTGGGCTCCTTCGGCAAATGATTGACACATACTATCTGTATTCTAATTCTTATAAAGCTTCCTATACTTAAACATAAAATAGGACCAAGTTCCAGCGAGCATTACCAACATAAATCCTATTAGTACATTTACATTTTCCCTCATAATACTGAAATCACCGCTTGAAATAATAGCTTTAAAACCTGATACCGAATAAGTCATCGGTAAAAACAGATTAAATGGTTGTAGCATGTTAGGAATAAGCTCAAGCGGGAAAGTACCTGCGCTGGTTGTTAGTTGCAAAATCAAAATGATGATAGCAACAAATCTTCCTGGATCACCAAGCGTGGTGACCAAAAATTGGACTAGAGCAATAAAAGTAAAAGAAGTAAGAATGCTGAAAAAGATGAAAAATGTAAGGTTTTGCACTTCCACTCCTAAACCTAATATTAACACACCGTCTGCTAAAAGAGCTTGTAATACTCCCACTACTGCAAGTACTGCTACTTTTCCTACGAACCACCATGTTCCGGATTTCGGAGTTCCTGCAGGATCTCGTAAAGGAAACACAATGGATAAAAGCAACGCACCCACAAATAAACCTAAGGATAAAAAGTAAGGGGCAAAACCGGTTCCATAATTAGGAACACCGTTATCAACCTCTGCCTTTACGTGCACAGGATTAGCAAACATATCATACGTTTGCTCTGTTCCATTCACCGATCCTGATTTTTCAGAAGCTTCCTCTAACTTCTCTTTCAAGGTTTCTGTTCCTTTTCCAACTTCTGCTAAACCGGAATAAATATTCTTTGACCCTTCTGCCAATTCAGAGGTACCTTGTTGAAATAGTGATGCTCCTCCATTCAGTTCTTGTATACCAGCCACAAGTTGATTAGTACCTTCAGTAAGCTTTGCGCTACCTTTGTTTGCTTCTCCTAATCCCCTGCCGAATTCTGTGAATTTTTGATTAAATTCTTGGTGATTAGCTACAAGTTCAGACGAACCTACTGTAAGTTTTTCAGACCCTTTTGCCAAATCTTCTAAGCCCTTTGCAAAACCCATCTGAACCTCGGCAAGTTTCTTTCCGTTCTGCTCCATCATAACTGTACCTTGTTCTAATCCAATTGCACCTTGTTCTAGCTGTGACAGTCGTTGTGAAAGTTCGTTTGAGCCATTGGTAAGCTCTGCAATTTGTGCTGTAATTTGAGCTTTTTCTTCCTCACTGGCCTCATCGATAATTGGCTGTAGCAATTGTTTCAGTTGTCCCATTCCTTCCGCTAACTTAACGGCTTGTTCTTTTGCCTCGTCCCCTCCTTTTTTAAACTGAGTGGTCTCTGCAGCGATATGAGATAACCCTTCTGCCAATCCTTGCACTCCTTTAGAAAGCTCACCCTCTACTTGAAGCAGTTGAGAAACGCCTGCATCGCTATCTTTTAAACCTTCGTTAAGTGCTTTTGCTCCATTATGGAGATAAACCGATCCCACGGATAGCTTTTCCTGTCCTTTAACGAGTTGCGCCAATCCTTTTGACAGTTCTTCATTTCCATGATGAATACCCGCAACGCCTGCTTCTACTCTCCCTACTCCTTTTTGAAAAACAATGGATTTATCAGCAATCTCTTCTAGCCCTTTTTTCAACGTCTCGGAGCCGTCTTTTAATTCATGCACCCCACTATTTAAACTATTGCTACCTTCTGCTGCCTGTTTATACCCTTCTGCCATTGTTTCCACATTGGAAAACATTGCTTCTGCATACGTACTAGTCAGTTCGCTTGAGACTTCTTCCTTGATCTTTTCTATAGCTGTGGAGCCTATCTGCGCAGACAGAAAATTATAGCTTTCGTTTGGAACAAATTTCATTTCCAAGGGAGAAGGTTTATCATCCAAAAGAGTTGTGGCATGTTTAGAAAAATCACTAGGGATTTCAATCACCATGTAATAATATTGCTCTTTTAAACCATCATAAGCCTCATCCTTTGAGACAAACTCCCATTTAAAGCCGTCATTTTTTTTAAGGTTTTCTTGAAGATCTTCACCGATTGTTAATGTGTTTCCCTCATATATAGCACCTTCATCCAAATTTACTACTGCAACAGGAAGCTGATCCAGTTGGTCATATGGATCCCAAAAAGCCCAAAGGAACATTCCACTGTAAAGTAGTGGGATAAATAGTACTGCTAAAACTGGGACAAGCAGTTTTTTATTTGTAAATAATTCTTTCCATTCTGCTAAAATACTTTTCATTTTATAGGGTCTCCTTTACTTTATGACTACTTTTCTCATTTGGTCATTCATTTGCAAATGTAAAGGATCATCACAATGACAATCCTTTTACAAAATATAATTCAAATAAGTTAGCAATTTCCTCTTTTGATAAGGGAGTATGATGCTCTTCCCAATCCACCACTAATGCCACGTAGAGCTTGAGCATGATAAAAGCAGTTATTTCTGAATTACACTTTCTAATCTCCTCTTTTTCTATCGCTATTTCAATTTTTTCCTTGATAAAACAGATGATCATTTCTTCTAGGCGATGTAATTCCTGATTTACCACCTTTGTCCCTATCTCTTTTTCTTCTTGAATTAGTTTAACAGTTAATTGATGTTCATTTCGAAAATCAAGTAAACTAATAAGAGCTAAGTGAGCATTTTCAAAAAATGATTTGTCTGGTTTAATCGAACGTTCGGCTACAGTCCGCATTTCTTTTAAGATTCCAGCTATAATCTCGCTGAAAAGTTCCTCTTTATTGGAATAAAAAGTGTAAATGGTTCCTTTTCCTACATTAGCAATTTTGGCTACTTGATCCATGGTAGTGGCCTTATAACCAAACATGGAAAAGGATTTGAGTGCAGCATCTAGAATACTTTGTTTGCGATCCAGTTGAGTTCCCTCCTCACAATGACTAAATGGTCAATTTAGTCAATTAGTCTTTTTATATTTTAGTCCCTTTACAATCGAAATGCAAGAAAAAAAAGATTCAGCTGCTGTGTACACCAACTGAATCTTTTGAGGTTAAACTCGTATAACAGGTTTTTCTGTATTTAATGTTTGCAATACTGCTTTAACAGCAGCCTCTCCTGAATCAATACAATCAGGAAGACCGACGCCTTCAAAGGAACTACCAGCTAAATATACACCAGGCATATCTGTAGCAAGACGCTCACTTATTTGACGAAGCATTTCCTTGTGACCAACCGCATATTGAGGCATCGCCTCTTTCCAACGGGTGACAATGGAAAAGTCCGGTTCGGCATCAATTTTCATGATCTTATTTAAATCATCTAAAACAACTTTTTTGATTTCTTCGTCACTTTGATCAACGATGGCTTCCTCTCCCACTCGACCTACATAACAACGAAGAATTACTTTTCCTTTCGGCGTTGTATGAGGCCACTTTTTATGTGTCCAGGTACAAGCAGTAATCGTATAATCATTATTTCTTGAAACAACAAAGCCAGTTCCATCAATGTCCTTTTTAAGTGCAGAGGCATCAAACGCCATAGCAATAGTAGCAACAGAGGTAGAGTTCATCTGTTGTAGGGGAGCAAGATAATCAATATCTTTCATCATATTTCCAATCGTATGATGAGGAGTTGCTACAATTACACTCTCACAGTCAATAGTTTTGCTATTGCTAAGGGATAACCGGTAGCCATCACCATTTTTCTTTAAAGTGTCTACTTTTACCGCTTTTAGTATTTTCACTTGATTCAGCTTATCTTCAATTGCACCAACGAGCATTTGCAGACCACCTCTAAGGGTTTGAAACATTCCCTTTTTCTTATGAGCAGGTTGCTTTGGAGTGGTCTGTTTGATTCCTAGTATAAGGCTCCGGTATTTTTCTTCCACCTGTTGAAACTGGGGAAAAGTTGATTGCAGGCTGAGCTTATCAATATCTCCGGCGTAAATTCCAGATAATAAGGGCTCAATGAGATTTTCCACAACTTCATCTCCAAGTCTTCTTCTGAAAAAAGAGCCAAGTGATTGGTCTTTTCCTTCGCTTTTATATGCAGGTAGAATTAAGTCTGCAGCTGCGCGAATCTTCCCAATCGGAGAAAATAAACCAGTTGTTACAAAGGGGGATAGCTTTGTTGGTATGCCCATAACAGCCCCTTCAGGCATGCGGTGCAGTTCGCCTTTAAGCAGGATGAATGCCTGACCAGTCGCATTGTTTACAAGTTGATTTTCAAGACCAACTTCTTTTACCAGTCTGCCTGCACTTTTCTTTCGCTCAAGAAAAGAATCTGGTCCGCGTTCAATGATATAGCCATCTTTTTTAACCGTTTGGATTTTGCCCCCCAAGCGATTACTTGCCTCGATTAGGGTAATTTCTATATTAAGATTTTTTTCTTTGCTTTCTTTTTGAAGATAGTAGGCTGCGGATAGGCCTGTAATGCCTCCTCCGATGATGACAACCCTTTTTTTCTCCTCAATCATGGTTCCATCGCCTTCTTTTTTAGATTTACATTTTACTCTTTTTCAATTCTTCTAATACTACCGTTGCCATTGCATCAATAAACGCTGGTTGCGTATTTGGCATTTCCGGACGATAGTATTTGGCACCAAGCTCATCTGTTACGACCTTGCACTCATAGTCGTTATCATAGAGCACTTCTAGGTGATCTGATACAAATCCTACTGGTGTATAAACAAAGGAAGTGAATCCTTTCGTTTCATGCAGCTCGCGGGTGATATCCTGAACATCTGGGCCTAGCCATGGATCAGGTGTATTTCCTTCACTCTGCCAAGCGATAACATAATTTTCGACTCCTGCACCTTTTGCAATCAAATCAGCTGTTTCTTGCAGCTGCTGTGGATACGGGTCGCCTGCTTGAATAATTTTTTCTGGAAGGCTATGAGCAGACACAATCAACACTGCCTTCTCACGCTCTTCATCCTGCATAGAGCCAAACGTTTCTTTCACACGGTCTACCCAGTACTGAATAAACTTTGGCTCGTCATACCAGCTTTCCACGGAAACAATGGATGGTCCACCAATTTTTTCAGCCTCTTCTTTTGCACGGCCATTATATGACTTTACGCTGAACGTGGAGAAATGAGGGGCCAGAACGATACTTACCGCTTCCTCTATTCCATCATCCTTCATTTGCTGTACGGCATCTTCCACAAATGGCTCAATATGCTTTAATCCAAGATAAACCGTAAATTCAATCTCATCTTGAATGCTGTTTAAATGCTCCTTTAATGCGTTTGCCTGATCTTCGGTAATGCGAGCTAAAGGAGAAATACCTCCAATAGCATCATATCGGTCACGTAAATCCTGCAGCATGTCAGGGGAAGGTTTTCTTCCATAACGAATATGAGTATAGTAGCGCTCTAGGTCATCTTCTTTGTATGGCGTACCGTATGCCATTACTAATAAGCCCATTTTTTTCTTTGACATAGTAGCTTACCTCGCTTTTATAGATTAGTTTTTATTAGAGGCGAATTTCGCACTGATTGTTGCTTTATATATGTGGCAATTTTTCTTTCTTTAAAGATTAGCTCTGTTAAACGACGCTGTTGATTTCCGCAAATGGCTCCGCGTCCTGCGGGGCGGTGCTAGAGCATCCTCGGCCTTGCCTGTGGGGTCTCCAGTCAACCGCTTCATTCCCGCGGGAGTCTCCGCCTTTGCTACAATCAACAGCTATAACCTTCTCATGATCAACATTCTTCTTTAACACAGCCTAATGATTAGAAAAAGTCTAAAGCCGACTTTTTCATTGTTAATAGCAACAATTTTTTAGAAAAGAGCCTTATTAGAAGAATAGTCATGAACAAACTGAGCTAAACGTTTTAATGTTTCTGGTTGAACCTGCGGGAATACACCGTGCCCTAAATTGAAGATGTAACCTGGTTGCTCCATCCCTTGGTCAAGAATCGCTTTGGTTTTCTCTTCAATAACCTCCCAAGGTGCCAACAAAATGGCAGGATCAAGGTTTCCTTGAACTGTTTTCGTAATTCCACGCTGTCTTGCTTCCGCTATCGGTAAGCGCCAATCAAGGCCAACAACGTCAAGAGGGAGGTCATGCCATTCGTTTGCAAGGTGACTAGCACCAACACCAAACATGATTAAAGGAACTTCTTCTTCTTTTAAAGCAGAAAAAATTCGGTTCATGGTTGGTTTAATAAAGTAGCGATAATCCTCTACATTCAATGCTCCTACCCAGCTGTCAAAAATTTGAATGGCCTTTGCACCTGCATGAATCTGAGAGCGTACATAAGTAATCGTCATTTCTGAGAGCTTATCCATTAATGCAAACCATGCTTTAGGCTCAGCATACATAAACGCCTTAGTTTTATTGTAGTTTTTGGATGGTCCGCCCTCGATCATATAAGATGCTAACGTGAAGGGTGCACCAGCAAAACCAATTAAAGGTACATTAAGCTGTTCTTTAGTAAGTAGCTTAATGGTATCAAGTACATAAGGCACATCCTCTTCAGGGGTGATTTCTCCAAGCTTTTCCACATCCTGTAGGGAACGAATTGGGTTATCAATAACAGGACCAATTCCAGATTTAATCTCCACATCCACACCAATAGCAGGTAGCGGGCTCATGATATCTTTATAAAGGATGGCAGCATCCACATTGTATTGGTCCACAGGTAGCTTTGTTACATAAGCACAAAGCTCCGGTTGATGAGTAATTTCAAAAAGGGAATATTTCTCTTTTATTTTGCGGTATTCTGGCTGAGAGCGTCCTGCTTGTCTCATATACCACAGTGGAACATGTTCTGTTTTTTCCCCTCTACATGCTCGTAAAAATGTATCGTTAAACTTTTGTTGATTCACTATGATGACCCCTTCCCATGTTCTTCTTTTACTACGTTTCACTTCTGTCATGTTACACTATACCTATAAATGTAAGGAAAGTATAGAATTAGCGCGTATTGTTCATAAAATTGACGATTATTCGGGTTTAGCAGCAGTCGAAAATGGAAGGTAAATGTTCACCGTCGTTCCACTCTGTTCCTTGCTGTCCATGATAAAATTTCCACTGTGGTTTTCAATGATTTTCATTGAAACCATTAATCCAAGTCCCGTTCCATTATCTTTTGTCGTAAAAAAGGGCTTTCCTACCTTATCAAGCAAGTCTTTTGGAATCCCACAACCCTCGTCTTTAATGGCAAGATGTACATACTCGTTCTTAAGGCCAGTTTGAATATGAATCTTCCCACCACTAGGCATTGCTTCCATTCCATTTTTAATAATATTAATCAGTACCTGTTTTATTTGATTTGGTTCACAATCAATCCAAATTTCTCCGTTAGGATGATAAACCTCTATTGTGACCTGGTGAATAAATGCTTCACTTTCTAGAAAAGCATAAACCTCTTGGATAAGGTTTTTGAAATTTACTTTCTTTATCTTTATCGCCTGTGGTTTTGCAAGCGCCATAAACTCATTAGTAATTTGATTGATACGTTCTAGTTCTTTGTCCATTATGTGATAGAATTCTTTGTCATCCGTTTCCTTGGATAATAGATGAACAAAACCTTTTAAAACGGTAACGGGGTTACGTATTTCATGTGCCACCCCGGCAGCAAGCTCCCCAATAACAGACAGCTTCTCCGATTGCATCAAGGCTTCTTCCGTTCTTTTCTTATCGGTAACATCCTTTATGAGGAACACAAGTGCAAGAATTTCGCCATTTTCCCCACGTACGGGAGTGACAGTAATATTAACATCAATCTGAATTTCCATAGCTGTATGGGTCAATAATTCAAAGGACAATTGCTTCTGATTGTCTAATTTCGTTTGTAGCACGTTTAATGATTTACTAGATGTAAAGGATAAGAAATCTGTCGAAGTACCAATGTATTTTTCTGCATTTACCGCAAACATTTTTTCAAAAGACCCGTTTGCATTAAGAAGCATTCCTGATAGATCATATACCCCAATTGCATCTGTTGTGTTATTGAAATATGCCTCTAAGTATTCTTTTGTTGATAATAGCTCTCGAGTTGTCCTCTTCTCTTTTTCTTCCGCTTTGTGTAAAATGTTGCCGATAAATCTACTTGAGAAAATTAAATACACCGTCACAAATAATGTAAACAGTAAAAAATAAAAGACATCGACTTTCAAATTATTATAGAATACGGCTTCGTAATAATAAAAATAGAAGTATATCATGGTTATGAAAGTAAGTGCGCTGGCTATTATTATTGGCAATAGTCGATTATAAATGGATGACATGATTAATGGCAGAGTCAAAAAGAAAAAATTAATCACATCTAAATCCAAATACGCAATCACCCAAAATGGTACAAAAGAGATGCAGACGATAACATACATTCCCTGCTTTGCAAGATTTGGATGCCGGACAAAATATGTTACGATTGCAAATCCAACCATTGAAGTAATGATGATAACAGGTACGATGACAGGAAATATAAAGAGATTGGTAACCAGTCCACACGATACTAAAATGATAAAAACAGCGAGCATTAGCTTGTTTTTTTTATGAATCATGTGGAGCTGGTTGGCATTTATTGTTTTCTCCATCGTCCACACTTGCCTTGCTTGTGAAACAACACCAGGTAGCTTCTCCGTTATTCTATTCATTTTTTGCTACTCCCTTAATGAATCTTTTTCTATTTTTTAAAGGCTCTTTTCTAAAAGATTGTTGCTAAAACCTTAGAAAAAGTCGGCTTTAAGACTTTTTCCAATCTTTATGCGAAGAAAAATTGCCACATGTTTCAATCTTCCTCCACGAAAAGAGCACGACAGCAACGTTGATTACGGGTGTCCTCACTATACGCAGTAGCATCAAAGTATGCGAAAACAACCTTTTCAAAACACTGGTTTTATTTTTTCAGATGGTGTTCCTTCTTTTTTCGTTTGGGTGTTGTATGGGACAACGTAATACTCAGGCGTATGAAAGATGTTGACGTTTTTCACGGTATAGTTGCTGTCCCCTTTGACCTCGTCCACAAGTTGCTCCTCGTTTTTTACGACAGCATAAATTCTGTAGACCACTCTTTCATCCTCTGCTTTGTTCCAGCTTAAATTTGCCTTAAACAGGGAAAACGGATGAAATCCGATACTGCCTTTTAATGTTAGATTGTCTGGGAGTACTATAGGATTCTCTAAGTCGGTTACTCCAGCTGGCACCGCAAATGACTGATTATCAAGATTAGCATCCGTGAGAATATCCTTCATTAGTCTCGTTGGGTAGGCTCCTCCGCCGGTTAAATACTGCTCTTTTGTTGTCGAATCGTATCCCATCCAAACCGTACCAACGACATCCTTTGTATATCCAACAAACCACGTATCTTTAATGGCTCCATCCACTTCTGGATAATTGGTTGTACCTGTTTTGCCTGCCAAGTCACCTTCTATGTCTCCCTCAGCTGCCGTTCCATCTTCCACAACACCTTCTAGCATTCTTGTCATATTCCAGGCAGTTTGAGGACTAAATACGTTTTGTTCCACTTTTTTCGCCTTCGCTATCACTTTACCCTTTCTATTTTTTATCTCTTTAATGAAATACGGTTCAACGGACTTTCCATTGTTACCAAAAGATCGATATGCCTTTGTCAGGTCGAGTGGTGTTACCCCATCCTGTAAACCCCCAAGGGCAATAGCCAAACCGCTATCTGGAATGGATAACCCCATTTTATCGAGATATTGCTTGCTCTTTTCAATGCCAAGCTCATTAAGAGCCCATACAGCTGGAGCATTTAAAGAATCCTGTATTGCCTCATACATGGTTACTTCCTTTTTATACTGATGGTGATAGTTTCTTGGCTGATAGCTATTTTCGCCGTCTCCATAGGTTAATAGTTCGTCCCTTAATAAGCTATACGGCTCATACTTCCCTTCCTCTAACGAAGGACCGTATACAGCCAAAGGTTTAAACGTCGATCCTGGCTGCCTTTTAATTTGCACCCTGTTAATCCCCTTCGTCACATAATTACGGCCACCAATGACAGCAAGAACACCACCGTCTTTTTGATTCATCAGGACAAAGGCACCTTCTACATCAGTATTTTTCCCTGGAAAGTATTGATTGTCTTGAAAGCGGGTAAAGGCAGCATCTTGTGCCTTTACATTCATAGGAACAGTAATTACGTAGCCACCTCTGTGTAACTCCTCTCCACTTATTCCATATTTCACTTCCGCCTCTTCTGTAACCATATCAATATATGTAAGGTAGGCTTGTTTTTCTGGGGTTTCTAGCACATTCAGTCCGAGCGTTTTCCCCATTAACGTTACTGCTTCTTCAGGCTCTAGATATCCTTGTTTCTCCATGACATTCAAAACAAGGTCTCTTCTTGCCTTTGCCTCATCAGGATGATTGATTGGAGAATAACTATTTGGAGCTTTTGGTAGTGCTGCAAGCATGGCACCTTCTTCTATCGTTAAATCCTCCACACTCTTATTAAAAAACAGCTCTGAAGCTGCCTGAACTCCATAAGCTCCATGCCCAAAATAAATTTGATTTAAATACATCGCCATAATTTCATTTTTCGTGTACCGTCTTTCCAAATTGATCGCAATGGTTGCTTCTTTTGTTTTTCGCAGCCAAGATTTTTCGTTTGAGAGAAAAATATTTTTCGCAAGCTGCTGAGTGATGGTGCTTCCCCCTTCTGCCTTGCTTCTCGCAAGAATATCTTTGTAGACGGCTCTTCCAATTGCCCTTAAATCTATGCCTCTATGTTCATAAAAGCGAGAATCCTCCACAGCAACAAACGCCTGCTGAACATGTTTTGGAATCTGATTTATTTCAACAATGTCCCTATTTTCAAAAAATAACGTTGCAATTTCCTCACCCTGTTCATCCATCATCGTAGTAGTCGAATCCATCACCAATTTTTTTTCATCAATGACATAGTCTCCTAAAAAAATGATAAACAAGTACCCAATGAAGCCTATTAACGCCATACAAAGTAATGCTATAGGAACAAGAAAATATTTTTGAGAGATTACGGATTTTAGATTTATTATTTTTAGTAAAGGAAGCTTTTTTCGTTCGGAACGTTTCAAAGTAGTTTACCTCCTCCTGTAAAACGGGAATAATCAATTATGTATGTCAAAAGGTAATGCTCACTAAATAAATAGGGTACAATGACAGTAGTTTACTTATATTCTACCTTATTCTACAAATTTTTTCTCACCTATCCCTTATTTTGTAATTTATTTACCTATATTAACCGCGAAGGAGTGTGTTTCCTATGAATTTTTATATGACGTTTGGAACAGCTGATTACTTAGACAATCTAAAATCAGAGATTGGACACGGGGAGTTACTGTTAATGCATGGAGAGGATAATGCCGTCCTGATGCATGAAACAAATGAACAGTCTAGTTTTAATTCAGGAAAAAGGTTCGAGATATTAGATGCCGTTGGGGAAATGTCACGTGGAAAATTTGCCGTACTGAACAATATTCCTGTTTCTGAAGAGGGTCGACCAGTATTTGAATATCGCTTTAGCCAGCGAGCAGGACTTATTGAAAAAGAGCCTGGTTTTGCTGCGATTCGGGTGTTGCGTCCTATAAATTCTGACACCTATTGTATTCTAACTCTATGGGAAGATGTAAAGTACTTTACACAATGGCAGGAATCTAAAGCCTATGATAAGGCACATGAAAAAAGAGGAACTTCAGAAGGAGTCGACCAAAAGCAACAAATCTTCCCACGACCATCTTATGTAACCACCTATCATCTCGTTGCCCAACAAGACTAAAAAAGAGACTAGGACAAAACTTAAAGACACAAACAAAAAAACGAACAATATTAATGCCCGCATTAAATACCGCTATTGATTTCCGTGCAAGACTTCGCTTTCCGCGGGTGACCCGTGAGCCTCCTCGGCTTCGCCTGCGGGGTCTCACATTGGCCACTTCTCTAAACAGGAGTCTACGTCTTGCACTCCAATCAACCGCTGGTGTCATCTAAGAAGTAAAAGCATATTTTAATACTAAAAAAACCGAACTGATTAGATCAAATACTCCAATCAGTTCGGTTTTTACTTAGGCTAAAACAATTTTGTCCCAGCCTCTTTCTTAATTTCTTTCTTTTAAAACTCCATGCCGATTTGCATAGATGGCGGCCTGTGTTCTGTCTGCCACCTGCAGTTTACTTAAAATATTGCTAACATGTGTCTTTACTGTTTTTACGCCGATATATAGGGAGTCACTTATCTCCTGATTCGTTAAACCATCCCCAAGACACATAAGTACCTCAAGCTCACGATCTGTTAATTCATCATGTAGAACTTTCGTTGGCGTACGAAACCTGTTCATCATTTTATTGGCCACTTTTGGTTCAATGACAGGCTCATTGCGCATAGCCTTGCCAATTGCTACAATAATGTCTTCAGCCCTGGCAGTTTTTAATAGATAGCTATATGCTCCTGCTTCAATAGCTGGAAACACCTGTTCATCATCAAAATAACTCGTAATAATAATAATTTTACAATCTGGTAAAAATGCAATAATTTCCTTTGTAGCTTCTATACCGTTCCCATCTTCCATCAGTAAATCCATCAATATCACATCCGGTTGTTCACGTCTGGCAATTTCCACAGCTGCTTTCCCGCTATTTCCTTCCCCAACAACCTCGATCGTTGATTCTGTCTCTAAATATGCAAGCAGCCCCTTTCTAACCATATCATGGTCGTCCACCACTGCTACTTTGATTCTTTCCATCAACCTTCCTCCTTTCTAAAAGGTACATGTATTTCGATATGTGTTCCTTCCCCTTTTTTAGATCGAATATTGAACTGTCCACCAATCTCTTCACAACGCTCTCTCATTGTATGCAATCCAAAAGAAGACTGCTTGTGCTGATTTAAATCAAATCCCTTTCCATTGTCACCTATAAATATGTATACATAATTGCTTCCCTTTTGCTGCATGGTTATTTTCACATTTGTAGCATCCGCATGGCGAAGAATGTTGGATATGGCTTCCTGAATAATTCTGAACAAATGGTCCTCCGTTGCATTCGTAAGATTCTCAATTTCAGCAATGTCTTTTTGAAAGGAAATTGGCGTTCTTTCCTCCAGTTCGACAAGCAGCTTTTGAATCCCTACAGAAAGGGAATCGTTTGTTAAGGACACTGGTCGTAAATGTAATAACAACGCTCTCATTTCCCCTTGCGCTTTGGCAGCAATCGAAGCGATTTCGGTGAGCTGTTTTTTTGCCTTTTCAGGATGCGAATCAAACAGTCTTATAGTCGCAGATGACATGATACTTAGTGCAAATAACTGTTGACTGACCGAATCATGCAGCTCTCGTGCAAGCCGTTGTCTTTCTTCAATAGTTGCTGCATTATGTGCTTTTATTGCGAGTTCATTTTTTTCTTCCGCAAGCTTTTGCAGGGATTTCACTTGATTTTGTATCTTATTGGCTAGTTGATTGATATCTTCTGCTAACCTACCCAGTTCGTCCTTTTCTCCAACAATAATCCTCTCGGAGTATTTCCCCCTTGTTAAGGTAGCGATAAATGTGGAGATACGGTCGAGCCTATTCTTCATATAGCTACTATGCTTATAGCCAATATAAACGCTCGTCAAGACAGTGATCAAAAATGCGACCAGAGTAAGAAGGACACTCCATTGTACATTGATTAGCAGGCCTCTTTGATAGAATAATAATATCGTTTGCATAAAAAGAAAGAATAAGAAGGAGGACACGATGGAAACTAGTAAAAAGGAGCGAATATACCAAAATCTTAGACTTTCAATTCTTTTTCCGTTCTTAGACATGATCAATTCGAACATCTCCTATTTTCATATCTAATATAATGTTGAGCTTTCTTGTCGCTTCCTCATAGTTAGAAGTTTCGTAAAAAAGCTTATTACCCTTTCCATCTGAGGTGTCTCCAAAAACACTAAGCTGCCCTAATTTTACATTTGCAGAGATTTTAACTGGCAAATCCTCTGGAATTAACATTTTAAGATCTGCCACTACACCTTTAATTTGAATATGTGTCTCTTTGTCAGGAATGTACGCCTTACTAAAATCAAAATAATAATCTCCCACTACATTCCATACCTTCAATGGCTCCACAGGCCAATTTTGCTTATTCATCTTCATATCGCCGATTGTAATGACTCTTTTCGTACCGGTTCTAGGTTGATCTGCTTCCTCATCATTCTCAGAGTAATCTGTAAAAATCTCGTCTAAGTCGTCATCCGTTTTTGTCACTTGAAATTTAACAGGTCTCTTATTAACAAATAACTTAATACCGAAATATATGATCAAAAGGGGCCATAATTTCCAAAACATCTGAAATTCAAACCTCATATAGTCTAACCGATCTAACAGTAATAAAGTCCCGAGTGATAACAGGAAAATACTCACAAATAATGAGCTTTTGTAATGAAAGAGTGCGTCTATTAAAAGCTTCAATCCTAAAAGAATAATGAGAATAGGATAATAAGTGACAAAAATCTGTTTTATTTCCAAGGAAATGATACCAATGTTGACTAAAAGTAGCATAATCCCTAAAAAGACAACAAAAATTGCAAATAATTTTTGATTTACTGTTTTCATGTTTATTCATTTCCTCCTTCCCCTATTTTCATTGGTTACTTATATTGTACTATTCTGATGGGTAAAAAAACCCAATCTCTAGCTAGTTTCTCTATCCGTCTCAGGTCGGAAAAATACGAAATTAGGGGAAGCTGGAAGACATTAATTTGATACATCCTTCGTTTCTCTTTTCACCAGTAGCATTTGTAGCCATTCATAAACAACTAAACCTAAAAGCAAACAAGTATACCCCATTGCATAACCAGCAAGAACATCCGATGGATAATGGTAATTCAAAAAAATTCTGCTTGTACCAAGTAAAGCGATAAAGAGGACTCCTAAAACAGCTACAACAATTCGAAAAGTTCCCTTCGTCATATATGCGAGTGTTAAATATAATAACAGACCATAAAAGAACAACCCTACCATGGCATGTCCACTCGGAAAGCTCAGACTTTCTGCACCAGGACCTGTCATCGGCCGTTCCCTACCTGTAAAGTCCTTTAACCATTTATTCGCTTCATTAACAAGAATCACACCAGCTACAAGAACTCCCATTGCCGGATAGTCCCTCTTCTTCCACCAAATCAGTACTAGCGCAATCACTAAGACAATAATTACACCTGTTTTATCCCCGAGCATCGTAAAAATTTTAAAAAACGCAACGACACTTTCTGCTCCGAGTCCCTTTACAAAATCCTGGATCACAGAGTCATAGCCTATTGTGCTTTTCTTCATGATTTGTGTAAAAGACCATACAAAAAACATACTGCAAATAGTGAACAAAACTATCCTGCTCCAATTTTTGTTTACCATTCCCTTTTCTCTTCCTGTTTTAATTTCTGTTTTCATTTCAAATTCCCCCTTTCAAACCACCATACTTCTCTTATTTTACTAAATTTATGAAAGTTATGACTATTCTTTTTCTTCATAGTCATATAGAATACTAATTAAAAACAATTCACGTGAAGGGAAATGGTAGAGGTTATGTTAGAAAAACTACATGCGCTATTGGAAAGTCGTTATCAAGAAATGGTAGAAATACGACGCTATTTACATCAATTCCCTGAAGTTTCTTTCAAAGAATTCCATACTGCTAAATACATAGGAGATTACTACACAGACTTAAGCATTCCTCATCAAACAAATGTTGGTGGCAATGGGGTTGTTGCAAAAATTGTAGGTGCGCTTCCGGGAAAAACCGTAGCCTTACGAGCAGATTTTGATGCGCTTCCCATTCAAGATGAAAAAGACGTAGAGTATAAGTCAAAAGTTCATGGTGTGATGCATGCTTGTGGGCATGATGGGCATACGGCAACCTTACTCGTGCTTGCCAAATGTTTAAACGAGCTAAAAGACGAATTAGAAGGAACCGTTGTTTTCATTCATCAGCACGCCGAAGAATATGCACCAGGTGGAGCAATTGCCATGATTAATGATGGATGTTTACACGATGTGGATGTGATTTTTGGCACCCATCTTTGGGCAGGTGTTGATGTAGGAACTATTCAATATCGTGTGGGCCCAGTAATGGCAGCAGCTGATCGTTTTTCTATCAAAGTTCAAGGGTCTGGTGGGCATGGAGCACAGCCTCATAAAACAAAAGATGCGGTAGTGACCGCCTCTCAATTAGTGCTAAACTTACAACAAATTGTCAGCAGAAGAGTAAACCCAATCGATTCCGCTGTTATTTCCGTTGGATCGTTCATGGCGGAAAATGCCTTTAATATCATTGCTGATTCGGCAAAGCTTGTTGGTACGGTTAGGACATTTAATGATGAAGTACGAGACCAAATAGAAGCAGAAATTGATACTGTTGCAAAGGCTACCTGTGCGTTGAACGGGTCCACTTACGAATATGTGTTTGACCGTGGCTACCCTGCTGTTGTAAACCATAAAGCGGAGACCGATTATCTAGTTGAGGTTGCCTCTACCATTGATGATGTTCAAACTGTTGAGGAAACCGAGCCTCATATGGGCGGAGAAGACTTTTCCTACTACTTAAGGCATGTGAAGGGGACCTTTTTCTTTACTGGAGCAAAACCAGAAGGAGTAGAGGTGGCTTATCCACATCACCATCCGAAATTTGACATAAATGAAAAGGCGCTTTTAGTAGCTGCAAAAACATTAGGGGCTGCTACGGTTATGTATCACCAGCATGAAAAATTAAACCTTGTACCAACAAGTCAACAATAAAAAAACAGCATGCCAGCTCCTTGTAGGAGAAATCTTGGCATGCTGTTTTTATTTGTATCCTAGTTCTTTAAGGATTCGCATTCTGTAACAATTTTTCGCCGTATTTCCTAGCTGATCAAGAAAATTGTAATTGGCATAGGCACCAACAATGGCCCCCAGTCCAGGAATCATCTGTAGCATTTTAATTAAATCTATGTGATCTCGGTATTCCTGTTGAAAGATGCGCCAGTCAAGATTTTTAGCCTTTTCTTTATGCTCCTCCCAATTTTCCAAATACATGAATACCTCTTTTTTTCTTTTTTCACTTGAAAATGCGAGTTGAAAAATATACAGAAGGTACACGCGTTCTTCATAATTTTTAATGTTGTAGCCGTAAATGTTTGCAACCTCAAATAAAAATTTCATTTTAATGGATAAAAGGAGAGGAAAATCGGCAATACCAAGTAAAATGCCACCTGCACCTGTTCCTGCACCTTCGACAGCAGCCGTTTTCTTGTAAACATTTAGTTTTTGCGACAATAATTCATCCTTTTTTTCCAAAGAGAGACGACTATTTTCCACGTTATATTTGGTGGAAATATTACTTCCTACTAAGGTTGCCTGCACCATTTTCTTGATACTCTCCGTCATCACGTGATGAACCTTATCGGGAATATAAGTATTCACTTTATTTTGCGCTTCTTTTGAGATTCGTTGAAGCATGGATGGCTTTTTCAAAAGCAGCATTTTCCATTTTATTACTTCCCCTAACACCTTCTCTTCGTACACATTAATCTACTCCTTAACCTCCGCATTTATAGCTTGGCTAGCTTTCCTTTTACAACAAACTGTACATAAAGATAAGAAAACACAATACCGCCTGCTATACTCACTAAAGCATAATGCCAGGGAGCAACAAAAAATGTTACCCCACCAAGAACGATCGCCTGAACGGATAAAATGTAAAAAATCCACTTGGTAAAGGCAGTAGAGCGATGTTCCTCTTCCACAGGATAAATTGTAATCCACAGCTTATTGTAATGATGCCTCCACATCGGAATGAGCTGAAAGCCAGTGAGGTAAAGCACGAATGCAGGAATAAAGTAGGTCGCATAGCCGACAGGCAGCGTCAAAAGTAACGCTATACCTATAATCAGAAGGCGCGCAAACAGTCCAAAATAGTCACCTGAGCGAAGAAATGTACGCAAATATAAATACTGATATGCATTTTTATTTTCATACGCTACTGTGCCTAAAAGGAAATCGAGCCACCTTCTCCGCTTTACTTTTTCTTTTAAACCTGGAACATCCACAAATAGATTCGCCACTCGGTAAAACAACTGCATCCGTTTCGTTTCATTTTCAATTAACAAATCCCATTTCCAGTTCATGGTTTTGGACGCTTGTTGGAAATAAAAGAGCATACCAACCATCGCTCCAATTAGAATAAGTACAAGGAATACATTCGCTTTTGAAAAAACCAGGAAAAGCAAGCCGAAATTTAGTCCAAACCGAATAATCCAGTCCACTCTTCGAACCTTCTTATCGGTATATAAATTTAAAAGCCATGCTAGCCAGAGGTTCCATGCTTTAACTCCAACTAGAAGCAAAAGAATGGATAACAGCACAGGGAAAGTTGTATCTGTTAGCGTAAGAAACAATGGCACCGAAACAGCAAACACGATGAGTAAGAAATAGCTTTCTAAAACAATGGAAAAGAGAAATGACTTTTTTATATAGGGCTTCAGCTTTTCTTCTAACGGTAAAAGAAAAACAAGATCAGGATCCTTTAAAAACGTATGAATCGTTCCTCTTGTTAATAAAAGCGATAAAACTGCTCCCATGATTAAAGCATAAGGGAAGTCAGGTGGTACCACATCAAGCCAGTTTTGATAAGCAAGTGCCAGGCCACTTAGCAAAAATATCATGACAATCACTAAATGATCGTTAAACATATATTGCAGGTACTTACGTGTATCCGTTACATATTGGCTAAATCTTGTTTTCCAAAGCTGTTCCACCTTAAACATTGCTCTCTTCCTTTGTCAGTTGAATGTATAAATCATCTAGAGAAGCACTCGGCAGGTTGAATTGCTGTCTTAACTCCTGAAGCGTTCCTTTCGCACGTACTTCTCCCTCATGCAATATAACAAAAGAATCACAGTATTTCTCTGCTGTCGCCAAAATGTGAGTGGACATCAATATTCCAGCTCCACTCTTTTTGACCTTGTCCATCATTTCTAATAGCGCATGAATTGCTAATGGATCTAGTCCAACAAATGGTTCATCGACTATATATAATTTAGGCTCTACTAAAAAGGCAGAAAGAATCATTACCTTTTGTTTCATCCCTTTTGAAAAATGAGCTGGAAACCACTTTAATCGCTTTTCCATTCTGAACTCTTTTAACAAAGGATGTAGCCTTTCTTCAAAGGTTTCTTTACTAAGCCCATATGCCATTGCCGTTAATTCCAGATGCTCATACAGCGTCAGCTCATCATACAAAATAGGCGTTTCTGGAATAAAGGTAAAAGTTGAACGATACTTTGTTGTATTCTCCTTGATAGAAAGACCATTTATCTTAATGGAGCCTTTCTTTGGTTCCATCGTTCCAATCACATGCTTAATAGTGGTACTTTTCCCAGCCCCATTTAACCCGATTAATCCTACAAGCTGATTTGGTTTGACTTCAAAGGAAATATCCTTTAACACTGCTTGGTTTGTATACCCACCAGTTAACCCGTTAATTTCCAATAAACTCATCTAGATCTATCCTTTCTAAAAAACCAAAGTATGTACTGTAATATAAATTTTACCATAACATAATTTCAAATGATTTGCGCAAGATATATAACGAAGGGGATAGAGTTGCTAACAAGCCTTAAATGACTTCTTATAAATGAGGTGACTGTCAAAGACAGTTTTGCTCTTTTGTAAAAAAAGCGTTAAGACACTCTCGGTCGTTGCGGGACTTAACCGATTCGCAAAGCCGAAAACAATCATCAGAAACATGAGCTCCAACCATTGTGAAATGAGGTGCTTACGGGAGACACTTTTACTAGCTGTTGCCTGTGATGAATCATTTTGAAAATGAGGTGTTCATCAAAGAGACTTTAATGTCGCTTCCACGTTACTCTAGTTGTGAAACTAATGTAACAAGGGGATGATTGTATTGAACAGGAAAGCTGACGATTAGACGCATTTTTAGAATCAGATGAGGTGTTTATCAAACACAGTTGTTTGAATGAAAAATGTTGTTCGTAAAAAGCTTCTCCTTATTAGGGTAGGGAAGCTTGATGCCTCTATCCCCTTCTATGCAAGCAGGAGCCTACGCTCTTGCTTGTTTTGTTATGTTAGGATTAGATTATGATACTTGTCTCAAACATGGTAATATAGAGAAAATAAAAGTTGAGGTGAAGATGATGAGCGATTGCATTTTTTGTAAAATTATCGATGGTTCTATTCCAGCAGCCAAGGTTTACGAGGACGAAGATGTGCTTGCCTTTTTAGATATCAGCCAAGTAACAAAAGGTCATACCCTCGTTATTCCAAAAGTACATAAAGAAAACATTTATGAATTAACCCCTGAAATCGCCGAAAAGCTATTTAAAGTAGTGCCTAAAATTGCAACTTCAATTAAAGAGCAATTCAACCCAATTGGCCTGAACCTCTTAAATAACAATGGAGAAGCTGCTGGTCAGTCAGTCTTCCATTACCATATGCATATTCTGCCACGCTATGGTAAAGGGGATGGCTTTGGAGCAGTCTGGAAATCCAATCAAAGTGACTATACACCAGAAGACCTGCAAAACCTATCGTCCCAAATTTCCGAAGGCATAAAATAAACTATTCTAGACGTGGAGAAGAAGGCTTTTCCACGTCTATTTTCTCATTTCTCCAATGGTAATAATCTGCTCACAGGGCTGCCAGTCAGGATGCTCAAATCTAAAGGTGCAGTTCCTTTGTAGGTAATCTTCCACAAAATCCCGATAGCTTCGGTCCCACCTTAGTAGATGAATAAACTCCTCCCTTGTTCCTTTATGCTCTACTTCATGCTTTAATTCATTCAGCATGTCACACTGCCAGACAGATTTTAGCCTGCTTGATCCTGGGATATCTGCAAACCTTCTGAGATCTCCCTGCCATAACAATGCTTCTGGATAGTAGTAAGCATATACTTTGTCATATACTTCTCCTGTATCAAGATGCACCTTCTTTCCTGCGTGCTCCCTGAATTCATAGCCCTTTTCCGTTGAATTGATTAACTCCAACTGCTTTTTGTCTATGAACGTCACCCATACTTCACAGTTTGCTCCTTGTACAGGAGCTATCACAGCCGGTAATGAACCATAAGGAGCGAGAAATGGTGCATACACGATATCTGAATCCACTATTTCGCCCTTAATACAGAGGAATGCGTCATCTTCTGCAGGACGGAGCTGAAATTTATATTGAAGCTGCGCAAGGCACACATTCGAGCCATAGGCAATAACTGGTACTTTTTCCTGCCAGGACTTTTCACCAAAGAACTTTCCTACTTTCACCTTTTCCTGAGAGTGAAAAGCAAGGCTTCCCAAAATATGATCTACCTTAGAAAGGTGAATTTCTTGCTCAGCTAACGATAAGTCCTTGTGAACGTTTAGACGATGCGCCCTTCCTTGCCAAAATAAAAAAGAGCTTGCTGGTCTTGGCCCTGGATAAATATCAGGATGGTCATATGGACTAAGGTTTATCGGTTTATGCTCTCGATACATAAAAAAATCTCCTGTCTTTTTTCGAAATCTTTTATGTATTCTAACACAATTCATGTTAGGATATATATTAATATTTTCAGACACTTTAGGAGGTTAACGGGATGAAGAGTACCTATAATTTTAATGCTGGCCCTGCAGCACTTCCAAAGGCAGTATTGCAAAAAGCCCAACAAGAGTTTATGAATTTTGATGGAACAGGAATGTCAGTGATGGAACTAAGTCATCGCAGTAAGGAATACGAAAGAGTTCAAGATAACGCATCTCAACTTATTAAAGAACTTATGAACATTCCTGATACATACGAAGTCTTGTTTATGCAAGGTGGAGCAAGCCTGCAATTTTCAGCTATACCGCTCAATTTTCTACCAGAAGGAAAAATTGCCAACTATGCTTTAACCGGGTCATGGTCTGAAAAAGCCTTAAAAGAAGCGAAGAAGATTGGCCACACCCACATCGCTTCCTCTTCTAAGGATGATAATTATTGCCGTATTCCACAAGAGTTAGAGCTGTCAAATGAGCCAGCATACCTTCATCTCACAAGTAACAATACCATCTTTGGAACACAGTGGAGCAAGTATCCAAGCCTGCCAGCTGACATTCCACTTATTGCAGATATGTCGAGTGATATGTTAAGCAGAAAGATAGAGATAGAAGATTTCTCTCTCCTCTATGCAGGTGCTCAAAAGAATCTCGGTCCATCTGGTGTCACGGTGGTGATTATTAAGAAGGCTTTGCTTGAACATTGCCCTCCTGATATCCCAACAATGTTAAACTATCAAACCTATGCAAAAAATAAATCGTTATATAACACCCCTCCCACCTTTTCTATTTACATGCTCTCACTTGTTTTAGAATGGGTAAAAGAAAACGGAGGACTCGCTACCCTTGAAAAAAATAATCGGGAAAAAGCAAGCTTACTGTATGAGACGATTGACTCCAGTGAAGGCTTTTATTCTGGCACATCATCAACAGAGTCAAGATCAAGCATGAATGTCACATTCAGACTCCAATCCGAAGAGCTCATTACTGACTTCTTACAAGAAGCGAAAGAACATGGATTTGTTGGGTTAAACGGTCACAGACTTGTGGGAGGTTGTCGAGCATCGATTTATAATGCTGTTCCATTAGACTCCTGCTACGCCTTGGCCGAATTTATGAAAAAATATCAGTCCAAATATTAGCAGTTATCACTTTTCCCTTTTCAAAAAAACAATAAAATTATATACTTGTAACTATTAATCTGCATTAGACAATGAGTGTACTAATGAGATTAAACTTTTAAAAGATTAGTTGAGGAGAGATGAGAAATGAATACGAAAGTTTTAGTGTCACTTTCATTATTAGTTGGCATTGGTGCAGTATTGCACACCATTGTGCCAGGATTTGTACTTGGGATGAAACCTGATGTCGCATTAACGATGATGTTTTTAGGAATTTTACTTTTTCCTGAAAAGAAAAATGTATTGCTGCTAGGAGTGGTAACTGGGTTAATTTCTGCAATGACTACTACCTTTCCAGGTGGACAAATTCCAAATATGATTGATAAACCAATAGCAGCATTTTTGTTCTTTATCATGCTGATTTCACTTAAAAAAATTGATCGCCCATTAATAAAAGCAGGAGTATTAACTGCGATTGGCACCCTACTATCTGGTGCAATCTTCTTATATGCAGCACTTACTCTTGTGGGCTTACCTGGCGGAGGAACCTTTACGGTACTAATGGTTTCCACCGTTTTACCTACAGCTGCTTTAAATATTGGATTAATGCTACTCTTATATCCGATCGTTACCTCTATCGCGAAGCGTTCCAATCTAATTACAGCTACAGAATAACAAGTAATGGGGAATTCCAGTTAACGGAATTCCCCATTTTCATTTCTATACAATCATAATCGCAAATATAGCTAATAAGAATAATACTGCTCCTGCTCCTCCCACTGCCATCGCTTTTTGCTGTAACACTCTCTTTGGTGGGTAAGCTCCTGCTCTTTGGGACGCCAAAAAATAATTACCCCCTCCAAATAAAAGCAAGCTACTAAGGATGAATAATATAAATGCTATGCCTGCCACTTTTTCTCGCCTCCCATTTTCATTTCCTACCCTATAACTATGCACGAACATACAAGCTTATGTAATGGTTGTATGCAAACCCTATCAATAAAAAATGCAAAGAATGGAAACATTAAAAAGAGGATTTTTTTCGTAAATGTTGAATTATATAATAATCTTGGGGTATTGAACTATATTCACATAATTTTTAATATGAGGTGATTTGCATGAATGGGAAATCATTCATCTATGGTGTACTTATTGGTGGAGCAATAGCTGGAGTTTCTACCCTTCTAACGACCCCTGCATCTGGTGCAGAAGCACGTTTAAAAGTTAAAAACACTAAACGAAACATTCAACTTGCACTCGATGAGGTGAAACAAGAAGCAATAAACGTGAAAAATCAACTTACAGAAGCGATGGAAGAAGGAAAAGCAACCGTCGGAGATCTTACAAACGAAGTAAAGATTTCTGTGGATTTATGGAAAAACAGCATTAAACCACACCAGGAATCCATCCAGCAAAATATTGCAGCATTAGAGAAAGAGTTAGAAAAGCTTGAGAAATCAATAGAGAAAAATACAACAAAATAAAAAAATTTTAATTTTTTGTAAATTTTGACCTTTATTAATTTTTATTTTATTGTCATAATAGATAGTAATATATTAGAAAAAAGTAGGTGAGTTTGTGAATACCCAAAATGGACAGTATTCATTGAAAGAGGCGATGCTATTTAGCCAGCGTGTCGCACAGCTTAGTAAAGCCCTATGGAAGACAATCGAGAAAGACTGGCAACAATGGATTAAGCCTTATGACTTAAATATTAATGAACACCATATTTTGTGGATTGCCTATCATTTAAAAGGGGCTAGTATATCTGAAATTGCTAAATTTGGGGTTATGCATGTTTCGACCGCATTCAACTTCTCGAAAAAGCTAGAAGAAAGAGAATTGCTGCGTTTTTCCAAAAAAGAGAATGACAAACGAAACACGTATATCGAACTGACAGAAAAAGGGGAAAAAATTCTTCTTGATTTAATGGAAAGCTATGATCCTAGTAAAAACTCCGTATTTAGCGGTGCATTGCCTATGCATGACCTTTATGGGAAATTCCCAGAATTACTGGATATCATGTGTGTAATTCGAAACGTTTACGGGGAAGATTTTATGCAGATTTTCGAAAGATCCTTTAACAATATTGAAGAGGACTTCGTAGAAATTGATGGAAAGCTTGCTAAAAAAGAAGAAGAGCTTCTTACAGAAAAAAATGAAAGCGTTACTTCTTCTTAATAAGCTTTAAGAATGCCGACATAAGTGGAACATATTTATCTTGTTTAATTAGGGCATCAATCGTCTCCATCCAATCCAAATTTGGATGCAAGTCCTGTTGAAATTTCTGAAGAAGCGGAGCGAACGTAACAAATCCTTCCGCTTTTTGTTTTTCCATCTCCTTGCTCAACTCTTCACAAGTATGGAATAGAAATTGAACATCCTCTCTTGTCAGTTTCCTGCGAATAATTAAGTAGTCTAATGGAAATTTCCCTTGATCAAGTTGCTTGGTTACTAATTCCATATAAAACTCCAAAGCGGCCAGTCTTTCTTCTAACATGCTTCATCCTCACTCGTTTTCAAAAATTCTACTCCCTATTTTACAACAAAAGAAACAGCTTACCAATATTTATAAGGAGGATGGCGAAAAATATTTCTAAACTACTATTGATTTTTACCCTAAATTAGCTTACAGTAGGTTAGTAATTTTGATTCGACTAACTGGTAGGTGAAACAACCATGAATTGCTGGAAATCCATTGACCTAACCCGTCAGTATGGCTTTCACCGCATTACCCTTATTTCGTTCATTGTCACACTACTTTCGTTTATAGTATTCTATTTGTCTTTTAGCTTGTATTACCATGACATTACTGTTTCTTCTGCTAATTTTGGATGGTTTATCTTAGCTCTTGCGGCAATTTTCACCCTCCATAAGCTATGTCATGCCCTACCGCTAATTGCAACCTTGAATCAAGTAGCATTTCAATGGAAATTTAAGTGGTTTATGCCATATATGAAAATAAAAACTAAAAAGCCTTTTACTAAATTGCAATCGTATGTTGTATTTATGGCGCCTTTTGCCATCCTAACAACTTCGTTTGTATTACTTTCGCATATTTTTCCAAGCTATTACCATTATTTCTCCATTCTAACTGCAGTGAACATTGGATTATGCATTCCTGATTTTATTTATGTAAAATTGATTCAACGTGCACCAAGCAAATGCCAGATCGAGGAATTAGATCATGGCTACGATATTTTAATAGTAAAAGATAATGAGATAGCATCCTAAAAGAGGATGCTTTTTTTATCCATTTTTTGAAAACTTTCTGGGATGAGAGTATCTTTTTTCTTTAATGTTTGGTAAGGTAGAAAACATAAGAACTTTCATCCGAAAACATTGGTGGAATACCGCCAAAGGAGGGATTTTATGGCTATCGCATCTTTATTCGTACTAGTTGCTGTAGTTATACTCTTCTACATAAATAAATTAACGAATGCGTTATGCGTTCAGAAAGAAATTCCGGAGGAGCGTCAGCCGAAAGTTTTCCGAACCATTAATGTCCTCATTACCATTCTATTAATTTCTTCTTATGTAGATATATTACTTAGCTCCAAATAGCTATAGCCTGAAGCCACGAATAGGAAAACACCTTTCATTTTAAATGAAAGGTGTTTTTTCATATTAGGGTTTTTGTCCAACAGGACAAGGAGCCTATTCTCCATTTATGCTAGCTTAGTATAACCAAGCTGCACCTACGATTACTAACAAGATAAATAGTACTACGATTAACGCAAATCCGCCGGAATATCCTCCTGACATGTGTGTTTCCTCCTTTTATTTAGGAATGTATTAACTACAACCAAGCTGCACCTACGATTACCAACAAGATAAACAATACTACGATTAACGCGAACCCACCTGCATACGCATTACCCATCTTAGTAACACCTCCTTTATGAGTTGTTACGTTATCTTATGCAACTTTTTCTAAGGGGGCATAGGCATTTATCCTGCCTCTTAGGTTTTTTACATGAAATCCTGGGAAACATGGTTGGTGTTGGTGTATTTCATGATTCGTATTATCATATGTATTAATGAAAAAATTGGTATAGGTAAACGCCCAGTTTTTACATATGAATGATATATTCATGTAAAAACGAATTAGTAATACATTTCATAATCTTAGAAAATTATGCTATAGTATGAATTGGAATGCCTTACTACATATGGGAGTTGACTAGAATGAAAAAATGGATGATTGCTGCGACTGCAGCTGCCTCTATCCTTGCTCTTTCTGCTTGTAACAATGACAAGAGTGACAATTCTGAGGTTATTGTTGAAACATCTGCAGGAAATATCACACAGGGTGAACTGTATGAAGCAATGAAGGACCGATTAGGGGAAGAAGTGCTACGTGAGCTTGTCTATGAAAAAGTATTAAGTGAAAAGTTTGAAGTAACGGATGAGGAAGTTTCGGAGCGTGTAGAGGAATTAAAGCAACAGTTAGGACCTCAATTTGAAATGGCCCTCATGCAGAGTGGCTTCAAAAATGAGGAACAGCTGACACAAACATTACGAATCTCTATGCTCCAAGAAAAAGCGGCAAAAGAAGACATAGAGCTTACGGACGAGGAAGTTCAAGAGTATTACGACCAAATGAAACCTGAAATCAAAGCTAGTCATATTCTTGTGGAAGATGAAGCAACTGCAAAAGAAGTGAAGCAAAAGCTAGATGAAGGTGCCGATTTCGCAGAGCTTGCGAAAGAGTATTCAACAGACCCAGGTTCTGCTCAAAACGGTGGAGATCTTGACTGGTTTGGCGCAGGAATGATGGTTCCGGAATTCGAAGAAGCTGCTTATAGCCTTGAAGTTAATGAAATCAGTGAGCCTGTTCAAAGCACACATGGTTTCCATATTATTAAAGTAACAGACAAAAAAGAAAAAGAACCACTTGAGGACATTCGAGGAGAAGTAGAAGAAGAATTGATGAATTCAAAATTACAGCAAGAATCTGTTGATGCAGCTGTAAAGAAAATCCTTGATAAAGCCAATGTCGAAGTGAAAGATTCCTCCCTTAAGAACACCTTTGAAGAGAAAGAGGAAGCAGAACAAGAAAATCAATAACAATACGACAGAAGAAGCGGGATGACATTCCCGCTTCTTTTTTTATGACTGCAATATTTGTTGTTTTTTGTCCCGCTCTTCCTGAATTCTGTCCATATAGACTTGTCCTTCTTTTTCTATAATTGCGGTCTCTACCTCTTTTTCTTCTTTTGCCGAACGTAATGTCATATAGGCACTAAAACAAATACCTATCACAACTAAAAGCATCCACCATGGCATAAAAAGCCCCTCCTCTCTTTCATATCGGCTCACAAAGCTTGCGAAAACAGCCTTCACATGTGATGCTAGTTTATACATATGATAGAGTAAGAAGGGCTAGTACTATTTATATGTTATTTGTGAAATGTAGGTTTATAGAAATTACGATTATCCATCGCAAAGATTCTTTCTGTATATTCTCCTGGTTTCACGCGCTCTAGTGCGCGATCTAGCATGTTCATTTTGGCATCAATATTATCAATGTAATGGAGAATTTCTGCTTCCTTGATGAGTGGAAGCTTAGGACTTCCCCATTCTAGCTTTCCATGATGGCTAAGCACCATATGCTGAAGCACCATTACTTCTTCGCCCTCTATTCCAAGTTCCTCTGCTGCTTTTCCAATTTCATTGACCATAATCGAAATATGTCCAATCAAATTTCCTTCTACGGTATAACTAGTTGATAGAGGACCTGATAGTTCGGTTACCTTCCCTAAATCATGAAGAATGACGCCTGCATACAGAAGGTCTTTATCAAGAGAAGGATACAAAGTGGAAATCGCCTTGGCTAAATCCAGCATCGAGACAACATGAAAAGCAAGCCCAGATACAAACTCGTGATGATTTTTTGTTGCAGCAGGATACTCTAAGAAATCCTGCTGATGCTTCTTTAACAGATGCCTTGTAATTCTTTGTATGTTAGGGTTCTTCATTTCGAAAATTGCTTGTGTAATTTTATCCATCATGCTTACCTGATCCATCGGAGCGGTTTCAAGCAAATCTGAAATACTCACTTGCTCATGGTCTTCTTTCGGCTTGATTTTTCTTATTTTCAGCTGATTTCGTCCGCGATAATGATGAATATCCCCATAAACTCTCACAATGCTTTGAGGAGTATACAAACCCTCATCATCAGGAGAGGCATCCCATAGCTTTGCTTCTATCTCTCCACTCTTATCTTGGAAAATGAGCGTTAAAAAAGGTTTTCCATTGCTGGCAATCCCCTTTGTTGCTGTTTTAATAAGTAAATGCACATCCACTTGCTCTCCCACTTCAAAGTGGAGTATTCCTTTATTCATCATTCCTGCCCCCTATTCAAATTGTCGTACACTCGATTTCCTTGCTTTTTTGCGAGCCAAAGTTTTGTAAATATTAAACCAAACAGCATAATTGCTGCTCCAAATAGGTAAGGAATATGAATGTTTATTTCAAACAATAGTCCTGCTAAAATAGGTCCTGCCACATTCCCTAAGCTTAAAAATGAATTATTTAGTCCCATCACCAAACCTTGCTTGGCACCTGCAAGCTTTGAAATAAAAGCATTTAGTGCAGGCCTTAACAAAGAAACGCCTGTAAAAAAGATACAGGTTGTTATCATAACGGTAGTCAATCCAATGGCAAAGGTCATCGATACAAAACCGATAGCACTTAGCAACAAAGCGCCTGTTACGACACGTTCTTCACCAAATTTTCTCGTCAGCCTGCCTACCACTCCGCCCTGAACAATGGTTCCTACTAGACCTACAACCAAAATAATTAATCCTATTTCACTAGGATTATAGTCAAATCTGGTCATTGTATAATAGCTAAAAATGGACTGAAAGTTGGCTAGGCCAAAGCTCATAATAAAGACAAGCAATAGCAAAAAACCAATCGGACTTTTTATTGCTTTAAACATCACCACAAATTGATTTTCAAATTTCTGCCCTGCCAGTAGTTTCCCATCTTCCTCTCGTTTCTCTTTCGGGTACGACTCTGGTAAGACTGCTATGGAGATGAATCCAGCAATTGTGGCTGCAATGCCTGCGACTAAGAAGGGCAATGACAAACTAAACTCTGCAAGCCATCCACCAATCCCAGGTCCCACAACAATACCAAGCCCCATAGCTGCCCCCATCATTCCCATTCCTTGTCCTCTTTTTTCTGAGGAAGTAACGTCTGAAACGTACGCCATTGCTGTTGGCATGAGGGCAGAGCCAAATGTACCTGCAAGGATTCTCGAGATAAATAACATCGTGATACCATTGGCATATGCAAAAATAAATTCAGCAAGAGCAAAACCAAAAAGCCCAATGGTGATTAATGGTTTTCTTCCAATTTTATCAGAGAGTCTTCCCCACAAAGGCGCAAATAAAAATTGCATAAAGGAAAAGACTGCTACAAGTAATCCTAACGTTTTTGCATCGGCACCGAATGCTTCCATATAAAAAGGTAAAATCGGAATGACCAAACCTATCCCAATCATAACGATGAAAAGATTAATGCTAAGAATTATTAACGGAACTTTCTTCTGTCCAATCACACTTCCATTCATTAAGGTTACCTCTCATCATTCTTTCTTCAATGTGTCCATTTCTAAGGATAGCATTCTCCACTGAAAATAGACAATGTTCACTTCAGCTCCATAATGTAACTTTCCCCTTTTCGCTTTCATCAATTGTATGAATCATCGCACTTGACTTGATAGCAAAAAGATTTTTTATATGGCTATGACAGGTGAAAAACATAATTTGCTCTCCATTATCTGCTAATTTTTCTAATAGGGAAATGGCCTGTTCTGTTCTAAGCTCATCAAAGTTTACAAAGCTATCATCTATAATAAAAGGAAACTGTTGCTCTCCCCAAACCGAAGCCACGGCAAGTCGAATGGAAATAAAGAGCTGTTCTATCGTTGCTTGACTCAATTCTTTGGGAGCAAAAACTGTTCCATCTTGATGTTGAACATACAGCTTTCTATGTTCCTCATTATCTATTATCCGGGTATACTTCCCCCCTGTTAGATACTGAAAATGCTTGGTGGCTTGCTCTAAAACCTTTGGAAGCTTCACATCTCGGTAAAATTCTATTGTCCTCAAAAGCATTTGCTGTGCTGTTGCATAGACTGCCCATTTTCTCGCATACTGCTGTAGCTTCCCTTTTGACAATTCAACCTGCTGAACAGCATCAGAATAGCTTCCCTCTTCCTCTAACTGACGGATGGTTTCCTTCACAGCTGTTCTGTTTTCAATTAATTCCTGTTCCTGCTGTTTTAAGTCTCTCAGTAGCTTTTCTTGCTCTACCTTCTCTGCTTTCCAAACCTCTAGTGGCTTATGCTCTGTGTAAGATACCTGATAAAGCTTTAACAGGTGCTCAAGTTGACTGCTTAGTAGCGTATATTCCTTTTCAAGTTCTAAGCTCACTACGTATTGCTCACTTTTTAATCGGTACTGCTCTTCATCCTCAACCTGTGCTTGCTCGAATAATAGCTGTATTTGCTTGTCTGCCCCACTATATTGAACAGAAAGTTCCCTGCTTTCGTTTTCTAGCGCTTCTAGTTCTTGTTTTATTTTCTGGCTTTGTTGCCTTTTTTCCATTTCTTTGTTCAATTTTGAACGCATTAAAGGTAAGGCGTCTTCAATTGTAATTCCATGCTCTAATTCATCCACACCCGCTACTAGCTGGGATACCTTCGTTTGAAATTCTTGACATGCTTGCTGAAGGTGATTAATTTTACTTTTTAAGGCTTCCAGGTTGGAAATAGATTGTCTTAACAATACCGCCTTTTCAAATGCTTCTTCAATAAAAGAAAGAGAAATATGTTCCAAGCTCCTGACTTTTGCCCATCTTTCCCATCTTTCCTCTATATGAAAGCTTTCCTTTTCCCATTCCTCAAACTGTTCAATGTTTCTATTATATGCCCGCTCACACTGGGTAAGAAGCAACCTCTCTTTTTGCAGAAGCTCTATGACGCTTTTTTGTTTGGATAGCCTTGCTTTATACTCCTCAACTGTTGCCGACACATCAGAAGCATATAGCTTTTCCTTTAATCTATCCCGTTTCGTTTTTAGATCTTGGTATTCATCCTTCATCCTTTTCAAACTCGTGTTTGCTGTAGAAGGTTTTATGTTCAAAGCAGTAAAAACAAGCGCAAAAACAAGCATCACAACTGCGATGAATATATTGTTTTGAATGAAGAAATAGCTTGAGCAAGCTATTCCAATAACTATTGCGGATAGTGCAATAATCTTAGCTCTTCCCTGCTTAGATACATTCTCTTGTTCCTGGTATTCCATCTGTTTTTCAAGCTGAGAGATTAGTTGATCGGTTAGTTTCACATCTTGACTGACACTATCAAGGTTTTGTTTCGATACTAAACTCTCCATTCTCTGAATCTCATCGGTTGGCAATAATTCTTCTTCGAGGGTATTTACACGCACCTCTTGTTTTTCTAGTTCATCCTTCAAGACTTTAAATTCATCATCTAATCGCTTCTTTTGATTGCTCAGCGCTTGATTTTTTGCATACAATTCCTTCATTTCTGCTTTTGATGGAATACTACTATCAAAAGACTGAATGCTATCTGAGTCTAGCTGCTGCCAGTTTAACTCCTGCTTTATAAGTGCTATTTGTTTTTCCAAGCCTTCTCTTTCAGTTTCTAGTACGGCCAATCTTTCTTTCATCTGATCATAGCGAGGTCGCTCTGCAACAAGCTCTTCCATTAGACCCGCTTTTGCTAAAAGAAGGTCATCTACTGATAGATTTTTCAGCATTTGCTCACAATCTACCATATCACTTTTTATCTTTTCAAATTTCGTCAGGTAAAAATTCTTCTCTGTCTGCCATTTTTCCAGACGTGCGATAGGATCTCTAGGAAAATTATTGAAACCCTCCATCCGTTCTAGCTCTATTTTTACTCTTTCCTTTTTATCATGAATTGGCTGGATGGAAAGCAAGGTGTCGATTAGTTTTACACTTTTTTCTGCTTCAAGCTTCCTTTCTTTGGTCTCAGACAACCTGTTCTCAAGCTGCTTTGCCTCTACTTGAAGCTTTTCATAGCAAGCTAATTTTTCTTCCCACTGCCAAACAATTCTCTGCTCCTCTTTCAAATCAGCAAGAAGTTTATTCATTACCGGCTTTCTTCCCCCGGGCTTAAAAAGCTCCTCCTGCTCTTTTGTAAGCTCTTGAGAGAGCCTATGCAACTTGTCATTTCCAATAATGCCAGAAGAAAATAAGAAGCTGCCAAGCTCGTCCGAATCTATCAGCTTTACATTTTGGACATCCATAATGTTGAAGGAAAAAATAGCTTTAAACATATTTTTGTCGATGCCATCAAGCAGCTCATCCAATGAGCATGGATGACCTAAATCATTTATCACCGTTACATCCCCAGCTTGTTTTCCTGCAACTCTCTCGATAGTGTACGAGTGCCCATTTCTCGATTCGACTATCAGCTTCCCTCCATAGGAAGCTCCCTTTTTCGGTTCGTATCTAGAATCTAGCTGATTTTTAGCAGGAAATCCAAATAAAATCGCATGAATAAAAGCCATTATCGTAGATTTTCCTGCCTCGTTTTCTCCCATAATAACATGCAAGCCTGATGACAAATCATCGATCATTAGGTTCTCTAGCTTTCCGAAGCCGTAAATGTGTATGCCTTTTATTTTCATATTTTCACCCCTTTTCATGCTCAAGGAATTTTGTTACTAGCCAATTTTCCGCTTCCGCAATAATTTCTTTTTCTTCCTCCTCTGAAAACGTATCAAGAAATTTCCTCGCCTCTCCATGCTTAAACAATGGACGAACAATCTCCTGCAAACTATTTGTTTGTTCTGTTATGGCAAAAAGATCTTGATAAAATGTTTTTTCACGAAGCTCCTCTTTTGAATACGAAATCATCGTGCTTAGCTTTATCGAGTAAACAAAGATAAAATTGTCCTTTCGCTCTTCCCCTTCATTTAACAGTACAAGCAAATCATCGAGCTGATGAGGGTCCTGAAGAACATGATGAAGCTCTCCATTTCCAATGAATTCAAAGGATAATAACGCCCCCCTGTTCTCCCCTCTAACACCTTCAACCGTGTTCTTCATGCTCTCAAGAAGTTCATCGAGCGTCATATGCTCATCAATGGAGAGTTGAAAACTTTCCCAATTAATAGAGGAGGTTGGAATAAATTGAAGCTCTGTTTTTTTTCCTTCATGCATTTCAGCCAAGTACACACCTTTTAAACCTGTTTCCTTTTTATGGCGACCTTGAATATTTCCTGGATAGACAATGGGGGGGTGCTGATGAAGCACTTCCCGTTTATGTATATGTCCAAGCGCCCAGTAGTGAAAATCTTTGTCTAACAAATCCGGTAATGTAAATGGAGCATAAGGATCATGCCCATCTCTTCCTGAAAGATTTCCATGCAATAATCCAATATGAAAAGGTACATGATGATCTTGCTTTATGTAGTTTACACTCATGTTTTCTGTAAAGTGCCTTTTGTTATAACTAAAACCATATAAATTGGCAAGGTGCTCCCCATTTTTTATGAATGGCAGGCAGCCTACTGTGTCTGCAAAAATATGAACATTATCCGGATAATGAAAGCTTTGGGAGCGTTGATCAATAAAATCGTGATTTCCATGGATAACATAGACAGGAATATGCTGCTTTTGAAGTCGTAAAAACTCATTTCTCAGCTTTGCCTGTGCAAATAAACTACGCTGTTCCATGTCAAAAAGATCTCCAGCAAGCAAAACAAAGTCCACTTTTTGATCAATTGCAACATCAACCAGTCTTGTTAATGATTGAAAGGTACTCTTACGGACTTTTTGAAAAATTTCAGCGGGCAGATGCTCCAGCCCCTTAAAGGGACTATCCAAATGAAGATCTGCGGCATGAAGGAAACGAATTTTCACCATGCATGTTCCTCCTTACAATTTCTTTATTCTTCTATTTTATCATGGTGCAAATACGAATGCACGTTCGTTCAAAAGCGAAATACGCCCGTTTTGCGACGTACAAACTTTGTCTAGTTGTAGCGGCTGAACGAGCCGCTTCATTTTTCGTGGCACTGAGCCGTAGAGATAAAGAAAACACGAAGAGCGGAAGCTTTTTCGTGTTGCCTTATCGTAAGGAGGCGAGGGAAATTTACTAGTCGCAGGCGTATGTAGCTGGACGCTGATCCTAAATTTAAAAGTTAATCATAATAATAAACAAAAAAATGCACCCGATATCAACGGATACCGAGCGCATTCTTTTGTTATTTTTCTCTCGTAAGCTGCAATGCTTTCTTGATATCTTTTAATGAAGAGGACTTTCCATACATTAATACTCCACCGCGATATACTTTTGCACCAAACCATGCCAAGAGAATAATGGTTGAGATTAGGAGTCCAATGGCCACTGCGATTTCCCACATTGGTACATTTAGCATTCCAACACGCAAGAACATGATCATTGGAGCAAAAAATGGAATAAAGGATGTTACTTGAATAAAGGAGTTTTCTGGGTCTCCCAGTCCAAACATCGAAATCATGAAGCCAGCCACAATCAAGAGTGTCATTGGCAAAATGATTTGTTGAATTTCTTCAATTCTACTTACCAGTGAACCTAAAAATGCAGCAAAGGTTGCGTATAAGAAATACCCTAACAAGAAAAATACAACCGCATATACAAAGGTGGAAACAGGTAAATCTCCTACACCGAAATACTCAAAAACACCTCCTGCTTCTGCCATGCCATCTAAATTTCTGCTTAAGGAAAAATAACCGATCAGTATCCAAAAGCTTAATTGTGTTAAGCTCAGCAAGGCAATTCCTAAAATCTTCCCAAACATATGCATGATAGGAGATGCTGAGGAAATGAGGATCTCCATTACCCTTGAGGACTTTTCGACAGCTACCTCAGTTGCAATCATACTTGCATACAATATCACCGAAAAATAGATTACAAACAATAAGACATACACTAGGCCCCGTGCCTGATCGAGCTCTTCTGCCGACTTTGCAGAATCCTCCAGTGGCATCACATCAAAAGAGATTGGTGTGTAAAGCTGGGCAATCTGTTCCTGCGTTAATCCAAGCTTACTTGTAGCCATTTCATTTTTGACTTGCTGAAGCATCGATTCCACCTGCATCAGTGTTTCTGTATCAGTAATAGAGGCTGCCTTGAAGGTACCTGATGGCAACCCTTCACTGTCTGCTGTCACGATAAGAAAACCAACATACTCGCCGTTTGTTACTTTTTCTTCCGCTTCGGCCTCACTTTGAACTTTTTCTATCTGCAGAAGATTATTGGGTACCAAGGATTGCTGCTGCTCTAACCTCTGAACCATTTCCTGATCCTCCGCAAGCAAGCCAATCACTTTTTCTTCTTCTTTATCAAAAATATCAATAATAGATTGAATATTGGATAATCCCAATATTAATACCGTCGTGACAAGGGTCGATATGATAAATGATTTGGATTTCAGCTTACTCATGTACGTATGCAGTAAAATAATAAGAAATTTATTCATGATAAGAAGCACCTACCTTTTCTATGAAAATATCATTAAGAGAAGGCTCTTCTAGAATGAATTTTCGTATATAGCCTTTTCCGGTAATTTCATGTAGAAGGGTTTGTGATACATCCTCATCCTCTACTTGAAGAACAATTCCTTCAGCTGTTTGTTTTGACTTTCTCACACCTGCTACATTTGCAAGATAGCTTAAATCAAAATCAGCATGAATAATGACATTTTTCTTTCCAAAGGAACGCTTAATTTCTTTTAGAGAGCCGTGCACTACTGGACTGCCATGATGCATAATGCACAAGTGCTCACACAACTCTTCCACATGCTCCATACGATGACTAGAAAATACAATCGACGTTCCTTGCTTTTTCAAATCAAGCACAGCCTCTTTCAAAAGTTCCACATTCAATGGATCCAAACCACTAAACGGCTCATCTAAGATTAACAGCTTCGGATTGTGAATGGTCGAAGCAATAAATTGAATCTTTTGCTGATTCCCCTTTGATAGCTCCTCTACCTTCTTATTCAAATATTCTGGCACACGAAAACGTTCCAACCAATAATCAAGCTGCTTCAAAACCTCTGCTTTTTCCATTCCACGCAGCCTACCTAAATAAATCATTTGATCCTTCACCGACAGCTTCGGATAAAGACCTCTCTCCTCTGGTAAATATCCCACCAAATGACTTTCCTTATATGTAATCGGTTTACCGGCCCAGGCAATATCTCCACTTGATGCCGACAACAACCCAAGTATCATTCGAAATGTTGTTGTCTTTCCTGCGCCATTTGCCCCTAAAAACCCAAACATCTCACTCTCCGGTATTTCCAAGGTCAAGTTATCAACTGCAGTATGCTTTCCAAACCTTTTGGTTACACCATTTAATTTTAGTGCCATCATCGATCCCCTCCTATGTACTTCACATTATATACGATTAAAAAGACTTATAGTTTCATATAACTTTTACAAATAGATTTTCTTCTAGTAAAATAACCTTAATGAATTGTTATTCAGTTTTAATCGGGAGGAAAAAAGGATGGGAAAATACACACTCACAGTATTCAGCAAAAACGGGGAAACATTATTAGAGGAATCATTCGAAGCATCAACCGAAAAGGAAGCCAAACAGATTGGCGAAAAAAAACTTGAAGAATTAAACTATTTAGACACCACACACCGCTGCACTAACTCCAGCGGGAAGCTAGTGTTGTTTCACAGGTAAACACAAAAGCGGAATGCGCCCGTTTTGCGACGTATAAACTTTGTCTAGCTGCAGCGGCTAAACGAGCCGCTTCACTTTTCGTGGCACTGAGCCGTATGAGATAAAGAAAACACGAAGAGCGGAAGCTTTTTCGTGTTGCCTTATCGAAAGGAGGCGAGCGAAGTTTGCTAGTCGATGCGCGTGGAGCTGGACAAATAAAAAAACGCTTAGAAGATTCTGTAGCCTTCTAAGCGTTTTTTGTTCATTATTCTCCTGTAAACTGCGGTCTTCTTTTTTCCAAAAACGCACGTATACCTTCTTTATGATCCTTAGACTGCCTCATTCTTCTTTGTGCATTCTTTTCAAGCTCCATTACTTGCTGCAGCTGCGGTAATGCTCTTTTTGCATAAATCATTTTTGTTTCAAGCATTGCTCCAAGTGGTGATTGTAGAATGGTAGCCGCCCGTTGTGTGACTTCCTCTTCTAGATTGTCACCTACCACCGCATCAATGAGACCCAAATGATGAGCATCCTCTGCAGCAAGAGATTTCCCTTCCCAAATCAACTGCTTTGCTTTCGCTTCCCCTAGTCTTTTTTCCATAAAGTAGTGACCGCCACCGTCAGGAATCAAGCCAATTTTGATGAAATTCATCGCAAGCTTTGCGCTTTGATGTGCCACGACCACATCACTCGCAAGCGCAAGACTTAAGCCAAGTCCAGCAGCTGCACCATGTATCGCGCTCAAGGTAATCTTCGGCATCATGTAAAGCTTGGTTATGATTGACCCAATTGTATCCATTACTTCATCAAATTCCGCACCAACATTGTCCTCAAGCATCATTTTAATGTCCCCGCCAGCACTGAATGCGTTACCATTTCCTTTTAAAATAAGTACTTTACTGTCATCCTGCGCTAACTCTTCAAAAGTTCGCTCAAGCTCTTGTAACATCTCCACATTCATCGCATTTAATGCATCTGGCCTGTTTAACTCCACAATGGCAATTTGACCTCTTTTTATTAGGTTAACTGTACTCATATCTCCCGCTCCTCTCCATCTTTGATAATGCCGGAACTTGTGCCAACTAGAACTTCTTTACCAATTTGATTTTTGTAAATGGAGGTAACCGCTACCTCTTTGTAGCCAGCTTTTTGTACAACATCACTAAGGGTTGCTTCACACGTTATGGTATCTCCCGTAAAAACAGGCCTTAGGAAATCCAAATTCATGTTTCTAGCAATATAATTGAGGTCTCCCCCTATTTTGGTCCCAATACTTGCTGTTAACAATCCATGAACCATTAACCGACCCTGCTCATCCTTCTCCACATGATGCGTTCCTTGATCACCAGTTATCTCACCAAATTGCAGTACTTCCTCAACGGTGAATGTTCTGCTGTAAGTTAAAACACCACCTGCTTGAATCGCCATGCAAGATCCCCCTTTTGATGGTAGTATCCTAAGTATAATACAAATCATCGAGTTGTGAATGATTATTCACTCATATTTTTCAAAAAAAGAAACTGGACACCATTTGAGAACGGGTGTCCAGTTTTGTTAACTTTTAACTGCTTGCTGTTCTGCCCCAAAAAAAAGATCATCAAGGATACGAATCTTTTCCTTTGTATAATGCTCAAATCCATCATTATACGATTTTGGATCCTTCGGGTTGGCAAAATGCATGATTTTCCCTGTCTGCGGATGGATAAATTTGCTTGCTGCACCACACCCAAGTCCAATGATTGTTTGCTTTTCTTCCATAATCATGATGTTATAAATGCTATCCTGGCCCGGAAGTGCGTACCCTACATTCTCCAAATTCCCAAGAATGTTTTTCTGACGATACAAATAATATGGCGTATAGTTGTGGGAGGCTGTCCACTCATTTGCCATATCCATCATTTCCCCAATCTCATACCGGTCTGCCACTTTATAACGCTGTTTGTTTTGCGTCATTTCAGAAGCACGCTTAAAGGATAGCGTGTGCACCGTTAACGATTCTGGCATCAGCTTTTCTGTTTCTTCGAGCGTGTGTTGAAATTCCGTGGTTCCTTCATTTGGTAGCCCAATGATTAGATCCATATTAATATTATTCATTCCCATGTCCCGTGCCATGTGGAATTTGTCTATCGTCTCTTCCACCGTATGATGACGACCAATCGCTTTTAACGTCTCCTGCGTATACGACTGCGGGTTAATACTAATTCGGTCTATATTCCACTTTTTTAAGACTTCTAATTTCTTCGTTGTGATAGTATCCGGTCTTCCCGCCTCCACCGTTACTTCCCTTACCGTTTTCATATCAGGAAAAGCATCATACATCCGCTCATACAGCATATCCATTTCTTCAGCCGTAATACTTGTTGGAGTGCCCCCACCATAGTAAACGGTAGTGATTTTCACATTGTTTTCTTGGAGCCACTTCCCAATCGCTTCAATCTCATAATGAAGCCCTCCTAAGAAAGAATCCACCTTGCCTTGCTTGCCATTAATGGCATAGGCCGGAAAAGTGCAATAGGCACACTTTGTTGGACAAAAGGGAATGCCAATATAGATGCTAACCTCGTTTTGCAAGTGGTAAAGGTCCGGTACGACCTCAAGCTGCCTGTCCACAATTTGTTGCATAAGGTTAATTTTTTCTTCTGAAATGAGGTAATTATCTCTTAGCTCTTGATGGGCTTGTGCCATTGTTGTGCCTTGCTGGAGCTTGGAATGTAGCAGCTTTGTCGGCCGTATCCCCGTGAGAATTCCCCATTTTTGAATGATGCCCGTGTGCTGTTGAAGCAGTGTTAAATAGACATAACTAATCGCTTGTTTTTGGCGGCGGAAGTTTTCTTTTATGTTGTCTTCATTTGTTAGCTCTTTTGTGTGGGAGCTGGTGTGTCCTTCGAGTTGCCCCGTCACGTGGAAGAGCGTGTTGTCGTTTGTGACTTGCATTTGGTGGGTGAAGGTAATTTCGAGATCGGCATGAGTGTTTTGTCCGAGCGTGATCTCGGTCTCTTCGAAAAATAAGTCCCCAATGAGTGCAAGTGGGCGTTGAAATCTATCATCATCTAATCCTAAGATTGCAATTTTCAAGCGTATCACCTTTCAGCTTGCACGTTGTTGTTGTTGTTGTGGATGTGTGTGCAAGGTTTTTTTGCTGTTCTTAGTGTAACGGATGGGAGGGGGAGGTGGCAAGGGGTGGGTGTGAGTCCTTTTTACGTCCACTACGCCTGCTTGACCTATTTTCTTAAACTCAGCTCTTTTTTGCGTCGTCCACTACGCCTGCTTGACCTATTTTCTTAAACTCTGCTCCTTTTTGCGTCGTCCACTACGCCTGCTTGACCTACTTTCTTAAACTCTGCTCTTTTTTGCGTCGTCCACCACGCCTGCTCGACCTATTTTCTCAAGCACAGCTCCTTTTTGCGTCGTCCACTACGCCTGCTTGACCTATTTTCTTAAACTCAGCTCCTTTTTGCGTCGTCCACTACGCCTGCTTGACCTATTTTCTCCAGCACAGCTTCTTTTTGCGTCGTCCACTACGCCTGCTTGACCTATTTTCTCCAGCACAGCTCTTTTTTGCGTCGTCCACTACGCCTGCTTGACCTATTTTCTCAAGCACAGCTTCTTTTTGCGTCGTCCACTACGCCTGCTTGACCTATTTTCTCAAGCACAGCTCTTTTTTGCGTCGTCCACCACGCCTGCTCGACCTATTTTCTCAAGCACAGCTCCTTTTTGCGTCGTCCACTACGCCTGCTTGACCTATTTTCTCAAGCACAGCTTCTTTTTGCGTTGTCCACTTCTAATCTATTTTTAGGGATGTTACTCTACTTATTTCCTAAATTAGATTCCTCTCACAAGGATAGGTTTCAACATTCATAATAAGTGTGGTGCCTCTCCCCTTTTTTATCAAAATGTTTAATAAGTATTCTTCTAACAACCCTTGTGCTTATCCCACCGCACCATATAGATACATTGTTTGTTGTTACTCTCTTTTCCGGAAATAGCAAATTAAATTCTTTTACATTTCTAACCACCGATTCTGATAAATTTCCCTTGTAACCACACTCATAACATACTATCCTATTTCTGTTACCCTCATATATTCCCGTATTCAAATCGCCACACCCCCCACACCGAATCCCCTTCCTCAACCCAGCAAAATCATAAGAAGGCACATTTTCAAACGGGTAGTCGGTTATGTGAAGTGAAACCAGCTGACTAGCCAAGGCTTTCATGCTCGGAGATATCACAGATTTTTTCACATTCAAGTGTCCAAGAGTTCGTTTTAGCTGAGAAGGAAAAAGCAGTGGTTTATCGATAGGGGCTTGATACAAGGTGAATTCGGGATGAACGAAGGCTACAAAGGCGTGGACAGGCGTTTGATAACCTAGCTTTTGAAGCAGCTGGCGGAACAGGGTTTCACATCGCTGTAGTTGAACCAAGGGGCTGGTTATTTCCGTTTTAGTTTTGTTTTTCAAATAAAAGCGGTCATCACGATAAATGAAGTCCCCTTCAAAGTTCTTCACTTCAAAGAGATAAAGGGAATCTTGGAATAGCAGCAAGGAGTCTATTTGGAAGACTGAGTTGTGGTGTCGGAGCAGGAGGTCATTTAAAATGAGGCAATCACTATGGAGATGTTCTTCTAGTAAACAATCAAACTTGATCTCGCCTTCATATCCTTTTCTAAGATTGTCGAGATACTGTTTGTCTTTCACAGTTAAGTCCATTCTTTGATGCAACGAATTAAAAATTTCCAATTCAGGATTTATCGTTCTTTTTTTAAAAAACACTTCATCCATCACTTCCTTTCAAATTTTACATCCACGTACCTCCTCCTCCCTTCCAACATTATACAACAAAAAAACAGGCTACATGTGTAGCCTGCGAAAACAAACAAGTACCCTAAACCTTCATTTTATTCAAAAACGCAATACGTTGTTGTTTCCGGAAGTGTTCCTTGATCATGTAAGCGACGCCGTTTTCGTCGTTGGTGCGGGTGATCCAGTCGGCAGCGAGCTTTACTTCTTTAGGAGCGTTGCCCATAGCGACACCTAGACCCGCTACTTCAATAATTGGCATATCCTCCAACGTATCGCCAATGACAACCATCTCTTCGGGGTGAATTTTCAAAACATCTCCTAGCGCTAATAGACCGTCCATTTTATTGCCGCCCTCTGGAAGGATATCTACTTTCCCTTCTGCGTGAACGAGTATCTCGATGCCGTTAAAAGCTGACTTTAGGGTAGAGATTACCTTTTGTCTTTCTTCTGGTTCGTTAAAATAGACCTCGATTTTCGGCGGGGAAATGGGGTTATCAATTAACGTATCGCCTAAGGATTCCACAAATTGCATTGGGTAGATTAGCGGGTCACTTGAGCCTAAAACGGCTCTGGCCATCAGATTGTTGGCGCCGCGAAGCCTGTTTCCTATCGAGTATCGCTCATGCAGAATGCGTACGGTGCAATCGTAATTTTCCAAGACTTGAACTAGGTTGAACGTTTTGTCCTCTGAAATTCGCTTGGCTAGAAGTGGCTGCTCCAGTTTGGAGGCAATAAAGGCTCCTCCATGGGTTACCAAAAATGTATCCAGCTTTAAAGATTTGGCGACCTTTTTGGCAAAAGCAAAGTTGCGGCCTGTAACTAGTGTTACATAGACACCTTTGTTCTTCACATAGTCTATTGCTTGTTTCGTTTCCTTTGTTAGTTTTCCATTTGATTTTAGCAGTGTACCGTCAATATTGATGGCAAGCAGGCGGTATATCATGGGAAACCCCCTTATCTATGGTGTTTGTACGTATTCTTATTGATATGAGTATGAGGAGGTAAAAGAAATTAGAACGAGGCAATAAAAAATTGCAGTGGTCGCAAACTTATAAGCCTAAAAAAAAACGCACTTCCAAAAAGGAAGTGCGTTCTAGAAATTATTGTGCGTCAACGTTGCTGTACAGCTCTTCAAGAGGCTTCATGATGATTTTGTTTAGTTCGCTTACCATCATGCTCATGCGTTGCTCTGCTTCCATCAGCTTAGCAATCGCTTCGTTTTGTTGAACAAGAGCAACTGTTTGTTGTGCTTTTTCAACTTCCTCTTGTGAGATTTCTTGTCCGCTCATTTGTTTTTGTTGAAGCTCTAATTGAATGTTACGGAAGTTTTCGAACATTCTTTTTGTGGATTCTTCTGCGAATACCTCTTTATATAATGCTTGGAGATTTTTGAACTCCTCGCTTTCCTTCACTGCTGTTTCAAGATTGTATGCTACATCATACACATTGTTTGCCATTTGACTTCATTCCTTCCTTTTTTGCCCATCTTTCAGGCATGCTAGTGACCAGTATAACAAACCGTATCCAGTCATACAAACCAAAAGGTCATAGGTCTAAAGAAACAGGACGAGTACACCTTGCAAAAACCCTATTAGACCGCCAAGTAGCGCTCCCAAAAAAGTAATCAGTTTTAATTCTCTGCGCGAGACCGAGAGAACCATTTCTTCGACTTCCTTTAAAGAAAAGGACTCCACTTGATCTCTGACAACCTCCTCTAGCTTTAAACGAATTAAGAGCTCTTCCATTTTATCTAGTAAAAGCTGACTGCCGAGATCAAAAGTGGCAGGAATGACTGTTTCCTTTATCCAAGGATAGATTGGACTTATAGCTTCTTTGACAGATTTAGTTAACATGTTAGGTACATCCACCGTCTGATCTACAGCGCCATAAATAGACGTGAGAATGGTCTCTTTGCCAAAGATGTCCTCCACATCGGAAAGCTTTACGTCTTTTAGCTTATGCCACTCACGATACATCACTTGTAGGAGCACGTCTTTCGTTCCATCATGCTTCAAAAATTTAATAATTTCAGGCTGTACCTTGTCCTCAAGCGGATAGTTACCCATGAACATTTGCACAATGCTACCGAGCTTCCCTCTTGTTGCGATAAAATCATGGATCATTTTCGCTAGTTGCCTTTTTCCTTCAGGGCTTTCGAAATGTAGAATGGCTTTTTTCAATAATAATTCTACAGCAGAGGGAATCGTGACATCGACTTTGTTCAGTAAATGGGCAGGCAACACCTGCTGTATGGACTTTGTACGAACCTCCGCCATTACTGCATCGTATTTAGAATCAATGAGCTTGTGTAGGTTTTCAGTTAAAAGTTCATCCGCATGCTTCACTCCAAATTTAGCAAGTAGCTCCTGAACGCTTTCCCCCTTTTCTAAATAGGTTTCTATTTCTTCTTTTAACCATTCTTCAGATTTTGCTTGAAAAGAGCTGTTTACAAGCCTTCGTTTCATGCTTTCCGCTGTTAAAAGGTGTTCCATTACGAGCTTTCCGAGTTGATCAGCTAGCTCTGATTTTCTTTTTGGGATCAGACCTGGTGTAAAAGGCAATCTTTTTCCAAAAATATAGACGGCTTTATAGGGCCGAAAGAGCATTCTTATGGCAAGCGAGTTTGTTAAGCCTCCAATTAGAGCTCCAATCACGATCATTAACAGAATGATCCATACAACATCCATATGTCGTCAACCTCTTTCCAATCACCGAATTATTCCTTCATCAATACTATAAAAACAAGCGAACAAAGTTCAGAAAAATCATAGAAAATGAGTGGAGATCATGAACTTTCAATCAGTCAGGGTTCTACCTATTGAAAATAAAACTTCTTTCCCAATTATACAAGTAAGTCAAGCTTTGGCAAGAGTATTGAAAATACCAGAAAGCGCCTCGGTTGTGGATGTCTGCTGTAGTAGGAATAGAATAACTTGCCAGGTCGTATGTATCAAAGAGAAAGACTTTATGTTAATGGTAGACAAAAACATTTTAGAAAGCTTAATGCTTTCACTAGAAGAGAGAACGTATCTTCTATCATATGAAAACGGCTTGCTTCATATCGGACCAGTTATTGGACTTTTGACAGAAGTAACAACAAATGGCGGAAAGGCTCATTTAAAAAACATAGAAGCTTATTGTCAGGAGCTGGCAGGTTACGCTGAGGACATTGGGGTCATTTTTTATGTTTTCACGCTTGATGAACCTTGGTCTTTTTCCAGTGTGAGCGGTTATGTTTTAGAACAGGGAGAGTGGTGTAAAGCGGAACTTCCTTTTCCCCAGGTTGTGCACAATCGCCTCCATAAACGTACGAATGAGAGAAGTGAAATGTTTCAGCGTTTTATTAAAGATTTACAGAACGGAGGAATTCCGTATTTTAACAACCACTTTTTGAACAAGTGGACCGTCCATGAACAACTAGCCAATACGGACTACTTGTTGCCATATTTACCCGAAACTGAGCTTTTTTCGTTTAAAAGGCTAGAGGAGGCTCTTACTAAATTTCCTGTTTTATTTATCAAGCCCATACATGGTAGTCAAGGAAAACAAATTTTCAAAATAGGGTGGGAACAAGAAGGGTTTTCTCTTCGATATTCCTCTTTTCAGCAGGAGGTCAGCCAAACATACAAGAGTCTTAAAGAGCTTTATGACAGGATTAGTGTTCAGACGAAAAAACGGCAATATATCATTCAGCAGGGCCTCGATTTATTGAAAATGGATGGGAGGCCCATCGATTTTCGTTATCTTTGTCATCGTGCAGAAAACAATCGATGGCGAATTACGTCTAGTACTGCAAGAGCGTCAAAAAGTGGCTCTTTTGTCTCTAACGTTGCTCAAGGTGGAGAATTATTGACCGTTGAAAAAGCAATCCGGACAAAGTTTGCAGCAGAAGAATGTCCTCAAATTGTTAAGCATTTAAAGGAGCTTGCTCTTGAAGTTTCTAAAGAAGTTGGCAACGTCTCAGAAGGAATCTTTGGAGAGCTAGGAATTGATCTTGCCATTGATACAGAGGGAAGGCCTTGGATTATTGAAGTGAATACAAAGCCCTCCAAAAACATGGATTCACCTTCCAATCCAGTTAAGACAAGGCCTTCTGCCAAGGCTGTGATTCTTTATTGCCTGTTTTTGATACATGAACATTTAAAGGAGAGATAAAATCGTGATATCACTCGGCATTATGACGTTCACTGGAGTTACTCCATATATGACAAAGCTTGCAGAACACAGTGCGCCACTTGGGGTTGAGCTTTCTGTCTTCTCCCCTGCTGAACTAGCAGGCATAGAAGATGATGTTAAGGGCTTTGTCTATGATTTTGTTAAAAAGGAATGGGACGAAAGAAAAATTCCCATTCCTCCCTTTGTTTATGACCGCTGTTATTACAATTCGGAAAATGCAGGCTTGAAAATATACAGTACTATTCTTAAAGAAAATAAGAATGTTCAATTTCTAGGACACGGTCTACCTGATAAATGGAAGGTGTATAAAGCCCTCCAACATAACGATGAAATACAAGATTTTTTGCCATTAACAAAAAAACTAACCAGCATTACTTTTTTACTCGCACATTTTCAAAACTATAAATGCTGGCTTTTAAAGCCCGTTAAAGGCTCACAAGGACAAGGTATCATTAAGCTAGAAGAGCTTGATGGACAATATCTTGTAAAGGAAGTTATTCAGCCAAAGGAGCAGCTACTTACCTTCCATCATCAAGCTCCATTGATGGACTGGCTTCATAAAAAGATAAAGAGCACAGATTATCTTTTTCAGCCGTTCTTTAGATTTCAAACTAGAAACAACATTCCGTTCGATATTCGGCTGTTTCTCCAAAAAAACTCGGATGGAGTGTGGATAGAAAGATTAAAGATAATCCGTTTAGGGCAGCCCCATCACATTACGGCTAATCTTGCTGGTGGAGGAAAAATGCTTCCTTTCTCCTTCTTAGAACGAACGCTTAAAAGAGAACAAAAAGAATCCTTCTATCAGCAAATAGCCACCATTAAAGCTTCCCTGCCACAGGCATTAGAGGAAACATGCTCCTCTCTTTTTGAGCTTGCTGTCGATATTGGCATGGATGAGGAGGATAATTTGTGGATTTTAGATATTAATTCCAAGCCCGGACATAAAATAGTAAAGATGGGGTCACCTTTGCTACAAAAAGAAATGTATGAAGCACCGGCAAAGTTCTGCCTGCATCTTGCTACCCTTAAAGGCTATAGAACGGGAGTTGATTGATATGAAGGAATTATTGACTGTTGTGTGCAATGAAAAATTACGAGGGCACCAATTAATTATACCGGAACATTTCAAAGAGTTTCAGATTAATTCTATTGCATTTGGCACCATTGAATTACCGTGTAACGTAAGTTTTCACAGCAGTTCACATCTTTCTATTTCTAAGGAATTGTATGATGAGTTATTGCTTCCTTATAGTGGGAGTATCCATGTTTTTACCCATGAACGTACACTTCACCTTGGACCTTTGATTGGTATTTTCACAGCAGGGTTTACAAGTTCCATTCTCAGGCCCATTGGAGAACGCTCGATATTTTTTTCAAAACTACTTTCCACAGAAAAAAAGGTTGGAGCCTATATGTTTTTATTTGGTGCCAATCATATTAATTGGGAAAACGGAACGATGGAAGGATACATGTTTACGGAGGCTGGCTGGTGCAAGAAAACATTGCCTTTTCCACATGTTGTCTATGACCGTCTTCCTAACAGACGATCGGAAAAGCACAGGCTCTTAGCCAGCACCAGGGAAAAAATGCAAAGAGACTATGCAATTCCCTGGTTCAACCCTGGATTTTTTAATAAATGGGACATTCATCAAAAATTAAGGATTGAAGAAAGAATTGTCTCCTATCTCCCAGAAACGACCAATGATGTGTCGATTGAATCCATTGAAAGATATCTCTCTAAATATCCCTTTGTCTATTTAAAACCCATGAATGGCAGTCTTGGCTTTGGGGTTTACAAAATCATCTACAACCGTGAAGAAAATATGTATTATGTTCGCTATAAAAATAATGAACAAGTGAACAAGCTGCAACGTTTTCTTAATCTCGAAACCTTACTTTCCCACATTTTTAAATATAGAGAAATGTCAAGTTATCTATTACAGCAAGGAATTGCTTTAATTAAGGTAGACGATTCCTTTGTAGATTTCCGTGTTCATACGAACAAAGATGAAAAAGGGGAATGGGTGGTTAGTGCGATGGCTGCCAAGGTGAGCGGCAAAGGCAGCATCACCACACACGCTAATAATGGAGGGGTCATAAAAACGGTCGCAGAGATTTTTTCAGAAAAAGAAGAACACGCCACTATCGTGGAAAAACTTGAGCATGCTTCCCTTTTAATTAGCAGTGCCATTGACACTCATTTACCAGGCTTTATTGGGGAAATCGGCTTTGATTTTGGGGTCGATAAAGAGAATAAGGTATGGCTGTTTGAGGCGAATTCCAAACCTGGGAGATCCATATTCCATCATCCTAAGCTAAGAAATGAAGATATGTTGACGAGAAAGCTTTCCATTGAATATGCGGTTTATTTAACAGAAAAAATGATTAAGCATCCGGAAGGAGTGTTCACATGATAGAGCTTCATTACGAACCCAGCAGCCGTAGCTGGTACCAAATGTTCGATGATGTGAATATGGTGATGCTTGGGAAACATTACGCTGTTCCATATCGGGCAGTACACACAAAAAAACACATTAGCTTTTCTTTTCTTGCCAATGATAGGAAAGCAGGGCCTTTAATAGGCATTTTAGCCAGCCCTAAAAACAAAGGATTTATTGGCAATATCCCCCTATTTAAAAGAATCCAAGTAGCACTACAAAAAAAAGGTGGATTATCGGTCGTTTTTACTCCTGATCAGTTAACGGAGGACGGACTAAGGGGTTATTGTTATTTGCCTAAAGAGGATCAATGGGTAAAAATTCATACCCCCATTCCAGATATTATTTACAATCGTCTCTCTCGCTACCGTGATGAAAAACTATTGATAGATGAAACAGAAAAAATCACATCCATCTATAGCATTCCCATTATCAATCCTGGTTTTTTTGATAAATGGGAGTTGTATTTACAATTAAAGGACAATGATCAACTTCTCCCCCACCTTCCAAAAACCACTCTATTGTCAGTGGAGGGGCTAGAGGAATATCTTGCTCTTTATCCAAGTGTGTATATTAAAAAGAGACGTAGTCATAAAGGGAAAGGCGTCTACCTTATCACTCGAAATGGCGACGCGTTACTAATGAAAACAACCTCTACTACTACCGTTTTATTTCCTAGCATACAAAAACTAATCCTTTATTTTTATAAAAAATCAGGTGTAAAAGACTATATCATTCAAGAAGCCATCCCTACGTTAGGAATGAAAGGCAAGAAATTCGATTATCGTATTTTGGCACATGCAAGTAAAAAGCGTTTTACTGTTACAGGTGTCGGAGTTAGAATGGCGAAAAAACAACAGGTGACCACCCATGTCCCGGCTGGTGGTGTGGTAATCTCCACAGAAGACCTCCCCATGAAAACTGACCAAGAAATCATCGAAAAACTCGTTTCACAATGTGGAAAGCAGCTTATTGCTTTTTATGATGATATTGGAGAGTTTTCAGCAGATGTTGGTGTTACTCCTGATGGGAAGTACTATATTTTTGAATTGAATGCCAAACCGATGGATTTTGATGAGGCTCCCATAAAAAAACATGCAGCAGAAAGAATCACGCGAGTTTTTTATGAGAGAACCAATTTTTTCTTGCAGGAGAATTCGACCTAATGGCGAAAAAATATAGAGAGTAGTTACTTTTGATGATAGGAGGGAGCATCGCTTGATTTCACATTTTCAATTAAAACCCTTATACCAAAACAATCAACTACCGGGCTGGCACCTTTCTTTTTACTACAAGGGGCATTCCGTAAAAGCCGTTTATCATAAAAATGGAACCATTGAATGGCCAGAATCCCAAGCCTTTTCAGAGGAAGAAAGACAGGCTGTGGAAGCTCAAATTCATGAGCTTATGCTTTTTCACGTATATGATTGAATCATTTTCCCTCCTTTAGCTACACTAACAGCTAAGGAGGGATTTTTATGTCAGATAAAAAACAAAAGCAGGAAAGAAAAGACAAAAACAATGAAGGCCGGGATGAGTACTTCATGGATGTGGATCGATATATTAATGAAGGCATGGCTGGTGGTACCGTTTTTGAACGAGATCACTATACAAACATAGAAGAAGCGAGAGACCTTGAAATAGAAGAACCACCTGCTGAGTACCCTTAAGCTCCTCAAACATGAGGAGCTTTTCTGTTATAATAATCCTAACAGAAAGCAGGAGAGGAAATTCATATGGACAATAGATTAGAACAATTATTCCCACATGCACTTATTAAGTCTGCAGTCCCCCATAGTTTTTCAGACTATGTTTGGTTTCTTTCATCAGATGATGAATATATTGGCATTGAAAAAAAAGCGATAAGCGAAAAAGAAACCCTCTTGATTGGTTCTTTTTTACAAAAAGTAGAAAAGGACTCACTAGAGATTTCAGATTCTGAAAAGAGCTGGTTTCGTTTTTTATTGAGACAAGGAGCTACTGGCGAATTCCCCAAAAGTATTTCCTATGACAGGCTTCGGTTTATTCATTTTCAGTTTTCAGAGCGAACCATTCAAAAAAATGAATGGTGGGAGGCGCTGGTTGCTTTTTTTGATAAAACGATAGAAGTGATTTGGGATTCTCCAACAAGTGGTGTCATCATTGAACCATATCTTCCTGACTCTGATGATTCTATTTCATTTTCTGACCTTGCTGATACGATCGCCACGGATTTTTACACGAACCTTAAATTATATATTGGCCCCTACCACCTTTTAGAAGAGGCACTGCCAAACAAATATGAGTGGGAAAAAAGCTGCTTTCAACTGTCTCAAAAAGGTCGGAAACAACGTAATATCCATACCTTTGAAGATGCAATGCCTTACGTATTAACTCAAGATTTAAATGATAGTTTACAACAACAAATACATGAGTTATTCCAACCCATTCTTTTAGAAGAACAAGATTTAATTTATAGCATTAAAGCCTACATTGAAAATAACCTAAACGTCTCGCTCACATCAAAAAAACTATTTATGCACCGCAACACCCTTCAATACCGAATTGACAAATTCATCGAGCGGACGGGCATCGACATCAAACACTTTACTGGTGCCCTTGCCGCCTTTCTTGCGATCATTATTTTAGAGAAGCAGGGATATGGCTCTTCTGCCCCAACAGATGATAAAAAGTGACATTCTCTTTTAAAAAGTAACGTTGCACAAAGACGTTGCTTTTTTTTGTGCACCTTGTACATTTACGAAATGTATGCGTTTTCGGTAAACTGAAATCAGAATAAGAAAACGATTTCATTAGGAGGAGCAAACATGGCAGAATTGAATTTAGATCATATTTATAAGGTGTATGAGGGCAATGTTACTGCGGTGAAGGATTTCAACCTTCACATTAAAGATAAAGAATTTATCGTATTCGTAGGTCCATCTGGATGCGGAAAATCCACTACTCTTCGTATGATTGCAGGACTTGAAGAAATTTCAAAAGGAGATTTCTCCATTGACGGCAAGCGCATGAACGATGTTGCTCCAAAGGATCGCGACATAGCGATGGTATTCCAAAACTACGCGCTATATCCTCATATGAATGTATATGATAACATGGCATTTGGACTAAAGCTTCGTAAATTCCCAAAAGAGGAAATTGATCGTCGTGTAAAAGAAGCAGCAGCAATCCTTGGACTTGAACAATACTTAGACCGTAAGCCTAAAGCGTTATCTGGTGGTCAGCGTCAGCGTGTGGCACTTGGACGTGCAATTGTCCGCGATGCAAAAGTATTCTTAATGGATGAGCCATTATCCAACCTTGATGCTAAGCTTCGTGTTGCGATGCGTGCGGAAATTTCTAAGCTGCACCAACGTCTACAGACAACAACTATTTACGTAACTCATGATCAAACGGAAGCAATGACAATGGCAACTCGTCTTGTTGTTATGAAAGACGGTCTTATTCAACAGGTTGGTTCTCCTAAAGAAGTTTATGAGAATCCAGAAAACATTTTCGTTGGCGGATTCATTGGCTCCCCTGCTATGAACTTCTTCCAAGGTAAATTAGAAGACGGTGCCTTTATGATTGGCGAGCAAAGAATCAGTGTTCCAGAAGGGAAAATGAAAGTGCTTCGTGACCAAGGGTATGTTGGGAAAGAAGTTGTGCTTGGAATTCGTCCAGAGGATATTCACGATGAGCCTGTGTTCATTGAATCTGCTGTTGGCTCTACCATTGAAGCAGTTATTGAAGTATCTGAGCTACTTGGAGCAGAATCGATGCTTTACTCTCAAATTCATGGTCAGGAATTTGTTGCACGCGTGGATTCTCGTACCGACGTGAAACCACAACAGAAACTACAGCTTGCTCTTGATATGAACAAATGTCATTTCTTTGATGCAGAAACAGAATTACGTATTCGTACAAAATAATAAAAAAAAAGAACAGGCCCATCAAGGTGCCTGTTCTTTTTTTCTTATTCCGTCACTGCCAACATTTGCTCAGACTGGCACCCATAACAGACGACCAAATGAAGACACTTTTGGTTTTCTAAACTAGTAAGATCTCCATCGACAAGCTTTAATGTGTTTATCTCCATGTAGGCACTATAATCATCAAGAAAATCAGTGATTCTCCCAAGGTCTATCATATTACCACCACACTCTTGGCAGATGGCATGATACTCCTTTAAACCATTACATAGTGGACAGATTTCCATAAAGGTTCCTCCAATTAGAATGATTGCAACCTCTCATTACTTTTTACCACTATTATAAAAATAATGCTTATATTAATTACCATAAATTACCTCAACAGAACATGAATAACGATATTATCAATTTCAGATAATACAAGTAACAACTTATCACCTCTGGACCATCCCTAGATGGGGGCATTCTTGCATAATCTGGTGCAAATCCAGTCGGTCCAACCAAAAAACTTTATTATGAGGAGATGAATCACATCATGGCAAACAGAAACAATTCGTCTAATCAACTAGTTGCACCTGGAGCACAAGCTGCTATCGACCAAATGAAGTATGAAATCGCTACTGAGTTTGGTGTATCACTTGGTGCAGACACAACTTCTCGCTCTAACGGATCTGTTGGAGGAGAAATCACAAAGCGCCTTGTTCAAATGGCTGAACAACAACTAGGCGGAAGATAAGTTTTCGTTTTTTGTAATAACATAATTTTATACGTTATGGCAAAAGACACCTCATTATTTGGGGTGTCTTGCTATTGTGCATGAAAAAAACCCGAGCCGCAGAAGGCGTCGGGGTTATACTCCACTTTCTATGAGACGTAAGAATTGTTTGGTGCGTTCTGTTTTTGGTGAGTGAAAGATTTCATGTGGTGGTCCCTGCTCCACTATTTTTCCATCATCCATAAAAATCACTTCATCTGCCACTTCCTTGGCAAATTTCATTTCGTGGGTAACAACAACCATGGTCATCCCTTCGTTTGCGAGCTCCTTCATGACGCGAAGCACTTCTCCTACTAGCTCTGGGTCTAGTGCGGAGGTTGGTTCATCAAATAGCATTACGTTTGGTTCCATCGCAAGTGCTCTGGCAATTCCGACGCGTTGCTGTTGACCTCCTGATAGTTCAAACGGATAACTATTAAGCTTTTCTCCCAGCCCCACTTTTTGAAGAATACTCACTGCCCGTTCTTTTACAGAAGACTTCTCTTCCTTTTTAACGGTGACAGGACCCTCCATCACATTTTGAAGCGCCGTCATATGTGGAAAAAGATTATAGCTTTGAAAAACCATGCCTGTAAGCCTTCTGAAGGCAGCAATGTCTTTTGCTGACACCTTTGCAGAAAAATCGAGTGTTTTGGAATCAATTTCAACGAATCCCGATGTTGGTTTCTCTAATATATTTAGGCAGCGCAAAAGCGTGGTTTTACCAGATCCAGACGGTCCAATGACCACCACAACTTTCCCTTTTTCCACATTCAAATCTATTCCTTTTAATACTTCTAAATCACCAAATTGCTTGTGTAAGCTCTTTACAGAAATCATCTTTTGAGCTCCTTTGCTTTGAAACTTATTATTTTGCAACATATCTGTCTAGTCGTCGTTCAATTCTACCTTGAACTAATGATAAACAAAAGCAAATTACCCAGTAAATTGCCCCTGCTTGTCCATATAAGAGTAAAAATTCATAATTAGTTGCTGCAATTTGCTGAGCAACTCGGAACATCTCTGTTACTAATATCAAGGAAGCCAGAGATGTATCTTTTATCAAGCTTATAAACGAGTTAGACAGCGGCGGAATAGATACCCTTGAAGCTTGTGGAAGAATAATTCTTTTTAATGCTTGAGGATAACTCATTCCCATCGAATAGGCTGCTTCCCATTGCCCTTTTGGTGTAGAAAGGATTGCTGCACGAATAATTTCTGAAGCATATGCACCCACATTTAAGGAAAAAGCAATTACCGCTGCCGGAAAGGAGGCAATGGTAACACCAATAGAAGGAAGACCATAAAAGATTATGAAAAGCTGTACTAATAATGGTGTTCCCCTAATAATGGAAACATAGACCCTTGCTAACATTTGCAGCGGCTTTACAGGAGATATCCGAGCTAAAGCTGTTAACACGGCAATCATTAAACCAATGCTAAAAGATAAAAGCGTCAAAGGTATGGTATAAGACAAAGCTCCCTTCACCAAAGGGAGAAGGGAACTTTGTGCTATAGTCAGCCATCTATCCAGACGTTCTGGGTCTGTAAAAATACTAGTCAAGTACATTTTCGCCAAACCATTTCTCAGAAATTTCTTCGTACGTACCGTCTTCAATAATTTCAGCTAACGCTTCATTCACTGCATCTGTTAGTTCGTCACTGCCTTTACGGAACATGAAGCCACTTTGGGCAGCATTTTCGTGTTCTGCAGCAATTTTAATTGCAGCATTCGGACGATTTTTTTGGAAGTCTAAAACAGATAACTTATCATTTATCGTAACATCTACACGTTTAGAGTTAAGTAATTCAATCGCTTGATTAAATCCTTCTACCGATTCTATTTCTGCTTTATATTCACGAGCAATATCGGCATAGTTACTTGTTAAGGATTGGGCAGATTTTTTCCCTTCAATATCTTCAAATGCCTTGATATCCTTGTTATCCTCTCTCGTTACAAGGACAGCTGCAGAGGTAATATAGTGATCGGAGAAAAGATATTTTTCTTTTCGGTCATCACGAATACCAACCTGATTGGCAATCATGTCAAAGCGCTTTGAGTCCAGACCTGCAAACATGGCGTCCCATTGTGTTTCCATAAACTTCGCTTCCACTCCAAGCTTTTCAGCTACGGCTTCTGCTAATTCCACATCAAAACCAGTTAGCTTTCCGGAATCATCATGGAAGGTAAAAGGAGGATATGTACCTTCTGTACCGATTAACAGCTCCCCTTCTTCCTGAACCTTAGTTAAGAGGTTATCTTCTTCTTTAGGAGCAGATTCTCCTGCACCACCATTATTATCCGTGTTTCCGCATGCTGCTAAGACCACACCAGACAGAAGAACGGGTGCAAATATAGATAATAGTTTTTTCTTCATTTCATTAAACCCCCAGTATTCTTATATGAATTAAAATTTTTCACAACATCTTGTATAGTATATAAAGTCACAGCACTTGTCAAAGACTTTGTTTACATAAATTCTTTTCTAACGCCTTTAAGACTAAATCCACTTTTTCAGCGAACGACAAATTTAAATTTACTTGCATGAAAAGAGCACGACAGTAAGGATGATAAAGGGTATGTAAGGTGTGACCAGGAGCAAAAAAGGTTGTGAAGTCGTTCTTTACCATTTATCCTTTCCATAGACTAAGGAAACTTATTCTACTCTTTTCACATTAAAAGGCCCATGGAATTGTATCCATGGACCTAAATATTATCCTGTAAGTCCTTTCGTCCCCTGTTGAAGCTCATACATTTGATAATACTTGCCTTTTCTACTCATTAACTCTTCATGGTTTCCACGTTCTACAATGGCACCACGATCTAACACTAAGATTTGATCTGCATTTTTTATAGTAGAAAGCCGGTGCGCGATTATAAACGTAGTACGGCCTTTTTTCAATACTTCCAAGGCCTTTTGAATAATCGCTTCTGTTTCTGTGTCAATACTGGCTGTTGCTTCATCTAAAATAAGAATCGCTGGATCAAATGCAAGTGCGCGCGCAAAGGAAATTAACTGCCGTTGTCCTGATGAAAGGGTACTTCCCTTTTCAATAACTGGCTCTTCTAGCCCTTTTGGGAGTGCGTTGACAAAATCCATCGCTCCCACATCCTCCAAGGCTTTTTTTACTTTTTCTGGAGAAATTCTTTCATCATCTAAGCTTACATTCGATGCTATTGTTCCAGAAAACAGGAATGGGTCTTGAAGAACAATTCCCATATGCTGCCTTACTACTTGTTTAGGCAAGTCTTGTATATTCTTTCCGTCTATAAGGATGCTTCCCTTTTGAATATCGTAAAAACGGAAAAGCAGGTTCATAATCGAGCTTTTACCCGAACCAGTGTGCCCTACTAATGCGACTGTTTCTCCTTTTTTTGCTTCAAAAGAAATGTCTTTTAATACATATTCATTTTCTTTATAGCCAAACCAAACGGAATTAAAGGAAACATTTCCTTCATACCTTGGGTGCTTTTCATCGGAAACGGCAATTCCAGCTTCATCCATCAGTTCAAATACCCTAACTGAGGATACACGTGCCTGTTCTAGGTTTGCTAGCTGATTGACGATTCCGGTAATCGGACCGAACATCCTTCCTAGATAATCCACAAATGCATAGAGAACTCCCAACGATACCATGCTCCCAATTCCTAAAGATGCACCGCCAAAGTACCAAATCACTGCGACAAAGGAGATATTCCGTAATACCCCTACCAGATTGTGGGAGGTTAGTGCGTTCAAACTTAGCAATTTATTTTGATACGTGAAATGCTGAGTGTTCCAGCCTTCAAACTCTTCCTTTGCTTTCTTTTGTCTGCGAAATGCTTGAATGATCGGCATCCCTTGTATAGATTCATTGATGTTTCCATTGATGTCACTTAGTAATGCTCTAATTTTGTGGTTATAAACAGATGCATATTTTCGATAAATAATAAACCAAACAATTAATATTGGAATAAGCAGCAAGCAAATCGCTGCCAATTTTACATCAAGTAAGAAAAGGGCAATATAGATCCCAGTAATGTAAATGATTCCTGAGAAAAAGGTTGCTAATACTGTGACATATAATTCTTTAATCGTTTCTGTATCATTGGTAATTCTTGATACTACCTTTCCGGCTGGTAAATGATCAAAATATTGTATCGGTAATTTTTGAATCTGACCAAAAACATCTTCTCGCATTTTTTGAATAATGCGATTGGCGGAGGTTTGTAAATAGTAGCTTTGGCCGTATTGGAAAAAGGATGCTACTACAAGCAAGCCAAAATATAAAGCCACTAAAAAAATTAAATATTTCACTTCTGATTGGTAAAAATTCAAAAGTTCACTATTGGAGAGCTCCTGAACCTCATAGGTTTCAGTCTGCTCCCCTCTTGAGATTGTCAATTCATTTCCTTGAACGCTTCTTTCTCCGTCAAAGGCGATATCACCGGCTAGGAAATAATAGTCCCTGCCAACTTGAAGCACTCTGTTTATTTTATTTTCTGCAATCGTTTCTTGTTCCGCTCTATCTTCTCTTATATAGGAGTCACCTTGATATTTTACGGTGTCTGGGGACGTTTGCTCTGTTAGTACCCAGCGTTTTTCAATGCCAAGGATATGCTCATCTATCATTCTTTTTGCAATAAATGGCCCTGTCAATTCTGCAGTCACTGCAATGGAAAGCATAACTAATGCGATGATAATGACTTTCTTTTGTGTTAGAGCGTATCGAAAAAGTCGTTTTCCTGATTTAATTTCTTTCATGTTAATACTTCGCCTCCCGTCGGCGATTGAACCTGCTGTCTTTCATACTGCTCCTTATACCACCCACCAATAGCCATCAGCTGATCATGCATGCCTGACTCTACAATTTTTCCATCCTCTAATACGATGATCCAATCTGCATGCTGAACACCGGACAGACGATGTGTGGTAATAAGGGTTGTTTTTCCAGCTCGTTCTTTTCGAATATTTTCAATGATTTTTGCTTCTGTTTTTGCGTCAACAGCGGATAAGGAATCATCTAAAATTAAAATTTCAGGATTCGCAATGAGTGCACGAGCAATCGATATCCGTTGCTTTTGACCTCCAGATAAGGACACTCCTTTTTCCCCAACAAGGGTAGATAATCCTTCTGGTAGCATTTCTAAGTCTTTTTCAAAGGCTGCAGAGGAAATAGCATGGTTGATATCTGTCTCTGTTGCATTTTCTTTTCCATAAAGGATATTTTCTTTTACCGTTCTCGAAAAAAGAATATGATCTTGTGGCACGTATCCTATCCAGCTGTGAATGTTATCTAAAGATATTTTGGAAAGGTCAACACCATTCACGGTGATGCTACCAGCTCCTAATGGATATTCTCTTAAAAGCTGTTTAATAAGGGTTGTTTTCCCACTACCTGTTTTCCCAACAATTCCAAGCGTTTGCCCCGCTTTTAAATGGAAGTTGATATTTTTTAAATTGTCTGATGTGGCACTTGGATACCGGAAGGACACCTCTTGAAACTCAATTATTTCCGGTCTTTGCACCTTTTCTGTTACATGTGGGTCAGCCACGTCCGCTACATATGCTAACGTTTCATTTACACGGTCTAAAGAGGCATTTCCGCGCTGCATGACATTGATTAATTCACCAATGGCAAACATGGGCCAAATCAGCATTCCTAAGTAAACGTTGAAGGACACTAGCTCTCCAAGGGTGATTGCTTTATGAAACACCAAGTAGGCCCCATAACCCAATCCAATTAAGTAGCTTGCCCCGACGAGCAATTTAATGGTTGGATCAAATAAAGAATCAATGATGGCTACCTTTACATTTTTCTTATACACATCATCTGTCATTTGATGAAATTTATTTTCTTCTGCTCTTTCTTGAACATAAGCACGAACTACACGTACACCTGCAATCGATTCTAAAACTCTGTCATTCATATCACCAAAGGCGTCCTGCGCTTCGGTAAAACGCTGATGAATTTTCTTACCGTAAATTTTCATCGCCAGTGCCATCAATGGCAGAGGAATAATTGCTGCAAGTGTTAATTTCCAGCTAATCATAAAACCCATTGTTCCAAGGATAATAAGCATAAATACACTGGAATCAATGATGGTAAGAACACCAAACCCGGCAGTTGTCGAAATCGCCTTTAAGTCGTTAGTTGCTCTTGCCATTAAATCTCCCGTTCGGTTCTTTTCATAAAAGGTTGGTGTCATCTTAAGCAGATGTCCCATTAATTTGGATCTTAATGAGCGTTCCACTAAAAAAGAGCTTCCAAAAAGCTGATACATCCAGGTATAGGTTATGCCGTATATCACAATTGCCAACACAGCAAGAAAAGCCACATACTGTAAAAGCTTTTCGGATGTAAATGCTCCCGCTTGAATATTATCAATGGCCATTCCAATCATCTTTGGTGGAATAACCTCTAAAAACCCTGCAAAAATAAGCAAACCAATGGCTATTGTGTATCTTTTCCAATGTTGTTTAAAAAACCAACCCAATTTTCCTAGTACTGAAAACATAATGATAAATTCTCCCTTCTAAGCTGAATTCAATTTTTTTGCTACCCTCCATCTGAAGCTACCTTGTACATCATAAACCGCACATAAACATTTTCCATTGTCCATTCCTCCTAAAAATACTTCGTGAAATCAGTGGAAAAATATAGAAATATCCGAACACAAAAAGGTGGCATACCGAACGCAATGCGGTATGCCACCTTTTTATTCCATAAAAAAAGCACACGTCACGCCCTAATGGCGACCTGTGTCTCCCTAGAATAATCCATTATCTAAAAAAGGACAAAACAGAACAGTCTGTTAAATGTTAACAGAAACCACTCTTACAGGACAGGTCACGAGATGTATGAAGTTGTTGGCAGTTGCAGCTACTCTATCTTTCATCATTAAATTTTTCATGCTCGTTACCCTCCTTTTCCTTATTTTTATTATTCATATTTTTTCCACTTTCTTAACTTACCACCAAAGATAAGCTATTGTCAATCTCCATTTTGCCTAATTTTAAGATTGTTTCGAAAATAATTATATTCCTCTTTTTTAGAAAATCACAAATTTGTCAAAATCTTATGGCAGATTTGTTAAAGAAGTATTATATATATATCTTTACATTCTTTTTCTTATACAATAAAGATGTATTCAAAATACATGTTTTAACCAGAGGAGGAAATTCTCATGTTAAGTTCGAAGACCATTTCAATAGTAAAAGCAACGGCACCTGTACTCGCTGTAAAAGGAGAAGAAATAACCACTCATTTTTACCAATCTTTATTTACTAATCACCCTGAACTGTTAAACATTTTTAATCATGCCAATCAAAAGAAAGGCAGACAACAAACAGCCCTTGCAAACACTGTTTACGCTGCAGCTACTTACATTGATCAGCTGGAGGTCCTACTTCCGGCAGTAAAAAAAATTGCCCATAAACATAGAAGTTTAGTCGTTAAACCTGAGCACTACCCTATAGTAGGAAAGTATCTGATAGAATCCATTAAAGCTGTGCTTGGGAAAGATGCCACGGATGAAATTTTAGCAGCTTGGAAAGAAGCCTATCAGGTAATTGCAGATGTTTTCATTTCCGTGGAGAAAGAAATGTATGAGGCATGTGATTGGACAGATTTTAAAGCGTTTAAAGTAGTGAAAAAAGTCAAAGAAAGCCGCGACATTTCATCTTTTTACTTAAAACCTATAGATGGACAAAAGCTACCATCCTTCCTTCCAGGACAATACATTACCATTAGGCTTAACATACCTGGAACAGATAATCTGTTTAATCGCCAATACAGCTTATCAGATGTACCTAATCAGGAATACTTTAGAATTTCTGTCAAACGTGAAGCTGAGGAAGACCGGCCACATGGAATTATTTCAAATTATTTACACGATTCCGTTGAGGTGGGAACGACTTTGGAGGTAACAGCACCCGCTGGAGAATTCACTCTTCAAACCGACCAACAATCACCCTTGTACCTCTTAAGTGGAGGAGTCGGTATCACTCCACTTCTATGTATGTTGAAAAGTCTTCCTGTTCACCAAACAAAACGCGAAACTACGTTTATCCATGCAACAAAAAATGGTGAGTCTCATGCATTTAAGAAGGAAGTAGAAGAAGTGATGGCAACACTCGAAAACGGAAAAGCACACTTTATTTTTGAAAAACCTACAGCAGAAGATAAACTCAAGGAACTCTATCATTTTGAGGGGTATGTAACAAAACAGATGTTAGAAGAGATGAAGATAGATGTGAACGGTCAATTTTACATTTGTGGGCCTGTTCCATTCATGAAAGCTATCATTTTCAACCTTGAAGATTTAGGTGTAAGCGCGGAAAACATCCACTACGAATTTTTCGGACCAGCGATTGAACTAAAAAAAGAAGAAATTCAATTGTAAAAAAATACCCCACTCCTCCTTTAAGAGGGGTGGGGGGAAATGCAAACATGTTATAAAGCAAATGGTCTTTTTATTATATCATTGATTTTTAGAAATGGTGAACTATTTTTTTACAAATTTATAAATCTCTTTCAGATTCAAAGTTGCTTCAAAGGGCGATACTGCATGAGAAATAGCAGAAATAACAGCAATCCCATCTGCTCCATGCTCCAGAACTTCTTTAGCATTACTAGGGGTGATGCCGCCTATGCCCACAATTGGGATGGTGTAACCAGCCTTTCTTATGCTTCGAATTACTGATGGGCCTTTTATCTCACGAATATCTTTTTTAGTAGATGTGTAAAACATGGGACCTACCCCAATATAATCTGCCCCATCAGCAACTGCTTTTGCTGCTTCTTCCAACGTATGACAAGATACACCTATAAGCATATCCTCTGGCAGTATTTCTGATACCTTAGAAAATTCTTCATCTTCCTGTCCAATATGGACACCATCTGCATTTACGGCTAAAGCAAGGTCAACATCATCATTGACGATAAAAGGTATATGGTGCTTTCGGCATAGATCTCGTAAGTCCTTTGCTAACGCAAGCTTGTCTGCACCATTTAGAGCACCCTCTCCTTTTTCCCTGAACTGAAAAAAAGTGATTCCGCCCTCGATTGCCTCCTGTAACACGTAACGAGGATCTTTTCCTTGGCAATTCACTGACCCCATGACAAAATAAATGCTTAATTGCTCCCTGCTCATGCTCTCACACTTGCCCTTTTGTAAGCCCAATGGTTGGTGGGACCATGACCACTGCCAATTCCCAGTTCCATTTCAATGGCACATTGGATAAAAGCCTTCGCGTTTTTTACAGCTGTATCCACTTGTTGACCTTTTGCAAGTCCAGATGCAATAGCAGCTGCAAACGTGCATCCCGTTCCATGGGTATGACGAGTATCGATTCGACTGCTTGTTAGCTCTGTGAAGGCGATTCCATCGTAGAACAAATCAATAAGCGTCTCTCCGTTTCCATGTCCTCCCTTAATTACAACATGATCAGAGCCGAGCTTACAAAGGAGTTTTGCCGCTCCTTTTCTACGCTCTAGTGTATCTAGATTCATTTCTGTTAGCACTTCTGCTTCGGGAATATTTGGTGTTGTAATCGTAGCTAATGGCAAGAGTTTCTCACGGATTGCCCGAATGGCTTCCTCCTGTAACAGTCTGGCGCCACCTTTTGCAATCATCACAGGATCCACAACAAGGTTACCCCACCCATAATCCTTTATCTTCTTTGACACTGCATCAATAATGATATTGCTAAAGAGCATTCCTGTTTTTACAGCGTCAGGTGGTAAGTCATCTTGAATGGATTGTAGCTGCTCTAAAATCATATCTAGTGGAATGGGATAAACGCTTTGTACTCCGAGCGTGTTTTGAGCAGTTAAGGCGGTAATGGCGGACATTCCGTAAACATCAAGCTCCTGGAAAGTTTTTATATCCGCCTGTATGCCCGCTCCGCCACCACTATCTGAGCCAGCTATGGTTAAAACTTTTGGTATCATAAACTTCTCCGTCCCTTATCCAAAATATCGGTGATACATTGTTTTTGCTCGTGATATATCTTTTGTTCCATGCACTAGTACTCTTCCATCCTTAAAAGCTACCATTCTATGCTCATCCACTTGAAAGGATAGGAGATATGGATTGGCATCTACCTTTATTCCCTGTGCGGTTAGAGCTGCTTTTACCTCTATGAGATTTCTGCTTTCGCTTGTATCTGATGGACGTATTTGCACAGAATCCCGGCCACATAAAACCGCTGTTTTGGTTTGATTTTCATACGAGAGGTACGGGTAACTACGGGAGCTTCCACAGCTGTCGCATGTTGCATTTTTCAGCTTATCCACATTCAAGGAAACATGTTGGTTTTTCCATAAATCAAAGGATACGAGCTTACGGTTACACGCAGCATGGTTTCCTGAAAGTATTTTTAACGCTTCTGCTGTTTGATGGGCAACCACCATGCCAACAGCAGGAGCAATAATTCCTACCGTGTCACAGGTAGCACCGCCAAGAGGCACCTTTTGTAACAAGCAATTTAAGCAAGGAGTTTCTCCTGGCAGAATTGTGTATGAAATACCGTAGCTCCCCACACACGCTCCATAAATCCAAGGGATTCTGTATTTTTGGGAAACATCATTAATCATCATGCGAATGTCAAAATTATCGGTAGCATCCACGATTAAATCGACACGCTCCCCTTTTATGATTACCTCGAGATCTTCAGCAGTAACATCCATAATATGTGCTACTAGCTCCACCTCTGAATTTACCTCTTTCAGCCGCTCTTTCGCTGACACCGCTTTAGGTAGCCTCTTTCTTGCATCTTGTTCTGTATAAAGCTGCTGACGCTGTAAATTGCTCCATTCTACATAATCACGGTCGACAATCGTGAGTTTCCCCACACCTGCTCGTACGAGAACTTCCGCATTGCCAGTACCTAGCGCACCAGCACCGATTAGAAGGACATGTTTTTGGATGAGGCGCTCTTGTCCAGCTAGTCCAATCGGGTCAAATAAGGTTTGACGCGAATATCTGTCCATTACCCAACACTCATTCCCTCTGTTGGACTGCTTGCAGTGGCATAGCGTTTTTTCTCCATTCTTCCTGCCTCAAAACCAAGGCGTCCGGCTTCAATAGCAAGCTTCATTGCTTGAGCCATTTTGACTGGATCTTTTGCTGCGGAAACAGCTGTATTTAAAAGTACGCCATCTGCTCCTAGCTCCATCGCCTTGGCAGCATCAGCTGGAGAACCAATACCAGCGTCCACAATAACTGGCACCTTTGCTTGTTCGATAATGAAGCTAAGGTTCAGTTCATTGATGATTCCTTGGCCAGAGCCAATTGGAGACGCTCCAGGCATAATGGCATGAGATCCCAACTCCTCTAACTTTCTTGCAAGCACTACATCATCTGACGTATATGGTAAAACCGTGAAGCCTTCCTTTAGCAGCTCTTCTGTTGCTTTTAAAGTCTCAACTGGATCTGGAAGCAGCGTTTTCCAGCAACCGATTACTTCGACTTTAATCATGTCACATAGACCGGATGCTTTCGCTAGCTTGGCAATCCGAACAGCCTCTTCTGCCGTTTTCGCACCTGCTGTGTTCGGAAGGAGTGTATAGCGATCCAAATCAAGTTTTTCTAAGAAGTTCGGCTGGCTTGCTTCAAAAATATTCATCCGTCTTACTGCGAAAGTAAGAATATCTGTTTCAGACACATCTACTGCCTGCTTTTGTATATCAAAATCCGGATACTTTCCTGTTCCTAATAAAAGTCTTGAGTTAAAGGAATACGAACCAATTTTCAACATATTAACCGCCTCCTACAAAATGTACGAATTCAAGTTGATCGCCATCTGTTACACTTTCTTTTACATGCTGATCTTTCTCTAAAATATCCTTGTTCTTTTCCACAATCACAACTTTTTGATCAAGCTGAAAATGCTGTAGTAGCTCGAAAACGCTTTGTATAGAATCTGGCACTTCCATAACGTCACCATTAATTACTAACTTCATCGTTTGTCACCTGTCCTTTTCTAGTGTTCTATCAAGGGAAAAAGCATCAATATAGTTAGGCAATGAATCTCCGGAGATCATGCTGGTTACTAGTTTCCCTGTTAAGGGTGCTAGTAAAATGCCATTACGATAGTGACCTGATGCAATAATTAGATTTTTAGTTTCTGGATGTTTCCCTAAATAGGGAAGTCCATCCCCTGTTTGCGGACGAATTCCCGACCATGCTTTTTCAAAAGTTGCCTGTTTGATTTTTGGAAGTATATTTATCGCTTCCTTCATCAAAGTTGATATCCCTCCAAGCGTTACATGTTCAGAAAACGTGTTGGGAAGCATTGTAGCCCCAACAATCAGTCGATTTCCGCTCTTAGGAACAAGGTAGCACTGTTCAGAAAAAATCGTACTCTCAAGAAGCGGTTCATTCGTGACCACAGAAAAGCACTCCCCTTTTACCGGGTAGGCATCTATAGGAGTCTCATATTCTCTTATTAGCTGTTTACTCCACGCTCCTGCTGCGACGACTACACTGTCACCGTAAAAATCTCCTACACTAGTAGACAGACCAACAACTCTTTCGCCCTGCTTTAAAATACTGATTACCTCGACATACTCCATTATTTCTGCGCCGAAGACTTTTGAAGCTTGTAGAAAAGCATGTGTAAGTTTAACAGGATTCACATGGCCATCAGAAGGAATATCCATGCCTCCCACAAAGGAGTTACTAAGATGGTTTTCACGTGCTTGAACCTGCTCCATCGTCAGCCATTCTGCTCTTTCCCCAAGCTTTTGCTGAAATTTCACGATGTTTTTGATCTTCTCCGCTTCTTCTTCGTTCATGGCAAGCTTTAGCATTCCTCTTTGTACAAGCTCAAAATCTATTCCAGAATGCTCCTTCAGTTCATATTGCAGAGATGGGAACATCGCTCTGCTTTCCTTTGCCATCTCAAATAGTGGACCTTCCTCGGTTACTTCCACCTGGGCTCCAAGCATCCCAGCAGCTGCCTTAGAAGCTTTATCGCCAACTTTCCCCTTTTCCAGCAGTAGCACCTTATATCCTTTCCTACTCAAAAAATATGCTGCCGAGCATCCGATGACACCACCACCAACAATAATCACATCATACGTTTTCAAGCCATCTCCTCCTTACCATTGAGGTGATAATCTTGCACTGCTCTCACACAGTCTGCTTCATCCCAAATTCCTGACATCACCGCAATTCCTTCTGCTCCTGCAAGTAATACTTCGGGAGTTCTTTTAGGTGTGATCCCACCGATAGCAATGACAGGAATATGTAAGAGTTTTGATATCTCTCTTAACTCATGAAGGGCTTTTGGCTTTTTCCCAAGCTTAGAGGCGGTCTCATAAACATGCCCATAGACCACAAAGTCTGCTCCATCCCTTTCTGCACGCACCGCTTCTTCCAAACTATGCACGGAGCTTCCGACCTTTAGTTGAGGAAAGCATCTACGAACCTCTGATACTGGCAAGCTATGATAGGCAAGCTGTACGCCACCTAGTTCCATGACCACTGCAACATCTACTCGGTCATTAAGCAATATCTTCTTAGGAGGCACACCAGCATCAATCAGATTGCTCACGAGCTGAATTAGCTCTCTAGCAGGGCGGTGCTTTTCACGAATATGGATAAAATTTACCTGCTCGTGAATGAGGAAAAGCTTTTCAGTTAGCTCTTCTATTGTTCTCTTTCCATCTGTGATGACATGTAACTGCATGATTTCCCACCTTTTTTTATTCAAAACAACAAAAAACCACCCTTTAGCGTAAAGGGTGGTTATATATCTACATCATAATTCTTTAAATGAATAGAGTTTCGCCACTTCCCTACGCTAGTATGAACTAGATCAGGTTCAAAGGGTCTGGAAATTACTCTTTCCATCTCAGTCACTTCTGACTCCCCTAGTGTTTCAGAGTATGTAATTGTAAATATAGTATAGCATAAAATACTTATCCAGAAAAATCATAACTTATAAACTTTTATTCATGGTACTATCATGATATACATTTAATTTAATGGATAAAAAGAAAGCAGGTGAAATTGTGCTAAAAGAAAAAATCTCTTTTTATGCCATAACTGTAATAACATTTATTATTTATTACAATATTTTCGTTTATCTTTGGGAGAGAACGATTGTGCCTTTGTTCGGAGTAAAAAGTGTTTTTGATTTGCTGGGACTTATATTATTAATATTTTTTATTCTTCCTCTATCATTACTATCATCACATAAAATCACTAGATTTTTCTTATCGAACTAATGATATTAGTGCCGTACATCCGTTACTGGTATGTATGGGTAAAACATCCCCAGATAAACAGCAAACACATACAAACTCAAAAACAATAAGATAAATAATGGCTCTAAGTAGGAATAGCCCGTTTTATAATAGTAGGTTCGTTTGTAAGTGGAGTTGAATTTTTTTGCCTCCATTGCCACTGCAATTCGATGTGCTCGTCTGATGCTTTGCGAGAGTAATGGAATGCTATAAAGGTATATTTTTTTTAACAACGAACCTTTTACACCCCGAATTTTCCATGCATTTCTAAGCTGCAAAAATTCATAACCGATTAACGGGATAAGCCGAAAGCCTGCCATAAAGCTATAGGCGTATTTAGCCGGGAGCTTCCACTGCTGCATTAACGAGTAAAATAAGAGCACAGGTTTGGTTGTAAGAACAAAAATCAGGCCAAAAAAAGCAATGGCTAAAGAGCGTAATCCAAGGTGAACCCCACGATAAAAGCTTTCCTCGGTGATGTGAATCAAACCATATTGAAACCAGGTTGTTTCTCCTTTTCCAAACAGAATCATCGAAATGGCTGAAGTAAAAAACATAAACGAAAATGGAATAAGGATCATGAGCTTTAATCGATAAGTTTGGCCAGTTAAAAAGAGATAAAGGAGTAACAGCAGCAGGGTAAGGTTTATCATGATATTCAGGTTGTGAATGAAAAGCAATGTAACAAACAGGATGACCATCATTCCTAGCTTAAAGCTTGGATTTACATCATGTAACCAGGTTTTATGTTTATATAGCTCCAACTGCATGAGATTTACTCCTTCTATTATTTTCGATTATTTCGACAAGCCTGCCATCCTGTATTGACCAAACTGTATTGGCAAAGCTTGAAACAATCTGTTCGTCATGAGTTACCATCAAAATTGCGACACCTTCTTGTCTCAGCTTTTCCAGCCATTCAAGCATCCTGAACGTGTTTTTGCTGTCCTGGCCAAAGGTTGGTTCATCTAATAAGAGGATTTTGGGACGATGGACAACTGCCGCTGCGACACTCAGTCTTCTCTTTTGTCCCATTGATAGCTGATATGGATGCTGTTTCCTGACATGCTCCAGCTGAAACAGCGATAACAGCTCATCAATCCGCAACCTTATGTCCTCTTGTGAGAATTTTTTCTGAAGCAGGGTGTACCCGATCTCCTCTTCCACTGATTTTGTGACAAATTGATGCTCTGGATTTTGAAAAACAAACGTCATCACATCTGACGGAACATCCTTTACCTTTTTCCCATCTAGCAACAGATCACCTCTTGTTTTCAAAAGCTTCATGAAGGATTCGAGCAGGGTGCTTTTCCCTGCTCCATTCTCCCCAGTAATCGCAATCCATTCGCCTTTTGAAACAGTAACCTCTGGCACCGTTATTTTTCGTTCCCTGCCTCTAAAACCAGAAAAGTCTGTTGCATGGAGTACCACTTCAGGTGATGAATCGTTATTTAATGGTGTTCCTCGTTCAGACAAATAATCTCGCCATGCACCCGGATACCAAACACCGTACTTTTTTAAAAGTGGACGTTCTTGCTGGAAAACGTCTGCGGGAGTGGCATCTGCCATTATTTGGCCTTCCTCATTCAGGACAATCACTCTATCAGAGAAACCCTCAAGCTGTTCAATTTTATGCTCGACAATGATAACGGTTTTGTCTCTGCACACCTTTTTGAGGATATCCCAAACCTCCATTGTTCCTACAGGATCGAGTAAAGCTGTCGGTTCATCTAAAAATAAGACATCTGGCTCCATTGCTAAAACAGAAGCAATCGCAAGACGCTGCTTCATTCCACCGGAGAGCTCCTGAATTTTTGTCCGTAGATTCAGTCCTTGTAGACCGACCATTTCTAAAAGATCCATCATTCTCGCTCTCATATTCTCTCTAGGAACTGCTAAATTTTCCAATACAAAGGCCAGCTCTTCATCGACATAGGGCATACAAAACTGAGTATCAGGATCCTGAAAAACATATCCCCATGAGTCAGGTACTTCATGCTTTTCTGCAAGCAACGGCACATCCAGCACATTTGGGATAAGGCCACATAATATCTGTAATAACGTAGATTTCCCACACCCGGAAGGTCCTATAATTAACACCTTTTCTCTTTGCTGAATAGACAAGTGAAAGTGTCGAAAAAGCTGTTTGCCACCGGGGTATTTTGCATTCATGTTGACAAGCTCCATCGTTTCTCGCCACCTATTTTTCTAGTTTTTTAATGATTCATAGTCTTCTTTGGAAGAAGGCCGTAGGAGGCTGGTAATTCCGGTTGCCTCTAGCGCTTTGACAAGAATGACAGCCAAGACACCTGCTAAAAGAATGCCCGAAATAATTCGGAAAGAGATTAATAGCATGAGATTCCACCAAACATAATCAAATAGATATCCCCTGAATAAATCCAATAGCAATGACCCAATTGCCGCAGCCGCTCCTGCTAGTGAAGCCACTAGCATGTTATAGCGCTTATATCGAAAAGCAGCGAAAACCATTTCCGCGAACAAGCCCTGGATTACTCCGTAAATTAACACCATCAACCCGTATTCTGATCCAACCAAAAACTCTCCAGATGCAGCCGCAACTTCTGCGAGAAATGCTACCCCTGCTTTTCTGATAAGCAAGTAGGCAACCGTCGCGGCAATAAACCACATTCCATAACTTAGCTCCTGTAGCTGTAGGCCAAATGGGCTCAGCATGTTATATACCGGGGACCATATTTTATACACAATGCCAAAAACAAAGGCGATAACAACCGTAACTAATATATCTGTAAGCTTCAATCCTTTTGTCATAGTACAATCTCCTTCTCAGCTACAGGCCATTGTTCTAAGGTGTAGGCCATTTCCCAAAAGGAGTATTCGTACTGACTGCTGAGGAGGAAGTACTCCAGCATTCTCGCCCTTTCCTCTTCGGTTGCTTTTTCTGCTAGTTCATCCAATCTATTTATCTGTTCTTCTACTAATTCACGGAACCACTCCCCACCATAGGCCGCAATCCATTCCTGATAGATTGGTTCTGCCGGTGTTGCTTCTTGAAGTCTTTCGCCAATCTCGTAATATAGCCAATAGCATGGCAAGAGGGCTGCAATTACTTCCCCTAAGCCTCCCGTTAGCACTGCTCGATACATGTGGGAAGTGTAAGCATGAGCAGTTGGCGCAGCTTTAAAATTTGCCTTGTCTGCTTCCGTTACACCAAGACGTTTCGAAAAATTTTCATGCAAGCTCAGCTCTGCTTCATATGTACCTTGCGCATGAGCGGCGAGTCTTGAAGTAGTATGTAAATCAAACGCCTTTGCACCTGCATATGCCTGCACTTTTGCAAAATGACTTAAATAGTATGCATCCTGCAGCACATAATACTTAAACGCTTCTAGCGATAATGTCCCGTCTGCTATTCCTGTGACAAACGGATGGTGAAAGCTTGCCTCCCAAATGTGATCTGCCTTTTCTCTTACAAACTGTGAAAATTTCATCTTACATTCCTCCTCTTATTTGTTTAAACAAACAAAAAACCACCTTTCCCGCATGCGCAAGAAAGGTGGTTGTATACACGTATAATACTATGTAACTCTCATAATAGCTGTCGTGTTCCGCTCCACTTCCCTACGCTGGTGTTAACCAGATCAGGTTCTAAGAGTCTTGAAGTCACACTTCAATCTCAGCCTTATGAAAGGCACCCCTAGTGGTAAAATCGTATAAAGTTGTTGGAAAGGTCATTTCTTGATTCTTATCATATCAGCTTTTTCTTTTTTGTCAAAGCTCTTTTCTAGAAGATTGTTGCTAAAAACCTAACAAAAAGTCGGCTTTAAGACTTTTTCCATTCATTATTCGAAGATAAGTTGTCACATATTTAAAACTTTCTCAGCGAAAAGAGCACGACAGCAACGTTGATTACGGGTTGCTTAACTATACGCCGCAGTAGAAACAAAGTTTACGGTAACAGCCTTTGTCAGAGGTGAATTTACACCGAAGCAGATTTCTCTAGGTTACCTGGTGCTTCCTCTACCTCGCCCTTTGATGCGTGCTTTGGCAGGGTGAACATATAGAAAATCCCTACAAATACTAAGCAGCCTCCGACAAGTACATGCAGTCCTTCGACTGTGAGCATTTTTTGGAAAGTTAAGGCGATAACACCAAGGGTGATAGATTGTGATAGCATCATCAGAGGTGTAATCCAGCCCTGAACACGCCCCATCATTTTTGGGTCCACTATTCTAGGAAGCCAGCCACCAATCCCGATATTTACAAAAGGTAAACCAAGGCCGATAAACCCAGTAAATGCGAGGTAATAGGGAATGGACGGACTGTATCCACTTGCTACCACAAATGCCCCTGATATTGCTAAACCTATTATCACCATTTGATAAAGCTTTAACTTTTTTGCCATCATGGATGCCACAACACTTCCCATCATCACGCTGATTCCAAAAACAACACCCATGATCATCATGATTTGCTCATAATCTGTCGGAGCAAGCTTGTATTTTAAAATATAGGCTGGCATCACGGATAACCCTCCGTTAACAATTCCAAATACGAAAAAGCCAATAATCAAATAAACTAATAAAGGATTTTTTAAAATATACAGCATACCTGCCTTAAAATCATTGGCAACAAATTTCACATTTAATTGGTTCCAGCTGTGACTTCCGTTTGGTAGAACAACTTCCTCTTTAAGCTTACAGGCTTTAATAAAGAATGCGCTCATCATGTACGTGAGAAAGCAAACGAAGATCGCTCCTTGCAGGCCAACTGTCCAATAGATGAATATTCCTAGTGCATTTCCAAATAACATAAACAAGCTGCTCGTCATTTGGTTTAGTCCAGCCGCTACGGTGTATTCATCCTTTGAAAGAATACCTTGGATGATAGCTGCTTGTGCAGGATGAAAGAATTTAGATACTGCACTTCTCAGGAAAAGGAGGGCGAAAACAAGCGGCATCCAATCAATGTAGATAGCTCCCATAAGGGCAAGGGAGAGCACCGCGCAAATATAGTCACTGTAGATAGCAATTTTCTGCCTATTCATTCTGTCTGCAAGCACTCCGACTAGGAAAAAGACTGCCAGAGTAGGTAAGGAATACATTAATTCTGTGAGAGCGGCGTAAAAGGGCTGCTCTGAATAGCGATCTAACAGATACAACATCAGGGCAGCAATCCCAATGATACTTCCCATCATGGATGTAAAAGATGACCAGAATAAAAGACTATAATTCTTGTTTTTAAAAATTTGCAGCATATTTTTCATCTTGAATGTTCCTCCGCCCAAAAGTATTTTCTGATTCTATCATACTTTTACCAGAAAATTCAGGTAACCGACTTTTGGTTCTTTTTTTCTCGGTCTGGAGGTGGAGTGGGGCCACACTCTAAGTGACTTCATTAGATGCTTGACGCTTTTTTGATGTAGAGACTACTGTTAGACATCACTTTGGTTAAACGTTTTCTTGTTTTAGATGATTAGAACCTCCCTATTCCTCGCTTCACATAAAATCTCCCTTCCTTCCTATAATTAGAGCCTCTTCCCTTGCTAGCACTAAAAAATCCCCCTCCACATCAGTGGAGAGGGATGGCCTCAATCGTCATCGTCATCATCTTCGTCATCGTCGTCATCATCACGGTCTTTCTTTTTCTCACGCTTTTTCTTTTCCTTTTTCTTTTTATCCTCGCGTTTCTTTTCTTCCTTCTTCTTTGCTTCTCTTTCTCTAGCCTGAGCTTCTTGTTGCTTCTTTTTTTCTTTATCCTTTTCCTGCGCTTTCTTTTTTGCAAGACTTTCCGGAAGTTTGAAGGTTTCTACTGGCTCTCCTTCTAGTGCTTCACTCACCACTTGTTGAAACACTTTCGCAGAAGGACTTCCTGCTCCTGAAATAATCGGGAGGACATTTTCCTCGGATTCTTTATCAAATCCAATCCAGAAGGCCCCGACAATTTGAGGAGTAAAGCCGACAAACCATTGATTTGAGGTTGCTCCGTCGTTATTATCCGTTGTTTGAGTGGAGCCTGTTTTTCCTGCCACTTCACGGCCGTCAATCTTAGCGTTCTTTCCGCTACCTTCTTCGACGACACCTTTGAGCATGAACGTCATTTTTTCAACAGCTTCTTTAGAAAATACTCTTTCTTTTTCTTCTTCAAAGGCTGCCACTTCTTCACCAGTAACTTTTTCTATTTTTACAATGGCATGTGACTCTATGATCTCTCCATTGTTTGCATAAACAGAGTACGCTTCTGCCATTTGTTTCGGAGAGGCGCCATAAAATCCGCCAAGTGCAAGATTTCCAAGTGTACGATGTTCTTTTTCATCTACAGGAAGGTACAGCTTTTTCGCTGCGTCCATTCCCTTTTGAATACCTATTTCGTTAAGTAGAGATACGGCAGGGACATTGTAGGAGTTGATTACAGCATCATACATGCTAACTTTCCCTCGAAAATCCTTCGTATGATTTTGTGGAGAATATCCTCCTTCAAACTCGGTTGGTGAATCATTGAGCATATCAAAAATGTCATACCCCTCTTCTAAAGCTGGGGTATAAACTAACAGAGGTTTGGCTGTAGAGCCTGGTGGCTTTTTAAGACGGGAGGACCGGTTAAAGTCTCTAAATTTATAATCCCTGCCACCAATCATGCCTAGGATTCCCCCTGTTTTAGGATCAAGCAGGACGCCACTGCTTTGTGCCACTTCTCCTGAGGAACCTGCTGGAAAATTATCAGGATTGGCATATACTTTTTCCAGCGCTTCCTGAACTTTTGGCTCGAGGGTGGTGTAAACCCGGTATCCTCCAGCCAAAAGTTCACTTTCACTAATTCCATACATTCTTTCCGCTTCTTCAATTATATAATCTGTAAAACTTGGATATTTAGCTCTGTATGGATCGACATTTCTTGTTTCTAATTTTAACTCATCCTGTTTCGCTTCTTCTACCTGCTCTGCTGTGATAAAGCCTTGTTTGTGCATAAGGGAGAGTACTAAGTTTCTACGCTGAATGGCACGTTCCTCGTTGTTTAACGGGGATAAGGCAGATGGAGCCTTGATAATGCCTGCTAAGGTTGCTGCTTCAGATAGTGATAAATCCTGTGGATCTTTTGCAAAATAAACAGCTGCCGCTCGTTTAATTCCCCATGCCCCTTCGCCAAAATAGATCTGATTTAAATACAAACTAATGATTTGGTCCTTAGAGTATGTTTTTTCTACTTTTTTTGCTAAAAAGAATTCATCAGCTTTTCGTTTTAACGTTTTATCATGAGACAAAAATACATTTTTTGACAATTGTTGTGTGATGGTACTTCCACCCTGCACATATCCACCTGACTTCACATTTGTAGTTAGTGCTCTAACGGTGCCAACAAAGTCAAAACCATCATGCTCATAAAAGCGTTGGTCTTCCACAGCCACGACAGCTTGCTTCATCACATCCGGGATCTCCTCTGATGACACTCCTTCAATTTGATTGGAAGTTACTCTGCTCGCAATCTCTCCATGTCGATCATAGATGACGGAGGATTGAGGGAGCGGGTCCGTTAATGCACTGACATCTCTTGAATTTATATATAATTGCATGCCGATTAATATGATCAAGGCAAATAATCCTGCAATAAGAAGTAATGCTCGTATACTTACTTTTCGTTTGCGTCTTCCAACTCTTTCCGCCATAAGAACCCCCTGTTTCTGCAACAAAATCTTCATAGTCATTCGTAGGTAAAGCTCATTTTATTAGGGTGATTAACTCTATGTCAATATAAGATGATATTAACATTCCTCAAGCCCAATCACTAATATATACCCATAAAAGTAACAAGTAAATCTTTTAAAATACGGTATTATTGCTTTGTTACCAAAGTTTAAAAGTTCCTCTAAAGGGTACTTAATTTACAAAGAAAACAATTTATTTCAATTACTTTACTTAAAAAAGGAGTGGAAGATTATGTTAAATTTTTCAAACATCTTAGTTGCTTACGATGGTTCGACAAGCAGTATGAAGGCAGTAAAGATGGGGATTGAAATGAAAAAGCAGTCTAATGCAGCGCTCACCATTTTGCATGTGCTAGAAGAGACTACTGGTTATATCCCAGTTCAGAGCACTAGACCGGATACGGTGCCAACTGGTGGAATGGGAAGTGTGGACGGGTTGAACATTTACACCCATAACGCTAGGGATGACGCTTATAGAGAACAAAAAGTTGCTGTCCAGAACGCTACAACAGAAGAATCAATAAATGAAGTGCATTCCTTACTCGCACAAGAGCGAGTGAATGCAGCGGTTGAGGTTCTCCATGGAGATCCTGCAAAAACCATCTGCAATTTTGCAGAGGAGCAAGCAACAGATTTAGTGATCATTGGTAGCAGAGGCTTGGGTGGTTTAAAAAAATTAATCCTTGGCAGTGTAAGTGATAAAGTGACCAATACTGCTAACTGTCCAGTGTTGGTTGCAAAATAAAAGTCAGGCGTTGTGCCTGGCTTTTTTCGTTGCCCTTTTCCTTTCACCAACATCTAGGCATATGCATACCGTATAAAGAATGAAAGTGAAGGGAGCAAAGCTATGTATCCTTATCGTCAACTTAACTTTCCACCTATGGGACCACCCCCTGGGCAACCACCTGGGCAATCCCCTGGTTTCCCAGGTAGTCCAGGTGGTCCAGGATTCCCTGGTAGTCCTGGTGGACCTGGGTTCCCTGGTAGCCCTGGTGGACCTGGATTTCCTGGTAGCCCCGGAGGACCTGGGTTCCCTGGTAGTCCAGGTGGACCTGGGTTCCCTGGTAGTCCTGGTGGACCTGGGTTCCCTGGTAGTCCCGGAAGTCCTGGAAGCCCAGGCGCACCCGGAAGCGGACCACCACCAGGACCACCACCTTCTACACCTCCACCTGAAACAACGGCACTTGGAGCACCTGGAGGAGGACCGAGTGTCTTAGCTGTAGATCCAGGAGCTTTTTTTGGATGCCTTTATCGGTATACATGGGTTCGTTTAAACAACGGAGAAGGCTTTTGGTTCTATCCAACCTTTATTGGTAGAAGATCTGTTGCAGGCTATCGTTGGTTCTTCTTTACCTGGATGTATTATGGAATTGACACAAACAGAATCCGATCTTTTCAATGTGTCTAGTAAAACGCAACAACAAAAGCACACCGTCGTCCATGCGTCGGTGTGCTTTTAGTCATCCTTGTACTTTTGTTGCTTCAATATTTACTTCCTCATCATTTTCTTTCAATTTATTTACCATGTTATGAAATGCGCTCCATTTTGAGAGTTTATCAATGGCTTCTTTCTCAGATTGGACGCCTGTTACACGGAAGGAATGTTCGTTAACAGAAACTTCATATGCTGGCTGTAACGCTTTTTGGTTTTTTTTATTTTGCTCCCGCTCCATATGGCGACCGATTCTATTTACACTTTTTGCATCCTTTTTTAGGCCTGTGCTTTCATTTGCATACTCTGCCTTTTCCATAAAATGTTGATTTTTCTTTTTTAATGTATTGTCACCCATGTAAATTCCTCCTTACCTCTGCCCTTTTTCTTGTAGTCCTTGATGTGTGTGAATGAGAGCACTATGGCGCGAAGCAGATAAGCGGATGGTTTGTCCAATTTCACGATGCTTTGTTTGAGATTTAAATAAGGCCATCCGCTTTTCTATCTTAGCCTTTGATCTTTTTTTCACATCAATTCCTCCCTCATCTCTTATTATTTATATACCCGATTTCCATTCAATAAAACGTCAGGTGAAGTCTAATGCTTTGACGGAGAAAATATGGACATGGTAATATTTTATATTACTGTGATTAGGATAACGCCTGTAAATAAGGAGGGCTTAACATGCAATGGATATACATCTTTATTGCCGGGGTTTTAGAAATAGTTTGGGTACTGGGGCTAAGGTTTTCAAATGGATTTACTGTCCTAGTGCCAAGTATCATAACAGTTGTTACACTTGCCATAAGCTTTTACTTGTTTTCTAAATCGTTAAAATATATACCAATTGGAACAGCTTATGCTATTTTTACAGGCTTTGGTGCGGCAGGCACAGCTTTAGTTGGAATATTATTTTTTCACGAATCAACCAGCTTCTCCAAGCTGTTTTTTATTGGACTCATGCTAGCTGGAATTATCGGATTAAAAATCACTACTCCTGATGAAAAAAACGTAGAAGAGGAGGGGAATTAAATGGCATGGTTGTTTCTTATGCTTGCAGGATGTTGTGAAATAGGAGCTGTCCTTTCCTTGAAATTAACAGATGGTTTTAAGCGACTGAAACCGACTATTTCCTTCGCTGTTATTGGAATGCTTAGCTTTTACTTTCTCTCACTAGCCTTAAAAGAAATACCTATGGGCACGGCTTATGCAGTATGGACTGGCATTGGCTCAGCTGGAAGTGTATTGCTTGGAATGATTTTCTTTCAAGAATCAAGGGATCGAGTAAGGCTTATCCTACTTTCTTGTATCATTATAGGTGTAGTTGGATTAAAAATTACCCAATAAAAAAACCATTCGGAATCAAAATCCGAATGGTTTTTCTTTAAATTTTTTGCTTTTCTGGCATAATCACTTCTCCGTCTTCAGATCTTGCAACGATATACGCACAAGCGGCATCACCTGTAATATTCACAGCAGTTCTTGTCATATCTAGAAGTCTGTCAATACCAAGAATTAAAGCGATTCCCTCAACAGGTAAACCGACTTGTTTTAATACCATCGCAAGTAAGATAAAGCCTACACCAGGGACACCCGCAGTTCCTATACTAGCAACTACTGCAAGTCCAACAACGGTAAGAAGCTGGGTTAAGGATAAGTCAATACCATAAACTTGGGCAATAAACACGGTTGCTACCCCCTGCATGATAGCTGTTCCGTCCATATTGATCGTAGCGCCAAGTGGCTGAACAAAACTACTGATTCGTTTTGGTACGCCAAGATTTTCTTGTGCTACATCCATTGACATTGGCAAAGTTGCGTTACTACTTGAGGTACTAAAAGCGACACTCATAGCAGGAATGAATCGTTTAAAGAAGGTAATTGGGTTTGTTTTACCTAATAATAAAATTGCAGTACCATACGTAACGATGAAATGAATAACTAAGGCTAATAATACGACACCAAAATAAGCACTCATCGCTTTAATAGCATCGATACCTAATCCGCCTACTGCAGATGCAATCAATCCGAATGCCCCATATGGTGCAGTCTTTATGACGATATGAACGAGGAGCATAACAATTTCATTTGCTTGTTCTAATAATGTTTTCACTCTTCCTGCTTTTTCGCCTAAAGCATTAATCGCAAACCCGAGCAGGATAGAGAACGTAATAATTTGCAGCATTTCTCCCTCTGCCATTGCTTTTATCGGGTTAGTAGGGACAATATTCAATAGTGTTTCCATAACAGGAGGAGCATCTTCTGGCTTTTGGTCATCAGCTAGCTCATCAACCATCATGCTTTCAAAATCACCAGCAAATCCTGGTTGAATTACAGAAGCTAGCGATAGCCCAATAGTAATGGCAATACATGTCGTAATTAAGAAGAATAAAATTGTTTTAAGACCAATTGTTCCTAGTTTTTTTGTATCACCAAGACCAACCACACCAAGAGTGATAGAAATTAATACGATTGGAACCACTAGCATGGTTATTAGATTTAAGAATATCTTTCCAAGAGGCTGGAATAAGTATTTGTCTAATGGGTCGAATAAAGATGGAGCATAAAGATTTAAGGCAAGACCAACTAAAATACCTAAAATTAGACCAATGATGATCTTTTTTGTTAAAGTCATCTTCATATAGAAATTCCTCCCTTTTGTAATACTAATATAATTTCTTTTTTCTGAATTGTACAAGTAGTAACATAATTCGACAAAAGGCGACTTTTTTCATTCTACGTGGGATTCGTCCATCTGTAAAGTGATTTATGATAGAAATAAGTACTTCAAGCTGTTATAATACACAAGAAGAGTACGAAAGTAGTATTGTATCTCTTTCTTTTTTTTGATATATTAATGAACGATTTTCTACTTTTATTTACCCATTAATTTAACTTTTATAGCATTTACAGATAGAAAGTTTTCATGCATCTTATTGGAGGGGTTTAATTGAAATTAATATGGAGAGTAATCGTCACTATTTTTGTGCTGATTGCAGTTAAGGTAGTAATGGATACGTATCAAATACTTAAGGTTGCAGCATCTGGAGATCACATTAGAATAGATCCTGCTTTGTACTTTAATTTATCTTACTTAACTTTCGGTCTCGTAGGGCTCATGCTTTTTTCCGATATCATTAAACGATTAATGGAAAAGCAAGGAAAACAATACAAATATTAATAAGGGAACCAACATTAAAAAACAGGACATAGGTCCTGTTTTTCTTTTTTTAATCTAAAAAAAACTATATAGTTTTTAAAAATAATGTTTAACTTTCAATAATAATAGGAATCTAATAAAGGATATACAACTTATACATATTTATATAAAATAAGGAATATCTACAAAAATATTCTTTTATGAGGGGAATAAAAAATGACGAAGCTTGCATCTTCACTAATTGGCAATCAATTTTTATTAAGCAAAAAGGAACTAGCACAAAAAATGTTAGAGGAGTTAATTCTTTCTGATCCAGATAATCCCCAATACCAACTAGAAGAAACGCAAGTTCAGGTTATCCATATTTTTGAGGTTTTAATAGAGTTTTTAGGAGAATATGTAATGGATCCTGAACAGTCTGTATTAGAACGAGCAAAAAGCTGGGGAGAATCTGTTGGATTTATGTCAGTGAAAGCTGGAGGCTCATTAGAGAATGCGCTTTCAAGAATGACGCTTTATAAAAAGTGTTTATGGGAATTCATTCAGATAACAGGAACAAAAGAAGACCTTAAATTCAGAGAGATTACCGATATTTTTATTAAAATCGATGAAATTTTTAATGTAATCGTGTTTGGATTTAGCCATGCGTTTTCCATTGCAACAGAACAGAAACTCCTTCACACTCGTGCGGAGTTTATTCGCTTGTCCATTCCTATTGTTCCCCTCCTAAAAGGGCTAGCAGTTCTCCCATTGGTTGGAGAAATTGACGAAATTAGAGCAGGAATATTGATTGAAGAAACGCTAGAAAAATGTAAAAATCTTTCTATTTCAAAACTTATTGTTGATTTCTCTGGGGTTTATCAGCTCGATAACACCGCAATACATACTATAGAATTACTTATACGGTCATTAAAATTGATTGGCATCACTCCGGTTATTACTGGTTTACGTCCAGAATTAAGCCTACAATTTATTACTTCTGGATTAGTTCTTAGAGATATTGATATTACTAGTTCTATTGAACAGGTTTTACAAAAACAATAACCTATCTTAAAAATTATCTTTTTTTTACTTGTTATTTTATTTTTCATCCGATATGATAGTACTATCACTCACAACAAAACACAACATATTGTATCAAATATAATTAACCACAACTATATACAGTAATTATGTTGAAAGGTGTCTTTCATTAGACTTAATAGGGAATCCGGTGCAATTCCGGAACTGTCCCCGCAACTGTAAGTGCAGAGATTTTGCAATGCCACTGTATGAGAATGCTTTACGGCACTCATATGGGAAGGCGTAAAATCGTGTAAGCACGAGTCAGGAGACCTGCCTATCATCCATTAGTTTCTTTTTCTTCGGGAGTTGAGAAGATGAAACGATACATAGAATTTGAAAGTTCCATAGTACTGTTTATGGGCTATTTTCTTTTCTCCTTCTATGATCGTTTGATCCACTCAACAGATGAGTGGATTTTTTTTATGCTGTTTTTTTAAAAAATTTGGTGCTACTGGCTATAGTTAAGCGACACGTAATCAACGGTGTTGTCGTGCTCTTTTCGCGGAGAAAGTTCTAACTATGTGGCAACTTTTCTACGAAGAGTGAATGGAAAAAGTCTTAAAGTCGACTTTTTTCTAGTTAATAGCAACAATCTTTTAGAAAAGAGCTTTATGCAAAGATGAGGAGTGAAAAAGATGAATGTTCTAATAGAAGAAAGAAGTTCCTTAGATAAGGAAAGCATCTTAAAGCTTGTGCATGAAAGTTTAAACAATTTTCCACAGCTAGAAGGATTGGAGTTTCTTGAGAAAACCAGTCGGATTATATCCACCTTCCCTGAAAATAAAGACTGGAAAAACCTGTTCAATCAACTCATTCTAGAGGCCTTAAGCCGTTTATCTGAAGTAGAACCTGACTGGACGTTTATTGCAGCAGAACTTCTCACAAAACAGCTTCAACAAGAGGTTTGCAATAATAGAAAAGTACAAACTCCTTATACCGGACTATATTCATTACTTCAAGATTTAACAAAACTTGATATTTATGATTCCAAGCTGTTAAACTCTTACAGCATTTCGGAGATAGATGAATTAGAAAGCTATCTTGTGCCAGAACGTGACAAGCTTTTCACCTATATTGGTCTGAAAACGCTAGCGGATCGTTATCTAACACGAGACCATCATAAGAATCTCTTTGAGCTGCCTCAAGAAAGGTTCATGATTATCGCCATGACGCTAATGCAAAAGGAAGAGATTAATAGAATGGAACATGTAAAAGAAGCTTACTGGGCAATGAGCAATCTATATATGACAGTAGCTACTCCTACATTTGCCAATGCTGGTAAAACATACGGCCAACTGTCAAGCTGCTTTATTGATACGGTCGATGATAGCCTTCAAGGAATCTATGACAGTAACACTGATATTGCTAACCTCTCAAAATCTGGAGGTGGAATTGGCGTATATCTTGGTAAAATCCGCAGTCGGGGTAGTGATATTAGAGGGTTTCAAAATGTCTCAAGCGGAGTCATTCCCTGGATGAAGCAACTTAACAATACAGCTGTCAGTGTTGATCAGCTTGGCCAGCGTAAAGGAGCTATCTCGGTTTATTTAGATGTTTGGCATAAGGATATCTTCTCTTTTCTAGACAGCAAGCTTAATAATGGAGATGAACGACTTCGTACGCATGATTTATTTACAGGGGTTTGCATACCAGATTTATTCATGGAAAAGGTAGAAAACAGAGAAGATTGGTATTTGTTTGACCCCCATCAAGTCAGAAAAGTGATGGGCTTTTGCCTGGAGGATTATTTTGACGAGAAGCATGGTAGTGGGAACTTCCGAAACAAATATGAAGCATGTGTTGCAAATCCAGAGCTTTCTAAAGAAAGAGTTCCAGCCATAGAAATTATGAAATCGATCATGAAAAGTCAGCTAGAAACAGGAAGTCCTTTTATGTTTTATAGAGATGAAGTTAACAGAATGAACCCTAACCACCATAAAGGAATGATCTATTGTACAAACCTATGCACCGAAATTGTCCAGAACATGAGTGCCACGACTACCAAGACTCAATATGTAGAGGATGGAAGTATTATTACAGTAAAAACACCAGGTGACTTCGTTGTGTGTAATCTATCCTCCATTAATTTAGCGCAAACAATCAAAAACAAGGTGCTTAAAAGATTAATTCATATTCAGGTAAGGATGCTAGATAACGTCATAGATTTAAATCAAATTCCTGTTCTTCAAGCGAAAATAACGAATGAAAAATATCGGGCGATTGGACTTGGAACTTTTGGCTGGCATCACCTCCTAGCAACGGAAGGAATGAAATGGGAATCAAAAGAAGCAGTAAATTATGCAGATAACTTATATGAAAAGATAGCCTACTACACCATCGAGGCTAGCGCAGAGCTTGCGAAGGAAAAAGGGACGTATCCTGCCTTTGAAGGTTCTGATTGGCAAACCGGAGAATATTTCACAAAAAGAAACTACGACTCTTCTAGCAACCTAGAATGGCAAAAACTTAAAAGAAAAGTAGCTACAAGCGGCATCAGAAATGCGTATTTAATGGCAGTTGCCCCTAATGCTACTACTTCCATCATTGCGGGTAGTACGGCAAGCATTGATCCGATTTTCCGTAAGGTTTATTCAGAGGAAAAAAAGGATTACAAGATTCCAGTAACAGCACCAGACTTAAATTCCGAAACAACATGGTTTTATAAATCAGCCTATCATATCGATCAACATTGGAGCATTGCACAAAATGCAGCACGTCAAAAGCATATTGACCAGGCTGTTTCTTTTAACCTTTATGTTTCTAACACGATTAAAGCTAAAGCATTGCTGGATTTGCACATTGATGCGTGGAAGCAAGGCTTGAAGACGACCTACTATGTGCGCTCTACCTCTACAGAAGTAGAAGAATGTGAATCATGTGCCAGCTAACAAGGAGGAATGAACGATGAGCGATCAGCTTTTAACAAGGTCTATTATGGATGCGAAAGCACCGAACAGGTCCACAGGGATCATAAATGGGAAAAGCTCCAACGTATTAAATTGGGATGATGTAAGATTCTCATGGGCTTACCCAAAATACAAAAAAATGCTTGCAAACTTTTGGTCACCATTTGAAATAAATATGGCACAAGATATTAAGCAATTTCCTGAGCTTTCTTCAAAAGAGCAGGATACCTTTTTAAAAATCATCGGCCTCCTCTCTCTGCTTGACAGTATTCAAACCGACTATGCAGGAAAGGTTGCTGATTACCTAACTGATTCGAGCTTAAATGCTTTAATGATTATGCTTGCTCAGCAAGAGGTGGTACATAACCATTCCTATTCTTATGTATTGTCCAGTCTAGTTAGCCGCTCTAAACAAGAGGAAGTGTTTGAATACTGGCGAACAGAACCAATCCTGCGCAAAAGAAATGACTTTATTACAGATGGATATCGGGATTTTGCTGAAAATCCGACTGTGGAGAATTTATTGCATTCCATTGTATATGATGTAATTTTAGAAGGTCTCTTCTTTTATTCAGGGTTTGCCTTTTTTTATCATCTTGCCAGAAATCAAAAGATGGTTGCATCAAGCACCATGATTAATTATATTAATCGAGATGAACAGATCCATGTCGATTTATTCGTGAAAATATTTCAAGAAATTTTAACAGAATATCCCGAATACCAAACAGATGAGCTCTCTAAATTTGTGGAAAGCTCCTTTACACAAGCTGCTATGATGGAAATCGATTGGGCAAGACACGTCATTGGAAATGAATTTGTCGGTATTGATTTAGAGGACGTAGAAGCATATATTAAATTTTACGCTAATGTTCGTTGTCATCAACTAGGCTTCAACCGCCCTTTTGAAGGCTACCGGACAAATCCATTAAAATGGATTAAGGCATATGAGGAAGTGGATCTTGGCAAATCAGACTTTTTCGAACAAAAATCTCGCCAATACACCAAAGTAAACGTTGTAGATAATGGTTTTGATGAGCTGTAAGTAATGTTTCATAAAAAAAATGCCGTTTTCCCTATTTGGAAATGGCATTTTTTCTTTATTAAAAGCTCTCTTACGTATTGCTTAACTATACGCAGCATCAACAAAGTTTACGAAAACAGCTTTCAAAAAAGACCAAAATACTGCAAAATAATAATCCCAATTCCAAGTATCCAAACATAAACAGCAAATGTCCGTAACGAATGTTTTTTTAAATAATTTATCATCCATTTCACTGCAATATATCCAAAAAAACAAGACGCCAATATCCCAATCATTAAAGAAGTTAACGTAATATCCTCTTTTCCTACTTCAGCTACTTCAAGTGTTTGCAAGAATACCGCGCCTGCAATAGCAGGAGTAGACAGAAGAAAGGAGAAATAGGCAGCTGTTTCTCGGTCCAATTTTCGAAGTAGTCCAGCAGCAATGGTTAAACCAGACCGTGAGATGGCTGGGAAAATGGCAGCAGCCTGAAAGGATCCAATAAATAGAGCATCCTTCCACGTAATTTCATCCATCTTCTTTGCCCCTTTTTTTATTGAGTCAGCAAACCATAACACTGCCCCAGTAAGGAGGAATTCCCAGCCAATGGTGACACCTGTCTTTGAAATAGCTTCAAAATAATCCTTAAATGTTAGTCCAATAATAACGGCTGGAATGGTACCAACAATTAACAATAGGGTTAGCTTATGAAACGGGTTCCGAAGTATTTTAAAGAATTCTTCCCGATAAAAGTAGAGGACCGCGATTAGTGTGCCAAAGTGTAACATCGTATCTAGAAGTAAGCCTGCTTCTTCTAGATTGAATAAATTGCGTCCTATATATAAATGACCGGTGCTGGAAATAGGTAAAAATTCCGTTAACCCTTGGATAATCCCTAGAATGAAGGCTTCAATTTTGGACATGCCTCTCTCCCCTATCGCATTCTTTTTCTGTCAAACACAAAATAAGTAATGGCACCTAATATAATTAAGATCATCAGCGGAATCACTAACGGTTGCGCCGCATGCTTAATATCCCGCCAATTTTCACCCAATTGAAAGCCAAGGTATAAAAATAGAACAGTCCAAGGTATAATCGCTGCTATTGTGTAGAGTAAAAAGTGCGAAAATTTCATTTTAGCAATGCCTGCTGGGATGGAAATGGCATGTCTTACTATCGGAATGAACCTAGCAGTAAAAACGACAATAGGTCCATAATGCTGAAACCATCTTTCTGATATATCTAAATGCTTAGGCTGAATGAATATGTATTTTCCGTATTTCTCAAGAAAGGGTCTCCCTCCCATGCTACCAGCCCAATATAAGAAAAGCTGTGCAAATGTCCCTCCAACAACCCCAGCAATAAGCGCACCGGTGCGATTGACTTCTCCTTTAGAAATGAGATAGCCACCATAACCTAACACAATTTCACTTGGAATGACTTCCACCATTAAGCCCAACATAATTCCCCAAACACCCATTTGTGCAAAAAAAGCAAAAATTGTTAAAAAAAATTGTTCCATGCTATCGCCTCATTTATGAAAGAGTTGTCCCTATCAATGTATGTAGACAAGTCCTTGAAAAGCACTTAAATCAAGCAATTCCTAAATTTCACCATAAAAAAGGAAAAAAGCATATTGTGTCGAATATTAGTTGTGGAGGTGTTGTAGATGATGAAAAAGCTGATTCTTCTGCCCATCTTCCTACTTTTCATGACAGCCTGTATGCAGCAACAACCGTCTGAAAGATATTCTTTTATCGAGGTTGTCGAAAATACGGAAGAAGCAACCTTGTCTCAGATAGAAGATATTGAACTAATTTTGGATAACAGTGAAGTCATTATCGGCTTAGACGAAGCAAACGAACAGTATCCAAAATATGAATTCGATCGTGCTCCTGCTTATATTATCTTTGAATATACCGGTTACCTCACCAGTGACATGTTGTTATTCACCTATGATAAAGACGAGGCTGTTACATTTTTGGAAGAGAAAATACAAGCAGAGAAAGACAGAGAAGAATGGGAATGAATAATAAGTCGGAACGCTCGTTTCGGCTTTTTTCTATGGATGTTCCATTTATTTCAAGGTCTATTCTCTATAAAATTTTCATACTATTACAAATATTTATTGATGGAGGGTCTATATGGGAGAATTTTGCATGCAACAAACATGTGTTGGCTATGATCTCATCTTGATAACAATTGGATGCCTTATCCTTCTCTACATAGGGTATCGCTTTCTTGGTCATGAGGACTAATTAATTTCTATATAAGTGGGAACACTATCGAAACCATAACCATTACAAGGAGGTTTGTCGTTGCGACGTGTTCTCGTTACCCTACTTACGGGATTAATAGTTGTTGTCCTTTCTAGCTGTGGAACTGCTGTAGAAGAGAAATCAGGTCAAGCAGAAGAGGCTCCTCCCCCATCATTACTACCTTCTTCAGGAGACTATACCTTTCAACGATATGTTGAAGAAAAGGAACATAGTAAATACCGTGTACTTTATAATAAAGTTTCAGATAGTAACATTATTCAGGTGAAAACTGTCCACACGACCACAGAAAATAAAACAAAAGAAGTAAAAGAAACAAATAATTTCTATGAAGAAACAAAGGATGGAATTTTCGGGTTTATTGTCTTATCAGAGGACTTTCCATCTGAATGGGATGCAACAGACATTGAAAAATTTCCAAAAACAAAAATTATCTCTTATCCCTTGGAAGAAAATTTTTCATGGACAGAGGAAATGAAAGAGCTTGAACTAATAATATCCTATAAAGTACGCTCCATTGATGCAGAAATTAAAACCCCTGCAAAAACATTCAAGAATTGTATTGTGGTGGACTTTGAGGAAAAAGATCAACAAGGAAATGTAATTCGAAGAGGTAATTCGTCATTTGCCCCAAAAGTGGGATGGATAAGACATGAAATTGAAGAGGAAGTTTTAAAGGATGTTCATAAGCTGATAAAAATAAATGAAAGATAATTCAACTTATCTTTCATTTTTTGGTGAAAACTTGCAACCTTTTTGCTATTTACCTCGTCTAAGAATTATTAGAACTTCGAATATTTTACATAACTGTAATGATGAGTTAACAAGAAATATTGTATAATTACCTCATATGCCTAGCCACTTTGGGTAATTACATACTACTGCTTACGACCAATTTAAGGAGGAGATGTACCCTTGAGTTTGAGTAAAATTATTTTTGTTGTAAGTATTATTGCAAGTTTCCTCATGCTGGTCGCTGCCGTGATTGCATTCGTCATCCATGATATTGGTTACTTTTGGACGATGGTCACTTTAATGGTCATAAGTATCTTGCAAAATATATCTGTGTACAAGCACATCTCTACTAGTGATGAGCCTGTAAAAAGCTAGACCGCTTATTTCATAAAATTATTAGCGGTCTAATTTTCATCTCATTTCTTCTTTTCCCCTAGGTAAACTCTTAACTATCCTCCTCTTCCAGATATTTTTATTCGTATTTTTCACACAAAAGTCTTTTCAAAGGTCCTAATTTCCTTTATAATCACTTCATAATCCAAACAATCCTATATCACAACTCGTATAATAGTAGGAATATGGCCTACAAGTCTCTACCAAGCTACCGTAAATGGCTTGACTACGGGTGATACTATACTTTTTTTCTTACTCTTTTTTACCCTGAGTAAGACTACTCATAATCCCAAAAGTAAAAGTGGTCACTTGTAGTCGGACACACTTGCTTTTGGGTTTTTTTATTGGATTTTTTTAGCAAAGGAGCAGATACAAATGAAATTATTGCAGAACGCCATCGTAGAAAAAGGCTCCGTCCTTCCTAACGGAGTATTGAAGGTAAACAACTTTCTTAATCACCAAATTGATACAGAACTAATGATAGAAATAGGAAAAGAGTTTGCACATCGTTTCTCTAACTCTCACATTGACAAAGTCATAACTATCGAATCGTCTGGCATTGCCCCGAGTTTCTTTGCCGCACATACCCTTGGTGTCCCTCTCGTATTTGCAAGAAAGAAAAAATCTTTAACGCTAAAAGACAATGTTTACACAAGCGAGGTTTTTTCCTACACCAAACAGGAATCAAGTGAAATAACGATTGCTAAAGAATTTTTACAAGAAAATGAACGCGTATTAATCATTGATGATTTTCTCGCAAATGGACAGGCTGCCCAAGGGTTGATCGATGTAGTCAAGCAAGCTGGTGCAACCGTTGAGGGCATTGGTATTGTTATTGAAAAATCATTTCAGCCTGGAAGACAACTATTAGAGGAAAAAGGATACCGTGTGGAATCGTTAGCACGGATTCAATCGCTTAACGATGAGCAAATCACATTTTTAGATGAAGCTACCGTCACACAATCAAACTAACACATAGGAGGCCTTTCCATGAAATCAACCACCATCCATTACCCTTGGTATAAAAAAGAAGATACGGATGCTTTTTTTGCCCTTTTTCAAAATAACCTCGCCAATTTTGTCATCATCGCTGTTACGATGCTTGGTATGGGATTCCCAGCAAGCATTGTGTTTGGAAAAGTAATCCCTGGTGCTGCAGTAGCGGTGATGGTTGGTAATCTTTATTATGCCTTTATGGCAAAACGCCTTGCTGAGAAAGAAAAACGGACGGATGTTACCGCGCTTTCCTATGGAATTAGTACTCCCGTTATGTTTGTGTTTTTATTTGGAGTACTAGCACCAGCTAATGCATTAACTGGAGACCCTGAGCTTGCTTGGAAAATTGCCGTAGCTGCTGCTTTTTTAAGCGGTTTGATTGAAGCGTTGGTTAGCTTTACAGGTAATTGGGTAAGAAACAACCTTCCACGCGCTGCCATGCTTGGAGCACTAGCAGGTGTGGCTTTAACGTTCATTGCTGGAGAAATGCTTTTTAATACATTTTCTATTCCTGTCGTTGGATTAGTTGCACTCGTCATTATCATTGCTGGTGTTGTTGGGAAAATCAGCATGCCATTTAAAATCCCAGCTTCCCTCTTTGCTGTTATCATCGGAACAATTTTGGCCTTTGCACTTGGTTATCAATCGCCAGGTCAAATTTCTGAAGGGCTAGCAAATATCGGGTTCTATCCTATTCTCCCTAGCTTTGCTGCTTTTGAAGGAATGAGCTATTTGTTTACAGCCTTAGTTGGCTTACTTGCCATCATATTGCCGATTACTTTGTATAATGCTATTGAAACGATGAACAACGTGGATGCCATGGCTGCTGCAGGTGATTCTTATGATGTTCGTGAGTGTCAAGCAGTCGATGGAGTGGGTACGATGCTTGGGGCAGTTTTTGGCGGTCTTTTCCCTACTACCGTTTATATTGCGACAGTAGGCTCGAAATGGATGGGTGCAGGACGAGGTTATAGCATCTTAAACGCTATTGTTTTTGGTCTTGCAGCCATGACTGGAGTAATTGCAGCCCTTGCCGCCATTATCCCGCTCGCTGCGGTCGCTCCAATATTAGTATTCGTGGGAATTTCCATGGTCTCTACTGCTTTTCAGTCCAATGAGAAAAGATATTTCCCTGCTGTTGCCATTGCCATGCTACCGTACTTTGCAAACTATGTCATGACCAGATTTAATAAAAGTGCTGGAGAAGTAGTTGCTGGAATTTCAGAAGGAATTGTCCCTTTAGGACAAGGAGCGATGTTCACTGCCATTATTTTAGGAGCCATTACGGTTTATATTATTGATCAAGATTACAGAAGAGCTGCTTCCTTTGCTCTCATCGGTTCATTCTTATCTTTTGTCGGATTTATGCACGCACCAAAGCTGTCTATAAATGCAGCACCTGATTTTGCATTAGGTTATGTTTTGATTTCCGTATTTTTAATATATTGCAGCTTCCAATATAAATCTGGAGCTCTCGATAATAAGACTAAGAGAACATTAAAACAAAAGATTGCCTCATAATTAGAGAAAGGTTACCCAAAAAATGGGTAACCTTTTTAATTTTCTACCTTAGATAGTTCTTTCTCCTCTTGTTCTTGTTCTTGCTCTGTTGGTTTTTTCTTTTTCAGAAATTCCTCTAAAGCTAGCTTACTTTTTCTTGAAGTCAATATATAGAGAAAATCTTTATCTTTTATCACCGTATCTCCAGATGGAGTGACAAGGATGCCTGATCGAATCACGGCATTAATGAGCGTTTTATCTGGGAATTTCAGCTCTGCTAACGTTTTTCCCACCATATCTAAATCCTGCTCCACTTGAAACTCAATAATTTCAGCATTTGCTTTTCCAATCGAAACAAGCTCTAACGAATGAATAGGGGCAATTTTTTGTGGGCCAGTAAGTTGAAGCTTTTGAGCAAGCATCGTAATGGTCGACCCTTGTACAAGTGTTGACGTTAATACAACGAAAAATACAACATTAAAGAAAAGCTGGGCATTTGGAATTCCTGCAATCATTGGGAAAGTCGCTAATACAATTGGTACTGCCCCTCTTAATCCTGCCCAAGAAAGAAAGACCTTTTCTTTTACAGTAAAATTCATGCCTAGTGTCGATAAGAATACTGCTATTGGTCTTGCAACAACAATAAGAATAATGGAAAGTAATAGTCCTTTTAACATGATATCAAATTGAAAAAGTTGTCCTGGAAATACTAAAAGCCCTAGGATTATAAACATTAAGATTTGCATCATCCAAGCAAAACCTTCATTAAAACGGAAAATTGATTGACGATAGGTAAGTTCATTATTTCCGATAATTAATGCCGCCACATAAACAGCCAACAACCCACTTGCTCCCATTAATGCAGCAATACTATACGTAAGTAAGGCAAAGGCCATCGCAAAAACGGGGTATAAACCAGAAGAGTCCAAATTAATTTGATTAATAGAATAAGAAGCTAATTTTCCTAATCCAAGTCCTAAGAGTAAACCAATGCCCATTTGCCAAAAGAAGCTTCCAACAAATCCGATATAGCTTGGATCTGAGGCGGTAAGTAGTTCAATAAAAGAAAGAGTTAAAAACACCGCCATTGGGTCATTTGTCCCCGATTCCGCTTCAAGCGTTGCACCCATACGAGCTTTAATATTTTGTCCTTTTAAAACTGCGAAAACCGCTGCAGCATCTGTAGATCCTACGATTGCACCAAACAAAAATGCTTCTAGCCAAGTGACATCCAAAATCAATTTGGCGGACACTGCAACGATAGCGGAAGTCAAAATAACACCGAAAGTCGCTAAGGATAAGGAAGGCTTTATAACCTTGCTTACCGTATTCCACTTTGTTTGCAGTCCACCCTCAAAAAGAATGATGACTAATGCAAAAATACCGATGAGCTGAGCATATTTCACATTATCAAAAAAGATCAATCCAAAACCATCGCTACCTGCTGTCATTCCAACTATAATGAACAGTACAAGAGCTGGCACACCAAGTCTGGAAGAAAATTTTGTGGTAATAACTCCTACTATTAGTAGAAATGCGGTTAATAGAATAAAATAGTCCACATGAAAGGCTCCTTGAAGCATTCTTATTCCTCCCTATAAATTTACATCTATTTTTACAGGTGTATCGTCTCGTTTTTTTACACCTAAATATCGTAACGTTTCAGACGGAGTTGCGTGACGAAAGTGTTTTTGTAATAAGGATACTGCCACACCACTACTATAAGCGTGGTATCCAAAGGTTTTTCTTAACGTATGCGTTCCTATTTTTCCCGGAACTCCAATTTCCTTGGCCGCCTTATTGATGATGCGGTATGCCTGCTGTCTTGTAATGGGGGTTTTGCATTTTTTGGACTTAAAGAGATAGTCTGATGAAGAAAGTGGCCGATGGTGAAGGTATAGGGATATAGCCTGTTTTACTTGGTGATTAATATAAATTGTCGTATGGTCATCTGTTAAAAAAAATTCCTTTATCTTCTCGTCTTCCTTCATATCTTCTACTTTTAATTGAAGGAGCTCACTTATCCGAAGACCCATATTGATTCCCATTACGAAAAATAAATAGTCACGTAAGGAATGTTCTTTTAAGTATTCTTTCATTTGAAGGATATAACTACGTTTTTTTATTGCTTCGACATACTCCATAAAAACCCTCCATAATGTTACTTATCTCTATAGTATCATATATATATGTAACATTATATTCATATGCATATAAAAAAAAGACACTTCACCTAAGGAGTGTCTTTTGATTGTTTTACAAGTTAATAAGATTATAAGAATAGGATCACAAGTGTTCCTACAATAAAACAGTATATAGAGAAATAAGCAAGGTTACCTCTAGCCATAATTCCCATAAACCATTTTAACGAAAAATAAGATGCAATTAATGCGGCAATAAAAGCTAAAGAATATGGCAGAACAATTTCATTTAGATTTTCCATCCCCAATAAATCTTTAATTGCTAATAGCATACTTCCTACACTTACCGGAACAAATAATAAAAAGGAAAACCTAAGTGCAGTTTCTTGCTTCATCCCACGTGCCATCGCAGCAACAATGGTCGCACCAGATCTACTAATACCAGGTATAAGTGCGATAGCTTGAGCAAACCCGATGATGATGGAATCCTTGAAGGACAATTCTGCATCGTTTTTTCGACCGCGTAGATTGCGTATTAACCATAAGGCAATACCAGTCACAATGAGGGTAACTCCAATAACCTTGATGTTGTCTAACGCATCAGAAATGGCATCTCCGAAAACCACTCCAATAATTCCAGCTGGAATCGTACCTACCACTAAATACACGACAAACATAAAATCTGCTTTGTCTTCCTTCTCTTTCTTCGCAATAAATCTCAACGCTCCAAAAAACAGTCGTGAAATCGATTCGCGATAAATAATCAAAATGGCAAGTAAGGAAGCAGCGTTTACCACGATTTCAAAAGTTAATCCCTCAAGCTCCATACCCAAAAGCTCTTGCAGAATCATGACATGTCCGCTAGATGAAACAGGTATAGGCTCGGTAATTCCTTGAAAAATCCCAAGGAATATATACTTTAACAAAACAATGATTTCTTCCATAAAGATAAGCCCTCAATTTCTAAGAATAATGAAAATTAAATATACCACATATGCAACAGCCATGAAGCTTCCCTCTATTTTCCCAATTCGATAATTCGTTCTGGAAAATATCAACAAAACTACCGTCAGGAATAGCATCAATCCAATATCAACAAAGACCCTGCTATCCACAGGTAAAGGAATAATTAAGGAAGAGGTCCCAAGTACAAAGAAAATATTGAAGATATTACTTCCCACAATATTTCCTAGGGCAATCTCACTTTGTTTTTTTATCGCAGCCATCACCGACGTAACTAATTCAGGTAAGCTCGTTCCGATTGCAACAATGGTTAACCCGACAAGCGTTTGGCTCATTCCAAGTGAAACAGCAATTTCGGTACTGTTTCTTACAACAAGCTCTCCTCCAAAAATAATCGCAGCTAGACCTACGAAGGTAAGAATGCTGTTTTTTCCCCATTTAGGAGCTTCCTTTTCATTTTCGGCTGCAATTGTTTCTCGATTGTTTCTGGCTACTTCAAAAATATAATACATGAAAATACTAAAAATCAATAAAAAAATCAAACCATCACTTCTAGTTAGCAAGTTTTCAGTCAAACCTTGCAAGAACATATCACTGATCAACACTAACAGAACTGTGCTACCAAGTAAGGTAAAGGGTATTTCTTTTCTTATGGTTTCACTTTCCACTTTTAGAGGATTTAATAAGGCAGTAATCCCCACGACTAAGGTGATATTAAAGATGTTACTACCAATCACATTACCAAGAGACACCTCGGCATTTCCATCAAGTGCTGCTAGAATACTCACCGTTGCTTCTGGGGAGCTAGTACCGAAGGCCACAATGGTCAATCCTATCAGTAACGGAGAAATTCTGAGAATCTTTGCAATTTGAGATGCTCCATCTACAAACCAATCCGCTCCTTTAATCAATAAGGCGAAGCCGACTACTAACAAAACGTAAGTCATTGTCCGTATTCCTTTCTATGATAGAATAATTATTCCTTTTCTTTTGATACATGTTCCTTTAAAAAATCATACCAGCTTTCGGTATTATCTGCACTTTTTGAATTAATAATAATTGTTTCTTCCTTGGTTTGTATGAATAAATATGGTGAGCTATCACGATAAACAAACAAAAGACCCTTCCCATATTCCTTTAGCTTAAAGTGCCCTTTTGAAAGAGTTGGCATTCCATAACCATTTGTGCGAGCCGTTACTTCTGGCATTTCTGATAATAAGCGAACCTCCTGCACTTCCTCATAACTCCATTCGTCACCATAAACGCCTGTAATTTCAAAAGATTCCTCCTGTGCTTTTAGCTCAAAATCCTGATAGCCAAAAAAGAAAACAATTCCAAGAAAAACGAAGGTAGTTACTGCTATGCTTGAGCTGATAATATAACTTAATTTTTGTTTTCTCGGAACTTCATACTTGGATAAATAGATGAAGCCTCCTAATAAGAAAAACATCATCACCATCACGCTTATCTCTAATACAAACGAGATGCCTGTAAATAGCAATGGCAGTAAGCATAATAAAGCAACACCAGTAATAATTAGTAATTTTCCTGCCTTTTGTGGGTAGCCGCGTTGTATCAGTTCTTCCTGTTCTTCTTTTGGTCTGCCTCTAAAGTTAGAAATAAGGCCATACGCTTCTTTTTTAACAATCATCCATCCTAACAATATAAAAATTAAAATTAATGCAAGCTGTATAAAGAAAAAGATCCACATCTCTAAAACCTCCCCTATTTCTTTTACTACTTATACGTTTTTCAACGTCTATTAGTTTCAAAGTGAAAATACCTTTATAATAGGAAGTGTAATATAGTTTGCACAGAAAAGGAGTGAGGGCATGATTAGGGTTGTCTATTACTATGTTATTTTATTTATGACGTTAATGATGACAATTGGCGGAAGTGTTGCAGCCTTCATGGCTATTGCCGACATTGTCTCTCCATCAAGCTATTACCAAACCTATCATGAATACAAAGAAATGACCATTGCTGGGAAAACCAAGCATGATGAGAACGGGAAACCGATTTCCGAGCCGGAAATAGAGGAAGAGGAGCTACTTGCTGAATATGAGGCTGTTGTAGCTCAAGATAAAGAACGCAATCGTGAAATGGCTTGGAACACACTTATAAAAAGCTTCGGTTGGATTGTCATCCCGCTACCGATCTTTATTTATTATCAAAGAAAAGTCCGAAAAAACGAATAAAATTAGGGCCGTGCTCCCATTGGAGCTACGGCCCTGTTACTTTATCCTTCTAATTTAGCTAACCTCTTTTTTTCCTGTCTGCTCGTAAGCAAGCTATAAATAACCGGAATAACAACAAGGGTCAATACTGTGGAGCTTAATAATCCACCAATAACCGCTACTGCCATAGGCGCCTGTAATTCTGTTCCTTCACCAAGACCAATAGCTAAAGGCAATAAGCCCAGGATTGTCGTTAAAGCTGTCATAATGATTGGCCTTAGCCTTGTAACTCCTGCTTCCATTAGTGCTTCTCTAACAAGCAAACCTTTTGCTCGTAGCTGGTTGGTGTAATCAATAAAGACTATGGCATTGTTGACGACAATTCCTACAAGAATGATGATTCCAATAAAAGCGGTCACACCAAATGCATATCCTGTAAAGAATAACCCTAAAACAACCCCAATGATGGCAAGCGGTAATGTAAACATGATGATAAATGGCTGCAAGAGAGATTCAAATTGACTCGCCATGACCATGTATACAAACACTATTGCAAGCACCACTGCAAGAAGAAGACTTGCAAATGCGTCGTCCATCATTTCCGCTCCGCCACCAGTTTTAATGGTAAATTGGTCAGTATTAATATCCAGCTCTTTGACCATATCATCAATTTCGGCTTGAACCTTCATGGAAACGGTCCCCATATCTTGGCCTTCAAAATTTGCGGTAATTACGACTGAATCTTGTTGATTCTCTCGTACCACTGTAACAGGTCCTTCCCCTCTTTCGATTTCACCAATATCTTTCAAGGTAATCTCCTGACCTGACCTATTAGGAATAGAGAGATTTTCTAGCTCCTCTTTTGAGTTTGAGATGCCTTCCATATGCACTCGAATTTCCGTATCAAACATGGTGGCTGCTACATTTCCTTGTAGAGCTTCATTAATTATATTTCCAACCTGACCGGCAGTTAAGCCATACTTGAATGCTTCTTCCTTATCAAGGATAAATTGATACACTGGTTTTCCAGTTTGAATGCTATCAGACACCGCATTGACTTCTTCAAGCGCTTGTAACCTAGTTGTTAGTTCCTCCGTATACGTTTGAAGCTTTTCCTTATCATTTCCTAACAACATGACCTCAACAGCATTTTGAGCACCACTCATCGCTTCCATAGAATTGCTCAAATTATATGTTAGCTCAGCTTCACTTTCCAATGATGCAAGGTCCTTTTTCAAAGCATTCATCACTTCTTCTGTCGAGCGCTCACGTTCATCTGCACTAACCAGCTTTACAGTAAGAGAACCAACATTTTCTCCACTTCCAGTTGCAGCAGCCATAAATTCATCGGCATTTCCAATTGTTGCCGTCACGATGTCTACTTCTGATACATTCTCTATGGAGCCTTCCACTTCCTCCACCAGCTCTAGGGTTCTTTCAAATGACGCCCCCTCTGGCAATTCCATGTTTATCGAAAAGGTACCTTCATCCTGTGCTGGCATGAACTCTGTACCAATCCTCGGAGCTAGAAACAAAGAGCCTACCAATGTGAAAATTGCCAACAGAATGACGATTAGTCGGTGATCTAGCGCCCATGAAATAATTTTCTTATAAAGCACGCTTTCTTTCTTACTCTTTACTTTTTCAGGCTTTAAAAGTAGGCCTGCAAGCGCTGGTACAACTGTGAGCGCCACTGCCCATGAAGCTAAGAGGGCAAACGTAACGGTTAAAGCCAGTTCCTTAAAGATATCTCCAATCATTCCCCCTACAAATACAATAGGTAAGAATACAGACAGCGTTGTCAGCATGGAAGCTGTCACAGCTCCCCCAACCTCTGCTGCTCCTGTAATGGCAGCTTCTTTTCTAGAACCTCCTTTGGTTAAATGACGGTAGATATTTTCTATTACGACAATGGCGTTATCAACAAGCATTCCCACCCCTAAGGCAAGCCCACCTAATGACATAATATTTAAGGTCATTCCTGAAAAATACATCAGAACAAAGGTAGCGATAACAGAAAACGGGATAGCAATTCCTACAATTAATGTGGAGGCTATGGAACGTAAAAATACAATAATAACAGCTACCGCAAAGATACCACCAAACACAAGGGCAAGCGTAACGTTTGAGATTGATCGTTCTATTACTTCCCCTTGGTCCATTGCTACATCAAAGGTAAGATCACTGTTCTGCTCCGCAATAGATGAAAGTCTGTCCTGTACCTGTTTGGATACCTCTGCCGTATTGGCTGTTCCTTCCTTTTGAATACTTACCATCAGGCTTTCGGTTCCATTTGTCCGTGCAAAGGATGTCACATCTTTTGGAGAGAGTTCAACCTTCGCTACTTCTTCTAATGTCACCACCTCTAGCTCTTGCCCTTTAGGCTCGATGCTAACTGGAAGATTTTTCAAAGCATCGACCGTTTCTACTTTTGCCAAAATACGAAGGTTTAGCTTTTCTCCATCTTCCTCAATAATTCCACCTGGCATCGTTAAGTTATTCCCTTGAATGAGCTGCACAATTTGTGATTGAGTTAAGTCGTATTTTTTTAGATTTTCTTCATTTAGGGTGACTTTAATTTCTTCATCAAAGCCTCCGGTAACATTAACACTTGCCACCCCTTCAATGTTTTGCAGCTTTGGAACAACCACGTCATTCACTGTTTCTTGAAGCGCTTGGATTTCCTCCCCGCTCGAAACAGAAAACTGAACAATCGGCATCATCGTTGGATCAAATTTCATGATCATTGGTTGATTTACTGCATCAGGAAGCCTAACAAGATTCAGAGAAGAACTTAAATCCTCCCTTACCTCCGATATTTCTGTTCCCCATTCGTATTGCGCAATAATTAAAGAGGAATTGGAGCTGCTGCGGGATTGCATCGTTTGCAAGCCGGCACTTGTACCAACTACATCTTCAATAGGTTTCGTTACAATCTCTGCCACTTCTTCTGGACCTGCACCAGGGTAAGAGGTCATGACCGCCAATACAGGCGGGTTAATGTTTGGCATCAAATCTAATTTCAAATTTGTTAACGAGACAAAACCAAGTAATAAAACCAACAACATCATCATAATGGTCGTTACGGGTCTTTTCACTGCTATTTTTGGTATGATCATAATAAACTATTTCCTCCAGCATAAGAAAAGAGAGGCCCGAAGTTAGCCCTCTCCTACCTTCTTTTTTTGATGTTCTACATAATGAACTTTTGGCTTTACATTTTTAAAGTAGTAATAACTTGGGATGAGAGCTAACACTAGCGCCACTAATATATATCCTTCAATTCTTGCAGTCATTAAGCCATTTGCTACAAAACTGAGTAATAGGATATAGACGCTATTTCCTATGAGGGTGGCAAAGGAAAAGGAAAGTAGCCGAATAGAACTTACCCCACCAGCTAGATTAATAATACTTGATGGTATGAATGGTATCATTCTTAATAAAAGGACAAACCAAAAGCCTTTATGCTCAAGCCTTTGTAAGTAAATAGGGGGTACTTTCTTCGTTAGGATGGATTGAAACCAATATCGATAAAAAATAAAGCTCATGATGCCAGCAGCAATGCTCGCCACTACACTCCAAATGTAGCCAATGCCAAAGCCAAACAAAGCTATATTAATAACAATAATCCCAACAATAGGAATCAATGTGAAGAGATTTTGGAACAACATTAAGATAAAAGTAAGAACCAAGATAGCCGGGATATCTTCTTTAAACACCGTTTGAATTCTATCGATATCACCGGTTTTTATCACGTCAATCCACTCAGTCTGCATGATCCATAAAAAAGAACCTACGATGAAGATAAACGTCCCTATTTTCCATGCTCTTCTATTAACGATAACTACTCCCTCCCCTCTTCCTCAATAAAACAGCCCAATGGTTATTTCCTACCTAGTTTATAGTTTACGATGTGAATATGAACACAACATGAACAGTCAGCTTTTTTTAATGCTTATTGGAAGAGAAAAGGTAAAAGTCGTTCCTTTTCCTACCTTGCTGTCCACAGTGATTACTGTTTCATGTTGATCTAAAATTTGTTTTACAATAGATAACCCAATTCCAGTTCCAATTTTGTTGGATCTTGATTTATCCGCTTTAAAAAATCGATCCCAAATAAACGGTAAATCTTTATCATCAATACCCATTCCATAGTCTTTAATGTCAATAAAGACCGCATTTGCTTCCTCATTAGTAAACAAGTGAACTTCCACCTTGCTTCCTTTACTGGAAAAGTGAATACTATTGTGAATAAGATTCGTTAATACCTGTTCTATTCGATCCATATCAGCAAAGACCTTTATTTCCTTTGAATCTGATTTGAACTCCATTTCTATCTCTCTTTTTTGTAAATCCGGTTCCATTTTGGCTATCACTCTTCTTATCTGTTCTACCATATTGTAACTTTCTTTGGATAATGCTAATTGATTGGATTCAAAAAGCGTGATATCTAATAAATCATTAACAAGCTTAATTAAACGATTCGTTTCATTTTTCATAACAGAGAGGTAATGATTTCTTCTGTTTTCAGGAATGGTACCATCTTGAATGGCAGTTAAAAATCCATTAATGGATGTAAGTGGAGACCGTAAATCATGCGAAACATTTGCGACGAAATCTCGCCTTGCCTTCTCCAAACCAGCAAGTTCCTTTGCCATATAATTCACAGATGCTCCCAGCTGTCCAATTTCATCTTGACGATTGATTTTTACTTCGTTTGAAAAGTCACCTTTGGCAAACTCAAGAACATTTCGATTTAATTCAAGCAAAGGAGCGGTAATTTTTCTAGAAGCAAAATAGATGATAACCCCCGTTAAGATAATCGTTACTGCAATAGCCGATAAATTGATGAAACGTATAGGGTTTGTATCTTGGTCAAATCCGTGAAAAATAACGACCATCGCATGGTTAGATGGCGTTTCAGATTTCAATTCCATCGGCAGTGCCACAAGAAACATTGGACGTCCATTCACTTTTATTTTTTTCTTTACTTCTTTATTTGATAATGCTTTTTGAATATCCTCTTTTTCCACGAGGGACAAGAGATAATTATCCTTATTTAAATAAGCAATTTCTTCATTTGCATTAAAAATATAGGTAGTTTGGTCGTCCTTATCCAAGCTAAGAGCAAGAGATTCGTACAAAATATCTCTTTCCAAGCCCTTCTCCGACATCAAATTAATATAATTTGTGAGCTGATCCCTTTGATAGTATAAGGTCTCTTGGTAGTTTTTCAAGATAACATTGTGTAATAAATAATTGAAAATAAGGGCAAAAATCATAAAGGAAACGGAGAGAATCAGTAAGGAGGTTAAGAAAAGTTTGATGAAGATAGATTTTCGTTTAATCACTTTCCTTCACCTCTAGCTTATAGCCTATGCCCCTGATTGTTCTTAAATTCCATCGTTCTGACTGCTCCTCAAGCTTTTCTCTTATCCGCTTGATATGAACATCTATAGTTCTAGAGTCCCCATCGTAGTCATAGCCCCAAATATTGTCGAGTAGCTGCTGCCTTGTAAACACTTGATTTTTGTTTACTACAAAAAAATATAAAAGCTCAAGCTCTTTTGGAGGCATGGTAATTTCGGCATTATTTACATACACCTTATACTCATTCATATTTATGGTTATTCCAGGAATGTTTACAACTTCATGAAGACTAGAAGGATTAGATCTTCGTAGAACAGCTTTTACTCTTGCAATTAATTCGTTCGGATCAAACGGCTTGACCATATAATCATCTACACCTAGTCCAAATCCTCTAATTTTATCGTAGCTTTCTCCTTTGCCAGTTAGCATTATAATGGGGATGCCACTATTGTCTCTTCTTATTTCCTTGCAAATTTCAAAGCCATCCATACCTGGGAGCATAATATCTAAAATGACAAAATCAGGGCTCACTTCGTAGTATTTACCGAGGCCCTCTTCTCCGTCCCAGGCTATCTCAATGGAGAAGCCTTCTTTTTCAATATAAAGGGAGATTAATTCTGCAATATTCGGATCATCTTCTATTACTAGTACTTTGAATAACTTCTTCATCCAATTCCTCATTTCAGGAAATTTACTCTACTTTCATTATAGCTGTATTATATGAACAAAAGATTAACAAACATACATCTGCCCCTTTACAAAGGCTCTATTCTAAAAGATAGTTGCTAAAAACTTAAGAAAAAGTCGGTTCTAGGACTTTTTCCACTCATGAAGTAAAGTAAATCGCCACATATTTATCTCTACCTTCACGAAAAGAGCACGACAGCAACGTTGATTACGGGTGTCTTAACTATACGCAGTAGCAACAAAGTTTGCGAAAACAGCCTTACAAAAACATCCTTTTGTAAAGAATGTTCTTTTTATGAAAATACATATTGACGAAGTGCTAAAAGGGGAGTAAATTTAGTATCATCGTTAAAATATTTAATCCTATTGCTTAATCTTATTAGAGCGGGGGAACCATAATGATATCTGTTTCTATCGATATCTTGGGGTGAATCACATTACTAGTGAAGAGGACTCTCATCCTCTAACCCGACAGCTAACCTCGTAAGCGTTTTGAGAGAAGGGTCTAAAACTTTTTATTAAAGACCATTCTTTGAGATGCAAAGAAACTGGTCTTTTTTCTTTTTATTGATGGCTGTTTTCGCAAATTTTGTTGCTACTGCGTATCTTTGCGTGGAGGAAGATTGAAACATGTGGCAATTTTTCTTCGCATAAAGATTGGAAAGAATTCTTAAAGCTAACTTTTTCTTAAGTTTTTAGCAACAATCTTGTAGAAAAGAGCCTTATTGATTAAAAGAGCTTATCCATAATATACGAGAGAAGGAATAACGATGAAGAAGCAATTTGTTGTCATTGGATTAGGAAGGTTTGGAGGCAGCATTGTGGAAGAGTTTTCTACACTAGGTGTCGAAGTACTTGCCATTGACAAAAATGAAGATAGTATCAATAAAATTAGTAAATATGCTACACATGCGGTGCAAGCAAATGGGACAGATGAGGCTACCTTGAATTCACTTGGAATACGCAATTTTGATCATGCCATTGTTTCCATGGGGGATGATATTGAATCTAGTATCCTTACAAGCTTACTGTTAAAGGAAATGGGTATTCAACAGGTGTGGGTAAAAGCAACCAATAAATATCATCAAAAGGTGTTAGAAAAAATCGGTGTAGATCGCATCATTCAACCAGAACGAGACATGGCCAAAAGGGTGGCACACCATGTTGTTTCAGATAAAATTTTTGACTACATTGAGCTATCTAACAATCATAGTATTGCAGAATTGTTCGCATCCAATAAAGTGAGTAATAAAACACTGACAGAACTCGATCTTCGAGCAAGGTTTGGCTGCACGCTTATTGGCATACAAAGAGATGGAGATATCATCATTTCTCCTCCCGCAGATGAAGTGATTGTGGAAGGGGATTTACTGATTATTTTAGGAAGAAATGAAGACATACATCGTTTTGAAGCAATGGGGGTTTAGTAGATGTGGCGAAGAGCATACATTAAACTTAACCCTCCTCAACTCTTAATTTTAGTTTTTATCCTTTTTGTAGCGCTAGGCACCACTCTTTTGTTATTGCCTTTTGCAACTACGGAGCCGTTGTCTTTCATTGACGCTCTTTTTACGGCAACATCTGCCATGACAGTAACGGGTTTAGTTGTAGTAGATACAGGAACGGTCTATACCTTATTCGGACAGATGGTAATCCTTGCTCTCATTCAATTCGGCGGAATTGGTATTATGACTTTTGCGGTCTTAATATTTCTTATGCTTGGTAAAAAAATCGGCTTTCATCAAAGATTAGTGTTGCAACAAGCGTTAAACCAAACCTCTGTTGGAGGAATAATCCTTTTAGTAAAAAGAATCATTCAGTTTTCATTTTTAATAGAGGGGATTGCGGTTTTACTTCTTTGTTATCGTTGGATTCCAGAATATGGTTGGGTAGATGGCTTTTATTATAGTGTGTTTCATTCGATTTCAGCTTTTAACAATGCAGGGTTCTCTATCTGGTCAGACAGTCTGATGAACTATGTCGGAGATCCTGTGGTGAATATCGTTATTTCCTTTCTTTTTATCATTGGAGGGATTGGTTTTACCGTACTCACAGACCTTTGGTACACAAAAGAATTTAATAAGCTTAGTTTGCATACCAAAATCATGCTATTTGGAACGTTGATTATAAATTTGACTGCGATGCTACTGTTTTTTGTATTGGAGTACGCGAACCCTAATACACTTGGAAATTTCAGCCTTATTGAAAAGCTATGGGCCTCCTATTTTCAAGCGGTAACAACGCGAACAGCCGGTTTCAATTCCATTGATATAGGATCCATGGAGACGTCCTCTATCATTTTTATGCTATTACTGATGTTTGTTGGTGCAGGAAGTACATCAACGGGTGGTGGAATTAAATTAACGACCTTTGTCATCATCATTTTAGCGGTAAATACCTTTATCAAAGGAAGACCAGAAATTGTCCTTTTTAGACGCTCCATCAATCAGGGCTATGTTTTAAAGGCACTAGCCATTTCAAGTATCAGTGTTTTATTTATCTTTCTTTCCTTATTCATTTTGACCATAACAGAAGATGTTGAGCTTTTACCTCTGTTGTTTGAAATAATTTCTTCATTCGGGACAGTAGGTCTGTCTATGGGCATTACTGGAGAATTAACGACGATTGGAAAAGCAGTAATTGTCTTTATCATGCTCCTTGGAAAGCTTGGACCATTAACATTGGCCTATTCTATAGCCAAGCCGAAACCTTCTAAGGTAAAATATCCAAATGCAGATTTATTAACTGGTTGATATGAAAACCTCCCTATCACGAAGGTGACAGGGAGGTTTTTTTGTGACTTAGAACGTATGCGCTTTGTCTTTTGCACGATTGATAGCATCTTCTTTGATTTGCTCGGCTTTATCTGGCATAGCAGCATGACCTTCTACAAACACTCCTTCAAAGGACGGCACTCCGAAAAACTGCATTAATACGTTGAGATATCGGTGTCCCATTTCCATTGCTGCAGCTGGTCCTTCAGAATAAACTCCACCACGAGCTTGAATATGCAATGCTTTTTTATCAGTTAGAAGTCCCACAGGTCCCTCTGCTGTATATTTAAACGATTTTCCTGCAACAGAAACAGAATCAAGATATGCTTTCATCACAGGAGGGAAGGAGAAATTCCATAGTGGGGTGACAAACACATATTTATCAGCTCCAATAAATTGCTCCGTTAGTTCCGAGAGACGACTTACTTTTCCTTTTTCTTCTTCGGAAAGCTCTTCAAAGCCTTTTCCTGTTTGAAGTTTTCCCCAGCCACTGAACACATCCGCATCAATATGAGGAATATGCTCTTTGTAAAGATCCACGTGCACTACTTCATCTTGAGGATTTACCTCCTTATACGTATCAATAAATGCTTTTCCAACTGCCATACTATATGATTGCGTGTCATCATGTGGATGTGCAGTAATATACAATACTTTTGCCATGTTGATTCTTCCTCTCTTGTTTGTAATGGTTTATTTTATTTTGTGTCTAAAAGGCATAAGTTACCAACTATCTCGAATTAATTTATTTTTAATTCGAGATAATAATATAAGATTTTTTATTGAAAAGCAAGTAAAATACTTTTAAAAAAATAAAACTGTGTTGGTACCTCTATTGATTTCCGCAAAATGGCTCCACGTCCTGCGGGGCGATACAGGAGCCTCTTCGTGCTTCGCCCTGCGGGAACTCCTGTCGATCGCTTCATTCCCGCGGGTGTCTCCGCCATTTGCTCCAATCAACAGCTTAATAGCTTTTACAACATTACAAATTAAATTTAATTATAAAAAAAGAGCTGCCATTTAATAGTTGGCATGCTCATTAAACAATTATACTTATTCCTCATTTTTCAGGAAAAATGGATTACCGGTAATGTTTTTTCTTGCTTCTTCCGTCAAGATAAAAGTCTCATTGTCTACTTCTGTTGTGTTCTTCATTTCCGCTTGCATGCTGCCATCATAGTGGTTTGGCTTTCCTTCCATCCTGACACCCCCCAATAATTTCAACTTATTGTATGCAACTATTGTACTATTATATCCATTGCATTTAAAGAAGATTTGGGTAGATTATGAAATAATTTACAATTCATTCCCCTTTTGAAGTAATCTCAGTGAAAAAGTCCTGAACTTTATCTGAATCCATCAATACATTCTCCATAACTTCTTGCTCCCAAGCTTGCAAATCTGATTGAAAATCCTGCACGTCTTTTTCGTATAAGCCTTCGATTTGTTCCCTAGTAACAGAATATGTTTTTGTTTCCATCCCATCATTTATATGAAAATTTACGAACTCTCCATTTTTAAAAAATGTAAAATAGGCGGTGGCATTGAATAGCAAGGTATAGGGAAGATTTTTCTCCGAGAAAACCTCCCTGTCAAAGCCCTTTGCAGAATTGTCTTCGTTTATCAAATAGTTCATGTTGATCCCCATCGGCGCGTCCTCGGAAGTTTCCAATTCCATTCCGTCTGCATAATATTTTCCAGGCAAAATGTTTCCATGGAAAGTTATGAGCGAACCAGCATTACCGATAAACGCAGTTTCTGGGTTTATTTGTTCATGTACTTCTATTTTGCCCAAGAATTCCACATACGTTTTTGATGTTTGTTGTGGATTATCTCCAGACATATTAGGATTATCCACCACGTTTGTATTCAAAATTATGAAGAAAAATAATGCAACGGCAGCAACACTTGCAGCCATCATGTAAACCGGCTTTAATTTGGACATCATAGTTCCTCCCTTCACTTGCTCATTCGTATTTAGAATATTTTGGTGAATGATATGTTTTTTCTCCTCGCCAAGCGTCGGTTTCGGTATAGATTTTAAGCGCTGATCTACATTATTTTTCAAACGACTCACCTCCCAGTTTTGCCTGCAATGCAAGTTTAGCTCGATGCAGGGTAGAGCGAACTTTATTTTCACTCCAACCTAAAATCTCTGCTGTATCAGACACAGTTAACTCCTTGATACTCCTCATAATCAACACATCTTGATAGGATTCTTTCAGGGATCTGATAGCTTGCAGAAGCTCGAATTGACCTTCTGAGGATAGAAAAATACTTTCAGGGGATTCACTATTATCTCTTGGTGTATCTTGACCGCTATCAAATGAGAGAAACCATTTCCATTTGTCGCGTTTTTTCTTCCTGATAGCATCTGTTGCTACATTCTTTGCAATACTATAAAGCCATGTTTTTGGAGAAGATTTCCCTTGAAAATCTTCTATGCTTCTTAAGGCTTTGATAAATACTTCTTGGACTAAGTCCTCCACATCATAGTGTTTGGAGCTTAGCCGATAGTACAAAAACTGATATATATCATCGCTGTATTCATAAAACCATGTTGAAATGATTTCTTTCTTTGACATCCCATTTCCCCCACAAAAAACAGTTTCTACTCAATTAGACGAATCCTTTTTCATTTTATCGCAATCCAAACGAAAAAAAAGAACCTTTTCCTTTTCAGAAGGATTAGGTTCTTTAAACACCGCTGTTGATTTTTGCAAACTGGCTCCGCGTCCACGGGGCAAATTGTACCTAGAAACTTGTTCATACTTTAATTTAACCTTGCAATCAAATATTTTAGTAAATTCTTCTTATAAAAGTAAGCAATTAATAATAGTATCATGGCGGGTAATTTTTTTGGGAAGTACTTTTTGGAATAGTAAAGATAATAGCCTTTTTTGAGGTCGTTCCACTGGGTACACGATTTTTTCTGTGTAAAACGTACCACATCAATAAGCTTGACCTTTTCTGATTCGGTTATGAGTATATTGTGTAAGTGAATATCAGAAGGATTCAAGCCTCTCTCTTTTGCAGCATCTATGGCAAGGTCTACTTCGGTGAGTACCTTGCTACTTATTTCTTTCCCTTTTACCAGGCATTCAAAAAGCGTCATACCTTTTATATAGTCGATGACAATAAAGTTTTTTCCATGTTCATATAAGTTGGGATAATAGGGTATTCCCTTTAACAGCTGATACACATGTGCCTCTTCTTTCGCTAGGAGTTCGTATGGAGGATAAAACACTTTTAATGCTTTATTTTCCCTCTTCATTCGAAACACATAGGCACTTCTTCCAAACCCCACTAGCTCTAATTCTTGCTTGTTGTAGGACTTTACCTGTATACCTTTAGACTGCTGTTGAAAAATAACGGATTCTGCAAGCTTTTGATAGGGTGTTGGACGTTTTTCAGCTACCTTCATTTATCATCGCTCACTCTCATTTTACAAGGCTCTTTTCTAAAAGATTGTTGCTAAAAACTTAAGAAAAAGTCGGCTCTAGGACTTTTTCCACTCATTAAGTAAAGGAAAATTGCCACATATTTATATCTCCCTTCACGAAAAAAGCACGACAGCAACGTTAATTACGGGTGTCATAACTATACGCAGTATCAACAAGTTTGCGAAAACAGCCTATTACGAAAACTTATTGACCAAGCTCTTCTATTAAATTCATCATCGTTGATAAATCATTTATTAACGTCATCATTTCAGAGTCTTGTAGCTTTTCTATTGCTACCTCACCATTTGTCATCGAACTATCTATGACATTTTTCAGCTGTTCATTTTTGTCTACGATCTGCTGATGAATGCTTTCGGCGACAGCTGGAGGTTCTGTTTTATTAAATGCTTCTATTTCTTCTGATAAGGAATTTAATTTCGTTTCCAATTCTTCTTTTGCTTCTTGATTCGTAGCTGCTTCTTGAATTAATTGTGGAGCTTCTTGACCAAAGTCCTGCCACATATTAATGTGGTCGGTTGCTTTGTTTGCATATTCCAGTGAGTTGTTGACTTCCTCTAGCACGGAACATCCACTAAGCAGGAACGATACCAAGATTGCAAAAGTTATCATCATCTTTTTCATATTCTATCTCCCCCTTTATTTTTTCATCCTTTTTTTAACTTCTTTCATCACAACAGGTAAAACTTTCTTCTTTGCGACAGAAACTCCTTTTTTTAGAACAAATGCCTTGATTAATTTTTTTATCATTTTACATACCTCCCTAAATTTTTTTATACAAATGCTCTGTTACATTACGCTGATAATTTCCGCAAATGGCTCCGCGTCCTGCGGGGAGTCTCCGATTTTGCTACAATCAACAGCTAGTTACTGCTTTGAATTCACAATCATCTTTTTCATGCCTATCCAAAAAGGGACCTCCTACCACGGTGATGGCAAAAGGTCCCTTTTATAATGGAAAAGACCTTTGCCAGAATGGTAGAACTGACAAAGGTCTCGCTAACAACGAACGTTGCCTACAAAGCCGAGGATATTCATCCCGTAGTGACGACTTTGTTGTAATATAGCTACTCCCCTTTGGGAAAAAGATTCATAATTAATACTGTAAGCATAGCGTATTTTCATATACAGGTCAACTTATACCCCGCCTGTTGAAATATTGATTTTTTATGGCTTGGGGCAAGCTAAATATTATGGTATATTAATATCGAAATCCGATATCGGTTTGCGTTAGGAGGTAAAATTTTGGAAGATAAAGTGCTACGAAAGCTGTTTCTTGGATTTATACAAATTCATATACTCCATCATGCGAAAGAACAACCGATCTATGGTGCATGGATGCTTGAAGAATTAAAAGAGCATGGGTATTCCATCAGTGCAGGAACCTTATACCCCATTCTTCACTCTATGGAAACAGACGGACTGCTATTAAGACAAAATCAAAATGTCGAGGGAAAAATAAGAAAATATTACTCCTCAACAGAAAAAGGTGATCTTGTCTTAGTGGAAGCTCGGAAGAAAGCTTATGAATTATTTAAAGAAATTAAGGAAGGTGATTCATGATGAAAAAAAATAATAGGCTAGCAGCACTACTTGAGATACTAATGGTCTCTACTCGCCTTGGTTTTACCTCTTTCGGTGGACCTGTTGCGCATCTAGGATATTTTCATGCTGAATATATCCGCCGCAGAAAGTGGATGGATGAAAAAAGCTACGCTGATTTAGTGGCACTATGTCAATTTCTCCCTGGTCCTGCAAGCTCACAAGTTGGAATTGGTATTGGTGTGATGCGTGCTGGGGTGTTGGGCGGCATTGTCTCCTTTTTAGGGTTTACTTTACCATCCGTTATAGCATTGATTATATTTGCACTTATTCTTCAAAGCTTTGACGTTGGAAGTGCTGGTTGGATTCAAGGGTTAAAAATCGTGGCAGTTGCCGTGGTTGCCCATGCCATTATTGGGATGGCAAACAATTTAACCCCAGATATAAAAAGAAAAACAATCGCATTATTCGCCCTTGTTGTCACCTTACTTTGGCAAACGGCTTTTTCTCAAGTAGGTGTAATCGTGATGGCAGCATTGATCGGGTTTTACTTATTCAAGCAGCATGCGGAAGCAGATAATACAAGATTTGTGTTTCCTATTTCGAAAAAATTCGCTGTTGGTTGCCTTTCTATTTTCTTTGGCCTTTTGATCCTACTGCCGATTCTAAAAGAAGCTACCTCATTGAATTGGATTGTCCTTTTTGATAGCTTTTACCGCTCAGGCTCTCTAGTTTTTGGCGGAGGCCATGTTGTGCTTCCCCTGTTAGAAAGAGAATTTGTCCCAACAGGTTGGATTAGTGAGGAAGCATTTTTAGCAGGTTACGGTGCAGCACAAGCGGTTCCAGGCCCCCTCTTTACCTTTGCTGCTTATATCGGTGCTGTCATTGATGGGTGGAAAGGTGGATTGCTTGCAACAGTGGCCATCTTTTTACCTGCTTTCTTATTAATTGTTGGTGCTCTCCCGTTTTGGGATTCGCTGAGAAGAAATGTGAAAGTAAAAGCTGCCTTGATGGGTGTAAATGCTGCAGTAGTTGGTATTTTAATTTCTGCATTTTACTTTCCTATCTGGACAAGCTCCATTAATGCGCCAATCGATTTTGCATTTGCAGCCATATTGTTCAGCATGCTCGTATATTGGAAATTACCGCCTTGGATTGTTGTCCTAACAGGAGCTATTGGAGGAACGTTGATGGGAATGTTTCTATAAATTTTTTTAAAAATAGATTTCATAAATTCTACTAACTCTAGTACGAACATACAAGCACCTCCTACTATTTTTTCATAGTTAATAGTAGGAGGTGAAAGTATTGAAAAAGATTATTCTGTTTGCTGATACTGGCATTGATGACGCAATCTCCATTATTTATGCTCTACAAAATCCAGACTTAGATGTACTCGCCATTGTAGCAGGGTATGGAAATACTGATAGAGATAAAAGTGCTAGAAATGCTGCGTATTTACTAGAACTTGCTGGTAGAAAAGAGATTCCTATTATTGCCGGTAGTACAAGACCTTTAAGTGGTCAAATCCCTGAATTTTTCCCTGACATTCATGGAGCAGAAGGCTTAGGTCCAATCGTACCACCCATTTCTTCAAACCGATTTAAAAACCGAACAAATTTTAGTCTTCTTTTCGAAATTATTAAAGAAAATCGAAACGATGTAACCATCGTCAATGTAGGGCGATGTACCTCACTTGCGATTGCTTGGTACTTAAGTCCATCTGTGATGAGCCTTGTGAAAGAGACATATATTATGGGTGGTGCCTTTTTAGAACCTGGAAACGTAACGGAGGTAGCCGAAGCGAACTTTTTTGGAGATCCAATTGCAGCAAATTTTGTTGCGCAAAATGCACCAAACCTCACCATCATCCCCCTTAATGTTACTCGCAAGGCCATCCTTACCCCGGCATTGGTCAACTATATTGATAGCGTTGCCTCTACTCCCCTTCAGCAAATCATTAAACCTATTCTCGATTTTTATTATGAAGCTTACCAAGAACTCGAACCCGGAATTTCGGGTACTCCTCAGCATGATTTAGCTGCTGTCATGGCAAGCCTGCAAATTCCGGGATTGTTCATCTACACTTCTAAGCAGGTAAAAGTGGAGTACAAGGAGGGTTTTGCCGATGGACTATCTATTGCAGATTTCCGTCCTGGAGCTGAGGAATGTTCTGGTACAGGCTGTGTTAAAATTGCCACTGATATAAATGAGAATATTTTCATTGCAAATACGTTGAGAATATTAACAAGAAGGTAAAAAACATGAAGCATTTCACCGCTTCATGTTTCTTTTTTTAACGTTCTTTGCTAAAAGATTGTTGCTAGAAACCTTTGAGATTTTTTCCAGGTATGATTCGAAGAAAAATTGCCACCTATTGAAAACTTTCTCCACGAAAAGAGCACGACAACAACGTTGACTACGTGTTGCTTCACTATCTGCAGTAGCAACAAAGTTTGCGAAAACAGCCTTTTTTAAAGAGAGCTCTTATAGTACTTTTTCCATTGCCACGACATCAATAAACGCTCCATCTAACTTTCCTTGATTTTTGAACACGCCAACCTCTCGATAGCCACTTTTCTTATACAATCCTTGACCTAACCCGTTAAATGGGAATGTAAACAAGACTATTTTATGAAAGCCATTCTGTTTGGCCTCATTTTCTAAGGAGTGGAGCAGTCCTCCTCCCACTCCTTTTCCACGATACTCGCGTTTTATATACACCGATAAATCAGCCACCCCGTCGTAGGCACAGCGATGGCTATAAGGGTTTAAACTTGCCCAGCCAATTACCCTTTGATCTAACTCCGCAACCAGCACCGTATACCGACCACTTCGTTTTGTTAACCACTCAAGCATATAGGCCTCATCTTTTGGAACACTTTCTAGCGTTGCAATTCTATCTTCTATTCCCTCGTTATAGATTGTTAGTAGCTCTTGCACATCCAGATTAGTAGCAGCACGAATAATCATGTGTCCTTCCCCTTTTCCCTTAGCAATCTTTCTTGTCTTCACAGCTTCCCGAGTTTTTTGTCATCACACTTGCAAGATAGTGAATGGCTCGCTGCGTTGTTTCCCGTTCAAAATCTGTCATCTCCGAAAAAATCCTCTCTAAGTAGGAGTTCACCTGCTGGTCAATTTCCTGCGCTACTCTTTTCCCTTTTTCGGTTAAAGAAAGGATACTCGCCCTTTTATCCTCTTTGGAAGGTACTTTTATGACAAGCTCCATTTTCATTAATGTTTGAATTTGTCTACTAAACGTCGTAATGTCAATCCCTAGAAGATCAGCCACCTGTTGCATCGTTGGTTGATCGTTTATATCGATTTCGTAAAGAATATGACTCTGTGCAGCTGTCACATCTATTCCATCAACAGAACAACAGGTTTTATTTAATACTCCAAAGCTTCTTGTGATTGCTTGAAAGGAACGTCTCAAGATAACACCTTCCTTAACAAATTATTGTCGTACTTCTTCCTTACAATATCCGGAATAATCGAGAATGCTGTTTTCCTTAATCCTAATATAAAGCGGAAGGTTGGTCCATGACTATGGGAAGAAAGAGGCCCAGCAAAATATAAGCCTGGAAGATTTGACATAAACGATTCATTTAGCATTGGAAAGGAAGCATACCCTTCCTCTCTTTTGATGGAGTTTAATAAGTCTTCCTTGAAAAAAGGTACACGATCGATATTGATATGAAATCCTGTTGCCGCAATGAGATAATTAGCTATTTTTTCCTCACCATTTGATAATAAAATCCTGATTTCTGCTTCATTCACGGGCTCAACTTTCACCATTTCTACACCAGGGCTTTGTGGTACTATTCCTTCAACATATGGCTTTAAAAAATGAGCCACGCTTCCAGGTGATTGCCCCCAGCCAGCCTTCTTTTCTTCTAGTGGAAGAGAATAAAAGACATCTCCAAGATCTCGTAAGGCTATTTCGTTCTCTCTGCTTCCAGCATAATTAGGCTGCTCTTTTCGATAAACCAATTCAACCTCTGCACCCTCTCTGTGTAATAATCCTGCAGCTTCCCAGGCACTTTGCCCACTTCCCATCACCACAACCTTACTATCTTTGAACCTTGAAAAATCGGTGTATCCAGAGGTATGAGAAACATAGTGCGAAGGAAGGTCCTTCAAAAAATTAGGTAAATATTGATAGTGTTCTACACCGGTAGCAACAATAACATTTTTTGTTAAATAGCGATCTCCAGATTCCGAAATCACCTCATAATAGTTACCATTGTTGTGAACAAGTTTCACCTTTTCATTCGTAAATTCAATCCCAGACTTCTTTGCAAACCAGTTCGCATATGCCACAAAAACTGGTCGAGGTAGCGGGGTAACCAACTCTGTTCCCGTTTCCTTTGCAAAGTTTTGTACGGTCCATTCATCCTTTGCATCGGAGAGGCTAACAAACTCATGCGGTGTCCGAATGAACATATCTTGCGGCATTTGATTTTTCCAAAAATCCATGGGATACCCAAATAATTTATAGCTAAGCTCATGTGAAACTACATGGGAAGCTAATGAAATCCCAAACGGTCCTGCTCCAATAATAATAACGTCTAACATGATACCACTCCTTTTTTATTTGTTGTTTTCAAGTTTTATTTGTAGTTAAATATTTAGTTATAGATTATTTATATTATATTTACTTGTATTTTGCAACTTATTTATTATATATTTTTTAATTTAAAGCTCTGTTAAACACCGCTGTCGATTTCCGCAAATGGCTTCGCGTCTGCGGGGCTAGTTGTGAGCCTCCTCGGCTACACCTGTGGGGTCACAAGCCTTTCGCTTCATTCTGAGAGAAGAGTCTCCGCCTTTGCTACAATCAACAGCTAGAAACAACTCATTATCAACATTCTTCTTTAACACAGCCTAAATTAAAAAAGACTGCTCGAGAGCAGCCCTTGCAAGCCTATATTATTTTTTATACATTCTGGTCAATCTGCAAACTTTCTCGATATTTCTCCTATATTCTAAAGGCAAAGGTAGCTTCACATTTAGATAACAATAATATTACTATTTTTAATAGGAGGAAAAACATCAGTGGAACAACTATCTAAAGCTTGGAATTTAATTTGGTTTCCTTATGTTATTTATATCATGTACTTTTTAGGTGTAGGGCTCATTTCGGGCGGAATTGTCCATATGCCAATTGAACCAGTTCGTTATTCCATCATATTAATTTTTGGCTCCATCTTATTTATATCAGCCTCTTTTGTAAATGAATATTTTGTAGAAAAAAAAGAAATGAATTTCAGCCAAGCTGTTAAACTTTTATTTTTTTCCCTCCTACTTTCGTTAGGAGTGGGTATGGTCAGCGGAGGAATCCAGCATTTTGGTGACTTAGGTGGATATGCTGTAATATTAATACCCACTGGCATTGTTTTATCAGTTTTTAGTTTTATTTTCAAAAACAATATCCCTTTAAACATAAAACAAGCTGCTTTAGTAATGACAATGCTTTTCCTATTGGTTTCTCCTCTTTCCTTCATTCTTAACTGGTACGTTGAGGGAGGAAGTCATAATGAACATAATAGTGAAGTTAACGAAGATGGGCACGGACATGGCCATTAACATTTATTAATAAAAAAATAAAGAAGCCACCTTTCTAATCAAGGTGGCTCCTTTGTTCTGTCTCTTTAGTAAATTTTATCTATTTAGATATACTTCCTATGCACACTCTTCCCATCATAGGTGAAAAGAACATTCTTCGTCTCGATAACCGACTCCATATGAACAGGGCGCCCCCAGATCTGAAAAATGTACGGCATGACTTTTTCTAGGTATTTAAGATCCAGTTCAATTCCCTCATACCAGTGTTTCAGGTAGAGCTCACCAGTACGAAGATAATCCCCGTCATTAACGGTGATATATGGAAACCCTCCGTTTACTCTCATATTGACCAGCTGATCTCGCACATTCTCCCAAGCCTTATCGACAATTTTATAATCCTTGCCTTGCTTTTGGAAAAGGTACATATCCTCTCTCATGACTAGATCCTTGTTTAAATAATTGCGCAAGAAGGAAATATCCGACTCTACCTCGCGCACTTCAAACATTTTCTCTCGACCAGACCCTGGCTGCACGCCATCTCGCTTCATTTCCTCCGTTGGATTGTTGTACCGCTCCTCGATATCCTCAAATATTTTTATTCCAAGGTAGTAGGGATTGATGCTTGTTTTGGACGGCTGCACGACCCCTGCGTTCAGCTTGGCATATTCGAGTGCCTCATCACTTGTGAGGTCCATCTCTCGTAGGATGCGTTGATGCCAGTAGGAAGCCCAGCCCTCGTTCATGATTTTCGTTTCCATCTGTGGCCAGAAATAGAGCATTTCCTCTCGCATCATCGTTAAAATGTCACGCTGCCAGTCTTCAAGCTCGCTGCTGTACTGCTCAATAAATAAGAGAATATCCTTTTCAGGCTGAGGTGGGAATTTCTTCTTCCGTTTTTTCGGAACGGCCTTTGGTTTATTGCGTTCATCTAAATTCCATAAGTCATCATAGATGGTTATCTGCTTTGGTGATTCCTCCTCTTCTTCGAGATCATGAATGCTCCACGCAAGCTTAGATCTAATTAATGAGGGATCAATATGCTCTTGGATGGCCAGTACCGCATTGAGGAAATCCTCCACTTCTTTTTTTCCATAATCATGCTCATATTGCTTGATTCGTTCCGCTGTCGCAGCCATGCTCTCCACCATATCCCTATTCGTGTTTTGAAAACGACAATTGTTTTTAAAAAAGTCACAGTGCGCCAAAACGTGCGCGACAATCAGTTTATTTTGAATAAGGGAATTGGTATCTAATAAAAAGGCATAGCACGGGTTTGAGTTAATGACTAATTCATAAATTTTACTTAACCCCAAGTCATAATGCAGCTTCATTTTATGAAATTGTTTACCAAAACTCCAATGTGAAAAGCGTGTGGGCATCCCGTAGGCTCCAAACGTATAAATGATGTCTGCCGGACAAATTTCATACCTCATCGGGTAAAAGTCGAGGCCAAACCCTTTGGCAATTTCGGTTATATCATCAATGGCATGGAATAAGGCTTTTTCATCTTTGGCTTTCATCATACTACCTCCCTTTTCCTCTTATCACAATGTATGAACAAGGTGACAATATCATGAAAGGCAGATAGCAATTAAAGTTTTTTTCTATTTCAGACCATAGGACCATTTTCGAATGGTATACTTTAGAATGGAACGAAGATTGAAGGAGTTAACCGTGATGGAATTTATTTTATTTATACTTTTAGGATTTTCAATTAGCATGCTCTCCGGCTTCTTTGGAATTGGTGGGGGCCTAGTACTTACCCCCATTTTACTTTTATTTGGCTATAGCCCCATTGAAGCAATTTCCACAAGCTTGATGTATACCATCGGGACATCCTTATCGGGAGTTTATGCCCATTTCAAGTTAAAAAATATTCAATGGAAAGCTGCTGCGATAATGGGTGTAAGCGGAATTGCTGCCACACAATTCGCCTATCCTTTTGTTGATTGGCTTGAACACAACGGCTACGATACAACCGTTGTCCCAATTTTGTATTTGGCGCTTCTTACATACTTTGCTTATAAAATGCTGAAGCAGTCACCTGATGCTCCTCGACCAGCTTATGATGCTGGCTCCTCTGGTAACGGGTGGATGAAGTTCGTCTTTATCGGTTTTTTTGCTGGGTTCCTCTCCACTGCCCTTGGTGTTGGCGGAGGTTTCATCATTGTGCCACTTGTTATTGCGTTTTATGGGTTTAACTCAAGGCAGGCTGTTGCCACAAGTCTTGCAAGTGTTATATTAATTGTGAGTGCCGGTTTTGTAACGTATGCGGTAAACCATCCGATACATTTTAAAGTTGGCCTGTTTTTGATAGCAGGTGCAGTGATTGGTTCCCAGTTGGGCGCTCGAGCAACTTCTTATTTCAAAAGTCGCTCCATTCAAACTTTGCTTGGTTTTCTGTATATCATGACTATGGCAAGCTTAGTGTTTGATATGATGAAGCTTTCCCTTGTGGGTCTTATTGGACTTGGTTCCTACACGATCTTTATCAATGTGTTTCTTATTGTTCGCCTGCTGCAGAAGAAAGTGCAGGTGTCGAATTAGGAAAAGCCACTCTTTTTGGGGTGGTTTTTTTGGTTGGTGGGAGGTGTAATGACTCTTAATGGGTAGCGGTTACGTCCGTTTGGGGTTATCTGATATTTTTCCGACTAATGGGACTTGTTGAGGACCTTCTTTGGGGGTTATTCTGCTGCTTTGCAATGCAACGACACCACACACTCTCTCCGGTGCGTCCCATTTTCCCATTCACCTCCAATCAAACCTCAATAAAAAAAGCCACCCTCTTCAAAAAAGAGAGTGGCGTGGCCTTACTGGTCTTCTAAATACCTTAACTCAAATAAGCCAAAAACGTTGTGGCTAATCCAAAATAAATGAATAAGGACAAAATATCATTTAAAGTTGTAATAAGTGGACCTGATGCGATGGCAGGGTCTATGTTTAACTTGTATAAAATTAACGGAATGATGGTTCCAGCCAATGTTCCAATGATAAGGGTTAAAAATAATGAAGCTCCGACTACTAAGCCAAGAATCCAGTTCCCATCCTGCCAAACGTAGGCAATGATGGTAATGAGAAAGGCACAAGTTATGCCTATGGTTAGGCCCACACGGAATTCTCGGAAAACTAATTTGAACACGACTTTTTTATCGATTTCACGAGAGATGAGTCCGCGAACTACTACAGCAAGCGACTGAGTTCCAGTATTTCCTGTCATTCCAGCTATCATCGGCATAAAAAACGCCAATGCTACCACGCTATCCAAGGTCGTTTCAAATCCGCTAATAATGCTTCCTGATATAAGACCAATAAATAATAATAATATCAACCATGGCAATCTGCGGGCAGAAGCCACAAGAGCGGGTGTATCAAAGTCGATGTCTTTACCTGATGCGGAGAGCTTTTCAATATCTTCATTTGCTTCTTGGATGACTACGTCAATGACGTCATCGACGGTGATAATTCCAACTAGTGTTTTGTTATCATCTACTACTGGTACCGCTAAGAAGTCATAGCGCTCAATGACATGTGCTACTTCTTCTTGGTCCGTATCCACGTGAACGGAGATAACACGGGAAAACATGATGTCCATAATTTTTTCTGTTGCATCCGCAAGAATCAGGTCACGATAGGAAACAACCCCTACTAGTCGCTTCTCTTCATCAATAACATATAAATAGTTGATGGTTTCTGCGAGTTCCGCGAAGGATTTTAATTTATCTACTACTTCTCGAACGGTATATTCCTGTGGAATCCAAACATAACGGTTGGTCATTAAACGACCGGCTGTTTCTACTTCATATTTCATGAGGTCCTGAACAGCGGTTGATTCTTCCTTGTTCATTTTGGAAAGGAAGCGTTCTTTCACTTCAGGGTCCATTTCATCAAATAGGGCAGCCAGATCATCGTTGTCCATTAAGTCCATAACTTTTGCTGACTTTTCGACGCCGATTTTTTGTAGAATTTCAAGCTGTAATTCCTGATTTAATTCCCCAATTAGTGCTGTTAATTGATCGATTGTTAAATAGGTTAAAAATCGTACTTTATGTTTTTCAGGAAGCTGTTGATAGATGATGCCCGTATCGTACGGTTGCAATTCTTCTACGATGTCTTGAAAGGCTTTTCGTTTTCCTTCTTTTAGGAAATTAATAATATTTAATATAATTTGATCCTCTGTAAGGTTCTTTACCATGAGCTTCTCCTCCTTCTCTCTTTCTAAGGAGTACAAGGAATGCTATAAGATTGCTACCTAGAAGGGTGGTAACAAAATGATAAGTATTCGCTTGCACTGTTTTTGGTCCTTGGACTTGGACTACTATCCATTTTTGTTACCACCACCTGTAAATGATTTTTTTTCATGAGGCTGTTTTCGTAAATATTGTTGCTACTGCGTATTGTAAATACACCCGTTAACAACGTTGCTACCGTGCTTTTTTCGTCGAGGAAGATTTAATGATTAGAAAAAGTCCTATAGCCTACTTTTTCTTAGGTTTTTAGCAACAACCTTTTAGAAAAGAGCTTTTCATGAAAAAAGCACCTTTCATTGATGACGAATGAAGGTGCATAAAGGCATAGTTAATCCTTATGTAATCCCTCATTCGTAGAGCTTTAGCACTGTGTGGCATAGGAAGATTCCAGCTGCATTAAATACCACCTTATCTCGATGGTCTCTGTTGACCCATTGGCGTCTTTGGACGTTTCTGGGCAGCAGCGTATCTCCAGCACAGGAGCCTCACCTAACGAAGGTTTTTTGAGTTTCACAAGTACTACTCTACAAGGGAAAAACAGACGATGTCAACCTATTTTAGTTACTCTTTTTTTCTTCAATGGTTAAAACTTTTAATTGTTTTGTTTGCGGATTGAATGTAAGCGCTACAATGATTTTAAAGGTTTTTTGTCCTTTTTTTGCGGATAGTTCAAAGGTATCTTTTGTTTCTGTATCAGAGATGTTTTCTCTTCCTACATATTTATACTCGGAAATCTCCATTTCATCATCATTTTCTTTTGCAATTTCAACCGCAATTTTCCCCCATTTTTCGTAGTCCACTTGACGGTTTCCTTCAGCTTCGACGAAATGACTTCCAGAAAACACAATGAAAACAGTTAACCAACTTAATACCCATTTCTTCAAACAAAAAAACCTCCCAAAAATAGTGAATACGAGTATTCTTCCTCCATTTTCATCATTTCATTACAATTTTAAGAATGAGGCTTTTTAGGTTTTTGTTTGGGGAAAAGACCAACATTTTCAACGAAGAATTCCTCCTTTTTGAAGCAAAATAATAACACTCCTTAACATAGAGGAGGAGAGGAAAAAGTGAACACAGTTGACTATGACCGTGCCCTATATTACACCCACCGTTCAGAATGGGATAACCTGCTCATTTTGATGGTGCGGACAAAAGATGACTTTCTCTCCAAGAATATCGAGCATTTTCTTCATTCGTATAATTTCTCAAAAGATTATAAAGAAATTGAGAGAAATTTGTATCAATTGCTACGTTATATTGATCATGCCGTAACGAAAAATACGGAAGATCATGTGGAGGAAGTTAGTCACGGGTATTTAGTTTAAATCAAAAGCAGTAATTCGAGGTAAAAAAAGCCTGGAATTACTGCTTGATATAAAAAAGAGACCCTCATTAGGCCTCTTCGTTTTCATAAAGATACTCTCGCATTTTCACATACATAACAAGCTCTTTATAAAGAGCATCGACTAGGTCGGCACTCTCAGAGTTTAACGTATCATTTTCATACTCAAAGCAGTGAGGGTCCAATACGAGTTGCCTTGGTATCACATTTGCGTACACACCTCTGCCAACGACACGCATATTATTGAGAGCGTTGATTCCGCCTTTCCCTCCACCAGCAACAGCCAAAAGTCCAACCGGCTTGCTGTGGAACTGTTCACTGCTAAGAAAATCTAAAGCATTTTTTAAGGCACCGCTCATTCCACTATGGTATTCAGGTGACAAAAGAATAACTGCGTCAGCTTCTCCTACCTTCTTTCGCAGGCTAACAATGTTCTCAAGCTCTGTTTGATAGGATTCACCATTATATAAAGGGATACTTCCCTCGCTTAAATCCATTACTTCTACTCCGTATTTTTCTGCCAAAAATCTCGCTGCGATACCAGTCCTGCCTTTTTTACGCGGGCTTCCACTTATCGCTAAAATATTCATTTTTTTGAACTCCCTTCCATTTCCTTTATACCATTAGTATATAGAAAAATGAGAAGGGCTAAATCAGCAGATATGGCTAACTTTTCCTACGAAAAACGAATCATTCCATCTACGACTAAAGTTGTAGATTTAGGCAATGCCATGCTTGACCGCATAAAGAGCTGCCTGTGTTCGATCTGCTAGCTCAAGCTTGGCTAAAATATTGGAAACATGCGTTTTCACCGTCTTTTCTGTAATAAAAAGATCAGCTGCAATTTCTTTATTGCTCTTACCTTTAGCAATTTCAGCTAACACTTCAAGCTCTCTGCGGGTCAAGTCTTCATGAAGCTTACGACTCGCTGCCCCTTTGGAGAAATGTGACATAACATGAGAGGTTACCTTCGAATGAAGCTGACTCTCGCCTCGATAGACAGCCCGAATGGATGCGATTAATTGATCAGGCTCAACATCTTTTAACTGATATCCCGCTGCACCAGCTCGAATGGCGGGAATCACATGATCTTGGTCTGAGAAGCTTGTTAGGATTAGCACTTTTGAAGGAATGTTTTTCTCCATTATTTGTTTTGTTGCTTCAATGCCATCAAGTTCTGGCATCACTAAATCCATCAAAATCACATCAGGGTGTAAGGAGTCTGCTAACTCTACTGCCTCTTGGCCATTTTTTGCTTCCCCAACAATTTCAATATCCTTTTGTGTTTTCAAAAAGAATAACAAGCCTCTCCTAACTACATGGTGATCATCTGCAATCACAACCCTGATCATTTATTTTCCTCCTTTGTCACTGGCATTTCTACACGTACCACAGTTCCTTTTCCAAGCTCACTTATCACCGTGAATTTCCCCTTTAACGCTTCTGTTCTCTCCTTCATGCTCCTCAACCCTAAAGAGGGAATCTCCTTGCTTTGGGTAAAAGAAAAGCCCGCTCCTTTGTCTATGATTTCCATTGAAACATGTTTATTTTTCACTTCGATATTCATGCATGCTTCCTTAATTCCTGCATGCTTTTTACAGTTATTCAACGCCTCTTGCCCTATTCTCCATAAGCATTCTTCCATATGATTTGGAAGATCGACTACACCCTTTACCTCTGAATGAATGGTCAATCCTAATACCTTTCCGTAATTCAATAATGCACTTACTACTCCATTTTCCAGCCCCTGTGGCCTGAGTTGCCAAATGAGCGCTCTCATCTCACTTAATGCCTCCTGCGACAGCTCTTGCATATATTCCAGCATTTCTACGATTTGCGGGTCTTGGGTTAGCTCTTTTGTTCCCCTTGCTGTTAGCATTAGTGAAAAAAGAAGCTGGTTCACGGAATCATGAAGATCTCTTGCCAGCCTGTTTCTTTCAGCTAAAATGGACAAATGCTGTTCATTTTCAGTCAGGCGAATGCGTTTAATTGCCGTACCAATCTGAAGAGCTACTGATTCTAAGAGAGCAAGCTCCGAATCTTCAAAATGTGTTTTATTCGGGGAAGCTATATTTAAGAGGCCGAATTTTTCCTCGCCAGCTCTTAAAGGAACCGTCGCATGATGGGTAATATCATTTGTATCCCCCCACTCGAAAGCAAGGGCATCCTCTATTCTTTTGCAAGCAATGATATTGGAGGCACGCTTTAATCTCCCGTCCTGATAACGATCTAAACACCAGCAACCCCCTTCACACATCGGCTTTTTATTTTCTTTTCTTAGAGCCTCTGGCAGCTGATGGTCGGCTGCAAGTGAATACCTTCCTTTTTCATCTATAAGATAAATCCAACCTGTTGTAAGGCCAGTCACTCTTAACAATTCTTCCAGCACACTTTGGAGCATAGTTGATAAATCATTTGCCTGATTTAAGGATTCTGCAATGATTTTAAGCGCACGAAGCTCTTGAATTCGCTGATTTTCCTGAAGCAATCCTACACTCCCCCTCTAATAAAGCTATCTTTTATCTTTCTATTGTAACAGGAGAAATCCCTCTTCACGTTCGAAAAAAGTATGGGGTTTTTCTGAGACTTTGGTCGTAGAGGAAAAGGCTTTCCTTTCGGTGACGTAAATTAGGTGATTGGGGAGATGGGATGTGGAGTTGACTGTCTCTAGGAGGTGAAAATGAGGACTATTGGTTGGTAATTCACGCTAGTTGTCTTTATAGTGCTGTATGGGGAACATTACCTTCCTTCGTTGTCTTCATTGACGCTCTATGAGGACTACCAAACCAAATTAGCTGCCTTGGTTGTCTTCATTGACGCTGTATGAGGACTACCAACACAAATTAGCTGCCTTCGTTGTCTTCATTGACGCTGTATGAGGACTACCAACACAAATTACCTTCCTTCGTTGTCTTCATTGACGCTCTATGAGGACTACCAACCCAAATTAGCTGCCTTCGTTGTCTTCATTGACGCTCTATGAGGACTACCAACCCAAATTAGCTGCCTTCGTTGTCTTCATTGACGCTCTATGAGGACTACCAACCCAAATTAGCTACCTTCGTTGTCTTCATTGACGCTCTATGAGGACTACCAACCCAAAATAGCTGCCTTCGTTGTCTTCATTGACGCTCTATGAGGACTACCAACACAAATTACCTTCCTTCGTTGTCTTCATTGACGCTCTATGAGGACTACCAACCCAAATTACCTGCCTTCGTTGTCTTCATTGACGCTCTATGAGGACTACCAACTCAAATTAGCTTCCTTCGTTGTCTTCATTGGCGCTCTATGAGGACTACCAACCTAAAATAGCTGCCTTCGTTGTCTTCATTGACGCCCTATGAGGACTACCAACCCAAATTACCTTCCTTCGTTGTCTTCATTGACGCCCTATGAGGACTACCAACCCAAATTAGCTGCCTTCGTTGTCTTCATTGACGCTCTATGAGGACTACCAACCCAAAATATCTTCCTTCGTTGTCTTCATTGACGCCCTATGAGGACTACCAACCCAAAATATCTTCCTTGGTTGTCTTCATTGACGCTCTATGAGGACTACCAACCCAAATTTGCTGCCTTCGTTGTCTTCATTGACGCTCTATGAGGACTACCAACCCAAATTACCTGCCTTCGTTGTCTTCATTGACGCTCTATGAGGACTACCAACCCAAATTACCTGCCTTCGTTGTCTTCATTGACGCTCTATGAGGACTACCAACCTAAAATAGCTTCCTTCCTTGTCTTCATTGACGCTCTATGAGGACTACCCACCCAAATTACCTTCCTTCGTTGTCTTCATTGACGCTCTATGAGGACTACCAACCCAAATTACCTGCCTTCGTTGTCTTCATTGACGCCCTATGAGGACTACCAACCCAAATTACCTTCCTTCGTTGTCTTCATTGCCAACACATGAGGACATTTTATTCACTATCTTTTCTAAATAAAAAAACTGTCCAGAAGGTCATATAAAAAACATTCTGGACAGCAGCAAGCTCTTTATGAAATTGGGTAATTTTGTACTAGTGGATGAACAACTATTTCATCTACTAGCATATGCTTTGGTGCACTTGCCATATAGACAACCGCTTGGGCGATGTCTTCCCCTTTTAACCAATCCTTTTTGTCGTCCACGCCTTGTTCTGAGTTATTGAAGTAGCTGTCTACCATACCTGGGTTGATGGTGCCAACTCTGATTCCAAATTCGCGTACCTCTTGAGAAAGTGCTCCGCAGAATCCTTGAACCGCATATTTTGTCGCCGTATAGGCAGACCCATTGGCAATGGTATAACGAGCGACGTCAGAGGAAATTGTGACGATGGTACCGGATTTTTTCTCTTTCATATGTGGCAGAACTGCTTTGGAGCAAAGGAATACTCCTTGAACATTGACATCAAATACCTGCTTCCATTCTTCAAGGGAAGTATCCTCCACCAATTTAAAGAATCCGACACCAGCATTGTTTACAAGTAAGTCCACTCCGCCGAACTCCTCTATGGTGGCAGAAACCATCTCTTGTACTGATTGCTCATCGGTTACATTAACTTGATAGCCTTTTACATCGGCATACCCTTGTTCTTTTAGTTCCTTCTCCACATTGAATATTTCTTCAGAGCTTCCGACTAATGATAGCTTTAGTCCCTGTTCAGCTAGTTTATATGCAATGGCCTTCCCAATTCCGCGGGAAGCCCCTGTAACAATAGCAACTTGATTTTTTAACATATACTAAGTCCTCTCTTTATAAAAAAAATTTCAAACGATTTCCGTGATTTCAACCTTCTGAGCTTATGTTATTCAAAAGCTCATCAACCTTTTTCATCAACGATTCTGAAATAGCGGTCAGTTTATCTTGACTTGCCTCCATCGAATCCGCTTGCGTTCCGATATAGAATTTGACTTTTGGCTCTGTACCGGATGGTCGTACACAAACCCAAGTGCCGTCCTCTAAGAAATATTTTAATACATTCGATTTTGGAAGGTCGATTGGTTCAGTTGTTTCTGAAGCCACCTGTAATCTTTCCTGAGTAGAGTAGTCCTCCACCACTTTCACTTTGTAGCCTCCTACTTCTGTTGGAGGTGTGTTGCGGAAGGCAGTTAACAGGTTTGCGATTTGCTCTGCTCCTGCTTTTCCTTTTAATGTGAGTGACTTCATGCCCTCTAAATAGAATCCATATTGCTCGTATAGCTCAAGAAGTGCTTCATACATAGTCTTGCCTTGTTTTTTGTAGAAGGCACATATCTCTACTGCCATAATGCAGGCCTGTACAGCATCTTTATCACGGGCAAAGTCAGATATTAAAGAGCCATAGCTTTCCTCATATCCAAACTGGAAGGAATACTCTCCCGTCTTTTCGTATTCCTTAATTTTTTCGCCGATAAATTTAAAGCCTGTCAGCGTGTCAACTGTTGCCACTCCAAAGCTGTCGGCAATAACCTTTCCAAATTCAGAAGTAACAATGGTCTTAAGCATCACACCGTTTTTGGGAAGCTTACCCGTTGCTTTTCGTTCAGAGAGCAAGTAGTGAAGGAATAGTGCACCAGTTTGATTCCCTGTTAATACTACATAATCACCTTCTGTGTTTTTTACCGCTACCCCGAGTCGATCTGCGTCAGGGTCTGTTGCAATCAACACATCTGCGTCGATTTCTTTTCCATCACGAATTGCAAGCTCAAATGCTGCGTGCTCTTCAGGGTTTGGTGAGGCTACTGTAGAGAAGTTAGGATCTGGCTGTTCCTGCTCTGCTACTACTTTCACATTTTGATAACCTAATGCATGTAACCCATCACGGACTGATACATTTGCCGTACCATGAAGTGGTGTAAAAACTACTTTCACATCCTCGCCCATTTCTTGTCCGAGCTCAGGGTGAATGCTTATCGTTGTTAAATGCTTTAAATATTCCTTGTCCACTTCTTCCCCAATAATTTTAATAAGGCCTTTGTTCTTTAGGGCTGTTTCCGCTTCTACTTGTATTTCAAGCTCATTTTCTATCTCATTTACTTTGGAGATTACTCTGTCTGCTTCAACTGGCGGTAATTGGCTACCATCTGGACCGTACACCTTATAGCCGTTGTATTCTGGTGGGTTATGACTTGCTGTTACTACAATCCCAGAAAAAGCATTTAGATGGCGAACCGCAAATGACAGTACTGGCGTTGGACGCAGGCTTTCAAACACATACGTTTGAATTCCGTGACTTGCCAACGTTTTTGCTGCTTCCATCGCAAATTCAGGTGATTTATGACGGCAATCATATGCAATCGCCACTCCTTGTTTTTTTGCATTTTCTCCAAAAGTTTCTATGTAACGTGCCAAGCCTTCAGATGCTTTACGAACGGTATAAACATTCATGCGGTTGGTTCCCGCGCCAATTTCCCCACGCATGCCACCTGTACCAAACTCCAAATCTTTATAAAAGCTTTCTTCTTTCGCTTTGTCATCGTTTTTCATTTCCTGTATAAGCCTTTGCATTTCTTCATCTAAATTGGTGTGAGACTCCCACAGGTCATACTTTTTCATCCATTCCATCTGTTTCTTCCTCCTTGCGTTTGTTGTCAGGATACTATTGACTTCTACTTTCTAGGCCTTGCTTCCTGCCAAAAAAATACGTCGAATTTTGACAAAAAACGCGTACGTGAACGTTTTCACTTGTAATTATACTAAAAAAGAAAAGGAATTGCCTTAAGCAACTCCTTCCTTTTAGCTTATTTTGTTGGTCCGTTTGCTTTTGGGTAAGTCCTCTTCATCTATTGCGTTCACTGCATCCAGTAAATGCTGCTCTAAAACATGGAGGTGCTTTTGTTTTTGTTCTCTAGACCAAACCAGTTCACTTGCCATCACATCAAGAACTTTCATTTTCCATTTTTGTACCCATGCTATGTCGAAAAACAATGCCCCTGTTCTGCGGATAAAAAAATCTTGAGGGGTAGCTGTCATTTCTTCTCTAATTGCATACAGAATCTGTGCATAAACATCAAGAGAAATTCCGGCTTTTCTTGCATCTTCTGCATGCTCTTCTCCAAGGGTAAATAACTTATTAACATTAGAGCCATACATTTTTGCAAGCTTCTTCGCTTGTGCTTCCGTGAATCCAGATTCTATGCCTTTTTTTACTTGCTGATTTATATATACTGCAAGGTTTTTGGAGCCCCCAACATCACCGCCTGAGATTGGCATGTTTTTTGTTTTGGAGTTTCCGAATGCTTTTCCAGCTTCTTTTTTCACTTGCTCATTTATTAGATTAACTACCATTTCCGCCATTTTCCGGTAACCCGTTAATTTGCCGCCCGCAATGGTGATAAGTCCTGACTCTGAAACCCACACTTCATCCTTCCTAGATATCTCTGAAGCCGACTTTCCTTCCTCATGTATCAACGGTCTTAACCCAGTCCAGCTCGATTCAATGTCCTCTTCTTTCAGCGCCAAGGATGGAAACATGTACGAGATTGCAGACAGTACATACTCCTTGTCTTTTCTTGTCATTCTTGGGTGTACCATGTCTTCTTTATAAACGGTATCTGTCGTGCCAACATAGGTTTTTCCGTCACGTGGGATGGCAAAAATCATCCTTTTATCCTCTGTGTCAAAATATATCGCTTGTTTTAACGGAAATTTGGACTGATCAAACACTAAATGAATTCCTTTTGTTAGCTGAAGATGCTTCCCTTTTTTGCTGCCATCCATTTCCCTTAAGTTATCTACCCAAGGCCCTGCGGCGTTGACAATTTTTTTCGCATAGATACTATAGGTTTTATTTGAAAGTTGATCGGTTACTCTTGCGCCCACTACTCTTTCATTCTCATATAGCAACTTCTCCACTTTCGCATAATTAACGGCTTCCGCTCCATGCTTTACTGCTTCTTTTAACACTTCAATTGTGAGGCGGGCATCATCTGTCCGGTATTCCACATAAAGTCCCCCACCTTTTAATCCGTTTCTATTAAGAAGTGGCTCTTTTTGTAACGCTTCCTCAGCGCTTAACATTTTCCGTCGTTCTGCTTTTTTTACATTTGCTAAGAAATCATAGACCCGTAAGCCTACAGAAGTAGAGAATTTCCCAAACGTTCCACCCTTTTGAATTGGCAACAGCATCCATTCTGGTGTGGTGACATGAGGACCATTTTCGTAAACCACCGCCCGCTCTTTGCCAACTTCAGCCACCATTTTAACCTCAAATTGTTTTAAATAGCGTAGGCCACCATGAACGAGTTTAGTAGAACGGCTGGATGTTCCCGCTGCAAAATCCTGCATTTCTACAACGGCAGTCTTCATGCCCCTGCTTGCAGCATCTAAAGCAATCCCACTTCCGGTAATGCCACCGCCAATCACAAGGACATCGTATGTTTTTTCTGTCATTTTTTTTAAAATAAGGCTTCTGTTAAAACTAGCAAAATGTAATTTTTTCAATGTCGGTGCCTCCATCCCTCTTATTAATATATATACAAAAAGAGACCACAGGAAACATCCTCAAAGCATAAATGTCGCTTTGAATATGTTCTGTGGTCTCTCCAAATCTCCAACCGAAATATTAACTTATTTATACTATATCATATGCAAAGACTATTTAAAAGCCATAGTCGCATTAACTGCTTTTTTCCACCCAGCATAAAGCTTCTCTTGTTCTTCTTCTGCCATTTGCGCATCAAAGCTTGCTTCCATTTGCCATTGTGACGCAATTTCCTCTTTGTCGTTCCAAAAGCCCACTGCAAGTCCAGCAAGATAAGCCGCACCTAACGCAGTAGTTTCGTTTATTGAAGGCCGCTCCACACCTACCCGAAGCATATCACTCTGAAATTGCATGAGAAAATTGTTTTTCACCGCTCCTCCATCGACTCGAAGAGCCTTTAAAGAAATTTCTGAGTCTTGCTCCATCGCTGTTAAAACATCCTTCGTTTGATATGCCAGTGACTCCAATGTCGCACGAATGAAGTGCTCCTTAGATGTTCCTCTCGTTAAACCAAAAGCCGCACCTCGAACGTCACTATCCCAATAAGGCGTTCCGAGTCCAACGAATGCTGGCACTAAATACACACCCTCTGTTGACTCAACACGGGTTGCATACTCCTCGCTTTGAGCGGCATCCTTAAACATTCTTAAGCCATCACGAAGCCATTGAATGGCAGAACCTGCAACAAAAATACTGCCTTCAAGCGCATAGGTTACCTTCCCATCAAGCCCCCAGGCAATCGTTGTCAACAGACCACTCTTAGATTCGATAGGATTTTCGCCTGTGTTCATCAGCATAAAGCAGCCTGTTCCATAGGTGTTTTTTGCCATCCCTTCTTCATAGCATGCTTGCCCGAACAGCGCTGCTTGTTGGTCTCCTGCAGCACCAGCTATCGGGACCTCCTGCCCAAAGAAATGATAATCCACTGTTTGTGCATAAATTTCCGATGATGGCTTTACTTCTGGTAGCATACTAGAGGGGATATCTAAAATATCCAATAACTCTTCATCCCATTTTAATTCGTGAATATTGTAAATAAGGGTTCTTGAAGCATTGGAATAATCCGTCACATGCGCCTTCCCGCCTGAAAGCTTCCAGATTAACCATGTATCAATGGTGCCAAAAAGCAACTCTCCCTTTTCCGCACGATCACGGGCCCCTTCTACATGATCTAGCAGCCACTTTATCTTTGTCCCCGAAAAGTAGGCATCAATTAATAAACCTGTTTTATCGCGGAAAGTCTGTTCATGTCCAGCTTCCTTCAATTCTTCACATATAGCAGCTGTTTGTCTCGATTGCCAAACAATCGCATGATGGATCGGTTTTCCCGTTTGTTTGTCCCAGACAACTGTTGTTTCTCGTTGGTTGGTGATACCAATACCAGCAATCTGCTCAGGTTTAATACCGGACTCTGATAAGCACGATGCAATGACAGACAAAATGGAACTCCATATTTCATTTGCATTATGCTCCACCCAGCCCGATTTAGGAAAATATTGTTGAAATTCCTTTTGCGCAATATACACCGGCTCTCCCTTTTTATTAAATAGAATGGCGCGCGAGCTAGTGGTTCCTTGGTCTAATGATAAAATATACTTATCCATTTCTAGCACTCTCCTATTTCTTTACTTTGAATAATGCTCCCATAGGTCCTGTTTAGAAGTGGTAACTGCTGTTGCACCTGCTTCTATAGCTCTGTCAACATCTGTAACAGAACGAATCAACCCTCCGGCAAATACAGGAATGCCTGTTTTCTCTTTTACTTCCTTAATCATGTGAGGAACAACCCCAGGTAATACTTCAATAAAATCGGGCTGGACCTTTTCAATAACTTGATAACTTTTTTCCACTGCGTTGGAATCAAGTAAGAAGAGACGTTGTATCGCGTAGATGCCCCTTTGTTTAGCTTTGGCTATTACAGCAGCTCTAGTTGAGACCAGTCCTGCTGGTTTTAAGCTTTGGCACAGGAATTCCGCTGCATGCTCGTCATTTTTTATGCCTTGGATTAGATCCACATGGACAAACAATTTTTTATTGCCTTTTTTCGCTGCATTTATATAACTGGGTATTTGCGATAGTTGACTGTCTAAGATTACCCCATATTCATAGCTACTCTGTAAAAATCTCTCAAGCGTCTTGCCGTTTTTTACAGCTGGGAGGACGGTTTGGTTTTGGAATGTCATCGTTTTACCTCAATTCAATGATAATCGAGTATTGTTAGAACGCTTACATTTTCTTATCTACATTTTAATACGTTTTGTATTAACGTTACAACCTTTTTGCAGAAAAAAAGTCACAGACTATTACTTAGCGCTGTGACATTTCATAAATTATCTCGTTAGTTCTACCTGGTATTGATATTGATCTGAGCGGTATTTGGTTTTTGCAAATTCAATTGGCTTATCATTTATGCCATAGCTTACTCTAGTCATTTCTAGTAAAGCTTGTCCACCACTTATACCTAGAAGATCAGCATCATGAAGCGTAGAGTTGACAGCGGATATTTTTTCTTTTGCTTTTTTCAACATTACGCCGTTTTCTTCTAATATTTGATAGAATTTAGCGTTGTTTAGGTCGTGTTTTAATAATATATTTCCTATTTCCTCCGGCCAACATGTACGTTCTAGGGCAATAGGGAGATCGTTCACGAAACGAATTCTATCAATCACTAATATTTTTTCTTTATCACCTAAATGGAGTTTTGCTTTCTCTATAAAAAGGTCGTCTCTGAATTCGGTTCTTAATAATTTGGAATGTGGCAGGAGACCTTTTTCCATCACTTCTTCTGCAAATCCAGTTAGACGGCCTAATGAACCTACTAACTTTTGATATTTGACTGTGGTACCTTTTCCTTGCTTTTTCTCTAATAATCCATCATGCACCATAGATGTAATAGCTTGCCTAATCGTTGTTCTACTTACATCAAATTCTTTCATCAGTTCCTGTTCTGTGGGAATCAAATCACCTGGTCCCCATACTTTATCGACAATTCTTTTCACCAATATATCTTTAATTTGATGATAAAGCGGCACAGGACTGCTATGGTTTATTTTCACTTTTGCCGACACTCCTTTTACCTATCTTCTTCTATTATAGTATGTTCTAACTGTAAAAGATAGTATCGTCATTACCATTTATTGCAAAACATCTTATCCCTTAACAGAACCAGCAGTCATACCTGCAACAAAGGAACGTTGAAGGAACAGATCGGCTATAACCATTAGAGAGCCAGCCTCCCTAATAGGAAACTGACTCTATAACACGATCCAAAACATGACGGGTAAACTTATGATCGTCAACAAGGTACTAATCAACGTACTACTCGAAACAAAATCCGGCTCTGTATTAAATTCCAAGGCATACATTGTGGTATTAGCAGCAGTGGGCATAGCGGCCATAATAATCATCAACTGCTTGACCATAGGATCCACAGGCAGTATCAAGGTTAAACCAAAAGCAATGAAAGGCGAAAGAAACAATTTAATTCCAATGGCATAAGCCAATTTTTCCTTGGATGCTTGTTTAATAGATATTTTAGCTAATTGCATCCCTAATATAACCATGATTACAGGAACGGTTGCATTTGCAACAAGGTCCACTGCTTCCATTATAGAAGTAGAAACGGGAATGGAGAGAAATTGAAAGGACAATCCGGTAATGGCCCCGTAAAGAATAGGCATTTTTACTACGGCTCGTAAAGCAGTTTTCACGCCTGCATTATCCGGGCTGCCCTTCGCTGCATAGTACACTCCCACTGTACCCATTAGTAGAGATTGAACGACCATCAATACAATGGCATATTCAAAGCCTGCAGCGCCAAATAGTAATAAAGCGACAGGAGTACCATAGTTTCCATTGTTCATGAAACTTGCAGCAAGAATCATTCCACATGTTTCCGCCCTAGTAAATTTCTTTAACCAAGAAAGTAGATGCACAAATCCTATTAGTGCAAAGCATAAAAGAAACGTATATAAAATAATGTACAGATGGTTACTACTAAATGCATTTGTATAAAAGGTCCGGAATACCAGTACGGGAGACAGCAAGTACAGAGCCATCTTAGATAAGGTTTTTGTATCAAACCCCAATGTCTTCTGTCCGATAAATCCTATTGAAAATATCATAAATACAGGTAGTAGTACTTGTAAAAAACCCAAACCTTTTCGCCTCAATCCTCTTGTTAAAAATGGAAAAGCCCTGGCTCCACCAAACCGAGCCAGGCCATCCTTTTACTTTATCATACTAGTTAATAATATGATTGCGGTGACTTCAACACAAGTGTTAACAATCAACTATTATTATAAATTAAATACGACGATTCTCTCTTCTGTCATTTCTTCAATTGCATATCTAGGGCCTTCTTTTCCAGTTCCACTTCTCTTCACGCCACCATAAGGCATATGATCCACTCTATACGCAGATGCATCATTGACTATTAATCCGCCCACTTCAATTTCTTTGGCTGCCTTCATGGCAAAGCCCAAGTCCTTCGTAAACAAGCCTGCCTGCAAGCCGTATTCAGAATCATTCACTTTCGCGATGACTTCCTCTTTTTCTTTATAAGGTGCGACAGATACGACTGGACCAAATAACTCCTGACGGCATACTTTCATATCATCATGTACGTTTGTAAGGATGGTAGGATAATAGAAAGCTCCATCCCTTTTCGCACCTGTTACCACATTTGCCCCTTGCTGCACAGCTTCGTTGACCCAAGCTTCCACACGCTCTGCTTCGCTTAAACGGATCATCGGACCGATAGCGGTTGTTTCTTCTAAAGGATTGCCAACTACCAGTTTTTCCGTTTTCTCTTTAAGTTTTTGAACGAATGTATCGATAACATCCTCATGCACATACACACGTTGGACAGAAATACATACTTGACCTGCATTATTAAAGCTCTTTTGGGCGACCATGGAAGATGCAAGCTCTAAATCCGCATCAGAATGTACTACTGTTGCTGAATTGTTACCAAGTTCTAATGCTACTTTTCTAAGACCAGCTTTTTGACGAATCAACTCACCCACTCGTGGACTTCCTGTAAAAGTGAACATGTTAACATCCTCATTTTCTAATAACCAATCCCCGATGCTTGGGCCATCACCAGTGATGACATGTAAGCGTCCCTTAGGTAATCCAGCTTCTATAAGTACTTCCGCTAGCATATAGGCACAAACAGGTGTCACTTCCGCAGGCTTTAATACAACACTATTTCCTGCTGCTAATGCTGGGCCAATTTTATGGCAAACAAGGTTTAGAGGCACGTTGAAAGGTGTAATCGCTGCAATAACTCCAACTGGTACCTTCAGTGTGAATGCCATGCGGTTTTCAGAACCTGGTGCAGCCTCGACGGGAACACCTTCCCCATGAATTCGTTTTGCTTCTTCTGCAGAAATTTCCAAGGTCTGTGCTGCCCGCTCTACTTCTCCTCTTGATTCGTTAATCGGCTTGCCTACTTCGGTTGCCAATACTCTAGCAAACTCTTCTTTTTTTGCTAATAGGAGCTTGGCAGCTTTCAACAAAACTTGATAACGCTGATAAGGAGGGAACTCCTCTTTTAGAGAAGCTTTTGCTACTTGAACAGCTTCATCAACATGTGCTTGCTCTGCAACACCAACATGGTAGGCAATTTCTTGAGAGTATTTATTCAATACTGGCATGGTTTCCTTCGTTTCTACTTTTTGTCCATTGATATATAATTCGTGAGTGGAGAAAGTTGTTGTTGTCATATTAGCAGCCCCTTTATCATCTTGTTAGTTCCACATTATAGTGGTATTGATCACTTCGAAATTTCGTTCTTGTGTACTCAATTGGATTGTCATCGAGTCCATAACTTAGTCTTGTCATCTCAATTAGGGCTTCTCCTGCCCTAATTCCAAGCAGATCTGCTTCATGCATCGTGGCATTCATCGCAGATATCCGTTCGTTTGCTTTCCGTAAGGCGACACCATTTCTCTCAAGTATTTGATAGAAATTTGCTACATTCAGCTCTTCTTTCATCAGCATTTCGCCAATCGATTCTGGCCAGCAGCTTCTTTCAAAGGCTATCGGAAGGTCATCTGCAAACCGAATTCTCTCAATCACTAGAATAGAGGGCTCCTCGGTTTGCAGCATCGCTTTTTCATGATATAAACTCGTGGAAAATTCAGCCCTTAAAAGTTTGGAATAGGGTGTTAATCCTCGCTCCAACACTTCCTCTGCAAACCCCTTTAATCTTCCTAAGCTTCCGACAAGCTGTTGCGATTTGACAATCGTCCCTCGTCCTTGCTGGCGCTCCAATAATCCATCCTGAACCATCATGCTTATTGCCTGTCTGATAGTTGTTCTACTAACCTCAAACTCTTTCATCAACTCTTGTTCCGTTGGTATTAATTTATTAGGAAGCCAAATCTTCTCTTGGATACGATGAATGAGCGTTTTTTTGATCTGAAGATAAAGTGCTCCTTGTTTGTTGCTATGTTGTTGCATATTAGTAACCCCTTTGTTGTTCCCTTAAACAAGTAAACTCTTTTTACGAGCCATAAATCTCCGTTTTGATTCCAAGCATTCTTCCAAGCTCTACAAGTTCTTCCACCACATCATCGTATACTAAGGCAAAATGGGGCTCAAACCCTTCATTCATCACCTCATATAACGTCTCTGTTACATCTTTTTGTAAGGCCACTTCCACAGAAGTACCTTGGAAATGTTGAGGAGAGTCAAGCGCTTCTCCCTTCATGATCAATAATCGGTACCCCTCTGGTGTATGACTCACTCGAAAAATAGTGACACCACCAGCTTTTAATCCAAAATCCATCGTGAATCCAAGTTTTCTGTTTGGGTGAACTCCAGCTGTTGCACCAGTTTCTTCTCGCGCTAAGGAATAGGATCCTGCGCCACAATGCCAAAATACAACAGAATTATTCTCTTCATTTACATGGACGAGGTCTCCAAGGTAAGGCGCTTTTCCACCGCTCAGTTGTTGTAAAACAAACATAGAAACAGAGCCATGGATGTCGGACTCACAGGATGAAACAACACCATCTTCTGTAAACTGAGACAGGGTAGAGCAAGCAGCAGCTCCCAAATCATTGAAAAAGTCAGGCCAGCAGCGTACGGCAATTGCTTGAATATCATTTGTTTCAATATGCTTTTTAACATAAGTGGAGAATTGTGCGAACTTCGTTACGGTTTCATCAGAGCGATTTAATCCGATGACTTGCTGCTCTGCTCTTTCAATGGCAGGTAGCCACTCCTCTTTTGGAAGCTCCATACATTCTTTGAATGCTTTTTGCAGGTCCATTTTGTATAAGTTCACACCAAGTGCACGTTTTAGTTCCTGTTCGTTCGTATCGGAGAAAAAGAATCCTGGTGGATGCTCTCCAACTACACCTATGGTGAGATCATTTAATTGAGCAAGTACTTTCGTTACTTTTAATTGTTTGGTTAATTTTTCTTGAAGCGTTTGTTCATCTGGATTTCCAAAAACAAAGGCGAATGTGTGGTTATGGTTACGCAACACATTACTGGTGCTGTTACCGCCTGTTAATGAATTTAGGCGTAAGCGCCCTCCTACACTTGGTTCCCTGACAGACCAAACAATAACAGGTTCTGTTCGATTTTTTAATATTTCTACCATGAATTCACCATCTGCAAACGTGACACTTTGATAAAGAATGGTATCAATTTTTTCGTTTTTTGCTTCTTCTAAGAATACTTCTAATTCTTCTACAGAGGTTAAAATGCCTTTTGGTTCAATTACCTTTTTACAGGTTGCATTCAACCATTCCGAGCTCTGAAGGCGGTATGCTTCACCAGCTTCTAGATCAAATGTTTTTCTTCCAATAGGTACATATAAAAGATTGTTAGTTAGCATGATTAGTTCCCCTTTATGAGTAGGCTTACATTGAGTATAACATAGGTTACTACCTTTTTGTAAATATCGTAACCTTTTAATTTAATAGAAAGGGACTGTTTGTGTAAAAAAGCAGTCCCTGTTCTGTTATTTTATTTCTTTTAATTTACCAAATAACTCTGCCCATTTAGAATTTTTTCGGAAGAATACCGGCGGTTCACCAATTGGAGCTTCGACTGTAATGTCCCCACCTGTAAATTCTTGTCCACTCCATACATGAACCCATTCATCCTGTGGAAGATACACATCCCATGTTGATACCCCTTCTTCATACACAGGAGCAACAAGAAGATCTTCACCATACATGTATTGATACTGAATAACATAGGTTTCTTCATCATGCTCGTAATGCATAAAAAGAGGGCGTTGTACAGGAGTACCCATTTCTGCATTCTGCTTCACTAGGCTCTTTGTATATGGAGCCAAGGCTGTATATACCGTAGTCATTTTTGCCAATTGATTGAAAGAACGATCTGTGTCGTCAAATTGGAAGCAGTCATATGGTCTATTCCCTTCATGTGACCGCATAACTGGAGTGAACGCTCCAAGCTCTGTCCAACGAAGTAAAAGCTCTTCGTTTCTCTTATTGCCAAACAGGCTCGTGTATCCTCCAATGTCACTATGATGTAATCCATTTCCAAGCATCCCTGCTGATAGGGCTGCAGGGATGACAGAAGCTAAACCATCATCTATGGTAAAATCAACACTCTGGTCTCCACCCCAAAGTAAGGTATTGTATTTTTGAATGCCTGTATAGCCTGCTCTCATGAAATACACAACTTCGCCTAGCTTGCCTGCCTCTTCAACCGCTTCATAGTTGACTTTCGCCCACATGGTCGGCCAGGCATTATGCATTTTCATTGGGTCTTCCCCACTGTGCAGCTTCACATCTGTAGGTAGGTACTCTCCAAAGTCAGCCATCCATCCGTCCAAGCCAAAACCAATAAGATTGTCTTTAATGACCGTTTTATACCATTTCGCTGCTTCCGGATTTGTAAAGTCAACCACTCCACAATAAAACTCACCAAAATCCACCAAGTAGACTTCATTCTCTTCATTTAATGCCAAATATCCTTTCTCTTTGGCTGTTGCAAATAAATTACCTTCCACTGCTACATAAGGGTTGATATACCCTAGAAAGCGTATTCCTTTTTCTTTCCATTCATGAATCTTTGTGTCCAGATTCGGATACACTTCAGGATTCCACTGCCAATTCCACATCAGACGTTTTCCAAAAGAAGTCATCCGAATACCTTGCCAATCCTGACACCAGACTCCACCAACCTTGACCCCTTTGGCCAATGCCTTTTCAACCTTTTCTTCGACGACATCTGTGCCTCCCTGTATACCTAACCAAATACCATTATACGTCCACTCTGGTAGCTCTGGCTGACGTCCAAAGCGATCCGTGATTTTTCCAACTAATTCTATAAAATCATTTGCCCCTTCAAGAACCACTTCTTTTGGCATTTCCCAAATCTGAAGTTCATGGAATGCATTATTTCTAAAATCAAAATCTGCATAAGCTGTCGTTTCCACATGACAATAATATTTTCTGCTTGAAACAAAAGTCGGTTGAGGGTAATTGGTATGATAATAATCTCCACCTGCCATTCCCGTTACATCTGACTGCCACGTTACATAGGTGCTTTTATTCCTTCCAACTCCAGGTTCAGAGGTCCAAAGAGGGAAATTCTTCCCCCTCATGTTAAAGTGGGTAAGCTGTTCGCCACATCCATATACTTTCTCCTCTTTATTTGCCTTGAGGCGAAGCCAGAAGCGATTGATGTCCTTGTTTGCTTGTTGAAAAACAAGCTTTATTTCATCTGTACTTTGCACTAATTGTACCGTTACAACCGATGGGCCATCGGGATAACTTGTGAAATCTATTTCTACACCATTGTTATCGTTGTTTCTGACAATAATAAACGGAAGAGCTACACGCTCTGTAACATAATCCTTAATGTCAAAGTTCCCTCGAAACATTTTAACGTTTTCCTGTCCTTTTCCTACAAAAAGGAAGGGAGATTCAGGAGAGTGATGAAGGATCTCCTCCCCTCTCCAAGTAACAGTTAAACGATTATTCTCTGTTACTACTCTCATTGTTTCAATCTTTGTGGAAGTTGCCATGAGATATCCCCCTTAAGCTGATTTTTTTTTATTGAGTAGCTCTTCTTGCTTCTTATCAAGATAGCTTTCGTATTTTTTGTACCATACCTTTATGGAAAAATAACTCATGATAATGGATATTAAAAGTACACCACCGATTATCGGCCAGAAATATGGTGAAACAATAGCAGATTCGTAAGCTAGACCGATTGGCGAAAAGACCACATACGTCATCACCACAAGTGTTAGTAGAATAACGGTTGTCAATAAAGAATACTTCCACGGTGTAAGCTCTACTTTTGCATTCTTTTTATACACATATGGTGTTTTCAATGGCTTAATATTTCCAATAAGCAGCATGATTCCTGCCTCTACAAAGAACAGAATCGCATAAATATGGATAAAGTTTAAATCCACTGTAAATCCAAACAGATGATTTGTCCCCCATACAAGCATGTAATACGTAATCACGTGGAAAATGACTACCACTTTTGCCGCTAATGCTGGAACGCGCTTAGAAAGCAATCCTACTAAGACAATTGTAATGATTGGAATATTAAAGAACCCTGTAAAACGACGAATCAAATCCCAAAGTCCTGTAGACGCTTCCATTAATAGGGGCGATACACAGAACGATACAAGGGCAATGAGCACTCCGAAAATTTTACTGATTCTAATAAGTTGTTCATCAGTTGCATTAGGATTCATTGTTGGTTTATAAATATCTAGTGCAAACATTGTTGCAGCTGAGTTTAATAAAGAGTTAAAGGAACTGAACACTGCTCCAAGCAATACAGCCAAGAAGAATCCAGACATGTATGTAGGCAACAGGTCCGCAACAAGTGCTGGGTAAGCCAAATCTACGGATTCAAAATTCCCTCCATATAAATGAAACGCAATGATTCCCGGTATCATCATGAATAATGGAATGGCTAATTTGAAAAAGCCGGAGTAAATAACCCCTTTTTGACCTTCAGATAAGCTCTTTGCTCCTAAAGTACGTTGAATGACATATTGATTTGTCCCCCAATAGAAGAGGTTAGCAAATATCATCCCTGTAAAAATGGTCCCAAACGGTACCGAATCATCACTTCCGCCTATAGCATTTAATTTTTCAGGATGTGTCAGGGCGATGGTTTTCATTCCTTCTACCATGCTTCCGTTTCCAAGTGCGATAAAGCCCAGGATTGGAATCAACACCCCAATGACAAGCAACCCTATTCCATTGATCGTATCTGAAACGGCAACTGCCTTTAACCCTCCAAAAATGGCATAAACCGCTCCAATGATCCCTACTACCCAGATAATCAACCAAACAGACTGACCATAGGATATTCCAAGCAGTTCTGGCACATCAAATAGCTTCAAGATAGCCAAGGCACCAGAATAAAGTGTAGATGGTATCGTTACAAGAATGTACCCTAGCATAAATAAAATAACGGTGTAGCGCCTAACACCCTCGTCATATCGGGTGCTTAAAAATTCTGGTAAGGTGGTAAAAGCTCCACCTAAATACTTCGGAAGCAGATATAAAGCCATGATGGTAATAGCAAAGGCAGCTGTTACCTCCCACGCCATATTGGTCATGTTTTTCCCGTAAGATGCGCCGTTAAGGCCGACCAATTGTTCAGCAGAGAGGTTTGTCAGCAACAAGGAACCTGCAATAAACATACCTGTCAATCCCCGACCTGCCAAGAAGTAACCAGTGGAATCATTTACTTCTCCTCTTGTTTTCAGATAAGAAAACCAAGCTACTAGACCCATAAAAAACATACATGATAATAAAGTAAAAAGGACATTAGACATCCCCATATCTGTCACCCCTTCGATATCAAACAGGTATTTAAGCGTTTACAATTTATAGAAAATTTCGATATTTACTCCATTAATTCCTGGGTGTGCCCCTTTTTCCATGAGCACTTTTCTTTCCGGATGTGCAAGAAGCCATTTGTTTTTCATAAACAACAGCTCGTCTTCTTTTGACTTTCTTTCCAGTCCTTCTTCTAAAGGTTCATTCGTACCTTTTGGTAAAATAACAACTGTTTTAAACCCTTCGTCCTGCACTTTGCAAGGAGCAAAATGGAGCGTGGTCGCATAAAGTTCAACCGCTTTTCCTTTTGGCACAAAGAAACCGGTTACATTTTCACTGCTAAAAGTATTGTTAGCAATATCTTGGAGCTTCCCAAGTAGAAGCACCATATCAGTACATGCCACATTTATTTCGCTGGATTTATGATATTCTAATCCATTTAAAGTGGAATTTACTCCATTACAATAGCCTACCTGGATATCCATTCCACCAAAGAAATTGTCCTTGATCTTGCTCGAAGTAGCATCGTGTTCCATTTCAGAAATCGATGCCATATAGACATTTCCTTCCTTTGGGATTTCCGTATTTGTCATGTAGTTAAAATAATTCGAAACATCAAATTCTTCTACTATTCTACCAAAAGGTATGAATTCTTTATCATCCGTATGGAAAATGGATAGATTTGCATTTAAGGATTTTAACAACTCAAGCTTAGACATTCTACAACTCTCCTATAGTCCCACCGTTATATTAGGCGGGCTCTCCTTGTTTGGAGAGCCCCTTCAAAGACGTTACTTTACTTCTTCTAATTCCTTTGCTGTGTTATCCCATGCATCACGGAACACACCTAATCCGTAATCTGTAAATGGATGAGCAAAGCTTGTTTTATAAACATCAAATCCGCATGTCACAATATCCGCTCCCGCTTTAGCTGCGTCCGCAATCTGTTTCCCGTTTCTTAGAGCTGCAACAATAATTTCCGTTTCTACATTGTACATTTTGTAAATATCTACAATGTCTTGAATGTAAGGCGCAGTATCTTCTCCGCTATTTTCTTTCCAACCAACGAATGGTGAAACAAATTTTGCTCCGACTCTAGCAGGCTGTAAAGCTTGAGAAGGTGAGAATACTAACGTTACATTTGTACGGATTCCCTCTTCTTCCAATCTTTTCGCAGCAATAAGACCAGGCTCTGTGCAAGGAATTTTAATGATGAAATTGTTTGATAAACTAGCAATCTCTTTTCCTTCACGTACCATGTCTTCAGGATTGTCCAAATGCGGATTGATTTCAACGGAGATTGGAAAATTCTCTACATGTTTAAATTCTTCCCCTAATTCTTTTAAAACTGTTAAAAATGGCTTGCCACTGTTCATGATATGTCTTGGATTAGTGGTAACCCCATCAATTCCCCAATTCTTATACGCATAACGAATCTCTTCAATTTTTGCACTATCTAAAAAATATTTCATTCTATTTCCCTCCTAAAATGTTTGGATGTTTCTAAAATGATAATAATATTGTTACCTTTTACAAAAGGTTATTACCTTTAAATACATAATAAGAAAACGTATTCAATTTTGCAAGAGTTTTTATTCATAAATTTTTCAGATAAATTTACCAAAAATTAAAATTGCACATTGGACCCTATTTCGAGTATGATATCATTAACAAATATCCGATTATACAGGTGGGATTAATGCGTTATGAAAAGTAAAACCATACCCAAACCATTAGTTACCTTTAACCAGTGGTTTATTTTATCGTCTGTTATCTTGGCTTTAGTGTCCGGGTTCTATTACATTATGTTTTTACCCTTACTAGCCGGCTTATCAGGGCTTATTTTGGGGAGAAATCCAGTCTTGATTGTAGCTAGGAAATTTTTGAGAAACCCTGTTACTTCCTATCCACAAGAAGAAATAGCACAGCTACAATTTAACCAAACAATAGCCGTTGCTTGTCTAGGATTGTCTTTGATTGGATTTTATGTTGGTAATGCTTTTGTTGGTTATGCCTTTTCCATTATGGTTGGAGTTGCGTCAGCAGTTGCATTGATGGGGTTTTGTGTAGGATGTTTTATGAGATATCAGTGGCAACAATACAAGTATCGGAGAGCGAAAGCTTAAAGGTTGTTTTAAGTAGAAAGGTGGACCTGACTTAATTGGTCCACCTTTCTTATTACTTCACTTTAATTTTCTCATTTCCTTTAATCCATTGAGGATAATACGAAATTTCCATTGTAATCGGATTTTGAGCACTCGTTATTTCAGGCAAATTCATCCCTAATTTGCTCAAACCTTCTTCATAAAAAGAGCTCAATGTTGAGGAAGAGTATTCTAGTTCTTTTCCTTGTGCATCCGTCACTTTGTTGAACATAAAATAGTTGAATTCCTCTTTTGTCCGAAAGTCAAAAACCAGTTCATCATACTCTTCCCTAACATTCTCCAGAATATTTCCAGAAGGCTGGTTAAGGATCTCGAGTTTTTCTATATCCACTATAACCTCTGCATTATTTTTATCAACCGCTTGAGCCTTGTTTAAAACAAGATACAATTCTTTAGGCTCCTTAAAATAGTTGCTTTGCAAATAGATTTCCTGTTCTGAATTTTTTTCACCTGTCCCCGTAATCCCATTAGAAATCTTCCCCCATACTTCATTGTTCTCATCAATAAGGCGAAGGTCTTCTAGATGCAGAATATGCTTTTTATTTTTTGGGTCCATTTTCAAATGAACCGCCGCTCTAAGGGGATAGATGGTCACCTTTTCAATATTTATCTTTTCCCCTTCTAACTCCAACGTTTGGTTAACAGGGTATTCTTTTTTACCTTTAAATTCATTAAGTGTAAACGGTATGGAGAACTGTTTTCCTTCCACCTCTAATTCTACCTCATACGTCTTAGCTGTTAGAGGCTTATCAAAAAAATACTCAATCGTACCACTTAATGAGTGCTCCTTTTCATCTGTTTTATTTGGTCTCCCTAGGGAAATAGATTTCATATCAAGAGGGGTGCCGTTTTGAGCTTTAATGTTCACCTCATCAATCATAATCCCATTTATCTTCTTGTCTGATTCCAATGTATAAAAAAGGACGATTCCCATTTCATCGGATATGGCTCCATCAATCGTTACTTCTAGGCTACCATTTTTATCAGACGCATCAATCTCCTGATAGTATTGATGTTCAACAGCAGCAATCCTCCCTTTATCATCCCTGATTAACTCCACAATCTTTTCCATGCCGGGAATTTCGGAAATATAGTTTGCAAAAGTAGGTGAAGCTCGAATGGTAGAAAACAATCCAAAGAGTAGAACTGCTGCAACAAGAAAGCTATAGAAGCCTTTCTTTTTTCTAGAAAGCTTTCTTTCATCTGTTTTCGCTCGATCAAACCCTGCCATGATTGCTTTATCTAGCGAATCAAGTGAAACAGGGATGTTTTCTAAATCCTGCTTTAAATGATTCAACTGTTCCTCTTCTCTCTTAAACATTAATATTTCCTCCTTTCTCCTCGAGCTTTTCACGTAGAGCTTTAAGTGCTTTATTCAGCCACGTTTTCACCGTTCCCTCAGGGCATTGCATCGAATCGGCGATCTCCTTTATCTTCAAGTCATGAAAATACTTTAAGGTCAGAATTTCTCTCGATCGCTCATCAAGACTAAGCATAGCGTCTTTTATTTCTAGCCTACTATGATTCTCTGAAACCCCCTGAGACTTTAGAATCTCCTCATCATTCAACACTCGCTTCTTCTTTTTTAGCTGATCATTACAATAGTTAATCATTATTCGGATGATCCAGGTCTTAAAATAAGCAGGTTCTTTTATTTTCCGAACTCCTTTGTATGCTCGATATGTGACTTCCTGAACAGCCTCTAGCGCTTCTTGATCGTTCCTTAAATAAGATAGTGCTGTTTTATATAAATCGATTTTAAACAGCTGAATGAGCTGTAAAAATGCATCGTCATCGCCTTTAATGGCTTTTTTCACTAATTGTTCTATATCCAAATTCTCTCCTCCTAACCCTATACCTATATATTAGACCGTAAAGATTGAAAAAAGTTTTTAGATTGATAAATTTTTCCCTATAAAAAATAGAGCGCCATTCTAATTCTCAAGAATACTCTCCAAAGTTTCCAATCAAATTGGTAGGAAAGTTATCGCTGCTGAATCTGAAAAATTTTGGTTAAAGCTAGTTTCATATTTCTTAAATTTAGTAATATCACGCCCCTCTATTACTGGTACCAAATACTTTTATTAACAATCTATTTAACGTTTAAGTTTTTTTATAAGTTATTTATCACCAAAAAAGGGCATGAGATTTTCTATTGTAAAAAATAATTTTTTCAATTATAATTCCATTTATAAACTCAATAATAAAATTTCATTTGTGGATTTTTCTAGAGGTAACTCTATTTTCGCCACACGATTGTCTTACGACGGTCGTGTGGCTTTTTGTTTTTTCAATACTAGGAAAGAGGGAATTTATGATGAAGACTTGGCATTATGCTTTACTTGTTTTTATTGGAGGCTGCAGCCTTGGAATCTTATCCACGTTTGTAAAACTCGCATATTCTGCAGGGTTTTCGATAGGGGAGGTTACAGGAAGTCAGGTATTGTTTGGGACCTTGACTATTTGGCTGGTGGCTGGATTCGGTAAGAAAACCAAAATAAAATTCTCACAAGCCGGAATCATATTGTTGGCTGGTATTCCCATGGGATTAACCGGTCTACTTTACTATCAGTCTTTACAGACACTCGATGCCTCATTAGCCATCATCTTTCTATTTCAATTTATCTGGATTGGCTCCTTAATCGAATGGATTGTTTATAAAAGAAAGCCGTCATCAGGAAAGGTAGTTTCAATAGTGATTCTCCTTGCTGGATCAACATTTGCAGCAGGACTTTTTGTAGAGGACATACATTCTGTTTCCTTGCAGGGGGCTTTGTGGGGAATCCTTTCTGCGATAACTTTTTCCAGCTTCATTTTTTTGAGCAGTATTATTGGCAAGGATGTTCCAGCTATTCAAAAAAGTGCCCTTCTCTCAACTGGAGGCATGATTGTCACTTTCATATTATTTCCACCTGTATTTCTTCTTGATATAACGACCCTTACTGGGGTGATACCTTACGGAGTAACTTTAGGAATATTTGGTGTGGTTTTGCCACCATTACTATTTTCACTTGGTATGCCACACGTTGGAGCTGGACTTGGCACGATTCTTTCAGCTTCTGAGCTCCCCGTTGCCATTATTATGTCTGCCCTTGTACTTTCAGAAGAAATAGCGTCATTACAATGGTTTGGGGTTGTTCTAATTTTAGGGGGAATTGTTATCAGTAACCTAACTGAGGAGAAAATACCTCCCTCAACACCTCGAGTGATTTCTTGAAAACGATATCCCTGTGTGTCAAAATACAAAAAGGATAGATGTAATTTTTAAATCTGTCGTATACATATTTTCGACACCAGTGTGAGGATGTTCCAAATGAAATTGCACAAAGACAAACGAGGAGGAAATGTGATGAGGACTATGAAGCTTGGAAACAGCAATTTAGAGGTGCCGGTTGTTTCAGTCGGCTGTATGCGAATTAATTCTCTGGATAAAGCCAAAGCTGAGCGCTTTGTGCAAACAGCACTTGAACTTGGTGCAAATTTCTTTGACCATGCAGATATTTATGGTGGTGGCGCATGCGAGGAAATTTTTGCTGATGCTATCCATATGAACGATGACATTCGTGAAAAAGTTATCCTGCAATCGAAGTGTGGGATTCGAGAAGGAATGTTCGATTTTTCAAAAGAACATATTCTACATTCCGTTGACGGAATCTTAAAGAGATTGAATACAGATTACCTGGATGTTTTCTTGCTACACCGTCCCGATACGCTGGTTGAACCAGAAGAAGTGGCAGAAGCTTTCGATCTTCTTGAAAGTTCAGGAAAAGTTCGTCACTTTGGTGTTTCCAATCAAAATCCAATGCAGATCGAGTTACTTAAGAAGTCTGTGAAACAACCAATCGTTGCTAATCAACTTCAATTAAGTATTACGAACGCAAATATGATTTCCAATGGATTTAATGTGAACATGGACAATCACTCGGCTGTGAACAGAGATGGCAGCATCCTTGATTATTGCAGACTCAACGATATCACGATACAACCATGGTCTCCCTTCCAATATGGTTTCTTTGAAGGAGTATTCCTTGGGAGCGACAAATTTCCTGAATTGAATCAAAAAATTGATGAAATCGCCAGCAAATATGAAGTAAACAATACAACCATCGCTATCGCGTGGCTACTTCGTCATCCCGCAAACATGCAACCGGTTATCGGTACGATGAATGAAGAACGTTTAAAGGATTGCTGTAAGGCAAGTGACATCCATCTTACTCGTGAAGAGTGGTATGGCATCTATCGTGCGGCTGGAAATGTGTTGCCTTAATCTTTATGTGTTTTATATCTAAAAATCAAGCCCCCTTTTTGTTGAAAAAGGGGGCTTAGTTTTTCAGTGGAACACCTTATTTTTTTGGACCTCGTAATAGCCAAACATTTTATCTTTGGCTCCTTTTTAATATATAAAACAATTTATTTTGCTAACAATTGGTCAATTGTTACAAATTCATAGCCTTCAGCTCTTAATTGGTCAATCATCTGAGGTAGCGCATCAACAGTTCCTTGTAATTTAGAGTTTTGAAAGTTGTGCTGGAGGACAATTGCTCCTGGCGATTTATCCCTATGCACGATGCTCAGTATTTCCTCTGCTGATTTACCGCTATAATCGATTGTATCAATAGACCACATGATGTTTTTGAATCCCAGCTTATCAAATACGAGGGCATCAGCTGCTGTATAGTCTCCGTAAGGTGGTCTAAATAAAGTGGCTTTTACTCCTGTTACCCGTTCCACGATTTCATTAGTAGATGTAATCTGTTGGATGACTTGAGACGTGTACAGTTTGGATAATTCAGGATGATCCCATGTATGATTTGCAATGGTATGCCCTTCTTCTACCATCCTTTTCGTCAACTGCGGAAAATAAGAAACTTGCTTTCCAACTACAAAGAACGTAGCTGATACACCTTTTTCTTTTAAGATATCCAGTAGTTGAGGTGTAATAACTTTGTCTGGGCCATCATCAAAAGTTAAGGCAATTTTCTTTTCGGTGGTATCGCCTTTTTCAATAGCGATAGGCTTATTCTCAACTGGAGTGTTAGTTTGAATAAAGGTTCGATTAATTTTAAAATCGTAGGAAACGGTCATGCCTAATTTTTGGGCAGTTACCAATAATGGAATGTACGGACGACCATTGATAACAGTTGTTGTTGTTGCAAGGTATTCACGAATCCATTTATTTTTTTCTTTCACGTAGTAGTCCATGTAGGTCTTTTCCAATGGTAGAGCGACAATATTATTTCTTTCAACAGCAATAGAATTGTATTTTTCATTTTTGTCAACAGAAGCACCTGTATGCTTGAAAAATAGATCTGGTACCATCACACGGCCATTTTGCATAAAATAGGTCGACTTGATAAGTTGACCATCGACAGAAAAGTAGGCAGATGATACTGTTGCAGCGTTTGCTGGCGCTGCACTAAATAGGCCTGTTATGATGAAGGTAATAAGAAGACTGGCCAAAATTAATCTTTTCCCTTTTATGTTGTTAACTTTAATCATTGTTTCCCCCTGGGTATTTTCTTTTTCTCACAAAAAGGATTTTATCAACAAATCATAAATTACAAAACAGTTTTTTAATGGAAAAAATAGAAGGCATTAATTTAGAGTGGAAGTGCTGAAAAATTCACAGCGGAGTACCAAATAATTTTTGTAAGGCTATTCTGCCAGTTTTCTAAACCTTATTTGCTATTATCTTGCTTCCAAGTCTTTTATCTTCCATTATATGGCCTTTATGAATAAGAACATCTTTTCGTCAATGCCTTAAGAAATTGAAAAAGCACGCGAGGAGAAATGATCTCCCTCACGTGCTTTCATGTGGTATACCGTTTATTTTTTATACTTTATCTCATAAACATCTCGTCGTCTATCCTTCAACTGACGTACGGTTCCTGATTGTCTCTGACGACGCAGAATTTCAAGGTCCACATCCCCAATAATCACCATTTCAATATTAGGATTACATTCGCCAACGATGCCATCACGGGCAAACTCAAAATCGGATGGTGCAAAGATAGCGGATTGAGAATACTGGATGTCCATATTTTCTACCTGTGGCAGGTTACCACACGTTCCGGCGATAACGGTATAGATTTGGTTTTCCACCGCACGAGCCTGCGCGCAATAACGTACTCGTAGGTAGCCTTGGCGGTCTTCGGTGTTAAATGGACAAAAAATGATATTGGCTCCCTTTTCTGTTGCAATTCGGGCAAGCTCTGGGAATTCGATGTCATAGCAGATTTGGATGGCAATTTTTCCGCAGTCGGTATCAAATACACGGACGCTATCTCCTCTGCTAATTCCCCACCATTTACGTTCGTTTGGCGTGATATGGATTTTGTACTGCTTTTCAATGGTTCCATCGCGGCGGAACAAATACGCGATGTTAAAGACCTTTTCATCCTCTTCTACGAAATGGGAACCACCGATAATATTGACGTTGTACTTCACAGCAAGGTCTGTGAAAAGCTGGATGTATTCTTCCGTGTATTCTGTTAAACGTTGCACCGCCTTGGACGGAATTTTTTCATTTAAAAAGCTCATCAGCTGTGTTGTAAATATTTCCGGGAAAACAGCAAAGTCCGCTCCAGCGTCAGATGCCACATCCGTGTAATACTCCACCTGTGTGGCAAATTCATCAAAGGAATTAATGGATTTCATCATATATTGAACCACACAAATACGAACAGGGAAGCTTGTTTTAAAGTGACGCTTTGTTTGCGGAATGTATTCAACATTGTTCCATTCCATTAAGGTTGCATATTTGTTTGATGCCATATCATCTGGAAGATATCCTGGGTTGATCCTCATTAAGGTAAATTCATTTAATAGCTGAAAGGATAGTACAGGATCATAAATTTTATGACGCATCACCTGACGCACATATTCTCGTGGTGACATTTCGTCCGCGTATTTATGATAGAAAGGAATTCTGCCACCGATAATGATACTTTTTAAATTAAGACGTCTTGCTAAATCCTTACGTGCCTCATACATTCGGTGACCAACCTTCATGCGGCGATATTCGGGGTGGACCATAATCTCAATTCCATACAGATTGTAGCCGTCTGGATTGTGGTTGGTAATATAGCCTTCATCTGTGATGTCATCCCAGGTATGGCGATCATCATACTCATCAAAGTTTATTAGTAGGCTTGAGCAAGATCCGATGATTTCCCCATCATACTCCGCACAAAGCTGACCCTCTGGAAACATAGTTAAGTGACTTTCCAAGTGCTCTCGTTTCCAAGGTTCCATACCAGGAAAGCATAAATGCTGAAGCGCAATAATATCATCTATGTCTTTCATTTCTATGTTTCGGATAATCATTTTTTTTTCAAACTTAGATAAATCAATTTTAGACATGCTCTCATCTCCTGAACGTATGTAAACTCATTTTGTGGGCCAGAGAGCCCAATATTATATTCCCCAATTTTATCATACCAAAACAACTATGCCTTCATGATAGGCTTTGTGCTTATAGAAAAGCAAGTCATAAAACGTTCACATTATTCATTTGGGAATACCTTTGCATTAGCGCCAAGTTAGGACTATAATTTTAAGAAAAGTATCTTGAAATCAAGAGAGGCGAAGACTGTTGGATCATTCCAAAAGAATTGAAAACCTTTTGCTAGCCGCAGCGGTAACCGCCTTGGTGGCCATGCTTGGCAGCTTGTATTTTTCAGAAGTATTGATGTACATACCATGTGAACTATGTTGGTACCAACGTATACTTATGTACCCGCTTGTGGTGTTACTCGGAATTGCAGCGATAAAAAAAGATGCGGGGATTGTTACCTATGCCCTACCCTTCTCCATCATCGGTGGATCTATTTCCATTTATCACTATTTAGTACAAAAGGTCGCTTTTTTCGGGGAAAATTCCATTTCATGTGGAGTTGTTCCATGTACAGGACAGTATATTAACTTGTTAGGGTTCATCACCATACCATTTTTAGCACTTATCGGTTTTACTGTCATTACCATCATTTTATTCTATGTAAAAAATCTAGCAAAGAAAGCAGGGAACTAAGATGAAAAAGCTAATACTCTTTGTAGGAATTATTATGGCCATTTTTATTGCCTTAGTCGTCATTACCAACATTCAGCAAACACAAAATGCAGAGGGAAATCCTTTTGGTAAAAGCAAGCTTCATCCTGAAACACAAAAGCAATTAGATGATCCGCTATATCAAAACGTGATTACACCTGACGAGCTAAAAGAAGATTTAGATGCTGGAGAAACAAAAACGGTGTATTTTTATAAATCAGATTGCCCGGCGTGTCAACAAACCAGTCCGGTTGTTGTTCCAATGGCAGAAGAAATGGGAATTGATTTAGAAATGTACAACCTGTTGGAATTTGAAGAAGGCTGGAACGAATATGCTATTGAATCTACTCCAACCTTTATCCATTTTGAAGATGGCAAAGAAGTGGACCGATTAGCAAACTATCACCAAGACCACAGCGTGTTTTCAAGCTGGTTTGAAGGTCTAGGCGAATAACAAAAAACTCCTGGGCTATGTGCCAGGAGTTTTTTGTTACACTAAGTATTGGTTGGAAGCTCGCATAAATTTACTAAAAAAGCTGCCGTTATTCTTTTTTTTTGTGAATTGATCTAGTCCATATGGGAAGCTAAAGCCAAATTCTCTAAGACTAATAACATTTCGTCTAAAGATGTCTCGATGCTTAGTGAGGATGGATTCTTTTTGTACAGATTCAATCACTGCAATCATTGCTTGCAAGCTTGAGATAATGTGAAATGCTTCTGTCAGCGTTCCGTTGTAATTTGAAAAGGTATCGTGGACTGTTTCGGTTTGGAGGTTTTCTATCTCTTTATCTGTGAAATAATAGGGCAGAATATTAGTCAATAAATGCTGAATTAGTTCACCGATATACTCCTCCTGTTCTGGAGTTGATGCAAGTACTACTTTCACGTAAAACCCACCTTTTTTACTTCTATATATGAAAAGAGTAACACAAATAGTATAACGATGGCGGAGGTAGTTAATGGAATCCTATGACTATTTCCGACAACTTCTAAAGCGTAAAGCGCGCGTTTTCCCAAGTAAAAATTAAGAAAGAAGGAGATAGACATGGTCATTCAAACAATAAGTCTTGTGATACAAGACCCCCCAGACATGAATTTACAAGACTTTTTAAAGGCAGACATGCTCGTACCTAAAAAGCTACTACACGAAATGCGTATGTCTAAGAAGGTAACTGTTAATGATGATCACCCTCTTTGGACAAAACCGCTTCAGTCTGGTGATAGAATCACGCTTCCTATTTTTCCAGAAAGAGTGGAACCGCAAGCCACAGCTATGCCTGTTGATGTGTTAGCAGAGGACGAACACCTATTGATTGTTAATAAAAAAGCTGGTGTTGATACACATCCTTCCTCTGAAACTGACCATTTGTCCTTGTCAAACGGTGTTGCCTATTATTTTCAACAAACTAATATTCAGGCAAAAGTTAGACACACACACAGACTAGACAAGGATACAAGTGGTTGCATACTGTTTGCAAAACATGCAATGAGTGGCGCAATCCTAGATAAGCTACTTGCAGAAAGAAAAATCAAACGAACGTATTTGGCCCTTGTGGAAGGGATCATGAAAACAAAACAAGGTACGATTGAGAAATCTATTGGGAAGGATCGTCATCATGCACAAAGACGAAGGATTTCTCCTTCAGGGCAAAGGGCTGTAACCCATTTTAAGGTTATCAAGGAATTTTCCAGCGAAAACCTGACACTTGTTGAGCTACATCTTGATACCGGGAGAACTCATCAAATTAGAGTTCATCTAAGCAGCATTGGTCATCCGTTATTTGGAGATACATTATACGGAGCAAAAAACAAGTACCACCGCCACAGCCTTCACGCTTGGAAGCTTGCTGTCCCACATCCGTTCAACGATTCTACGATCACAGCAGAAGCACCATTACCTAAAGATTTTGGTCCTGCCAAGCTCTCGTTAACGTAAAAATGGGCTCCAAAATAGGAGCCTATTTTTTATAGAAGATTTTTCCTAAAAACGTAGCTTGATTTGTCATACTTCATTCTCTCTTCATAGAATCGGTGAGCATCCACCCGTACCAAACCAGACGATAGCGTTACATTTTCACAGCCTTTCTCTCTCCCCATCTCCTCGATGAAATGGAGAAGTTTTTCTCCGTATCCCTTTGATCGTTCCGTACTTTTTGTCACAAGATCATACACATAAATATGATAACCGTCATAAAAGTTTGTTAGAGTAATAATTCCAGTTACAGCAACTGCCTCATTTTCGTCATAAAGAGCATACAGCTCATAGCCTTCTTGTTTCATGGCTTCGTATGTTTTTAGAAAAGTTGTTTGCTCCAAATGCGGTCTTAATTCCTGTAACACATCAAATCCTTGTAGCAATTCTTCCTCTGTGATCAATTTTTTTATCATCTTATACAGCTCCCATCATGAATAAAGGTTGAAGTTTTTCCCAATAACAATATAGTACTATGTTTGTTCACAGGATTGATCCTTTTTTTATAAAAAAACGTTAGGATTCTAGTTATAATATTAAGCATTATGGAAGGAGCGTTTTACATGAAAAAATTTAGTATATTTATCGGTTTCCTTACACTACTTGTACTGGCGGCATGTGGTAATGCTGAGCAAAAAGAAAATAGCAACAGCGACGAAATGCCTGCCATGGTAGAAGTTGAAGTGAAATTACCAGAACACGCTGAGCCTAATAAGAAAGTCAAAATAGAAGCCTTCGTTACCCAAGGAGAGGAAAAAGTCGATGACGCCTCGGAAGTGAAATTTGAGATCTGGAAAAAAGGCCAGGAAGAGAATCATGAAATGGTAGAAGCTTCAAATGATGGAGATGGCATCTACTCCATAGAAAAAACCTTTAAAGAAGAAGCTGTTTACTATGTTGTTGCCCACACTACAGCTAGAGAAATGCACGTGATGCCACGAGTGGAGTTCACGGTTGGTCATCCAGAAGATACCGAGCATGATCATGAAGAAGAGGGTCATGACCATAAGGAACACGAGAAAACAGACCATCATAACGAAGATAGTCATGGACATGACAATACGTTAACTATGAATTTGCTAACAGACGCGAAGGTTTCTGCGAATAAGGAAACTACTTTGACAACCGAGCTGACGCGAGATGGTGCTGAGTTTGAAGGAGCAAATGTACGCTTTGAGGTGTGGCATGAGGACTCAGAGAATCATGTGTTTATTGATGCAAAGGAAGTTAGTGAAGGCGTATATGAAGCAAAAGCAACTTTAAAGGAAACTGGCCTTCATTACGTGCAAATTCATGTGGAAAAGGATGAGCTGCATGAGCATCAGAAGGAAGAAGTGGAGGTTGAGTAAGATTTTTAGTTGAGTTTGGAAAGTGTAAGACATGGTTTTTCAGCCGCATTTTGGATTTTCCAGCAACAATTTATATTTTTCGGCCACTTTTTGGATTTTCCAGCCACATTTTAGATTTTCCAGCCAGCTTGACGGTTTTTCAGCCACCTTAGTTTTCACTAGGTGTGCCCTAAACTAATCCAATCAAAAAAGCTACCACACATTCAATCTGCGTGGTAGCTTTTTTCATTAGAAGTCAAAATTGTCAGGATCTGGACCAACTCGTTTGTCTTCATTCAAACCATTAATTTTCTGCATTTCTTCAACAGATAACTCAAAGTCGAAGATATCGGCATTTTCTCTAATGCGATGCTCCTTGACGGATTTAGGAATCGTTACCACACCGTTCTGAAGATCCCAGCGAAGAATTACTTGGGCAACGGATTTGTTGTGGGTAGCCGCTATACTTGCAAGTACTTCGTTATCAAGAAGCTGACCTTGCATTAATGGTGACCATGCCTCAAGCTGAATCCCGTTTTCTTTACAGAAGTTTAAAAGTTCTACTTGAGAGAGCTTCGGATGGTACTCAACTTGGTTAACCATTGGCTTTATTTCCGCCACATCTAAAATATCCTGCAAATGATGGATTTGGAAGTTACTTACCCCAATTGCTTTCACTTTTCCGTCCTTATAAAGCTTCTCCAGTGCCTTCCAAGTATCCACATACTTCCCTTTTACCGGCCAGTGAACAAGATAAAGATCTAAATAATCAAGGCCTAGCTTTTGCATGCTATCCTCAAATGCTTGTAGGGTAGATTCATAGCCTTGATCAGCATTCCAAACCTTTGTAGTAATGAAAAGTTCTTCACGGGGAACATCTGACTCTTTGATTGCCTTTCCGACACCTTCTTCATTCTTGTAAATCGCTGCAGTATCAATGCTTTTATAGCCTGCATTGATCGCCATTCTTACGGAATCTTCCACCTGTTGGCCTTCTTCAACCTTAAATACCCCAAGACCAAACCAAGGCATTTTAACGCCATTATGTAGTGTAGTTGTAGATGCTAAACTTTTCATTCTCTCTCACCTTCCATTTTTAGAATACTTTAATTATCCTCTAATGGTGAGATTATGCAAATATTTTGCTTTGTCACTCACTCCTAATTTTGTCCTTTAATATACTTTAAAAAAGGGTCTCCCCCTTCCAAAGGAGTTTTAACATGGAGATGTATGATTACATTATGCTGCTGAATGTGTTAGCCATTGTTTCATCTGTTTTGGTGAGTTATCTTTATGTCTCCTACATGGTGGTTCGAAAAGGTGCCTTCTTTTTTCACACCAGCATCAGTCTTTCCTTTATTATTCTTACGTGGTTTATCACGACAAGTGTTTGGTATTTTCTCACCTATCATGCAGAAGGACTTATCTACATTGGCGGAATGCTATTTAATATGATTGCAGCGATTTTTTGTGTGACGGTTTATTTGGCCTATCTGTTTGTTCAGCGGTCCTATTTATTAAAAAAATTCAAAACCCGAATCTAAGAAAACACCTGTCACAGCAAATGACAGGTGTTTTTTCTATTGCATTCCATGTTTTATTGCAGAAGCTACCTGAAGCGTTCTTTTTGTCTGATGGGTGACGGCTGCGGCTACATCATCTTTCCAGTTGCCATCTTGATCTGCTGTTACACTTGTTCCATATGGATTTCCGCCAGTTTCAAAGATAACGCTGTCTGTGTAGCCTGGAGCAGCGACGATTACTCCCCAGTGGTACATGATCGTGTATAAATTTAAAATAGTTTGCTCTTGTCCTCCATGGGGGTTGCTCGCAGAGGTCATGGCACTTGCCACTTTATTCGCGAGTTTCCCTTGAGCCCAAAGGCCGCCTGTGGTATCTAAAAATGACTTCATTTGAGAAGGCAAGGTTCCATATCTAGTTGGTACGGAGAAAAGATACGCATCTGCCCACTCTAAATCATCCAAGCTTGCTTCTGGAACATCCTTTGTTTCCTCATAATGCTTACTCCATGCAGCATTAGACTCAATGGCTTCCTTTGGAGCGGTTTCCTTCACTTTTAAAAGCCTTACTTGGGCACCAATAGATTCTGCCGCATCCTTTGCTGTTTGTGCTAGCTTATAGTTTGTACCAGTGGAGCTATAATAGATAATGGCTAACTTTACGTTTGTCTCCATTTCCCAAACCTCTCCTTTTTTTGTTTCATGTTCAATTTACTATTTCCTGCTACATTATCCTTTACCCATATATCTTGAATTCAAACAATTTTCACCATGAAAAAAAGGGCCGCCCAAAGTCATAAATAGTTTACTTTGGGCAGCCTCTGATTTGAGTACTAGCTTTCAATTTCTGCTAAAAAAGCTCCACGGCCTTCAGGGCGATTTGGAAGCCTCTTCACGCTTCGCCTTGCTGGGTCTCCTCTCGCGGGAGTCTCCGCCTTTTGCTCCAATCACCAGTTAGAAACTTCTTTGATTCTCTCCGCTTTGTAGACATTTTGATTTTTCTTCAAATTACACAGTTTCGATTGGTTCTGGATGCATATCTTTTGTAACTAGGTGCATTTCTTGTTGAGATGGAGCTACTTGCATCACTGTTCCAATAACACCTCCGTAAAGAAAAAATACAGCTAAAGTTGCAACAATAAGCTTCTTTTTCATGGTCCTACCTCCCTACTGTAAAAATGTTTGTTTCTTAAGCTCTCTATAGCACATGGAGTAATAATAGCTTGCTTTTTTGTATTTATAGGTACTCTCAAAATATTGAGCAAGGATTTCTGAATAGATGATAATAGGTTCTTGGATGCCCTTATCTTGAAAATACGGTAAACCCTTTTCCTGAAAAATCTCATCGAACCGGTCATATTCCCCTAAAAGAATGCATTCATGGAAGGTAAAATATAAATGGTATTCAATATCATCCTGATGGTATTTAAGTAAATCCTTCCCTATTTGCAGCCATTTTTTACATTGCAGTTGATTTCCCATTTTGTCATATTCTAATAGAATGCAATAAACAGAGTTTACATTTCTTAGGGAAATTTCATTTTTGGAAAGGTCGTAGCTTTTTTCATATTCTCTAATCGCCTCTGTCTGTTGATTTTGCATAGCATATAACTTCCCAAGGTTATGATAAATAAGCTCCTGTAAATACGAGTTACCTAGAGATTCAGAAAGCTTTTGCGCAAGTATGTAGCTTTCTTCAGAACGATCATACTCTCCTATTCTCCGGTAGGAAATTCCTAAAAGCACCTGACATTCTGCACTTCTTTTAAAATCATAAATTGATTGAAATGCTTGGAGTGCTTTGGTGGTGTAGGTAATACTGAGTGGGACTTTCATCGTTTGACTATACGTTAATCCAAACAAGTAAAACAAATCGGCTTCTTCAAACTTGTCAATGATGGGGTTACGATGTAGTAGCTGCTCCGCCTTTTTCAGATGCACCAACGATTCATTGAAGTTATTATGATTGTATTCAAAAATCGAATAAAACTTTTGAAAATAGTAATGCATTGGTACGTCAAAAACATCCATAAACTGCTGAAGCTTTTCTATAAGCTTTTTAGAATGAGAAAGGTTTTTCATGTATAGATAATACCTTAGTTCAAAAAGCACAAAATACATATAGGTTTTTGTATCTGCAGATTGTATCTTATTGGAGAATTCTTCATACAAGGTGTGAACCTTTTCTCCTCTACTTGACATCATCGACTTGTACCAGGATAAAAGTTCTTCGAAAATGTTCTCATCCTGTTGTTCAGCTAAGCTTACATCCAGTCGTTTGCATAAAAGTTGGAGTACCTCTTCGCTAGGGGAAGTGAGGTTATTTTCAATTTTTGATAAGTAGGAAACAGAAATGATTCCTTTTGCCAGATCTTCCTGCTTCAGATTTTTTTGTATGCGAAAAAATTTTATTTTGCTTCCTATATCCATTTTTGTTGTATTCGCAGTGGTTTGATTAAGATGTATCATATGGATCATTCCTTCGCTATATTCTATTTTCGCTTATAAGAAGACGATATGTAAGTCAAATGATGGATAGATTTCTAAAAATTCAGATTACAATAGATGCGTTTGTATGTCAAAGAGACTAAAGACCTTTGTCTTTCTATTATAAAAGGTTTAGGTCCATCCGTAATCCTTTTTTAATAGTTATCTAGGAATATTTGATTAGGAATAATTGACAAAAGATGTGCATATAGACATATCCATTGTTATATCCTCACTAGTTTTGGCGAACAATAACTAGTTTTGTCTAGTGTGAAGGAATTCAAGGAAAAATGTATAAATAGTCTAAGTACAAAGGGAGGGATATGGAATGCTATTAAAAACACATGAAGTGGCAAAAGAATTAGGAATGGCTCCAAGAACCGTCCGAAAATGGGTAAAGAAGTATGAAATACCTTGTACAAAGAACGATTATGGCCACTATGTTTATGACGAGGAAGCAATAGCATTATTAGAAACCATGAAAGGTAGTTCAGAGACCGCTGGGACAATGGAAATGGTAGAGATAGAGGAAGAAACTGAAATAGAAGAAAGCCTGACAAGAGGGCCTTCACAGACAGGGAAAGAAATAAAGGCTTTAACGGAAAGAATTATGCGCACAGAGCAGCTATTGCATCAGAAGGCAGACGAGGTTGTATCTTATCAGCTTCTTCAGCAAAGAAAGGAAATTGAAGAATTGACAAAAAAAGTAGAAATGCTAGAACAAAAGCTCGATAAGTCCAATGGGAAGTCTGCACCAACAGAGGATCCCCCTTTGGTTTTTGATTATGAAAATCCTTCAAAGACAAAACGAAAAAATATGTTCCGCTCCATTTTCGGACTATAAAGAGGCTGACCTTCGACAAATCTGTTGGTCAGCCTTCTTTTTTTATTTGCTCAAATACGAAAGTAAATTCTCTAATAAGTGCAAGCTGTTCTGCTTCCTTTAATGGAGAATGGAGAATTCTTTTCATGGCTAATAGGTATTTATCGGATGGCTGCTTTCTTGTTCTTGGATGTGTTAATTCATCCAACAATTCTACGCGGATTGCCTGATGAAGCATTTCTATCTCGTCCATCGCTTTTCCACTCTCCATCGAACGGTTATTCCACAGCATTTTGTATAGTGTGATGACCTTCTCCTTCATCTTTTTATTCCTCCAAGTTTCTACAATTTTTTTGAATTGTCTAGAATTTTCTTTCTATTTATGGTAATTTGAAATTATTAGTACCTATTGCAATTGCCAACACGATAAGGGGTTTAGTAATGAATGTACTGAAAGATATTTTACTACAATTATTCTTTATGGTCGTCCCTCTTGTATTTTATTATGAGTTCGTTTATAAACGTCAAGCAACGCCATCTGCGTTTATTCGCCAGCTTTTTGCATTTTTGTTTTGTTCTGCTTCCTCGATTCTATGTATACTTTTTCCTATCACCATTTCGGATAATATAGTCCTTCATTTTGCCTTTATTCCTATTTTGATGGCTGTATTATATAGCGGATTTTTGGCTGGATTTTTAACTCTTGGAGCTGTTTTTATCTATCCTTTTTACTCATCAGTTCCACCAAGCTTTCTACAAACCTATTTGTTTACTCCTTGCATCTTATTGATTCCCTTTTTTGTACAAGACAAATGGCGCAATTTCAGTAAATCAACGAAATACCAAATTGCATTGATTATTTCTTTTATTGCTTTTTCCTTTCACGTCCTTGAACATCTTTTACCTATTTTAACTGAGAAGAGTCCCCTTCCAACAAATATGATGGGTTATGTGTTTCAAGTCATTTCCTCAGGTTTCCTTGTTATTGCCTATACCATGCTCGTTTTTTACTTAGTTGAGTACTTCTGCACCTTAGATGAACTACAAATACAAATAAAAAAACTTAGAAAGCTACACCATATTAACACCTTAGCAGATGATATTTCAGAAGAAGTGCATAAACCACTAACCCTTGTAAAAGGCTTTACGGAGATTTTGGGTGCAGAGCAAAATAAAACGAATAAAGAATATGTCCCCATTATTTTAAAAGAATTACATAGAGCGGAGAAAATATTTCTATCTTACTTCAAATTGGCAAAAGTAGAACCCCCACCATCGAGAAGTATCTCTTCCACTGATTTGTTAAATAACGTGATGAGTTCTTTAAAAGCATACGCAGAAAACCAACAATCAACAATAAAAATTAACAGCAGTCGAAGTTTTAGAATTAGAGGGAATATGAATATGTTATCGGAGGCTATGTTAACTCTACTCAAAAATTGCATCGATCATGGTAGTAGAAAAAACCTAACCATTCATCACTATCTACATCAAAATGAAGTGATGTTTGAAGTCGAGTTATCTAAGGGCTTTATGCAAAATGAGCAAGGAAAATCGTTTGAGCACCTTTCTGCGATACTTGATAATCAATCCGACCCTTCCCTTTACCACGCTTATACTCTTATTCTTGCTCACGGTGGGGATGTGATATATAAAAGTAGCTTGTTCAAAAAATCACTTGTCCTGTCTCTTCCTGCTCAAATGAAAAAAAGCAATGTGTTAGAGAAAACGGTGTAAGGATACATACAAAAAAGGAGTGGAATTAGCTTTCCACTCCTTTTCCTTATAGCTTTATAGCATCTTTTTCTTGTGAAAAATAGGCGCGAACAATAATTTCTAAGATTTCATTTGTCATATTCAAGTGTGCGATTGGGCTTTCTTTTAACAGCCCTTGCGTATTTCTATCCTCAAAGTGAATACTTCTATCCAAATAAGGTCCAAAAACGTCAATCATTTTGTTTAATTGTTCTTCCACTGGAGTGAGGGAAAAACTTGTCCCTTTTTCATAGATTCCTAATGATTCAAAGTTAAGATGATATTTAATCGTCTCTAAAATCTCCCTATTAGTAGGAGGAGCGGGGTTGGTGATGTTATAAATTTTGTTTCTTTCCGCCCTTTTTGCCGCCAATGTTAGGATGTCCGCAACATAATCCACAGGTACGAGATTGGAAGTACCATCCTTTGATCCAATAAGGTGTACTTTACCAGGATAATTCTTTCTTTCCAACCGTTTTTTAAACAGCTCTAAGCCTCTCATAAAGCCATACAAGGTAAAGGTCGAGTCTGCTTCTCCAGTTTTGGAATCGCCTACAATAATGGCCGGCCTGAATATGGAAACATTCATCTTATCGCTATACTTCATTACTTCATTCTCAGCTAATGCCTTGCTTTCCTCATACGGATTATTAAATTCCTGATTTACATCATATAATGTTTCATTGCCTTTATTTGAAGTGCCCACAGTATATGCCGTGCTCACGTGAAAAAACGTGGAAGCTTTGATCTCATGGGCGAATGTAATAGCATTTTTCGTTCCTTCATAGTTTAATAGCATGAGCGTATCGCGTAAATCATGATCAAACTTTACGAGTGCGGCAAGGTGATAAAAAACATCTATATTATTTATCAATTTCTTAACCATTTCTTTAGCAATCCCTAAATTGTGTTGAACAATATCGCCCTGAATGATATGCACTCTCTCTTGAAATGAGTGTGGTAATCTTGCTTTCATGCCTTCCGCTTTCTCAAGGTTCCGTGCAAGTATAAAGACAGTATGCTCTTGTTCTAAGAGGTTTTGTACCAATCTTCCTCCTAAAAAACCAGTAGCACCAGTTAAAAATATATTCATTGAAGTCCTCCATCGTTGAACATGATTTTTCAATCAAATCTACTATCATATTAATATAGAAACACACATAAATCAAAACTTGGAAAATTTTGCAGCAAACCGCTTATTATTATTGAAAACGGTTCTCATACATTATAATGGAAATAAGAAAACTTCAAAAAGGAGTTTGTTTGTGATGAAAAAATACATGATGTGGATTATGTTAGCGGTTGTGTGCATAGGTGCCTATTTGTTTATACCCAAGATATATGCCGCCTTAACCCAAAAATCGCTTGGTAGTATTCCCTATGATTTAAACGAAAGCGAAGATCGAGCTTACGCAACGTTTGCAGGAGGGTGCTTCTGGTGTATGGAACCACCGTTTGAGGATTTACCTGGTGTATACGAGGTTGTGTCTGGATATACTGGTGGGACTGTGGAAACCCCCGCTTATGACCAGGTAACCACAGGAGATACAGGACATGTAGAAGCCGTCATTGTTTCCTATAATCCTAACATCATAGATTATGAGACACTTTTAGAGGTATTTTGGAGACAGGTGGATCCCACTGATGATGATGGTCAATTTGTTGATAGAGGCACACCATATCGTTCTGGTATTTTTTATCATGACGATAAACAAAAGGAACTCGCCGAAAAATCGTTAAAAGAACTTGAAGATTCAGGCCGGTTTGATAAGCCAATTGTGACGGAAATTACTAGTGCAGAAACCTTTTACGTAGCCGAGGATTACCATCAGGATTATTACCTCCAAAACTCTATCCGCTACAAATACTATCGCGAAAACTCCGGTCGAGACGCGTTCATAGAAGAGGTTTGGGGTGACGATAAAACAGTTAGTGTCTCCGCCATTGAGGACAATGAGACCTACCTGCATTTATCTAAAGAAGAATTAAGATACGTGTTAACTCCTGAACAGTTCCACGTGACACAGGAAGATGGAACGGAAGAGCCCTTTAATAATGAATTTTGGGATTCTGAAAAAGAAGGAATTTATGTGGATCTTATCTCTGGAGAAGCACTTTTTAGCTCAACAGACAAATACGACTCCGGTACAGGCTGGCCGAGCTTCACCAAGCCGCTTGTGGAGGAAAACATTGTGGAATTAGAAGACCAAGGACTTTTTCAAACTAGAATTGAGGTGCGGAGTAAGCTTGGTGATGCTCACTTAGGCCATGTTTTTGATGATGGCCCTGATCCAACCGGACTTCGATATTGTATCAATTCAGCCGCGCTTCGGTTTGTTCCAAAGGATAAGCTGGAAGAGGAAGGCTATGGGGAGTTTTTGGAGTTGTTTAAATAAGAAAAAATATACCCCATCACATCTTATGGGGTATATTTTTTTCACGAGTCCTTCAACGCTTTTGATTTTTCGGTACAGGCATCCATTGCAGCCAGAACTGCAGCACGGAGTCCATTTTTTTCTAGGGCAGCGACTGCTTCAATCGTGGCACCACCAGGTGTGCATACATTGTCCTTTAATTCACCTGGGTGATTACCTGTTTCAAGCACCATTTTCGCTGCACCCAACACTGCTTGGGCAGCAAGCGTGTATGCTTGCTTTCGGCCTATGCCTTGTTTTACAGCTCCATCTGCCAATGCCTCGATAAACATGTACACATAGGCTGGAGAGGATCCACTAACTGCTGGCACTGCATCCATTAGTTTTTCAGGTAGAACTTCTGCTTTTCCAAAGCTTTCAAAGAGACGAATAACTGCCTTTAATTCTTCCTCTTCTACTCGGTCGTTCGCACAAATGACGCTCATTCCTTCACCAACTAGAGAAGGGGTATTAGGCATTACTCGTACAGCCTTTATACCCTTGCCAAACGCTTGCTCCAGAAAGGATAACGTAATACCTGCTGCTATCGTCACAATTAATGCATCCGATTTTACTCTGTCTGCTATTTCTTCAACCACACTTGCATGTAAATCTGGTTTCACAGCTAGAATTATAATATTCGCGTGTTCTGCCACTTCTACATTATTTGTGGTAGTATTAATGCCGAATTTTGTTCTCATTTTCGTTACGGTTTCTTCAGTTTTTGCACTTGCGTATATGGCAGATGCTTGGGTTATCTCTGATTTAACTAGTCCACCAATAATCGCCTCAGCCATTTTTCCGCTACCAATAAAACCAATCGTTTTGTTCATCATAAACTATCACTTCCTCCTGTTCGATTATATAGAATGAGGAATGAGAATGCCAACATCAAAAAAGCCCAAACCATATTTTTCATTTGGTTTAGGCTTTTTATATTTATGCGGAATAAACAATATCCAAATTTCTTTCGACAACAACCTTTTGAATGCGGTGCTTTTTCACTTCTTCAATAAGAATGACAAAGCTTTCATACTCGACTCGCTCTCCCTTTTTCGGAAGATAGCCAAGCATATCAGATATCCAGCCACCTAAAGTATTGGCCGTTGTTTCCTCAACATCAAACTGCAAGAGCTCTGAGAAATCCTCTACAGGTAGCCTGCCGTCCATTCGGAATTTTTGTTCGTCAAGCACTTCTACTAAATTTTCGTTTTCGTCATGCTCATCCCAGATCTCCCCGACAATTTCCTCAATAATATCCTCAATCGAAATGATCCCTGCGGTTCCCCCATACTCATCCAGCACGATGGCCAAATGATTTTGTGAAGTTTGCAGTTCTTTTAGGAGGTTGGATATCTTTGCAGAACCAATAACAAAATATGGCTTTCTGGCGATCTCTTCTAAGGAAAAATCCGGATTTTGTACATATTGTGCGAAAAAGTCTCTATGTGAAATAACGCCGATTATATTATCTATAGAGTTCTCGTATAATGGTAAACGTGAATATTGTTCTTTTATAAAAATATCTTTAATTTCTTCAATGGAGGTTTCATTTGAAACTGCGACAACATCAGGTCTTGGTGTTAAGATATCTTTGACCACAATATCATCGAAAGCAATTGCATTATGAAGCAACTCTTTTTCCTGTGTGAGAAATGTCCCTTCCTCTTCTCCGATTTCCACCATCGCAATGACGTCTTCCTCTGTCACTGTCGGTTCTTCTTTGCCATTCCCAAATAGAACGTTAAGACCACGTCTTAGCTGCACGAATAACCAGGTGATCGGATAAAAGAGCTTCATGACTGTCATTAAAGAAGCTGATATTACTAATAGATACTTTTCGGCAAATTGCTTTGCTAATGATTTTGGCAAAATTTCTCCAAAAATAAGGACTAAAACGGTGATAACAGCTGTTGTTATCGCAAGCGTACTACCTGTTGTCCCATAAATTTGGGTGGCGATGCTTGTCGCGATGGTAGCAAGCGCAATATTTACAATATTATTACCGATTAGAATGGTAGAAATGCTTTGATCAAAGTTCTCCGCCATTTTTAAGGAGCGTTTTGCTCTAGCATTGTTGTCTGCCTGATTACGAAGGCGCACTTTATTCACGCTCGTAATGGCTGTTTCCGATGCGGAAAAATATCCTGATAATATTAACAATGCCCCTAATAAAATTATCGAGTCATAGGGTATACTATCCAAGTTCTCATCACTCTCCTGCATATTTATATTATAAATATATTTTGAAATGAACGATTTAGCAATAAAAATGCAAAAAAAACCTTAAAAATTTGCATTTTTCTAAAATTTGTTCACTCAAACTAATCATGATATAATTATCTTGAATTCAAGATAATATTCCATATAAAGGAGCAATGCATAATGAACCTATTAGGATTGCACCATGTTTCTTTGTTAACAGCAAAAGCTGAGAATAACTATCTATTTTTCACAAAAATTCTTGGTATGCGCCTTGTAAAAAAAACAGTAAATCAGGACAATACCTCCTCTTATCACCTATTTTATGGCGACGCAAAGGGTAGTCCAGGTACCGAAATAACCTTTTTTGATATACCGAGTCTTGGCAGGAATTACGAAGGAACATCTAGCATATCTCAAACTTCCCTAAGAGTTCCTACAACAGAATCTTTACACTTTTGGAAACAACGATTTGAGAAGTTTAACGTAAAACACGGTGAGATAGAAAAAAGAGCAAATCGAGATACTTTATCCTTTGAAGACTTTGAAGGAACAAAGCTACTTCTTGTAGCAGATAACCACGAAGAAGGTGTGTCAGCTGGAATTCCTTGGGAGCATAAGGATATCCCGATAGAGCACGCAATCTTCGGGTTAGGTCCGGTTACCCTGACGGTAAAATCAGCCCCTCCTACCACAAGTATTCTTAAGAACATTTTAGGATTTCGCTATGTTGGCTCGTACCCATCTTTAAAAGGGGATTTTCCTGATATAGAGGTGTTTGCTACAGGAGAAGGCGGTTCAGGCGCTGAGGTTCATATCGAAGTAAGACCAGATTTGCCGAAAGAACGCTTAGGTCGTGGCGGGGCTCATCACGTTGCTTTTCGTATTCCCAATGAAGAAGAGTACCAGCAATGGGTACAGCGGATTAAACAAACCAGATTGCCTAATTCCGGAGAAGTGGAAAGGTATTACTTTAAAGCACTTTATTTTAGAGAGCCCAACGGAATTCTTTTTGAGCTTTCTACCGATACCCCTGGGTTTGATGTGGATGAGTCACAAGATTCGTTAGGACAAACGTTAGCACTTCCGCCATTTTTAGAGCAGAAGCGTGAGGAAATTGAGAAAAGTTTAAGGCCGTTAGAAATGAATTAATTAATGTAGATGATGCTGGGACAAAAGAGTTCTACCCTAAGTAAAAATCGAACTGATTGGAGTATTTGATCAAATCAGTTCGGTTTTTTTAGTATTAAAATATGCTTTTACTGCTTAAACGACACCAGCGGTTGATTGGAGTGCAAGACGTAGACTCCTACTTAGAGAAGTGGCCAATGTGAGACCCCGCAGGCGAAGCCGAGGAGGCTCACGGGTCACTCGCGGAAAGCGAAGTCTTGCACGGAAATCAATAGCGGTATTTAATGCCGGCATTAATATTGTTCGTCTTTTTGTTTGTGTTTTAAATTTTGTACCAGCTTCTTTTTTATTGGCTGTTTTCGCAAACTTAGTTGCTACTACGTATTTTTAAGAATCCCGTAAACCATGTGCTGTCGTGCTCTTTTCGAACAAGGAGATATAAATATGTAATTTAGCTTATCTGAGGATTAGAAAAGGTCCTAAAGCTGACTTTTTCCTGATTAAAAGCAACACTCATAAAGAAAAGAGTAATTTTATTTTATTTTTTGAAAGCGCTGACAAGTTTAAGCCTAGATACATATAGTGGTAGCAAAGGGAAAGGAGGGTGTCACATGGAACGAGTCTTATTATTTTTCGCTGCCATGCTAGCAGGTTTTGGACTTCTTAGAGTACCAATGACTGGAACGTTTGCTGCATTGGAGCCTGTTACAAGCATCGTTGGCGTTATTACCGTTTTAATATTCTCACTTGCCTTAATTTATCTAGGGGTACGGAACCTCATAAACCGCTAAGATTTTATGGTATAATAGTTGTAATTATCTGAAACAATTGGGTAAGCGCGCATACCCAGTTGTTTTTTTGAGGTGAAAAAACCATGACAGGACATATTGTAAGTACACCATCGAGAGATACGATAGAGGAAGTGGCCGCCTTTATTGCTACATTAAATAAGACAAGCTCACATCATATTGGATACTGTGGCAAAAACAAGCAGGAACTAGCGTTTATGTTGAAGTCGGAGCTTGAGGTGCCATATGAACAATCGTTTTTGCTCGCTTACGATAAAGATACCCTTATAGGAGTTATTGGCTTTGATGCCGATTTGCAGCAGCACTCAGCGGAAATTCTCGGGCCGTTTGTTGCAGAACCACATTCCGATTTTGCTAGCGAGCTTTATTTTGAATTGGAAAAGTATCTTCCAGAACAAATCCATGCTGTTTCTCTTTTTCCCGATAGAAGTAATACTACCGTCACAGCTCTTGCTGAAAAAGCTTCATTTAGTAAAAAAAGTGAACAGGCGATCTTAACGAAGCAAAAAAGCGAAAGTACTGTATCGTATTGTTTAGAGGAGCTTCCTTCTTATTTACATACTGAATTTACGAGACTTCATGACCTTGCTTTTCCTCACACATACTATAGTGGAGAAGAAATTATTCAGAGAATAAATGAGAATCGAAAAGTGTTTGTAGTAGAAGAGAATAAAAAACTAGCTGGGTACATTTATGTGGAAATCGAACCGAATTTTGGAGAAGCAAGCATTGAATTTTTCGCAGTTGACGCCATTCATCAAGGAAAAGGAATAGGAGCACAGCTTCTTTTAGGTGCAGTGAATTGGATTTTCTCGTTTGATAGCATCTTAAGTTTGCAGTTGTGTGTGGAAGCAACGAATGAAAAGGCGCTTCGAATATATGAACGGGTGGGATTTCACGTAGACCATCAACTCCATTACTATGTAAAAAAGCTGGAAATCATTAAATGATTCCCAGCTTTTATCACCTTAATTTTTCTCGATCCATCGCTTGCGGTGGCTGCTCCATCCACCCTCTTTTGATGAGCATTTCTAAGCCATCTTCTCCATATTTAGCTACCTCTACCATAATGGTTGCATAGTGAGTGGCAATATCCTTTCTCAAGGAAGTTGCCATTGCGTATGCTAACAAGTCAAGGCCAGCAGAGCTTGTGGCAGTTATTAAGAATAAAATCAACTTGTCCGAAAATGGAGAAACCGTAGAATCTGTTACTTCCATGCTAACCGGAATATTTCCTAGATGGTTTTCTTCCTTTAATACTTTATTAAAGACTTCCACTTGTTTCTCCGCTAATTTTTTCCCTTTAACTAAATAATCTTTCACTTCCTTATCTTCCATCACTTGAATGAGGCCAATGAGCATCACCAGTCCAATATAATTTCTTTCAATGACATAAAAAATTTCCCCTAGCTCCATCGCATTTAAAGGGCGTTTATCTCCAAACCATGAACCAAGCATAGATTGCTGTTCATGTATGTAGTGGACTTTCTTCGGATAGGGGATTTTCGGTGGTCTATCATATACTCCTTTTCCAAGCATCAGCTCTAAGGCATTGCGGTAATGCTTGACAGATGTTCTTAAACATTCATCAAAAAATGCAACCACATCTCTGCGAGCAATTTTTGTTAACACAGAAGCATAGTATGGAACGGTCATCTGTCCGACACGATAAACAAAGCTTAATGCAAAAAGATCGGTGAAAATTCGTGGTGCAGAAAGATACACATCTTTATCAGAAAATCCATCTGGTATAGGAAAACCCTCAGAGGAAAAAATTTTCACAATCTCCTCGTTATATTTTTCTCCTAGAAAAAGTGCTTCCTTTACTACTTTTTCAATTTCTGAGTCTTCTACTTTTTGAAGAAAATGCTTAAAGAAACAATTGGTGGCACTATTTTGTATGTAGGTTGTCCACAGAGCTGCTATCTCTGGTGTTGTCAGCTGAATGTTATGTTCCATCAATTAAAAACTCCCATAATTCCATTATTTCCTTTTAAGTTGCTTCATTTACTTGGGTTTTATTCGAATGAAAAAAACAGACCTCTACTAGAGGACTGTTTTAAACCAATCTAATTTTATTTCCTGATGGATCTGTAGTAAAGAAAGCGCCATTTTCTTCTTCGATAGGAATATTTTGTTCTCGCAGTGCACTCACCACAGCCTGTTTCTCTCCTTCTGAAGGATAAACAAGCGTATACCATCCTAACCCAATTGAATTTGCTTGTGCCTTTGGTGCACCTACACCATTCCAAGTGTTCAAGCCGATATGATGGTGATACTTTTCAGTAGATATAAATAATGCCTGACCACCATATCGAGTAACAACTGCAAAGCCGAGTAGCTCTGTATAAAACGTTTCCGCTGCTGTTAAGTCTGATACATGCAGGTGGATATGTCCCATTATTGTTTTCTCAGGCAGGCCACTCCACTTACTCTTGCTGCCTTCTTCCAAAAGAGACTCTGCATCTAACGCCACCGAAGCCATTTCTACTTCTTCTCCCTTCCAGGTCCAAGTGGAAGCTGATCTATCACAATAGATTTCAATTCCATTTCCGTCAGGATCACTCAAGTATAGCGCTTCACTTACAAGATGATCCGAAGCGCCTTGAAGCCGAATATTGTTCGAAACAAAGTGCTGCAACATACTCCCCAAGTCTTCCCGTGATGGCAGCAATAGGGCAAAATGATACAATCCCGTTGTGCGTGGCTGTTTTGGCTGAAAATCTTCCCTTTGCTCTACAGAGAGGATTGGAGTAGTTCCATCAGCTGTAAAAGTAGCTTTTGTTTCTGTTTCCATTAAAAGCCTGAAACCAATAACATTTGTATAAAATTCTATAGAGCGTCTGAGATTTTGTATCTGTAAGTAGACCTCTCCAACAAATGTGGCTGGAGCTTGATGAAATTTCGCCATTCTTCTTCCTCCTAATAATATATCTCGAATTAAAGATATTTTACCACAAAGGACTTGTTTTTCCTATAATAAAACCGCGAAAGCCATGAAAGCCTCCGCGGTCGATTTGTTCTATTATATATGCTGATCTTGCTTTTCTTTAACAGGACTCCATAAATCCTCCACACCTAGAGCACGTTTAATGGTGTTCACCGTACCCTGATGCAAGCCTTCATGCCAAATAGCAAAGCTTAATACTTCCCCAACGGAAACCAGTTCATATTCCCCTAATTTAAAAGGTTTTTGCAGGGGTTCTTCAAGCTTACCTGCGAAGTCTTGTTTCATTCTCTCTGGCTGCTCTTCTAGATATTGTCTGAGTTCTTTTAATGACGGTCCATTACCTATCCAATCTTTGGGACTAGTGCCCATCGAAAAATGCTTTACTAAGTCTTCAGAGGCATGGTGCTGTTTCCCAATTAACGGATAAAGCAATGTATCATGCGAAACAAAAATGTGACCATAATTCCAACGCAACGTATTATTTACACCATCCAGCAGCTGATCTGCCATACTTTCCTCTGTTGCATCCAATGCTGCTAACGTTCTTTTTCGTACAAATTCCATCTGTTTAAAAAGTAACGCTTCCATAATAAATCCCCCTTAGATAAATGATTAGGACATGAAGCCCAAAATAAATCCCATTAATGTAAAAGTCACAATATGATACCCTGCATCAATTAAGAAAAGCTTGAATGGTTTGCGTTCAAATAAATAAGTAATTCCTAGAGCAGCAGCAACAAAAAATGCCCCTGCCATAAATCCAGCAAACACCCCAAAGCTAGCAGTACTATTTGGTCCAATAAACATCGCTAATGAATAGGAAATGATAATTGCCAAGACAAAGGAGCCACCAAATACCCTCGGTGCACTTTTTTTCAACTCTTCGTCGCTAAAGTTATGTATTTTCATCCATGCTTTTCCGAAAAGTACAGTGTACCAAATACCTCCAATTAGAAATGCAGAAACTGCTGCTAGCAAGACCGATAAAAAACTGATGCCCTCTACTACATCCACCTAATCCACCTCCCTCCTCCTTCTTTCATTAAATTTTAATAAATTGCCTATTGTGATGTATTGTAAAAATAGGACATTATTTAAAGGAAATTACTAGCGTTTTTCGCTTTCTGTTTATATACTTCTGGAGTCATCCCAGAAAACCTCTTAAATTCCTTTAAAAAATGTGATTGATCGTAAAAGCCAAGCTCAATAGCACGATTGACATTTGGGGCATCAGGACAGCCAAATAGATTGGAGAGAGCTCTTTCAAAGCGAAAAATCCGTGCAATCATTTTTGGAGAAACCCCAAATTGATCCCTACACAATCTCGTTAAATGGCGTTCTGTATAGCCAAGATTAAGAGCCAAATCAGATATTGCCTGATTTGAGTTCTTTTGCAGTTGAGAAGAGATTTCTTTCATTAATTTGTATTGCTTCGTTTTCATTTCATTAATGAGGTTTAGCAAAAAATGATCGATACTCTGCCCAATATACGATTCATGATTTAATTGTAAAAGCACATCATAAAGTTGTTGATACACCGAACCAAATATATCTGAGCATGGCTCCACAAAATTCGCCGTTTCACATATTGGAATTGTCAAGAAAGGAAACAATCCATAAGGCTTAAAGCGAATACCCACCAGATTTGAAGTGCCACTATACTCAATATGCAAAGGTTCAAGTTGTAACCCCGAAAGCCAGGCTTCTTTTACATGTTTGGTTTTTCTGTTTACCACTTGATAATTTCCTTGTAATGCAAAAATCATTTCTACCTTCCCGTTAGGCAGGATTGTTTCTTCTTTTACATTTAATCCACTCTCAAACTGCACCTGCCAGTAACATTCCACCCAAGGAGAAAGTGCTGCAGTAGGCTTAATCATCCGATAGTACAAAAACAGTCACCTCATTTGTATCTTTTAATAATGCTCTTTTCTAAAAGATTGTTTTATTAAATAGGAAAAGTCGGCATTAGGACTTTTTCCTATCTTTCTGGGATGATAAATTGCCATAGATTTAAAACTATCTCTACGAAAAGAGCATGACAGCAACGTTGATTACGGGTGTCTTAACTAATCGCAGTAACATCAAAGTTTACGAAAACAGCCTTTAATAAATTCATTTTATCACTAAAAAAAAGCCACCCTCAAAAATTGCTTGAGAGTGGTTTTTGGTTAATAATTTGCTTTTAATTGTGAGAAATCTACCTGTCCATCCTCTACAAGGTGACAAGCGGATTGTTGATTTTTTCCTGGTACAGCATGAAGCTGTGGTTCTTCTGATCTGCAACGATCAAAAGCAAATGGGCAACGTGTATGGAAACGGCACCCTTGTGGTGGATCAATTGGTGAAGGGACGTCTCCCTTTAGGATGATACGTTCTTTCTTCTCTTCAAGATTTGTACTTGGAATGGCAGAAAGAAGTGCCCTTGTGTATGGATGCTGAGGATTAGCAAAAAGTGCATCTTTATCCGCAATTTCTACTATTTTTCCTAGATACATAACAATAATTCGGTCCGATATATGACGAACAACACCAAGGTCATGTGAGATAAAAAGATACGTCAGCTTAAATTCACTTTGTAGCTTTTTCAATAAATTAAGTACTTGCGCTTGAATAGACACATCAAGAGCAGATACTGCTTCATCACATACAATTAACTTTGGATCTACAGATAATGCACGGGCTATACCGATACGCTGGCGTTGACCACCACTAAACTCATGTGGATGGCGGTCCACCTGATGAGCACCAATTCCAACTGTTTCTAGTAGCTCAATAATCTTTTTTCTGCGATCCTTTTTCGGTACTACCTTTTGAATTTCTAATGCTTCCTCTAAGATTTGACTTACTGTTTGACGTGGGTTGAGAGATGCATATGGATCCTGGAAAATAATCTGCAGGTCCTTACGTTTCTTTCTCATTTCCGCCTTACTTAATGCGAGTAGATCTTCTCCTTGGAAGCTTACTTCTCCAGAATAAGGATTATCTAAACGAAGAATGGCACGACCTGTTGTAGACTTACCACAGCCTGATTCCCCTACGATACTAACCGTTTCTCCTTCTTTCACCGTAAAGCTGATATCATCCACTGCCTTTACGTGATTTACCGTTCTTCCGAATATTCCACCTTTAATAGGGAAATATTGCTTAAGGTTTTTTACTTCTAGCAATGTTTGATTACTCATGGCTTGCTGCAACCTCCTCATCTTCCCACTTATCTGTATAAATCCAGCAACGAACCTGGTCACCATCTTCTGTCTTCTTCAATTCTGGAAGACTACTATGACAGATTTCTTTCGCGTGTGGACAACGAGGTGCAAAGCGACAGCCCTGAGGTAAATTGAAAGGACTCGGAACAGAACCATGAATAACGGATAGTTCTCCCTCCACGTCTTCATCATGCTTTGGTACAGAGTTTAGTAGACCTACAGTATACGGGTGTTTAGGACTTGTAAAAATCGTTTTCACATCTGCATACTCTACAACTTTTCCACAATACATAACTGCAACGTTATCACACATTTCCGCTACTACTCCAAGATCATGAGTGATAAGCATTAAGGAAGTTCCTAGCTCATCTTGAAGCTTTTTCATTAACTCTAAAATTTGAGCTTGGATCGTAACATCAAGTGCTGTTGTTGGCTCATCAGCAATCAACAATTCAGGGTTACAAGCTAGTGCAATGGCAATCATTACTCGCTGGCGCATCCCACCGGAAAGCTCGAACGGATATTGCTTCGCGCGTTTATCAGGGGAAGGAATACCGACAAGACGAAGCATATCCACTGACTTTGCCCATGCTTCTTTACGGCCAAGCTTTTGGTGGATCCGGATTGATTCAGCAATTTGCTCTCCACAGGTTAATGTCGGATTTAACGATGTCATTGGCTCCTGGAAAATCATGGAAATATTATTTCCACGAAGGTTCATCATTTGTTTCTTGGTTTTATCTAATAGGTTCTCACCCTTGAAAACTACTTCTCCACCGACAATTTTCCCATCACCCAGTCTCATAATAGAAAGAGAAGTGATACTTTTACCAGACCCTGATTCTCCAACAATTCCTATTGTTTTACCTTTTTCAATTGAGAAGTCTACACCATCAACCGCTTTTACTTCTCCTTCGTCTGTAAAGAAGGAGGTGCGCAAACCTTTTACTTCTAATATATTTTCGTTTTTCGCTGTATTCATGTTCTTCACCGTCCTTTAGTTAAGGTCTATACGTTTATTAATAACTCTGTAGGCAATATCCACAAGGAAGTTAACCATTACAAACAGTAACGTACTAACAAGAATGGTTCCTTGCACCATTGGGAAATCACGCATGGTTATCGAGCTAATAATTAGTCGTCCTAAACCGTTAATGGCGAAGACAGACTCTGTAATAACAGCTCCACCTAATAATGTACCAAACTGTAAACCTACTACTGTTACTACTGGAATTAAAGCATTTCTTAAAGCATGTTTGTAAATAACATATTTATCGCTTACACCTTTTGCATATGCTGTACGTATATAATCTTGATCAATAACATCGAGCATGCTTGAACGTGTCATACGGGCAATGATGGCAGCACCACCAGTTCCAAGCGTTATGACAGGTAGAATTACTTGCTTCCAATCATTCCCCCACCCTGCAACTGGTAACCAGCCAAGGTTTACGGAAAACAAATAGATTAACAAAATTCCAAGCCAGAAGTTTGGCATGGAAACACCGAACAAAGCTACAATCATAAGAGAAGTGTCGGCAAAGGAATACTTTCTAGTTGCCGAAATAATTCCTGCAACAAGGCCAAGGAACACGGATAGAATAGTTCCCCAAATGGCTAGCTCCACCGTTATCCAAAATCGATTAGTGAAAATTTCCGATGTAACATCTCGGTTTGTACGTACAGAAGTACCAAGGTCCCCCTGTATAGCTCCGGTTATATAATTAATATATTGAATATGATATGGATCATTCAGACCAAGCTTGTCCCTCATCGCTTCTACTTGTTCAGGACTCGCTTGCTCACCAGCCATAATCTGAGCAGCATCTCCTGGAATCAAGTGCACCATCATGAAAACTGCTAACGTCACTCCAAACAAAACTGGTATCGTTTGAAAAAGTCTTCGTATGATAAAAATCAACATGTTAATTCACCTTCTTCTCCATTATTTTCTCGATTTTGGATCTAAAGCATCACGTAGTCCATCGCCCATCACGTTAAATCCAATAACGACAAGGAAGATGACAAGCCCAGGGAATAATGTTACGTGAGGGGCTTGTGCTAAATAAGCACGACCTTGACTCAGCATCGCTCCCCATTCAGCTTGAGGCGGTCTTGTTCCCATCCCTAAGAAGGAAAGTGCACTTGCCGTAATAATGGCAGAAGCAATATAAAGTGTTGTTTGAACAATGATTGGAGACATAATATTCGGTAAAATATGTCGGAAAATGATTCTTCCGTCCCTTGACCCCATTGCGCGAATAGCATCGACATATTCAAGCTTTTTCACGCTAAGTGTTGACCCACGTACAATCCTTGCAAAAGATGGGACAGCATAAAAGGCAACGGCAATGATTACGTTTCTAGTGCTTGCACCTAAAACGCTTACAATGGCTAATGCTAATAGGATTCCTGGAAATGCCAGTAAGACATCACTGATTCTCATGATTAAACTATCAATCCATCTACCATAGTAGCCAGCGATAACACCTAGAGCTACCCCTACTATTGCTCCTAGAAATGTTGAGAGAAAACCAATACCCAATGAAATTTTTGTCCCATAAAGCAGGCGGCTAAAAATATCTCGTCCCATTTCATCTGTTCCCAAATAATGCTCAGCAGATGGACCTTGTAGCTTATTCATGACATTTGTCGTATTTGGATCATGAGTAGCAAGTACTGGCGCGAGTGCACCGAGTATAACAACTGCTATGATAATAAAGGCTCCCACCAGGGCAGCTTTATTTTTGGCCAATTTTTTGTAGAAAGCCTTCCAACGGAGCAACTTTGTATTGCCCATCGTTACCTGCATTCCCGTTGGTGTTTGTGGTTGCGGTTGACTCATGGTTTTCTCATCCCTTCATCTGTTTGTAACATTCTTAAAAATTCTAAATTTTCAACACAGCTAGGTATTATAATAACGATTATTATGTAATATTACAATAGTTTTAAAGAGTCATAGCATACATAATTTTTAGAAAGATAGGAATTATTCATGAAAATATTCTTCATTATATGCAAGAAAAAATTAACAAAACCGTAATAAATAAAACTATGTTTCGTTCTATTATTACGAAAATAATAAAATTGTTAAAATTTATTGTAAAACAACTCTTGTGAATTTTCAGTTTTTAGATTATGATAAAAATCAATCATGGCTTATCCATTGATTACAAAAAGCGTTAAATCAAATTCTTCAAGGGGGTAAATTTACATGAAAGCAAAAAAGAATGTGTTTTTCTTGCTTCTGCTTTCACTAATGCTAGTACTATCGGCATGTAGTGGTGGCGGAAACAGCACTGGCGGATCGAAAGACGGATCTGATGGTGGTGAAGTAGAAGGTCAAGAGGGTGGCGATTTATCATTCGTAGTTGGTGCCGATGCTCCGACACTTGATCCACACGGAATGAATGATACTTCTACTACAAACGTAACAACACAAATTTTTGATCGATTAACTGCTTATGAAGGAGACGGAACGGTTATTCCTTCACTAGCTGAGTCTTTTGAAGCTATTGATGATACTACATGGGAATTCAAATTACGTACAGATGTTAAATTCCATGATGGCTCTGATTTTACTGCAGAGGCAGTTAAATTAACGCTTGACCGTATCTTAGATCCAGAAACTGCATCTCCACGTGCAGTAGTACTTAACATGATTAAAGAGGTTGTCGTAGTGGACGACCACACAGTTCATATCAAAACTGATAAACCATTTGCTCCACTACCAGCTCACTTAGCACATAACGCTGGTTCTATCATCGCTCCTTCTGCAATTGAAGAAGAAAAAAGCGGTGGAAAAACAGTTGACGAAAACCCAGTTGGTACTGGTCCTTTCGTATTTGACAACTGGAACCGTGGTTCTGAAATCACGTTAAAGAAAAATGAAAACTATTGGAATGGCGCTCCAGCTCTTGATTCCATTAAGTTTGTTGTAGTACCTGAGCAATCTACTCGTATTGCGATGCTAGAAGCTGGCGAAGCAAACGTAACTCAAATCGGAGCTTCCGATGTAGCTCGTGTAGAAGGTATGGCTAGCGCTGGTATTGAACTTACAAACGTTCGCGGTACTCGTATGGACTACTTAGGCTTCAATATGGAAAAAGAGCCATATAACATTAAAGAAGTTCGTCAAGCTATTTCCATGGCAATCAACAAAACAGATATCGTTGACGGAATCCTAGATGGTCAAGGTGTACCTGCTGTTGGACCACTTGCTCCTACAGTTGTAGGTAACTACCAAGATCTTAAGCCACTTGCATATGATGTAGAAGCTGCAAAGAAATTACTTGCAGAAGCTGGCTTTGAAGATGGTTTCGAAACTACTCTATATGTAAACTCTGCAAACGCTGAGCGTGAGCAAATTGCTACACTTGTTCAAGACCAATTAGGTCAAATCGGAATCAAAGTAAACATTGAAATCATTGAGTGGGGTGCATTCCTTGATGCAACTGCTAATGGTGAGCACGAGCTATTCATCCTTGGATGGACTACTGTAACAGCTGATGCTGACTACGGTCTATATGCTCTATTCCATTCTTCTACATTCGGAGCTCCTGGTAACCGTTCATTCTATGCGAACGACCGTGTAGATGAGCTACTTGACCTAGCTCGTTCCGAGACAGATCAAGCTAAGCGTAACGAAGCTTACAAAGAAGTTTCTGAGATTCTTGTAGACGAAGCTCCAATGGTTTACCTTCAACATCCTGACTTCAACTATGGAACAAACGGTGCAAACGGTCTATTCGTAGACTTCAGTGGTACTCCTTATTTCCACGGTGTGAAGCTTAAATAATGAAATGAACAAAACCCCTACAGCTGCAAATTAGCTGTAGGGGTTTTTTATGTGAAATATTCTTTAGTTAGGCGCTTTTCAATAGATTGTTGCTATAAACCAGAATAACGTTGATCACGTATGTCTTTTCTATACGCAGTAGCAACGAAGTTTACGTAATCAGCCTTAGGTTTCTTCTAATGGTAGTTTGATGGCGAAGGTGGTACCCTTCCCTACTTCACTTCTTACTTCTATCTTTCCTTGTAGAAGCTCTATTATTTGAAAGGATATCGTTAAACCAATACCAGTTCCTTTGTCCTTCGTTGAATAAAATGGGGTACCCAATCTATCTACTTGCTCAGGCGACATTCCAATGCCGTTATCTATTATTTCAATGTAGGCGGATGTATCACGTACGTATGAGAGAACCTTCACTGTGCCACCTTGTTCGATGGCCTCTATTGCATTTTTAATCAAATTGATTAATACCTGCTTCATTTCATCTCGATTTGCTCTAATATAAATATCTGGAATCACTTCATGCTCAATTGCCGTGTTTTTAATATTGGTATAGGTCGACATTAACTGGATGACGTGTTCTACTTCAACAGAAAGATTAATTCGATCAATTCCCTGTTTATTCGGTTTCGCTAGCGAAAGATAGTCCTGGATGATGGATTGCGCTCTATCCAGTTCTTCAATTGATATGGCTATATACTTTTTTTGGGCACTATTTAAATTCTCATCTGTACTCATTAATTGAAGAAAGCCCCTGGTGGAAGTCATTGGATTTCGCACTTCATGCGCAACAGAGGCAGCAAGCTCACTTACTACTTTCAGCTTTTCTGACCTTTGCAATTCATATTGCAATTTCATCTGCATATTTAAATTTTCGATAATCATAATAGCCGTACACAATGAAATCCAAGTAATAATAGACACAATAATAGATAACAATAACGCTTCATCATTTCCCATATAAATTAGCCGAATAATTCTAGTAAGAGTAATTAGAAAAAATAGCGAAGTAATAATTCCAATCTTCTTTTTTAAGGCAAGTGACTCATATTTTTTTGCAGATAAAGCCAAAAACAAACCAACAATGGAATAATTCACGGCCATGATCCATATATGAGTATCCCCTACAACGTATAGATAATAGAGCATGGACAGCAGTACAGCTGTTCCGGTTAGCCAACCGCCATATAAAAATGCCAAAATAAATGGAATTATTTTTTGATCATAGAAGGCTCCCTCTGATACTTCAATTGGAAAAGACATTGTACAAAGAAGCATCACAAGTAAGGTAATGAGAAAGCGATAATTAATTCTGGACGTTAAACAAATTGCTCCTTTATTTAAAAATTGATAGTAAAATAAGATTGGAAACAAAATGATTAATACGTGATATAGTACATGACCGATATTTTCAAGCATACCAACGCTCCTAGCTAGCAAAGAATCTTTCTCTCTAAAAATACTTCGACTCCCTCAGCTTCTTTTCCTGCTTTTATTAAATCGCTCTTTTCTAAAAAATTGTTGCTTTTAACGCGAAAAAGTCGGCTTTATGACTTTTTCTAATCCGTAAGGTAGGAAGAATTGAAAAAAGCACGACAGCAACGTTGATTACGGAAGTCTTATCTATACGCAATAGCAACGAAATTTTCAAAAACAGCCTATCCAATTTATTAGTTGTAGCCGTTAAAACATAAGAAAACCAGCTCTATGGCTGGTTTTTGTTAAGCAAATTTTTTGTTTTCTTCCTTCTTAAAAAATTCCTTCATGGCATGAAACACATCTGGTTTTTGCTTTAAAATAAAGTGGCGGAATTTTTCATCCTGCACATTTTTGTAAGCTGACATTAACGTGGAATGTCGGTTATACTGATTGACTTCTCCATATCCAAACATATTGGAAACCTTCATCAGCTCCCCCACTAGTTTGACACAGCGTTGGTTATCAGATGTTAAATTGTCTCCATCTGAAAAATGAAATGGATAAATATTAAACATTGTTGGATTGTATTTTGCATCAATTAATTCTAACGCTTTCCTATAGGCGGATGAGCAAATGGTTCCACCACTTTCGCCTTTTGAAAAGAAATCCTCTTCACTTACTACCTTGGCTTCGGTATGATGCGCTATAAACTCTATGTCCACCGTTTCATACTTTGTTCTTAGGAACCTTGTCATCCAGAAGAAAAAGCTTCTCGCCATATACTTTTCCCACATTCCCATTGATCCGCTCGTATCCATCATCATCAAAACGACTGCCTTAGAATCTGGTTTGACCACTTCGTTCCACGTCTTAAATTTCAGGTCTTCCTGATAGATTGGATGAAAGGTTGCCTTGCCTTTCATTGCATTGCGTTTATAGGCTGACATCATCGTCCGTTTTTTATCGATATTCCCCATAAGACCTGTGCGTCTAATATCATTAAACTCATAATGCTCAATCACATTTTCCGCTCGTTCTTTTTGTTGCAGGTTTGGAAGCTCTAGCTGATTAAAAAGGGCAGCTTCTAAATCCATTAATGAAACTTCTGCTTCATAATAATCCTCACCAGCCTGATCTCCCGCTCCTTCTCCCTTACCTGGACCCTTCTGCTGACCTGACCCGTCCCTGGCAACCACATCTCCAACCTGACTTTCTCCATCTCCTTGGCCAACATGCTTGTTTTTGTCATAATTATAACGAATTCTGTATTCATCTAAAGACCTTATCGGAATCTTTACGACCTCTCTGCCATTGGACATTACAATATTCTCTTCAGTAATAAGATCTGGCAAGTTATTTTTAATAGCCTCCTGGACCTTTTCCTGATGGCGCTTTTGGTCGTCGTGGCCTTTTCGATGGAGGGACCAATCCTCTTTGGACACTACAAAATTCGTATCATCTGACATGGTCATCGATATCCCTCCCTGCTTATTTCATTTTACGTATTCAGGAACCTTTTCATCACTATTTTCATAAACTATCTTGGTGAATTTTATCCGATTCGTCCAACCTATTTTCAAATAGGGTTGGTTACTCTATCCTATGCAAAGACGAGGAATAATTGACAGATTATTTAGATAATTAGGCGCGTATCGATAACTTTTAGACAAGCATGAACGATTCTTTAGTATTATTAGATTTATGCTGTAGAAGGGTAGTACTATACGGTTTTTATATCAAAAAAGAAAAAACCCTCCCAAAAAAACTGGAAGGATTTCTTACTCTTTTTCATTCTCTTTATTATCTTTATGCTGCTTCGGACTTCTTTCTTTATCTGTCTTATTTTCCTTCATCTGCTCCATTTCCTTCGCCAGCTTTTCCATTTCCTTCTCCGTTGGTGCCATCGTATTCTCATTTTTCATTGTTCTCACCTCTTACTTAAATATTCCCTTCTTACGCAAGATGCAAACCTAAAAAGAAGCAGAGGGACGGTTCTTGTGCCTCGGATCCGCCCCTTGCTTTTATTATCTATTTAATAAACTTCCTACATATCTTAAAAGATCATTAGCTGAAGTGGAATTATACCCATGCTCATCAATTAGCCTAGCCACCACTTCATTAATCTTTTTGAGCTGCGTTTCATCCGGTGTTTTGGACGAGGTCGTTATTTTAACGACATCCTTTAAATCTGCAAATAACTTTTTCTGAATCGCTTCACGCAAACGTTCATGAGAGTTATAATCAAAGCGTTTTCCTTTCCGTGCATAGGCAGAAATACGAATCAATATCTCTTCTCTGAACGCCTTCTTTGCATTTTCAGAAATACCAATCTGCTCTTCAATCGAACGCATGAGCTTTTCATCTGCATTCATTTCTTCCCCAGTTAACGGATCGCGGAGTTTCACTTTATTGCAATAAGCCTCCACATTATCCAAATAATTATCCATTAATGTTTTCGCAGACTCCTCATACGAATACACAAACGCTTTTTGAACTTCTTTTTTCGCAATATTATCGTACTCTTTTCTTGCTACAGAAATAAAATTCAAGAATCGCTCTCTATCTTCATTGGAGATGGACGCATGCTGATCTAATCCCTCTTTTAAGGAGCGCAAGACATCCAACGCATTAATAGACGGCGTTTCTTTTCGAATGATCGTTGAAGAAATGCGGTTAATCACATAACGTGGGTCAATTCCACTCATTCCTTCATCTGGATATTCTTTCTTCAATTCTTGAACATCCACCGAATTAAAGCCCTCCACCGATTCTCCATCATACAAACGCATCTTTTTCACAAAATCGATATCCCCGCGTTTGGCTTCCTTTAACCTCGTGAGAATCGTGAACATCGCCGCTACTCGTAAGGTATGTGGAGCAATGTGAACATCAGCCACATCACTTTCTCTAATCATTTTTTCATAAATTCTCTCTTCCTCTGACAGCCTTAAATTATATGGAACAGGCATGACAATAATACGAGAATGTAAGGCTTCATTCTTTTTATTGGAGATAAAAGAGCGATATTCCGTTTCATTGGTATGTGCGACAATCAATTCATCGGCACTGATTAACGCAAACCTACCCGCCTTAAAATTACCTTCCTGGGTGAGGGAGAGCAAATGCCATAAAAACTTCTCATCACATTTCAGCATCTCCTGAAACTCCATCATCCCACGATTGGCTTTATTGAGTTCGCCATCAAATCTGTACGCTCTTGGATCAGACTCCGACCCAAATTCTGCAATTGTGGAAAAATCAATACTACCAGTCAAATCCGCAATATCCTGTGATTTCGGATCAGACGGGCTGAATGTGCCTATTCCTACCCGCTGATTTTCAGATAAAAAGATCCGCTCAATGAGCATATCCTCAATCCGGCCTCCATATTCCTTTTCCAATCTCATCATATTTAAAGGAGATAAATTCCCCTCAACCCTAATCCCATATTCTTGATAAAAGTCATCCCGCAAGTGATGTGGAATCAAATGAAGCGGATCCTCATGCATCGGACACCCTTTTATCGCGTAAACTGCCCCTCTATTTGTATGACTATATAGCTCAAGTCCTCGCTTTAAAATCGTAACAAGCGTAGATTTCCCCCCACTAACTGGCCCCATAAGTAAAAGAATCCTCTTCCTCACATCAAGACGCTTGGCAGCTGGGTGAAAATACTCCTCCACCAACCGCTCCAATGCCTCCTCTAAACCAAAAAGGGCATTGCTAAAAAAATTATACTTTCGCTGCCCGTTTACCTCTTCCACTCCAGCATCTTTAATCATATTGTAAACCCGAGAATGTGCAGACTGTGCCACCCAAGGTTCTTGCTTCAAAATTTCCAAATACTGCCCGAAGGTTCCTTCCCATTTCAGCCTCTGCTCTTCTTCCCGATACTTTTCAATTTTACGTAAAATATCCATAAGGACCTCCCCTTTTAATACAGCTTCAAGAGTCATGATTGCGTGATTAATATACTCTATGCTCTGTCACAATGAAACATGCTTTTTTTAAGGAGGTAGTTTCACCTAACAATCAGAAACTTTTCCGCAACAAAAATTTATACTCTGTCAAAAATTATCCATACATTTCATTCACATAAGCCCTTTGTTGGGGTATACTATAGGTAATATGCTTATTTGAACTTTCCATACATAAGGAGGAAACAATCCATGGGTACACCCGGATTCCTAATTCTTGGCGTATGTATTGCATTCCTTACAGCTATCTTCACAGCAGGATATGATACTCGCCCAGGTACACGCAAAAAATAAGACTTCCTGATAGATGAAAAAGAGCCCTTCAGATTAACCTCTGAAGGGCTCTTTTTCGTTCTCAGCTTACAATTACGCCTCAGGAAACTCCAAAGAAAGGTTTGGATAATCCTGCTGACGCAAAGCTTCATATATAAGTATCGCGGCTGTGTTAGAGAGATTTAACGAGCGTACATTCGTTGTCATAGGAAGACGCAAGCATTGATCCAGGTTACTTTGGATTAACTCCTTCGGCAGACCCGTTGTTTCTCTTCCAAAAACAAAGAAATAGTCTTTCTCAAGATTACTGTAATCAAAGGATGTGTGTGGCTTCATCCCAAACTTCGTAATATAGAAAAACTCAGCTTCCTTATTTTTCTCAAACAATTCATCTAACGAGTCATAATACACGACATTCACAAATTCCCAGTAATCAAGCCCCGCACGCTTTAGCATTTTATCATCGGTTGAAAAGCCAAGCGGCCTAATTAGGTGAAGCGTCGTATTAGTCGCAGCACACGTTCTTGCAATATTCCCTGTATTCGCCGGAATTTCTGGTTGATATAAAACTACATGAATTCCCACCATTGTCACCTCATAATTCTTCACGTTGGCACACCTCTTTCGCTTAAGCTGTAGAGGTCTGTGCCAACTATATTATCCTCTACAACAATACCTTTTTCTTTTTACGGAATCAAGTACTTATTACCGGTCTAGAATATGAAAAAACTTGTATTTCATATTTGGAGTATATGCCGTAGAGTCTTCATATTTCCAATACCTCATCCGACAATTATACGTATTGGCATTCACAAGCGGTTCCTTATTTTCATCTTTTGCTACAACAATCGTGGTATGATCAAACCTGCCATCTCCTTCAAAATCATAGCAAATTACATCCCCCGGCATAAGCTGCATGACCGTGTTAACCTCCTTCGCCTTCAATCCCTGCTTCGCTTTAGGCAAATACCATCTCATTGCATGTGCAACCGTCCACGTATAGCTCCAATCATTGTTCCTCATCCACCACCCTCCTGATTTTTTAGGATAGCCAATCATCGGCGCACCACCCGCATATAAACACTGCGAAATATAATTCGTGCAATTTACATCAAACTTCTTAAATTGCGGATTGTAGCTATTCCAATATTGCTCCGCATATTTTACGGCCTCCATCCTACTGAATTTAAAGCGGGCTTCATGTTTTTTGTCAGATGAATATGGGGAAGCTACATCATCTTCTTCCAGAGGTGGCAGGAATCTCGGCAGCTTCGTCTCACCTTCGTCAATAATGGAAAAGTCTTGCAGGATGGTACCATCTATCATTTGCACATAACGGTGGTCAACTTCTTCTTCAAGATACAGATTGTTTTTTTGCTTAATAAGGTAGCGAGTGTGGATTTCATAAATAATGTTTGCTTCGTCTTCATTTGGTTGTTGATGAATGGAATGTATTTTAGCAGTAGCTGAGCATTTAACAATTTCGGCACCCCGGCGTTTGTGTGAAGCTTGCTTTTGGTTTATAGTGTCTTCATTAGTTATGCTGCGTCCAGTGGTATTGGATATGAGTACGTAGGTGTTAAGTCGGTTTTGTATGTGTGATTTTAGGATGTCTTTCATGGTCGTGTGGATCCCCTCCCTGAGAAAATTAACCCTTGTTGTTATGTTTATGTTGGATGGGCGGGGATGTTGTGTAGGGATTTTGGGGAATGGGTGGGAATAATTAAACGGATTAAAGTTATATGACTCCCTTTGATATGACATGTTGAGTACAGATTAGTTATGAAGGCACAGAGTTAATTCACTATGGAGACTAGCGGACTACGGTTTTTACTTTGGTTGTCTTCATTGTTGTTCTATGGAGACAACCGGACTTCGGTTTTTCCTTTGGTTGTCTTCATTGCCTCTCTATGGAGACAACCGGACTACGGTTTTTCCTTTGGTTGTCTTCATTGCCTCTCTATGAAGACAACCGGACTTCGGTTTTATCATCGGTTGTCCTCATTGCCGCTCTATGGAGACAACCGGACTTCGGTTTTACCTTTGGTTGTCTTCATTGCCGCTCTATGGAGACAACCGGACTTCGGTTTTACCTGCAGTTGTCTTCATTGCCGCTCTATGGAGACAACCGGACTTCGGTTTTCCCTGCGGTTGTCTTCATTGAAGCTCTATGGAGACAACCGGAATTCGGTTTTCCCTTTGGTTGTCTTCATTGCCTCTCTATGAAGACTACCGGACTTCGGTTTTTCCTTTGGTTGTCTGCATTGACGCTCTATGGAGACAATAGGACTCCGTTTTTACCTTTGGTTGTCTGCATTGACGCTCTATGGAGACAATAGGACTCCGTTTTTACCTTTGGTTGTCCTCATTGCCTCTTTATGAAGACAACCGGACTTCGGTTTTCCCTTTGGTTGTCTTCATTGCCTCTCTATGAAGACAACCGGCAACCGTTTTTCCCTTTGGTTGTCCTCATTGCCTCTCTATGGAGACAATAGGACTACTTTTTTACCGTTGGTTGTCTTCATTGCCTCTCTATGAAGACAACCGGACTCCATTTTTACCGTTGGTTGTCCTCATTGCCCTTCGATGAAGACAACCTGACTCCATTTTTACGTTGGTTGTCCTCATTGCCTCTCTATGAAGACAACCCGCAACCTTTTTTACCTGCGGTTGTCCTCATTGCCTCTCTATGAAGACAACCCGCAACCTTTTTTACCTGCGGTTGTCTTTTATGTCTCTCTATGAAGACAACCGGACTTCGGTTTTCCCTTTGGTTGTCCTCATTGCCGCTCTATGAAGACAACCGGACTACGGTTTTCCCTTTGGTTGTCTTCATTGCCTCTCTATGGAGACAACAGGACTACGGTTTTACCGTTGGTTGTCTTCATTGACTCTCTATGAAGACAACCGGCAACCGTTTTTCCCTTCGGTTGTCCTCATTGCCTCTCTATGAAGACAACCGGCAACCTTTTTTCCCATCGGTTGTCCTCATTGCCGCTCTATGAAGACAACCGGACTACTTTTTTCCCTTTGGTTGTCTTCATAATTACTTATGAAGTATATTTCGATGATTTACCATGTCCAATCAAATCATATCTTTCATTTAAAACCCTAGAAATAGTCTTAAGCGACACCACTTCTCCACACCATTCATAAATAACCTTTGAAGTAAGTTTGCCTTTAGGAAATAACGTTAAATATTCGATTATTAGTCTTCTTACTGCAGCTTGATTTGTTTCTTTCTTCTCACAATCTAAGCATACTAAATAATATTTAGAGTCTCGAACACACTTCCCCCCACACCCTAAACAAAAGACACCCTTACGCAATTCGTCAAATTCATACTGCGGAAACTTTGAAAATGGTGAATCCTCCATATGCATACCAACTAGCTTTTCTGCCAGGCGCAAATGATTTGTTGGGCATTTACCACTACACTCTAATAACATTTTTCGTTTGTAACGTTCCATTTGAGAATGAAATATTATCGGAAGATCAGAAGGACATTGATAAAGTTGAAACTGTGGGTTTACAAAAATGAGGTTTGAAACCATGGGTAGATTATAACCGGAGTCATAAAGCAGTTTTCTTAACATTGTTTCACTACGTTGAAGTTGAAGAAGTTGGTTTTTAATTTCTTTTTTATTTAATGTAAACCATCTCTCCCCCTCAATAAAGAAATCTCCTTCAAAATTCTTCACATCAAACAAATAGATGCGTTCCTTAGTAAGAATAAGTGAGTCTAGCTGAAAAACGTTGCGAGAATGCTCCAATAACAAATCATTCACCACAATCCATTCGGGTAACTTCCAACTTTCCAACCAGCAATCATACTGTCTTTCCCCTTCATACCCTTTTTCAAGATTCCAATAATACGCTTCATCCATCACCTCCAATCTTGGTCGCAACATCCGATAAACCTGCAATTCCTTTGGCACCAATCGTTCTTTAAAAAACATCACATACCTCCATATATTTAAATCAAAACAGTTTTACCTGCTTTGTAACACCTGAGCTTCAGCCGTTCCACCGTGTACTTGTACAAACATTTCACTGATGGCAGCCAGCATCTTTTCACATTCTTCTACTCCCATTGATGGTTTAAAATACACTTCATGAAGGGCAGATGTTGTTTTCTCAGAAACGCTAGTGTGTACACTATCTACAAAAGGACTTCCAAAAGGTCCGTTAGCATCTTTTGTATGAATCATTTGATTTAGCTTGATTTCTCGCCCGTTAAGTCCCTCATAGCTCGAGTTCTCGTCACCAATACTCACCGTCACATCTCCTTCTAGCTTACTGAGGTCATAAATACCAAAAGGAATTTCGTATTTTAATGAAAAAAAGTTATTCAGGTCCACCGCAGAGTGAATCGGCTCTAAAAATTGGCCCTTTTTTATACGACGGTACAATGCCTCAACAGAAGGTCGATACCTAGAAGGATCTGTTCCTGTTTTTTTAAAATATGCGCGCCACTCTTTCACACCATCAATATCAGTCATATCTTTGTCTTCTAAATCTAAGTGCAAGGATTCCTGAAACAATCTAATTCTCCCTTTTAACATTTGCGGGGACTCTCCTACAGTGATTCCTTTGTATAGAATTATTCCGAAACTACTGGAAGGAACATTCGAATCAATCATAAACTGCATCATTCTCAAACCTTTCGTTGCTTATTTATGGTAATTGTACCATACTGAAATACAAGCTAAACAAGACAGTTAAAAATATGATAAAATAATTCTTGGTCAAAAAATACAAGTAAAGGAGGTGTTCACATTGAACAAACAGCTAAAAGACGAGATTATCGCCTACAGTAAAGAAATTGGGATTGATAAAATCGGCTTTGCAAGTGCAGGGGTATTTACTGGTTTAAAAGAGAGACTCAAAACACAGCAACAGCTTGGCTATCAATCTGGTTTTGAAGAGCCAGATATTGAAAAACGGACTACTCCAGAACTTCTTGTCCCAAAAGCCAAAAGTATAATTGCTATCGCCCTTGCTTACCCCTCTAAAATGAAAAATGCACCACGAAGCACGAAAGAAGAAAGACGAGGTATCTTTTGCAGAGCGTCATGGGGGACAGACTATCATCACATTTTACGTGATAAGCTTGCTCAACTCGAAGCTTTTATTAAAGAAAAACACCCTGAGGCACTTACTAAAACAATGGTTGATACAGGTGAGCTTAGTGACCGTGCAGTAGCCGAGCGTGCTGGTATTGGCTGGAGCGGGAAAAATTGCGCGATTATCACTCCTGAATTTGGTTCCTATGTATATCTTGGAGAGATGATTACCAATATCCCCTTTGAGCCAGACACCCCACTTGAACAAAACTGTGGAACTTGCAATAAATGTGTAGATGTTTGCCCGACAGGTGCTCTTGTTCAAGGTGGACAGCTCGATTCTAATAAATGCATAGCTTTCTTAACACAAACAAAAGGATTTCTAGCGGATGAGTACCGTACGAAACTAGGAAATCGTCTGTACGGCTGTGACACCTGCCAAACTGTTTGTCCAGAAAACAAAGGAATAGACTTTCATCTCCATCCTGAAATGGAACCAGATCCTGAAATTGTAAAGCCAAAGCTAAAGCCACTATTAACAATTTCTAATCGTGAGTTTAAAGACAAATTCGGGAAGATATCAGGTTCTTGGCGTGGAAAAAAACCAATCCAACGAAACGCTATCCTTGCCCTTGCACACTTTAAAGATACAACAGCTCTGCCAACCTTAATGGAATTAGTAAAAGAAGATCCACGACCGGTTATACGTGGTACAGCGGCATGGGCAATAGGAAAAATGGGTGATTCAAGCAGCATGGAGTTTTTAATTCATCAAAAAGACAAGGAACAAAATGAAGATGTATTACGTGAAATTGAAAAAGGAATGAAAATGTTAGAAGGCGAGAGGCGTTAAGTTCTCTCGCTTTTTTGCGGGAGTGGGGCGTAGTTTACATGTGGAAAATATATTACCTATTTGGGCGTAATGTATACAAAAAAGACTTTAACCATTTAGGTCAAAGTCTTAAGAAGTTATGTATGGAGCGGGTGATGGGAATCGAACCCACGACATCAGCTTGGAAGGCTGAGGTTTTACCATTAAACTACACCCGCTAGTGGTACCGGTGGCCGGGGTCGAACCGGCACTCCAGAGGAACACGATTTTGAGTCGGTTAGTTCCTTGAAATACTATTTTATATCGTAAGTTTCCAATGATATTAAGTAATTCTACAGCAATTGATTGTTGTATGTTTATTAACTGTACACACGATTTACTGACAAGATTCATTATACAATCATATAAAAATGATTGCAACTACTTTTTCAATAAAACTTTTATCTAAAACTTTCTCCCATTATTCATTTAAAAATAGACTTCGTTTGATAGATTTCGATAATAAAACTAGTCTAATTGAAAATTCTTTGTTTCCTACATGTTTTTCTAACCTTTTCATGTTCTATTAAGTATAAATATGATTATTTAAAGTGGGACTTTTATAGTCTCACTTTTTTGTTGCCAACTAGTTCATAATTTAAGAGTTTTAAAAGAAAGAAGGTGTAACTTAATGATTGATGTAAGTAGTCTACCCTATAGTCAGAAGGTATCACATCAAATGCTAAAATACATTAGGTTAGCTAGAAACTTATCCCAAGATAGGTTTAGTGAAATATGTAAGATAAATCAAAGTGTTTTAGCAAAATTAGAAAGTAATGAAATAGTACTATCACCTCACTATGAATCAAAAATATTAGAAGGTTGTCGAAAATTATCAATTAGTCATAACGAGTTGGAAGCAATAAAAACATTACTTGAATACAAGAACACAAAAAATGGAGGAAATTAAAACATGATTAAAGTAATCTTGGATATCGATAGGCAAGAACTAAAAAAATTGATAAAGCTAATGGATCTTTATCCGAATACAAAAAAAGCTATTGCTGAGTATAAGTTGATAGAGAAAAAACTAATTGATAGAGAGTCAATATTACTAAAGCAACTAGCTGAATTGAAAGGAGTATTTACTCAGAACTTATTGGATCAGGAAGTGGCGGAAGTATCCGACCTTATCTACCTTAAGAAACAAGCAAAAAAATGTACGGGGGAAATGGAGATAATTGACGTACTGCTTGCAGAAACTCGTACTGAAATCGAGGAATTAAAATACGATTACTATAAAATCTATCAAAAAGCATTATCCACAGATGGTGCAATTCCTTCAAAATACGACGTAACTACTTTAATAGATTCTACCTTAAATCAAGTATTGGCTATTATTGGGGAGGTTGGTAAAGAAGTTCATGAACAGTATCATGAAATTTTCCCAGAAGTAAACGAGATTTTTAGTGACAACAAGGTTCGTCAGCGTTTTCCTCGAATTCACGATGAAAGTTTTAGACTTCATCATCATCAACCACAATACAGAGGCTCTAAAGTAATTTTAGAAAATCAAGACATCAATTCAGCTGCTATAGGATTCATTCCTACCAGATTTAAGGTCAATGGTGGTGTTGAAAATGAATAAGGATGTTTCTTTTTCGGTAAACAATTCTTTAATAAAAATAATTAAGGGATTAAGCGAAATGGAGGACAAGAACGAAGTTATTTTTGATAACGAAAAGATTGCAAATTTTATTAAAGACAGTAACAAAAATACACGGAACTACTGATCCCTATGGTCAGTGGTTCTTTTTAATGTGAAGTGAGGTTGAAACTAGTGAAAAAGAAAATAAAGAAGTTAGTTGTTTCTAACTGTGCTAACTATACAAATGGTAACTGTGTGCTACTAGATAAGAAATGTCCAATAGTCATTGGTGGTAGCTATCGTGGTAATGATATTCCTCCAAGTGATTGTTCTTGTTCTTATTTTACAACATCTGTCTTACCAATCGATAAGGCAATAGAAGCTCAATATTATGGGAGACCTACTCAAGATAAGAAGAAATGTAAGAGTTGCGGAACACAATTTGCTACGGCATCTAATCGTGCTACTTACTGCGGTGATAGTTGTAGGAAATCAGCTAGAAATAAGACTCATATTAAATACAATCAAAATCGAGTTAAATAACGACAGTTAGGCCTAAATCAATGCCGTCACATCAACGTTTGTGATGGGTCAAAATCAGGGTCGGCTACCTTACTATTAAGTTGATTACTATCTGTCGTTAAAAGGAGAAGAATTATGGGTAAATGCAGTAAAAAACGAATTCAAAAGAAACGAATGAAACGGCAGCTCAAACGGAGGTGCTTTTCGAAGAGAATAGTTAAGGTTGATACGATTACCGTAGTAGACTCTTATAAACTTACGTCCAATGTAACTCCCCCCCATTTAGGTTATACCGATCATCTACTTTATCTTGGGAAACATTATAAAGATAACAAACTTTACCAGAAATCATTGGATAATGTATATGGTGTAAGTTATATAACACCTGTTGAAAAATTTATTAACGGTAAGGCTACAATACTTCACCACTGTAGCAAGTGCAGTTCATACTTTTATGGTAAACCCCAAAATCTATTAACCATCCAAACCCAACATCATAGGTGCAGCTTGCCTTATGGTTCCATTGTTGGAGGTAATCGACTTGGTAAGTCAGGTCGTACTAACGAAAGACTAAAAATCAATCTTACTAATAACAGCCATGACGAACTATTCGATTATTTGCTTTGGAATGATTTTACTCCAAAAGAGATTGCAAAAAAGTTAGAGGTTACTCCTAAAATAATCCAAGATTATTTTAAACAAGAAGGTTTAATATAATTAAAATTTCAGCGTAATTAAGAGACTTTATGAAAATAGTAAATACACCTTATTTAATTGACAGGTGTATTTACTAATAAATATCTTATTTTGCGGAATCAAGAATAGATTGTTTTTGTTTGAACTCATTATTATTTGATACTTTTAAAAATTTCAAGCCAGCTTTTGATGTTTGTACCCTCTGTATCCGATTTGCCAATTTAATTTTCTCTAATAATCCATAAGTTATTAGTATAGGTGCAACATAATAAAATAGAAAGTTTTCAACCTTTGACATACTACTGGCATTATTTGTTATCCCAATAGTAAAGTCATCTTGAAAGACAATAAATAGCAGAAATAGCGATATTTTTTTTCCATCATATTCATCATCATTAAATGTTCCAATTGGAATAACTACCTCTTTATGTTTTAATACCTTGAGTATTTCTTCATAGTCATTTCCTTCGATATCATCTTTCTTTTTCAAGTCCGTTGCCATTTTATTTAGCTTCTTTTTTAAGTCCGTAACTTCTTTAAGCAAATTATAGTTTTCAGTTAATAGGCTATGGTTTTCGGTGACCTCTTTTCCCGATATCCAACCAGTTAAATCTTCTCTTCTTTCAAATTCCTTTAGTGACTCATAGATAACTAACTTTATATCTTTATTATCAGTATAGAATTTCGATATTTTCTCTAACACAAGCTTTCTGAAATTCTCATATAAAGGATAATTTACTTTTTCTATTACGTTTGATCCTAATTCTTTTACTTTATTTTCTAAAGCTTCTTCATGTATTATTATAGCAAAACGTGGTTTTCCTATTTCACCAGCGTATTCATACTCCCAATGTGTATAACTAATACCTGTTTCCTCATCAATTACTCCGTATCGACCACCTAAAATCAACATATATACATCCGAATCATTTATCCATTTTTTAATAACTTCTTTTTGAGACACATCTCCTGATTTAAATAGTTCCATCCCCGCAGGAATATGACCAGCATTTAAAACGGCTTCTACCGCTGCTTGTCGTTCTTCTTGTAAATCGGTAAAAGTGGAAGATATAAATACTTGTAACTTCTTTTTCATAAATACTTAGTCCTTTCATTATGAAAATTATTATTATTTAGAAATCTATTATTCATTTTATCACAATGTCGGATAGATATCTTACTTTAATTACCATATAATATATACATACCTTTAAATTACGGAGGCTAATATGAAAAAGTTATCTCCACTTTATATATCAGAATTTCGAGACTTAATGAATTACAGTGATTATGGTTACCGGAACTTTAGTAATTTAAACGGTAAAGATGATTGGGGTCGAATTTGTTCTCTCATGGATTGGATTGAAGCATGGGTAAATGAAATTGAGGATATTAACACAAATAAAAATAATAGACATAAAGATACGATAAATATAGCACAATTTATCTTGGGAATAGATACAATAGTTTCCGCAATAAAACACCTTACAGATTATTTTAATATCAATAATAAAGACTTATTAACTTCCAAAAATATCTTTACAAAAGAATATTTTACTAATGAAACAGATTATAACTATTTTAAAAAAATTAGAACTACCTGTGCTATACACCCTTATGATATTCATGCTGGAAATGGAAAAAAATATTATGCAGGTTGGATAGTTAATGATTTCATTGATGATCAAAATTTTAATATTTTTATTTATCATGATCTATTTGGAAATAGGGACATTTGTTTGATAGTAAAAAAAATTGAGTTACTTCTTTTTGCAAAAGCATGGAACAATAAGATTATTGAATTAAATAATCACCTTTACCAAATAATATCACCCAATTTTCCAAAAAGGAGATAATTAAATGTTTGCAATAGCACCAACAGATAAAAACTGGTATGAATTCTTTTTAAATAATGAAATCCCTTCTGCAGTTAATTTTTGGACCCCTACACCTTGGAACATAAAAAAATTAACAGAAGGTGATAAATTTTTATTCCTTTTAAAATCACCCTACCGAAAATTTGTGGTTATGGTACATTCGTTTATTACGAAAATCTTTCAATAGAAGATGCTTGGGACAAGTTTGGAAATGGTAATGGTGTTAAATCATTGAATGATTTAAGAAGACGTTCAAACAAATATGCAATTAAACATTCTGTTAATGATATATTACATGATGATTCGAATAGAGAAATAGGATGTATAGTACTTACCGATGTTAAGTTATATAGAGAGGAAGAGTTTATTTCAACACAGGAAATAGGAGTATCATTTCCTAACCAGGTTGTAAAGTTAAAGTATTATGATATAGAGCTGCCGAGTATTATTGATTCAAATTACATACCACTGCCAGAAGAAGTATCTTCAAGGGAAGAATTATATGAAGGTGGACTCAAGACAATATCAGTTAATGCATATGAGAGAAACTCAATTGCAAGACAGAGATGTTTAAATCATTATGGATACGAGTGTGCAGTCTGCAATTTCAATTTTTATAAGTCTTATGGTGATATAGGTAATGATTTTATTCATGTTCATCACCTATTGGAATTAAATCAGATTGGAGTAGAGTATAAAGTTGATCCAATAAAAGATTTACGTCCTGTTTGTCCTAATTGTCATGCTATGTTACATAGAAAGAAACCAGCTTACACTATTGATGAGTTGAAAGTTTTATATAATACGGCTATTAAGTTTGGAGAGAGAGGAATTTAGACATGAAATGGTTAATAGGTATTTTGATCGCTACCGCTGGAATAATAATTCCCATCCTTTATGATATGAATGTTAATAAACCTGACTTAGTATATACAATATCTGATTACATACCTATAGAAAGCAATAATGAAAATACAAATAACATTCAACAAATTACTGTAAAGAATATAGGAGACAAGCCTTCTAACGACATACAGGTAAAAATCAATGGAGAAATCTTAGAATCTCGGGTTGTTACTGACTCTGCAGAAGATACTTATGAAGTGTATCCTTACATTTTTGAATTAGTTTATTCTGAACTTCCTCCTGAAGGGAGTTTTCAATTAGTTATTGAAACATCAATAAATGGGTTGAATGAAGATGTATTGACTATAAAAAGCGAAGATGGTCTAGCTAGGAACGGTTTGGATGAAGAAAGTACTTCCTTAATAGGACTAATAGTACTCTTATTTTTTCCTATTATATATTTTATAATTATGTTTTTTTCATTAAGGGATATTAGAATTCATTATTTAACTAGAAAACTAGTGTTTTCTTCACTTGAATCAATTGAGTATATTCATAAAAAGAAACCTTTTTATTTCCGTGAGAATGATTGGATTGAACTATTAAAAACATTTATTTCATTTAAAATTAAGTCCGATTTAAAGCGAATTTCAATTGAAGATGATTTTGAAGGATTAAATTCTTATCAAATCCTTAAAAGTGAAAAACCTACAGTACTAACCGATGATGAATGGCGTATTATTAAAGAAGACGCTAAACGAGTAATAACTATTAAAATTGAATACTCTTTTATTAAATGTTATTCGGTTGACTCCATATTAAGGCTTTCTACTAACATAATAGACTCTAAATTTAATTTACCAGAAGCATATATGTTGGAACTAAAAAATATGATAAGCGAAAATTTTATTCGTTATAAAATGAATCATAAGCATTTTTTATCTATTGAAGAGATAAATAAAGCACTTACTGAGGATCTTCCTTCTTTTGTAAAACAAGGAGATAAAGAAATGTACTTGAGATTTTTAGCTAACATTCAAAATATATTTATATTGGATGATATGATGAGACATTTTTATGATCCTCTGGAAGTCTATAAACAAAATGAACAATTTATTGTTTCAAAAAACAAAGAATCTCTCAAAAACACTGCATATGATATTAAGTTCTTTAACACTGCCACTAAACTTACCGAAGATGTTATGATAGGAAAAAAGGTAATTTTAGAAGAAATGCCTGAATGGATGAAACTATATGATTTTAACAAACTTAATAATTTCTTAAAGGCCATAGAATCAGCGAAAGAAAATGAAGCAAACTCCAAGCAAATCATTGAGATAATATACAATTCAATTCAATTAAAAGATTTACCTGACCAAAAACCTGTTTTCGTAGATTCTTACATGTGGAATCAACTTCAGGAGTTTATAAAATTATCTAGAGATACAAAAGAACTCAAAGGAAGTTTATTAGAAAAAGAAGAGGAATACAAAAAAGAAAAAGTTGAATTTAACAAATTAAAACTAAAAATAGAGAAACAACTTACTTTTATTAACGATATATTTAACGATCCTACTATTGTAGATAGAGTAGAAAGCTATAATCAAATTTTTGCAAAAGGTAACTTTCACAATCTCCGTGAGTTATCAAAATATTTACTAGAACTTGAATCCAACAAAGAATAATGATGAAGTAAAAACCACTGTAAATGTTCCAGTGGTTTTTTACATTAAAATTAAAACTCTGTTAAGGTCATAAATTAACCAAAACAATATTTCAATTCTTAGATAGTGTTAATAGAGGCAGTACCATTTCACGATGCAGAAGGATAAGATTAAGCAATTCTACAATAAAGTTAGATAACCTAGAATTTATGGATGTAAAGCTAATTTATTTTTATCCAATAAAATTAAGTTTCAAATAATTTAAAAAACCACCTTTAATAAAAGATGGCAAGTTGACTAAATTTTATTCTTATATTGTCTTTGTAATCTTTTGGTTAGTTTCTGCAGCCTACGATTTGTCAACTTTTTTTCAGCGTTTTGCCTAATACTGTTGGTAATAATGGCTTCACCAATGAAAGTGTTTACTTGTAACTGTTCTTCATGAGAAAGTACTGTTGACGATGTTTTCAAGCCAGTGACAAATTTCCTTGAATTTCTATAACCCATCGATTATCACCCTTTCTTTTTCCATAAATCGGGGATATTATTAGATAAGTTTAAACAAAAATAATCAATTGTTGTATATATATTTTTTTTATGTTGGCTAGGTATATCTATTTCAGTTAAACTATCGAAAGAAAAAATTACAATAACTTGGTTTTTTTCATTAAGAATTGGTACACACATAACAAATTTTGTGTCACTTACCAACTTCTTTTGGTAAGGATTTAAATTATGTTTTTTATAAAAGCCTGAGACATCAGAAATATGTGTGGTTTCTTTATCATTATAACATATTCCCACTAAACCTTGGAAGTTTGGACTAACAGTAAAATACAATTTGTTTTTATTATCTTCCTTACTAATATTAGATATTGATTTAACAAAGAACACTTTGTCATTAAATTTTGTGCCATATTTAAATATTTTAGTAATGGGATTTTTTTCTTCAATCCAAATTCTCATATTCAAATTGTTAAATTCACTGTTTAATCCATACGTAGTTGTCATGTATGATAACACAGCTTCTTTTTGAGCTGCTAGTATGAGATCTCTTTGGGTCTTCATTGATTGATATCTCCATTTTTTCACTTCATACATTACCAATAGAACTAAAGTCGGTAAAGCAACACTTAATATGGAAAAAAACATTTTCCAACTTTCTTTACTCTCTTTTTTAAGTATATTTTTTGAAGCTAAAAAATTTACGACACCATCACTAGTTCCTGCATAAGTAAGTAGTGTTGGAATTGTTGTAACAAGCAAGATAAATATTAAATCTCTATGTGAAAATTTATTATGTTCCAGTGTCCTCTCCCCCTATCCAAAGTAAAATAAATTCGACAGAAAAAGAGAAATTCCTTTAAAATCCTTTTAAAATTTTCAGAAACTGACAAAAAACTTAAAAAAATCCCGCAAAATTTTTTTAATGGAAATGTTTGTAGCGATCCGTGAATACCTGGACACCCCCTTTAGCTTGTGGTAGTTTATGGTAGCCTACTTTTCTAAAAAGTGGTATATATTTTTCAGGTAGCAGTCCACCGGAGGGAGGCCCCCACGTCCCCCCACCGTACCCTTCGGTGCAGCAGAACCCAGGCGGATCAAGGGTTTAACCTCCCTCAACCGAACAACCATTCTGATAGTGACTTTTGATAGCGAACGAACGCTGATATATCAACCTCCCTCAACTACTCTCATATCTCTTGGTATGTGATTGGTTACTGAGGAGGTGTTGAGTACCGCTGATCTCATTGTATTTGATTACTAACTTAGCCTGTGAAGTCCTATTCTTTATGTATGTTGACGGATAATACTGAAAACCAACAGAACGAATAATTGTGTACATGAAATTCATCGCCATACCTAATCCTAAAGTTGGTTAGGAGGTGAATTCTATGATGTACTTTAAACACGATATAATTGTAATAAAATCTAAACTCATACCGATCATTGGAATGCTTTCAGATGATGAGATTTATACAAAAGAAAAAGCAGCTAAAGATTTAACTAATATTTTACGATTGTTAGATGAAGCAGAACCGAGAGTTTAGCTACATTCCAGGATTTAGTTTTCACTTTGCAGCTAGTAATAAAGTGGCAGTATCGACCGTCCAGAAAGTCATAAGTTCCAGACAAGTAGAGATATTCTAAAAAAAAATAACAAAAACCCCCCTGACGCAGTCTAAAAGTTAGTCTAGAATTATTTGTACAGAAGTCATTAAGACTTTAAGACAATAGTATAGGGGGAATTTTAATGTCTTTAATAGGATATGGACGTGTTTCTACAAATGATCAGGATTTATCTTTACAAGAGGAAAAATTAAAAGAATACGGATGCGATAAAATTTTTATGGAGAAACAAAGTGGTGCAAAAAGTGACCGTGAAGAACTTGCTAAAGCACTGGACTATCTTAGAGAGGGAGATAAGCTGGTAATCTATAAGCTGGATCGATTAGCTAGAAGTACATTTGATTTACATAAGATAGCTAATGAGCTGCAGGATCGTAAAGTAGGATTAGTATTCATTAAGGAACAAATAGACTTCACTACCCCATCAGGAAAGCTAATGTTTACCATGTTAGGTGCTATTGCAGAGTTTGAAAGGGATTTAATCAATGATAGAACTCGTGAAGGTCGTGAACGTGCAAAGGCACAGGGGAAGCATATGGGACGTAAAGGAAGAGACGATAAAGACGTTCTACAGGCTTTAAGGTTGTATTCAGACAGGACTAATAATGGGTTAAGTGTGAATGATATTGTAAAAATGACTGGTGTGCCACGTTCTACTATTTACACTAAAGTAAAAGAGATAGGTTAAAGTGATGTCAACTTATAAAAGCTTTAATTTGGATGATGGTAGTAGAAAACGATTAGCGTTAGGGGAAATAACAAAAGTTTGTATAGATTTATATTTGGAAAATCCTAAGAGATTTAACACAGAATTTTTAGTTGAGGAAATTATAAAGGAATACTCTAAGCAGAAACTTGATCTGGAAGCTTGAACGATGTGGATGGCACTATAATAGGTGTCGTCTTATTTTATTGTTCAATTGTGCATACACCCAGCCTCGTGACTCCTAAAACACCGTTTACCGCCTTTGCTATCAGTGAATTTCATCTATAAGCAAAAAAAATATTAGACCAAATTTGCACATAAATAATGCTAGGTGGCGGTTTTTTAGGTAGGAATGTTTACTTAGGTTATAGATGGAATAATCATCTTTTTTTGTGGGTTAATCACTACTTAAAAGTAATTTAAAATACTTCCTATTCTTTATGGATAAACAAATTAAAAATAAATATCAAGAATCGCCGGAAATACTTCCTAAACGTATATAAAGCTAATTAAGGAAGATCGCAGCCACCCAAAGTCTCCCCCTTTAATAATCACCTACATATGTGCTTAATAACCTCTATAAACTTTGCTATATCAAGGGGGTTAATCCCTATCTTAAATTATTTGCTTTCTATTGTTCACCATTTTAAATAGAATATCTCTATCGATTAACCTTACCCCAACCTTATCCGCAAGGTTTCTAGCATGACTTGTAAAGTAGGACGTAGTGATCACCCAGCATTCAGTACAATCATAATATAGTTTACCCGTAGCAACTTCCTGGATTGCTGAATTACCTACACGATTTTTCATACTATACCTTTTGCATTGTACAGCTATCCTTCTCCAGTCCTTTTGCAATATTAAATCTACACCTTGATCTCCAGAAAGAGGTGTAAGTGTTACTTTAAACCCTTCACCTTCAAAATGCCTTTTTAACAACAATTCAAAGTCCTGACCACTCATACTATCTATACTCAGGTCGTTTTTGGGACTATTATGTATTGTATTTACCTTAAATTTATCTGCAATTGAAAATGATATTGCCTGATGAACAACCAGGAAACTATAACTTTTCCGATAATATAGTTGTAATTCTTTCTGCAACTTCTTAACATCACTTCTTAACACGTTATTATAATTTCCATTCGGTAAAGACTTAACATAGTTGGTTATAATATCACTTTTGGATAACTTATCAGTTAATCTTAAATTGTAAGTTAGATACAAAATAACTACTGTTCCAATACCTGTAATATAAGGAGGATACTCTTGAGATATGATTACTAAAGCACCTATTGAAACAACTATCATAAAATATGCTAAACCCTTCAATTTTCTTCCCCCTTCCATTACTTTTACTTATATTATAGTATAAGTTTACAAATAAGAATTAAAAAAATGGCTACCTTTATCCATTTAATACAAAGGATGTCAGCAGCCGTAATAGTATAAAATTTGTACTGTCGTGGTAAATATACTTTCTTTATTACTACCTAATATATATTAGATTTTCTTTGATAGGTTCTGTTCTTTAGAACAGTAATGTAAATCTGTATAAGTAAATCTGTATAAGTAAATTTGTATAACGTTCAAATTCTGTACTACCATAATTCTATTTTTATACTATAAGTGTTTAAGTTTAATACTCTATACAATAATCATCTACATGTGTGATTTTAAGAACCTACAAAGTCAGTATTTTCAATGTGGTTAGGCACATAAGATAACTCTGTTAATCAAGTAACTTTATAAATTCATTTTTGTGAGTGTCTTTATATTTGATAAACACGGCATAGCAATCTTTTCGACTTTTTCCATTCACAATCTTGCTAATAGTTTTTTTCGTGACAGGAAACATTGTTTCTAGCTGATGAGGGGGTACTTCTTTCACATGGTTTAGATATAGAATTTTATATACATCTCTATCCGTTAACTTTACGTTAAATGCGTTGGTAATCATGAACTATCCCTCGATTCCTCGGAAAAACTCTTGTTGCTTGAATGTCAGTTGTGAGACTTTGTTTAGATTTAATATATTCTTGTAAGCGAATTTTATCTGATTCAGCATTTAGTTCTTTCTTCTTCTTTTTTTTTCAAGTTTTAATAGCAGGTCAGGTACTTGTTCATATAATTCATCTTTCTTTAACGGTTTATAAACTCCATATACATTATTCCCCTTTCTTCCTTTAGCTTTTTTTATTAAACCAACATACTCTAGTTTTTTCAGAGACTCTGTTAAGGTAGATCTAGACAATTTAGTCATAACTTCCAATTGGTCTATTGTTGGATAAGCATAACCATAATCCAAATTATATAAATCAAGTAACTTAATAAAAACTGTCAAGTCATTCCCAGTAATTAACCCTAATTCAATATAGTTAAATATATCATCAGGAACAGATATAAAGTTTGCACTTACATTCCCCTTACAAGTAACATCACTACTTTTTATTCTTATCATTTTTCTCAGCATCCTTTTTAAAGTGTAGTCTAATTATTAGACTCATTGATGTACTTGCAAAAGGAATTGAAAAAAGGACACTCATCATTTCTATTTTTGAATATGTTATATGTCCAATTCTCCCTAAACAAGCACCATTTTAATTTGTTCAACGTCTCTTTGTGGTACTTGCAAAATTAAATCTATTTAGGACATGAATTTTTGATAAACAAAAAATGACTACCTCCAAGGGGAAGTAGTCTATTCCTTTAAATCTTTAATATTCGTTACCGTAACAACACCTATCACTCCATCTGTCTCTCGCCAGTCATTCCACCTCTTATTGTTTGCAGCTCTTGCATTCCTAGACAAACCTCTAACCTCTTTAGGTCTTTTTCTTTCGGTATTCTTTTTCTTTTTGTTCCTTTTACTTTTATTAGATCCCCAAATCTTCTTATTCTTGCCTTTAGTTTTATTATCACTCATATGCTATCCTCCAAAAACAAATGTTATCTATAATGATTTTGTAGTTTTTAATAATTACAGTTCCACTAATTTTTTCACTTTTATTGATAGGTGTACTTGACTATGCTTTTGATTTTTATCATGCTGAAGCGAAGTTAGGAAATGGCTGGTAGACAGACTTATCCCCTACTCTCGAAAAGTAAGAAATAACTTTAGCGAGTATAGAGAGGATAAGTGACTATCTTTTTGCCATGCGTTGCTTCATCAGGTATCCGTATGTATAGTCCCTATTCACTTAACAGTTTTCACCGTACATACCCTTTAACAAGGCTTGTCCACATAAAGCCATCCCTATGCGACTAGCTGAGTATATTCCCTAGCACCGTAGTACTAATGGCTACCACCCGAACCTTTAAGGTCGTTCTCACCTTCCCCCAATAAGTGAATAGGAACTCATTGAAGGTTAGCAGACTCTCGGTATCTACTAGTAAAATATACTAGGAATCCCTGCACGGCCTCTACCAAGCCAAACCATTAGTTAGTAATGGGAATCAGTTTTTTACATGGTTTTCAGGCAATTCCATGTGAGTAGTACCCTTTCCTAAAAATGACATAACTAAAGAGACCCTTGCATTTTATAATTTTTTTGCTAAAATGAAGGAGGATACGTACTTCGTATTAAGTTTTAAGCATATTTTTTCGGTCACCTATTGCAGTAGGTGGCTTTTTTGTATATATTTCTTTCACACTGCTTTTTTTAGTTCATCGTATTTGAAATTAGATTAGCCTTAGATAAACCAAATGTTTATTTGCTACTTTTATTCAGTATCTTAACTGGCGAAAATTTCTTATGACTTTCTCTAACGTCAGTACCAAACAAGTTAACATAGGTTTTAACTATCTCCATACTTGTGTGACCTAATATTGCTTGGAGTTCAAAGATATTTGCACCTTGCTGGACACTTAGCTTTGCAAAAGTATGTCTGAAAGTATGACAACTGCAACGAACATCTTTTAATTTAGCTTTTCTTCCATAAATAATAATTCTTTGTTGCACACCTCTCCTAGATAATCTTGTTCCATCAACTGTAACGAATAATGCTGAACTATCCAGGTCTCCTCGTATCGCAATGTATTTTTTTAGTTGTTCTCTCATCACTTTCTGAATAGGTACTAAACGTTCTCTATAACTTTTAGCGTTACGGATACATAAAAGACCATCTTCCCACTTAATGTCCTTTAAAGAGATTCCTACTAACTCATTTACTCTAATTCCCGTCTCAAGCATTAACAACATAATTGTGTAATCACGGAGTCCTGTAAATGTTCTCATATCAGGCTGCCTGAACAGTTTATTTAGTTGATCCTTTGTAAATGTAGCTATAATACTCTTTCTATCCTTTAATTCTCGAACATTTCCCATAGGATTCTTCGGTATATGTTTTTGTTTATATAAAAAATTAAAGAAGGATCTTAATGCACGTAATCGAGTATTGATTGAAACAATTTTTATTCCTTTAAAATTTCGCATATATCTAATTACATTCTCTTTAATATGTTCCTCAGTTACGTTGTAAGGTCTTAATTTTTCTACATCAATTTCTTGTTCCTTCAAGATATTAAGGAAAGCATAAAATTCATTTAAATAATACTTAATAGTAAAGGGTCTGAGATTCCTTAACTCACAATCCTTAACAAACAAATCAATTGCCTCACTAAACAACTCTACGTAATTCTTCTTGTTCTTTTCTATAATTGCTATCTCTTCTTTATCAAGAATGTTCTTTCTTCTTGGCAATAAATTACCTCCATTCCCATAGTGAACACGATAATATACACACGATATTAAAAAGACTGCATTTTTTAAAAACGACAAAAAAACGCCTCTACAAATACTGTAGAGACGTTCTTAAAACGTTGATATTACTTAATTCTATTGCAATTGACGATAAAAACTTTAGTACCGGTGGCCGGGGTCGAACCGGCACTCCAGAGGAACACGATTTTGAGTCGTGTATTTATTTTAACAAGTTTACAAATCATTGAGAAACAGTGATATTATCGAATATTCCAACGTTAATTGTGGTTTTCCTTCTGTCACTATTCATACGATTAGCGAACAATATTCATTATATTAGCATATAAAAGAAATTTCAACCCTTTTTTTAGTTTCTTTTTAAAAAGAAAATCATACAGTGTTAAACCGTATGATTTTAAGAAAGAGTTAGTTCGTTAAACCATTGTCTAAGTTCTTCAATATTATCTCTAATATAAATGCCCATTAACTCATCGTTACTGAGTATTTTCTGAAAAAGTTGTCTAATATATTCATCTAAGTCAGTTGAGATTTCCCTTTGTTTTTCAATACTCCTAAAATTTTTAGACAGTTTATCACCATGAACATTAGATGACCGTATTGAATATGCAGTTTTAATAAATTTAAATACCTTGTCTCTTGAAGGAAAATCATTTCCAAGCATTCTTGCCATTCTCTCAGAAATCTTATGGCTAATCTCTTGATTATCTGTTGAAAGAAGTGTTTCAAGTGCTGTACAGTAAAAAGAAATCCTATTTGGTAAGAATCCTTCGTTTCTGGCAGCTTGAAGAAAATAGTTAAACCTTTCAATACGGTTTGCTGTTGTAGTGACAATACTTCCTGTTTGAGTGTGGTCTAAGGGGGCAGCTTGAGTATTATTAAAAAATATCTTAAAAGTGTTTACAGCAGCAGTAATCTCTTCATATGTGAAAAGTGTATCATTTTGACCTCCTTTAGAGTCTAAGAAGTAAGTACTTCTTGAATTGGATGACACTGAATTATTCTCAATAGTGTTTTTAGTTTCGTCATATATATAAATAAACCCTTGTTCAGTTCTTATACTATTATCCCTATACAGCCATAAAGCAGCACTTAAAGTCTGACTTAGACTCATAAAATAATTTAATAGGTTCATTCTGTTATGTTCATCTTCATTTTCGATATAATCATATTTTCCTTCCGCATATACATATGGTCCAGCTTTCAAGTCACCATATTCAAGAAAACCTATTCCATCTTCAAAAAATTTATCACATACTCTCTCTAATTTATCCTGACTTGTCGAAAGTCTCAAATTTTCATCCAATTGTAAACCTCTATTTAAGGTTCTGTTTAATTTTAATCCATATATTCTTGCTACGAAAAAATATTTCATAATAATTCTCCTTAATCGTCTTTTTAAATTTTTAATTTACTCTTTATATCCTTCCATTCTTCTGAGACTCTTTTATTAATCTTATTAAATATTTTAGTATCTTGCTTTACTCCTGAGTAAGCTTTTGCTGATTCATATTTTACAAAACAATCTACTAGCTTAGCGGTTAATTTGGCATCAATTTCATTCTGTTTATTATAAAGTAAAAAAATATCATATAAGTTATTAAAAATAACTTTATTTTTAAAGTGTAATACTTCTAATCGTATATAAGCTGGTAACAAAGTACTTGCAAATAATGTTTGGGCTAAAATAGAGATTATTTCATATCCTGTAGTTCTAAACAAAAGGGCACTTAAAAAGACAATTCCAAAGATACAAACTTTCACTCTTTGTTTAACTGCCATTTCACGGGTTACTCTTTCTGAAAACAAGGAATTCTCAAAGATATTTACACCTAGCTTTAATAGTGAGGGTTCAATATTATTGTTGTAATAATTTTTTGTTACTTCACTATCTAAAGGAACGTTAAATGAATTAGAAAGTAAATGAACTCTTCTTTTTTCTTCAATGGATGGAATCTTAAAGATAGCTAAATAATTATCAATTCCAAAGTAAGTTACAGTAGTCAAAATAAATATGTATAGCAAGAAGTTCTTAATTTCTAGGTTACTTTCTAAGAAAAATACTAAGATAGACAAAGAAGCGTTCACCCAAAATAAATATGTTGTAATTGTATTAAGTTTTTCAATACTCTTATAATACTTATCTAAGGAATCAAAGCGTTCAACCATTTTTATAACCTCTCTTAGAACTCAGGAAAAAGTTTAATAATTTCATTTTTGGCTTTTTCAGGATGTCCTTCATCTTCATACATTCTACTATTATATATTATTCGTTTTGAATGATTAATTTTATCAATAATTGACATTGAGTCATTATATCCATAGTTGAATGACTCTATACAATCATACACATAGCCTTTCAAAGAAGGTTTTGAAAAGTTAATTTCATTTCTATCTACAATCCATTTTTCCAATAGGTATGATGAATAATAATGATTTAGTTTACTAACATTCCAGTATTTGATTAATCTAATTAATGGCTTAATTTTTGAAGAGTTATTTACATTGACTCTTGTAAGCATATTATTAAATTCAATTGGTTCTGTTGAAATCCATTGATATAATACATTGTTTGGTGCTGGAATAGATAGATTTCCCCAATAATCTTGTATAGCTGGTACTAATTCGAACCTTATATGATTCAGATTCAGAACAATTGTTGGCCATCTAAAGCATTACTAGAATTAGAGTAGTACTTTAATACAAACTTTCTAAGATGCCCTAGTAAAGTAGCAGGTTTATAATTGTTTAGATTCTTAAATACAATCATATAATCAACATCTGATTTTGAATCCACTCTTCTTGGTAATATGGTGCTTCTGGTATTTGAACCAAATTGAAAATGCCTATGTAACTCTCCTTTATTAAAATGCCAATCTAACCTCTTTGATAATGTTTCGATGGACAATCTAATACTTGAATTTTCAGCAGATGACAATACTAGATTACTAGATAAATTGGTAAGATAGTTATTAACCGACATAAACATCACTCCAAATTTATGTATTCAATTATATTATACACAATTATGTAATTTTTTTACTGCATTACTATTTAGGATGATTTTCATTTTACATTTTTTCGAATTTAAAATGAAAGATATAAAAAAATAAAAAAAAATTGTTAAGACCTAGTTTGCAGGATTAAACATACCCCATCCCCCGTGGTAGGGGCCATCAACCATCAGAAACAACTTTTGATTATTAATATACAAAAAGCATAAATGTACTGCTTAAAGGAATACGAAAGAATTTTTATAATTATTGAGTTTAATCTCATTATTAATTTATTTTAAATGGACCTTTGTTTAGCTTTCGGCTTCGTATTCCATTAGAGAATAAGCAAGTGGGTTATACGGCGATATATTAGCCTATTTATTGGCTTTCATCCCTAAGTTTATTTTCAATCCCATTACTTTTTGAAGAGAAGTGCTTATGTAGGTTCTTACAAGGCTGTTCCTGTAATAGATAAAATTATGTCTATCCAAGCAAGTTGTCTTCTCACCCTTTTGTCTCAGATTCCACCCTAATAACTACCACCCCAAAAATATAATAAAAACGTACTAGCCCGGTTAAGTTTGCCAGTACGTATTAGTTCATAATACAAAGTTATTCAGTTCTTCTTCAATCTCTTCAGCGGTAATTCCGATATATCTTAAAGTAATTTCCGGATGTGAATGGTTTAATATCATCTGTAGCTTTGCAACGTCTTTACTCTGTTTATAGAACCAATAACCGAATGTCTTTCTCATGGTATGAGTACCAATACCTTCTTCTATATCAACCATGCTAGAAGCCTTATTTAGCTGTCTGTAGGCCTGTGTAGTTGTAATAGGTTTATCCCCTTTTCTACTTGGGAACAGCCACTGTGAATCGACTCTACTTATGTAATCTTGGAGTTCTTCGTATATGTTAACCAGGTTAATACTACGGGGCTTTTTAGTTTTCCCCTCTTTAATGACCAGCTTCTTCTTTCTTTTAACATCAGCTACCTTCAGCTTTAACAAATCCCCCACACGTAAGCCGGTGTTAATCCCAATCAAAAATAGAATGTAATCTCTTTCTCCACAATGCCTTTTTAAACTCCATTTCATATCTTCAATTAATTGCTTGTTTCTAATAGGCTGAACATCTTTAATCTGGTTTATTGCTGTCATTTTCTCATACCCCTTAAGCTTAGTTAAATCAATGATTTGAATGTACGTTTTTTTAACTAATGCTATTATAACAGCAAAAAAGCAAAAAACCAATATTATCAGCATATTGAATGTATGTTTTTAAATAATAACTTACATTGGATAGTTTTTATATATACCTATACAAAGTGCTTTCTCTCATGAAGGATTTCGTACTTCTTTTCCTTCACAAATCCTAATACACCTCTTACATATTCACCATATTGGCCATTGTTAGGTATTTGATGGCTTCCACGTACAAGTTCCACGTAAGCAAAGGTTTCTAGCAGTTCGTGATTTAGTACTTCAAGCCAGGATTCCTGATTACCCTTACCAGCTAATAGCATTTCTTTTATCTGTAATTGTATGGAATCCAAAATGTTATCTTTAGCTTCTTGAATTTCTCTCATTGGAATCACCTCTCTAATACCATTTACTAAACAGTAAAGATTTAGTGTTCCTTTTGAGAACAGTTTAGTTGGTTGTTCTCATTAAGAACATGAAAAAGTGCCATTTTTATTTTATGTAAACTCATACCTTCATTACTTCATGGCCAGGAACATGCCTTTATTCATCAGCCATAATCCATATAAATATACATTTTCCAATGCATCATGTTTGTAAATCATGGCCACTTTACATTCCTTGTTTGTGTTAATTGTTCAACTTGTTTTCCTGGTAATAAAAAAACTATTTCACTAATCTACAACTTCCTTTATAATAACCAAAGAAAGGAAGGGAAAATATGACAATAAGAGACTATAAGTGGACTATAGGTATTTTAGTAGGAATTAACTTATTTATTTTAACTTATAAGATTTGGGGGAAACCTGGTAACTTAACAGACTTAATCTCTATTGGAAGCGGTCTAGTTTCTATTGCTTTAGCCGTTGTAGCCATAATAATTTCTGTGGGAGAAAGTGTTAGAACAAGTGGTAAAGAAACAAAAGTCAACACTGGTTTAGATTCAATAATAACTAATTTAGAAATAATGAAGAAATTAATTAACAAACTTAATAGTGACAACACTAAAACCCAGAAAGAAGTTACCAAAATAGCTAAATACTTCAATAAAGAGGATTATTCTAAAGATATCGTCTCATTTACAACTCTAAATGAAGAGAAATTACATACTGAATCTGATAAACAATCAAAGGAGAAGGTTAGTATTAATAAGGACTCAGTTAGTCCTGAAAATAAACAAAACCCTCAAAAACCAGTTTCTCCAGAAGAGAATACACAACAAAATGAACAACAAATTGATGATAAAGAATCATTAATTAACTTTTCCCCAAAACCATCTTCACCTTTTATTGTTGTAAGAGGAGATATTTTTTTAGCAGATTTATCACCAGTAGTTGGGTCTGAACAGGGGGGCGTAAGACCGGTATTAGTTATTCAAAATAATATAGCTAATAGGTTTTCCCCTACAGTTACAGTTGCAGCGGTTACAGCACGAATTAGAAAGGCTAAATTGCCTACTCATATTGAAATTGATGCAAAAAAATATGGACTTTCTAAGGATTCGGTAATTCTTATAGAACAAACAAAGACCATAGATAAAACAAGACTGATTGATAAAATAACCCAAGTTGATGCGGAAGTTATGGGTAAAGTAGAAGATGCACTATTAGTCCAATTCGGTTTAGTTGAGTTTTAATTAATATTACAAGCATTCTTCGGAGTGCTTTTTCTTTACTTTAATAGAGATTGTACTTTGCAAGTTTTCTCTTAAGCGATTTATACAACCTCCTAACTGTTTCCTGATGGTTTAAACCTAACTGTTCCCCCCAATTCCTTAAACTATCATTCGGATTCTCATAAATAGCACCTAAAAGCCTTCTTTCATTATCTATCAGGTTAGTATCCGAAAAGATTTCGGACACTGTTTCATTAATTAATAGCTGTTCCTCTGGCAATAGTGAAGTATCAGACCAAAATTCATTAAAATCTTCAGCCAACGAAACGGCATTATACCAAGGACTATGTTTTTCCGTATAAAGACAACTTCTAATGAAATCAATCATCCTATTCTTCCAAAACATCTCTAACGTTTCTACTAATGTAAATTCAGCCCCTACATAAGATTCAATATCTCCGCCTTGTTGATAGTATTCTATGGCATCCCATGCTATCTTCCATAATTCGGATTCAAAATCATGATAGGAAAGTCGCTTGCTTCTGTACCTGTATTCATACCATTCGGCTTTCTTATCTATGGTAAATTTTAATTCCCTTATTAGCTTCCAATAATCAGCTTCAAGATTCCCATTGTCTAATAAAGTGAAATCAGGATTATTATATAGTTCTTGAACTTTCCAAATGTACGTTATTTTAGATGGTTTGTACTTCCTGCCTAGTCTAGTATTTATCTTATCTCTCAATTCCTCATAAGATTCTGCCTTAAGCATTTTTATCCTATCTATATCATTTCCCTTGTTGGTAAAAAGACTTGTTGTCAAAATTGATACCCTCTCTCTTTCTATTCATAGGTGTGGGTATCACTTACTCTCTTATACAGTATATATAGTAGGTGGAACACCCACATTAGATATAATTATATTCGTAAGAAATTTAGTTTTGTCACACCTATTTTAGTAACGAAATAGAATTTTTTTTCTGACACACATCCAAGTATTACACCTAAATATTGTTAACAATATCGACACAACTTTTTTGTCAGTCAAAACATACTTCAAGCATCTATAAGGATAGGAAGGCTTGGATAACCTTCCAATACCTAGGACAAGGGTATTTTCTTTTTGCTATAAAATCCTTCCCCTTAACAGCTTCAGGCCTTCCGGCTTGGGGCTGTTTTAATTTAGAAAGGATGAACGTATGAATACTTACGATAAATCAAAGCTTATAAACCTGTTAGATTCAGCTACAATTACAGCCCTTCTAAGATTGTACGGGCTAAACTATAAACATTTTGCAATCAGATTCAACGTTACCAGGGAAGCCATTCACTACCGTATGAAAACAGATTGCTGGAAGGCTTATGAACGTGAACTAATACTAGAATTATTTATCAGTCACGGCCTAGAAATGGCTGAACTGATGTTAATACACCAAATGGTTACAAAAAGGAAGGTGATTTAATTGAAGCTGATTGAAGAAATGGTACAGGAACTAACTGAATACAGCACGGAATACAACAAAAGAGAACTTTGCAAAGAAGAACTTAACTTGAAGATACAGCTAATCATCAAGCGGATAGAATATGTTCAGATTGATTATAGTCATAGCCCGTTTATTTACTTGCCTAGTGAAGTATTAAAGGTATTCAGTAACCTGTTAGCTAGATACAAGTCCAAGGCCGTAGACAGCCTTAAACAGCTGTTAAAAGCAGATAACAAGGCTTCCTATAACAAGAAGGCCCGTTATCTAGTTCAAAGGAAACTGTACTTCTTATCCTTTGATTCAACTATTCAACGCAATGTTCAAGCCTGGGCTTTTAAAAACAACTCAAAATATCCCACTCTAAGGGATTATCTTATAGTCAATAAATTATTAGAAATGGAAGGTGCTGTACATGAGTAATACAGATAGATTGAACTTCATCAAAGCGTACTTTGCTGTTGAAGATAAAGTAAAGGTAGAAGTACCACCCACAGTTTCAGAAACCATAAAGGGGAAAGTTATTAAATACTTTGAAGGCCAACGCTTGGGCTATAGCTTCAAACGTGGAATTGCCTTAGTAGAAAGAAAAGATGTACACCTGTTCCATAAGCACCCACACTTTATAATCCATGATGTGAAAAGAGGTGATGAATAATGAAGGCTACAGAAAAGATTCAAAATTTCATCAGTGAATACAGAATCAAGGTAAATAAACTGAAAGAAAGAACTGCTGCCACTAACCAACAGATTGAAGAGATTAAACTTGAAGCTAGGTTTATCCGTGAAAAAGAACTGCCAGAAGCAAGCGTAAAACGTGTGCTTGAAGGTGATTCAGCATTAGAAACTAAACTGAAGAAGAAGCTAGAAAAGTTAGAAGCGGAACTAGCGGAGAAACAGGAAGAAGAAGTTATCCTAATGGCTACCATTCAGCGATATAAGTTTCAATCTGCTGGAGAATTAAAAAAGCTACAGCCGCTATTCAATGATGAAATGGCCATAGCAAAAGAAAAAGCATACAGTAGAATGATGGCTAAGAAGCGTGAATACGTGGAAGTTATGAAAGCTGAATCAGATGTGCTTCACAGATATCATAACCTTGATGTACAACTTCAATCAATTGAAATAGAAGCCGGTTTAAGGAAAGATGTATATAATATCTTTACAGTTGATTCAGCACCTATCCAGGGCCATTTAAACCGTCATAACGGTATTTATTTGGCATTTACCCATGAAGATGTAAAGAAGGTTTTATCCAATCATAAGATAGACTTAAACTATCTTAGTAAATATTAACTAAAAAAGTACAATAAATTTATTTCTCTGACAAAACAAGGGGTACAGAATTCGTTATGCATTTAATCTGTACTCTCTTGTCTTACTACATTTAGAAAAACACCGATTTGAAATATTATAAATTACACCTACAAAAATAGGTATTATTATAGTGAAAACTATTACTATTTTTTTCGACTGTTTCCTATAAAATTTTTTGTGTTCCGGTCCGAAAACTAATTCTATCTTTGGCCATAACCTATTTAAATACAATTCTATCATCCCCTTTGCAGACATAAATCCTATGGACCAGCTAGAGACTAAAAATGCAACATAATAAAGCCAAGAAGTTTTAAAGCGAAATCTATTATATTCTCTGATGGATTTTCAATTGGTTTAACAATTAATGATACTAAGGAGGTTATTACAGTGAGAAGCAAGTAAAATGGGATTATACCTAACGCTATTGCTAATAAGTGTGTAATAAAATTTTTATATCTATTTGTCCAATTATCTTGGTTATTTATTGTCAATATTATTTCAACAAATTGAGAAAACTTTAAATCAATTCATTCATTATCTATAGAAGATATTATAAAAACACCTTCTCCTTTATCTGACCTTATATTAAAAGATAATAGTAATCTTCTAAGGGATTGTTCACTTGAAATCTCATGCTTTCAATTTTCTTATCAACAAGTTTTCTTCCTCAAAAAAGGTTTGAACAATATCACTTCCATAAAAAGTACTATCTTCATAAACTACTTCATAATATACTTGTGGTTTGCATATTTAGTAGCTTTCTCCCCTAATTGGATTAAACTATTATCGAAAAACACGCAATTTTCCTAATATCCTTTTCATTCAATAACAGAATTTTTTTGCTTTCTCAAATATGTATCTCTCCTCATGTTTCCTTTTTAATTCCATGTTACTAAAAATAATCCCATGATATTACAAAAAACATACTAGCTGTTTATTCGGAGAAAAAAACTGAATAAACGGCTAGTATTATTAGTTATTCATCATTTTCGTGTTTATCAATGTAGCTATCAAGCTGTTCCCTTAAAATGCTTAAATCACCAAATAGCCCCATGTAGAAATGATATTCTGTGACTTCTACTTCTTCTATTTCTCCTCCATCAATTTGCCTTAATCTATACCCCACAGCCTCTAGCATCCTATTTACCCGACGGTACATGTCACCCAATTCATATCTATAACTAACTCCGTAAAAAGGTACACTTTCTACACCAAAATAATTAAAGTCACTTAACTCTTTTACATTCTTTCCCATATGATAATTCCTCCTAACTAAATTTTCGGAATAAAAAATAAGATTTAATATCTTCCAATGTACAGCCTTCAATTACTATAGATTGGTAGCAGCCTAGGTATTAGAGAGTTCTTTAAATAGGTCATTTCTATATTATGAGATTCTGAATAGTAATCTATGTGAATGTTTATCTCTATAAAGTCTTTAATTGCTGCCTTAAGCACTCAATAAAATTTTTCTGAAAATTGTCGATATCCACAATACTCTTTTGTACCTACCCTTCGCTGTTCCAACCCATATCACCTCTTAAATGAATTATATTTGATAAGCTAAAAGATTAGTAAGTATGGTAAAATAAGTATGAAATCAGAGTTGTCCTTTGTTTGAGAGAATGCCTTATTTAAATATCTACATTACTTTAGGAGGTAATACGCATGAACATTGAAGGAGTTGTAATACCTGGAACTAAGGGAAGGTACGGAAGGGCAAAGGTGATAATACACGTTTTATATAATGGATATAATAAAGTTTATGGTGAAGAATACATGGCTTTTGCGTTGTCAAAACATGGTTTGTTTATAGAGATGGGTAGAACCCTACAGCAAGCCATAAAACAAGCTGAAAAGAAAGCTGTTTTATTTCAGAACTTAATCATAGAAGAACGTAAACAAAAAGCAAAAAAACCTAAGTGATAATGCACCTAGGTTCTTTATTATTTTTTCTTACTTGAAGAAACTTAATTGAGGTTTTTCTTCTTCAAGTTTACTTTTAACTATTAATTCATAGCTATCAATAATTAGTAGGTTTTCAGATTGGAAATTTTGTTCCATTAATTGTCTATTTGTATCAAAATTAGTTCTAATTAAAACTTTTAACACACAATCCCTTTTCTTACTTGCAAATAAAAGTTTATCTATCGCTTCTTCAATAGTTTCATTTGCCTTTTGTATTTTAACTGATACTGGCTTTTCCTCATAGTATTCCTTTAGAAAACCATCTATACCAGTATTTCGTTGTACTGGTCTAGCGTTTAGGCTACTTAATATAGCAAGTTCTTCTTTTGTTTTTGTTAAATATTCTTTTTCACCTTTATTTAACAAATGAGATGAAGTCTTAATAGGATTTTCAAGCCTTTGTTTCGTTAATTCGATAGCGTCCTCTGATACGTCTATCCCGATGTACTTCCTATTCATAATCTCGGCAGTGACAAGAGTTGTCCCACTCCCACAAAACGGGTCTAATACAACGTCCCCTTCATCAGTTACTAACTTCAATATCTGTTCAATTAATAGAATAGGTTTTTGAGTAGGATAGCCCGTTCTTTCTTTTGCTTTTGGATTCAAGTAAGGGATATTCCAAACATCCGATAAAGGAACACCCTTTTTCTCTCTCCCAATAATAGGTTTACCGTTCTCATCTAATTTGTAAACAGCCTTTGCATTCTCATCTCGAACTCTATCTTGTAAAATTTGGTCAATGTTGGTAGTAGCAGAATAATCTGTATAAATTTTATTGAACTTGAACTTCTTAGTTTTGCTATAAAAATAAATTGTTTGATGATTATTTAACAACCCAACTTTAGAATTTGACCAACGCTTATATGCCCAAACAATTTCGCTTTGGAATTTGTCCATTCCAAAAACTTCATCTAGTGCTAACCTTAAATAATGCGAAGCTGATTTATCACAGTGTAAAAATATACTTCCAGTCTTTTTTAAAACTCTATGACATTCCTCTAATCTATCTTTAATGAATTTGAAATATTCTTGAACTGATTCCCAATTATCCTCAAAAGAATATTCTTTTAAGTTATCTCTTGTTTTTAACTTTTGAGTTCTTTGAGTATAAAAAGGAGGGTCTAAGTATACTAGGTCTACTGTTTCGTCAGGTATTTTTTTCAGTTGTTCTAAGCAGTCCCCTAAGAAAATTGACATAAACAAATTACTCCTATCTTGACATATTTTCCTCAGCTATCTTCATTAGTATACCTTTTAGGTCAACGTCGGTAACTTCATGAATATGTTGCCATGCAGCATCACCATAGTAATAATGCCCTTCTGCACCTAGGTATAAGGTTTCTAATGTTTGTTGAATACGAATAGCTTGAGTCCTATTTGGATAATAAAACATTATACGGTTTGGGGTATAACCCGCGTCTTTTATAACTTTCATCCGAGTATGTTCTTTTGTAATATGGTCTCCATCTGTTGTAGCATCTCTCCATTTTATCTCATAAGCATTATCTCCGACAAGACAATCTATCTCAAATGTTTTTGGTTTTTGTCCAATCGTATTTGGAATCTTCACTCTATTTAATGCCTCTTCACCAAATTTATACTCAAAACAAAGTATCGCTGCCTCTTCTAAGAATGAACCCGCGTACTTATATAAGAAACGTCCTTTATTTTGGTATACGTCTATCATTTCTCCTTCTCTTAAGGAAACCTTTAACACTTGATAAATAAGATAGTGTGATTTGTCATCCCATTCCATATCTTCAACTCTTTTTAAGACTTGTTTGTTAAGTCTGTCTGAGTACGCCGCAGCTAGTGTTCTAATTGCATTCTCTACAACTTTCATTATTAATCCCCCTATTTGTCTCTATTTAGAAATTTCTTCAAGTTAATCATATCATTACTATTAAGTCATATGAAGAAACAATCTTAGAAAAATAAAAAATAGAATAGGAGGTGTAGGTGTAAAAATTTTATTGGGAGAAAATAAGAATTTTATTGTTATATGTTTTGACTTTTGCTTGATTGGTTGAAAGAAAGGAAAACGGCTTGGACGAAAAATCGACTACCTTATGAAAGACAAAAGTGTCAATCATAAGAAACAGACAATTCTTCTAGCAACACTTGATTGTATATCAAGTTAAGGTATCCGTGTTGTATCGCCCTATTAATCGTTTGGATTTCTCCATAACAAGCCTACTGCAACAAGTAGCCCTAGCAGGTTCACACTCTCCCTAACCTTACGCTTTTGCTTCTCAGTTAGCTAATTCGACACCCTTTTATATTGGGACTAGAAATGGAATCTATGTTAGTTGTGGCTTGTCCTACACCGTCCTTAAACGGTCTACCCTTCCTTCGTTCAGCACTTAAAGGTAGCTTTCACCCTTCGGACACAAAACGCAATAGGGAACGTTAAAGTGTGTCCTAGTCCATCTTATTGCGTCGGCATGGCGAACCTTTCAAGGTTATATTATCGTCGTATTAGTTGGCTATCCACGACGAGAAAACCTGCATTGCTTCAAAATAGGCATTACTTAATAAGCCTTGCATATACTAATTTTTTTAGATAATATATGTAAGTAGCTATACAGTATTCATTATTTAGTTATAGTGAGTTTTGAGGTCACGCGTTGCACCGCGTGGCTATTTATTTAGCTAAAAACCTTTGTTTTTGTTCTAATTTACATCTTCAATTTTAACTTTGCTTCCACTCATTTAAAGATTTCAAATACTTCTCAGAATATGTTCCATTAATACGTAATACACGACTAGTAACTTTTACAACCTCGGCTGTGTACCAATTGATAACTTCTATATTAGTCATTTTTTCTATGTTAGGTAGGTTCAAACTAGGTTACCTCCGTCTCTTTAACACCTTTAACGGTGAAAAATCTTTATGACGTTCTCTTACATCATTTCCGAATAAGTTTACATAGGTCTTAACTATCTCCATGCTTGTATGCCCTAGAATAGTTTGCAACTCAAAAATATTAGCCCCTTGTTGAACACTAATCTTTGCAAACGTATGGCGGAATGTATGGGGGCTACAACGAACGTCTTTTATTTTTGCTTTAACGCCGTATATGTCAATTCGCTGTTGTACTGACCTTCTTAACAAAGGTGTACCGTCAATTGTTACAAATAAAGCGTCACTTTCGACTAATCCTCTAATGGAGATATACTTCCTAAATTGCTTCTTCATTTCGCTTTGTATGGGTACTAGACGTTCTCTATACGTCTTAGCATTCCTTATCCTTAACAAATTATCTTCCCATTGAATATCGGCTAGTGATAGCCCTACAAGTTCATTAACACGAATTCCAGTTTCAAGGAAAACCATCATTATTGTATAGTCACGAACTCCCGTAAATGTTGTTAAATCGGGTTGATTGAACAATGTGTTTAATTGTTCTTTTGAGAACGTAGGAATTACATGTTTTCTATCCTTTAATAACGTAATATTCTCCATAGGATTTTTAGGAATGTGTTTCTTTTTGTAAAGATAATTGAAGAACGAACGTAGCCCACGTAAACGAGTATTAATTGAAACAATTTTTATCCCCTTATATATACGCATATAACGGATTACATTCTCTTGGATATGTTCTTCAGTAACGTTATACGGCTTTAACTCTCTCGTATCTATTCCTTGTTCTTCTAACTGATTAAGAAATGCTTGTATTTCATTCTGATAATACTTAACCGTATATGGCCTTAAATTTCGTAAATCACAATCATCAAGAAAAAGTTGTATCGCTGCTTTAAATGTTTCTGCATACGACTTCTCATCTTTCCGGACGATAGATAATTCACTGTCATTTAAATTGTTTTTACGTCTTGCCATATATAACCTCCCTTCGACCTATTCGCACGATAAATTCACACGATTAGAGTAGATAGGAAAACACTAAAAACTAACGTCTTTTAAACACAAAAAAACGTTTCCCACAATGTGAGAAACGTTGATATTACGGTATATTCACAGTTAATTAATGATTTAAAACTTTGAAAAAAGTGGTACCGGTGGCCGGGGTCGAACCGGCACTCCAGAGGAACACGATTTTGAGTCGTGCGCGTCTGCCAATTCCGCCACACCGGCATAACGTAATCGTAATAATATTTATGGTGCCGAGGACCGGAATCGAACCGGTACGGTAGTCACCTACCGCAGGATTTTAAGTCCTGTGCGTCTGCCAGTTCCGCCACCCCGGCTGGGCAGCAATATGTCAATACTTTATTTTAAAATAACATTGGAGGTGGCAACCGGATTTGAACCGGTGATAAAGGTTTTGCAGACCTTGGCCTTACCACTTGGCTATGCCACCGAATGTTTTTGGAGCGGAAGACGGGATTCGAACCCGCGACCCCCACCTTGGCAAGGTGGTGTTCTACCACTGAACTACTTCCGCTAAAAATGGCTGGGCTAGCTGGATTCGAACCAACGCATGTCGCAGTCAAAGTGCGATGCCTTACCGCTTGGCTATAGCCCAATAAAACTAGAAATAAAAACGACTCAAGTAAAGTCGATAATGAAAAAATATGGGGCGACTGATGGGAATCGAACCCACGAATGCCTGAACCACAATCAGGTGCGTTAACCACTTCGCCACAATCGCCATAATAATTTAAAATTGGCAGGGGCAGTAGGAATCGAACCCACACCGGAGGTTTTGGAGACCTCTGTTCTACCGTTAAACTATGCCCCTATTATTAAAAATGTACCTGTACTAAGAAAAAATGGTGGAGGGGGGCAGATTCGAACTGCCGAACCCGAAGGAGCGGATTTACAGTCCGCCGCGTTTAGCCACTTCGCTACCCCTCCAGAAATGATGGTGCCGGCGATAGGAGTCGAACCCACGACCTACTGATTACAAGTCAGTTGCTCTACCAACTGAGCTACACCGGCATTTAAGTTAATTGCTTTCACTGAGTGTGAAAAAATCATGGTGGCTCGGGACGGAATCGAACCGCCGACACATGGATTTTCAGTCCATTGCTCTACCAACTGAGCTACCGAGCCAAATATGGCGGTCCCGACCGGGATCGAACCGGCGATCTCCTGCGTGACAGGCAGGCATGTTAACCGCTACACCACGGGACCTTTTTGGTTGCGGGGACAGGATTTGAACCTGCGACCTTCGGGTTATGAGCCCGACGAGCTACCAGACTGCTCCACCCCGCGACAATATTAATTCATGCTTATAAAATAATGGTGGAGGATGACGGGATCGAACCGCCGACCCCCTGCTTGTAAGGCAGGTGCTCTCCCAGCTGAGCTAATCCTCCGTTATATTTCACTTATGTGAAAGAAAGGAAAACTATTTTCGCTAGCGCGAAAAATGGACAATTATTTTCACTAGCGTGAAAAAATTCTGGTGACCCGTACGGGATTCGAACCCGTGTTACCGCCGTGAAAGGGCGGTGTCTTAACCGCTTGACCAACGGGCCAGTTAAAAATGGCGGAGAGCAAGGGATTTGAACCCTTGAGACGGCGGTAACCGTCTACACGATTTCCAATCGTGCTCCTTCGGCCACTCGGACAGCTCTCCATATTGGCTCCACCAGTAGGATTCGAACCTACGACCCTTCGGTTAACAGCCGAATGCTCTACCGCTGAGCTATGGTGGATAAATACCAGCCTGGCAACGTCCTACTCTCACAGGGGGACAGCCCCCAACTACCATTGGCGCTGAAGAGCTTAACTTCCGTGTTCGGTATGGGAACGGGTGTGACCTCTTCGCTATCGCCACCAGACAAATATTATTATAATATATCTTTGAAGAAAATCAAGCTATTTTTTAAACTTTTATTCCTTCAAAACTAGATAATGTGTTCATATCAAGAATTCTATCGTGTCATCATGTAAATCATATTGGGTTAAGTCCTCGATCGATTAGTATTCGTCAGCTGCACGTGTCGCCACGCTTCCACCTCGAACCTATCTACCTGATCATCTTTCAGGGATCTTACTTACCGAAGTAAAAGGAAATCTCATCTTGAGGGGGGCTTCATGCTTAGATGCTTTCAGCACTTATCCCGTCCGCACGTAGCTACCCAGCTATGCCTTTGGCAAGACAACTGGTACACCAGCGGTGCGTCCATCCCGGTCCTCTCGTACTAAGGACAGCTCCTCTCAAATTTCCTGCGCCCACGACGGATAGGGACCGAACTGTCTCACGACGTTCTGAACCCAGCTCGCGTACCGCTTTAATGGGCGAACAGCCCAACCCTTGGGACCGACTACAGCCCCAGGATGCGATGAGCCGACATCGAGGTGCCAAACCTCCCCGTCGATGTGGACTCTTGGGGGAGATAAGCCTGTTATCCCCGGGGTAGCTTTTATCCGTTGAGCGATGGCCCTTCCATGCGGAACCACCGGATCACTAAGCCCGACTTTCGTCCCTGCTCGACTTGTAGGTCTCGCAGTCAAGCTCCCTTGTGCCTTTACACTCTGCGAATGATTTCCAACCATTCTGAGGGAACCTTTGGGCGCCTCCGTTACTCTTTAGGAGGCGACCGCCCCAGTCAAACTGCCCACCTGACACTGTCTCCCAGCCCGATAAGGGCTGCGGGTTAGAATTTCAATACAGCCAGGGTAGTATCCCACCGACGCCTCCACCGAAGCTAGCGCTCCGGCTTCCAAGGCTCCTACCTATCCTGTACAAGCTGTACCAAAATTCAATATCAGGCTACAGTAAAGCTCCACGGGGTCTTTCCGTCCTGTCGCGGGTAACCTGCATCTTCACAGGTACTATAATTTCACCGAGTCTCTGGTTGAGACAGTGCCCAGATCGTTACGCCTTTCGTGCGGGTCGGAACTTACCCGACAAGGAATTTCGCTACCTTAGGACCGTTATAGTTACGGCCGCCGTTTACTGGGGCTTCGGTTCAAAGCTTCGCTTGCGCTAACCTCTCCCCTTAACCTTCCAGCACCGGGCAGGCGTCAGCCCCTATACTTCGCCTTACGGCTTCGCAGAGACCTGTGTTTTTGCTAAACAGTCGCCTGGGCCTATTCACTGCGGCTCTCTCGGGCTTTAACACCCTAACAGAGCACCCCTTCTCCCGAAGTTACGGGGTCATTTTGCCGAGTTCCTTAACCAGAGTTCTCTCGCTCACCTTAGGATTCTCTCCTCGCCTACCTGTGTCGGTTTGCGGTACGGGCACCTCACTCCTCGCTAGAGGCTTTTCTTGGCAGTGTGAAATCAGGAACTTCGGTACTATATTTCCCTCGCTATCACAGCTCAGCCTTATAGGAGAAGCGGATTTGCCTACTTCTCAGCCTTACTGCTTAGACGCGCATATCCAACAGCGCGCTTACCCTATCCTTCTGCGTCCCCCCGTTGCTCAAACGGAGTGGAGGTGGTACAGGAATATCAACCTGTTATCCATCGCCTACGCCTTTCGGCCTCGGCTTAGGTCCCGACTAACCCTGAGCGGACGAGCCTTCCTCAGGAAACCTTAGGCATTCGGTGGAAGGGATTCTCACCCTTCTTTCGCTACTCATACCGGCATTCTCACTTCTAAGCGCTCCACCAGTCCTTCCGGTCTAGCTTCAACGCCCTTAGAACGCTCTCCTACCACTGTTCGTAAGAACAGTCCGCAGCTTCGGTGATACGTTTAGCCCCGGTACATTTTCGGCGCAGAGTCACTCGACCAGTGAGCTATTACGCACTCTTTAAATGGTGGCTGCTTCTAAGCCAACATCCTGGTTGTCTAAGCAACTCCACATCCTTTTCCACTTAACGTATACTTGGGGACCTTAGCTGGCGGTCTGGGCTGTTTCCCTCTTGACTACGGATCTTATCACTCGCAGTCTGACTCCCATGGATAAGTCTTTGGCATTCGGAGTTTGACTGAATTCGGTAATCCGATGAGGACCCCTAGTCCAATCAGTGCTCTACCTCCAAGACTCTTACTACATGAGGCTAGCCCTAAAGCTATTTCGGAGAGAACCAGCTATCTCCAGGTTCGATTGGCATTTCACCCCTACCCACACCTCATCCGCTCACTTTTCAACGTGAGTCGGTTCGGGCCTCCATTCAGTGTTACCTGAACTTCACCCTGGACATGGGTAGATCACCTGGTTTCGGGTCTACGACCACGTACTCATGCGCCCTATTCAGACTCGCTTTCGCTACGGCTCCGTCTCTTCGACTTAACCTTGCACGGGATCGTAACTCGCCGGTTCATTCTACAAAAGGCACGCTATCACCCATTAACGGGCTCTAACTACTTGTAGGCACACGGTTTCAGGATCTATTTCACTCCCCTTCCGGGGTGCTTTTCACCTTTCCCTCACGGTACTGGTTCACTATCGGTCACTAGGGAGTATTTAGCCTTGGGAGATGGTCCTCCCTGCTTCCGACGGGATTTCTCGTGTCCCGCCGTACTCAGGATCCACTCAGGAGGGAACGAAGTTTCAACTACAGGGTTTTTACCTTCTATGACGGACCTTTCCAGGTCGCTTCATCTACCCCGTTCCTTTGTAACTCCATGTTGAGTGTCCTACAACCCCAAGAGGCAAGCCTCTTGGTTTGGGCTAATTCCGTTTCGCTCGCCGCTACTCAGGAAATCGCATTTGCTTTCTCTTCCTCCGGGTACTAAGATGTTTCAGTTCCCCGGGTCTGCCTTCCATACCCTATGTATTCAGATAAGGATACTGCTCCATTACGAGCAGTGGGTTTCCCCATTCGGAAATCTCCGGATCAACGCTTACTTACAGCTCCCCGAAGCATATCGGTGTTAGTCCCGTCCTTCATCGGCTCCTAGTGCCAAGGCATCCACCGTGCGCCCTTAATAACTTAACCTCAGACCAAACGGTCTTGTGTCGATATCAGCGATGATATCTATTAGAAAATTACTAAGATGAACGATATTTTGTGAATATCTTGATATTAGTTACATTATCTAGTTTTCAAGGAACAATCGACAATTGATAAGCGTCGAATCTCTTCGTCAGCTGCAGTCATTCACATCCTCATGTGCTAGAGCACATTCCGGTGTTCATTCCTTTGCTTCCTCGACCTTCTCGCTTCTTATTTGCCTTATGGGTGCCTCATTAACATCATAGATGCTAGAAGCATGAGAGAATGCTCTCTCAAAACTAAACAAAACAACAAGCGTCTTTATCCTTAGAAAGGAGGTGATCCAGCCGCACCTTCCGATACGGCTACCTTGTTACGACTTCACCCCAATCATCTGTCCCACCTTAGGCGGCTGGCTCCAAAAGGTTACCCCACCGACTTCGGGTGTTACAAACTCTCGTGGTGTGACGGGCGGTGTGTACAAGGCCCGGGAACGTATTCACCGCGGCATGCTGATCCGCGATTACTAGCGATTCCGGCTTCATGCAGGCGAGTTGCAGCCTGCAATCCGAACTGAGAACGGTTTTATGGGATTGGCTCGACCTCGCGGTTTTGCTGCCCTTTGTACCGTCCATTGTAGCACGTGTGTAGCCCAGGTCATAAGGGGCATGATGATTTGACGTCATCCCCACCTTCCTCCGGTTTGTCACCGGCAGTCACCTTAGAGTGCCCAACTTAATGCTGGCAACTAAGATCAAGGGTTGCGCTCGTTGCGGGACTTAACCCAACATCTCACGACACGAGCTGACGACAACCATGCACCACCTGTCACTCTGTCCCCCGAAGGGGAAGGCTCTATCTCTAGAGTGGTCAGAGGATGTCAAGACCTGGTAAGGTTCTTCGCGTTGCTTCGAATTAAACCACATGCTCCACCGCTTGTGCGGGCCCCCGTCAATTCCTTTGAGTTTCAGTCTTGCGACCGTACTCCCCAGGCGGAGTGCTTAATGCGTTAGCTGCAGCACTAAAGGGCGGAAACCCTCTAACACTTAGCACTCATCGTTTACGGCGTGGACTACCAGGGTATCTAATCCTGTTTGCTCCCCACGCTTTCGCGCCTCAGCGTCAGTTACAGACCAGAGAGTCGCCTTCGCCACTGGTGTTCCTCCACATCTCTACGCATTTCACCGCTACACGTGGAATTCCACTCTCCTCTTCTGCACTCAAGTTCCCCAGTTTCCAATGACCCTCCACGGTTGAGCCGTGGGCTTTCACATCAGACTTAAGAAACCGCCTGCGCGCGCTTTACGCCCAATAATTCCGGACAACGCTTGCCACCTACGTATTACCGCGGCTGCTGGCACGTAGTTAGCCGTGGCTTTCTGGTTAGGTACCGTCAAGGTGCGAGCAGTTACTCTCGCACTTGTTCTTCCCTAACAACAGAGCTTTACGACCCGAAGGCCTTCATCGCTCACGCGGCGTTGCTCCATCAGACTTTCGTCCATTGTGGAAGATTCCCTACTGCTGCCTCCCGTAGGAGTCTGGGCCGTGTCTCAGTCCCAGTGTGGCCGATCACCCTCTCAGGTCGGCTACGCATCGTCGCCTTGGTGAGCCGTTACCTCACCAACTAGCTAATGCGCCGCGGGCCCATCTGTAAGTGATAGCCGAAACCATCTTTCAACAAGAAACCAGGAGGTTTCTTGTATTATCCGGTATTAGCTCCGGTTTCCCGAAGTTATCCCAGTCTTACAGGCAGGTTGCCCACGTGTTACTCACCCGTCCGCCGCTAACTTCTATAAAAGCAAGCTTTTAAGAAGTTCGCTCGACTTGCATGTATTAGGCACGCCGCCAGCGTTCGTCCTGAGCCAGGATCAAACTCTCCAATAAAGAGTTTGAGCTGTTGCTCAAAATTTGTTGCTAGCTTGTTACTTAAATTCGTTCATGTTAACCTCGTAAGGTCAACGTGGACGCTGTTGTTTTGTTTAGTTTTCAAAGAACATTTTGTTGCTTCATCTCTCAGAAGCGACTTTATTAATATAACATGTTTGACGTTTCTAAGTCAACATATTTTTTGAAATAATTTTCGTTGTCGCTATCTTTATGCTTAGGTGTGAAACGCTTTAGCTCGTAGCGACGAATAATAATATACCATGCTTCGACAAAGAGCGTCAATAGCTTTTGAAAAGTTTTTTGGAATAATTTTCTCCTGGGTAAAAAACCATGAAGTGCCCTTTAGTTTAACAGCTGACAAAAGGGCACTCAAACACTTAACTTTCCACTATCATTTAGTCTGTAGTCACATGGTACAGGCGGTGGTAAACTCCATTACCCTTTGTTTCTTTCCGTTCAACCTGAAGAAAGCCTTTTTCAACAAGGTATTCTACAAGTACACTTAGATCCACGGAGTATTTTTCAAGTTTTGGATGATGAAGCATTTCATTGTATGACCAAGCATCCTCTCTTTCTGCCAAAACGGCTAGCAGATGTTTGGCCCCAGTTCTTGTACGAGAATAGATCATAAACTCGTTCGCAAGAAACAAAAGCTCTAACCTTTTATCAATTGGTTCATCCCCTTGAATTAATTCTTCATATAACTTGTAAATCTCCGGTTCAATCTTTTTCACCTGATTCCACACCGTTAACTCTGGGTGAAAGCCATGATCGATTACTGCTAATCGTGCTAAATGATGTAGAGAGTGAACAATGTGATTATAGGCATCGATATAATGCTTGGAATCAAAGAAGTCCTTTCCTTCAAGGTATCTTCTAATGAGCTTAGCAAATTCGAGTCCAATTTTTAGTTTTCTGTCTTCGAGAGGAAAATCAAGTAGTTTCCCTCTTAAGGAATAGATGAATTCATTTCTGTCAAAGAGTACCTTTCCGTTTATGATCCAATCAATCACTCTTCTATTGGTACCTAAGGTAATCCATTCATCTAATTGCTGCTCACTCGCAATATAAAGAGCAGCTTTTTTTTGCAGCAGTTCATAATGTTTAACATACAGAGATTGCTCTTGTTCTTTAACGACCATAAATAGAATAACATCAAACTTGTCCGTGTTCGGGCTTACGGGGTTTTTCTTTTCTATCATTAAGATTCCTTGTGTATTGGATTGACTTGCACGTTCTTGGTAGATAGGACGCAATAAATCTTCCATATTAAGACCTCCATCTATTAAAAAGGGTTTCCCCCCTACTATTCGACACTTTTATTCAAAAACCTCTTTAACAATTTTAATACAGAACATTCGGTCAACTTTCTTCCTCCATTCTTTTTTTGTCATTTTGTGCTATGATATATTTTTGGGAGGTTATGAAAATGGCTCGTAAATATTCCAGTAAAATAAATAAAATTAGAACGTTTGCACTTAGCCTTGTGTTTGTCGGCTTTTTTGTGATGTATCTCGGTATCTTCTTTAGAGAAAACATGTTAGTGATGACGATTTTCATGTTACTTGGACTATTATGTATTATTGGTTCGACAGTTGTCTACTTCTGGATTGGGATGTTATCGACAAAAGCAATACAAGTTGTGTGTCCAACCTGCGGAAAGCATACAAAGGTTCTCGGGCGAGTGGATATGTGCATGTATTGCAATGAACCACTGACTTTGGATCCTTCCTTAGAAGGAAAGGAATTCGATGAAGATTATAATCGAAAAAAAGAAAGCTGATAGGAATAAACCCTATCAGCTTTTTTTAATTGAAGATTGTGTCTGCGAATAGCAAAACAGGTACATTCCGATTATGATTCGAGCAGCTCCTTACGCCAGAGAAAAGCAAACTTCCCTCGCCTCCTTGCGATAAGGCAACATCGACGCATCAGCTCTTCGTGTTTTCTTCAGTCCAGTTTGTACGTCGCTAAGCGGGCGCATTCCGCTTATGATTCGACCAGCTCCTTACGCCAGCGACAAGCAAACTTCCCTCGCCTCCTTGCGATATGGCAACATCGACGCATCCACTCTTCGCGTTTTCTTCAGTCCAGTTTGCACGTCGCTAAGCGGGCGCATTCCGCTTTTGTGTCAGTGTGCTCCTTTATCGCATTCGGGACATGTTCCGTAAATTTCCATGCGATGACGGGAAATTTTGAATCCTGTAACATGGGCAGCCAGTGCCTCCACTTCATCCAATCCTGGATAGTGGAAGTCAACAATTTTGCCGCAATCGTCACAGATTATATGGTAGTGGTCTGTTGTAACATAGTCGAAACGACTTGAATTATCTCCATAGGTGAGCTCCTTTACAAGTCCAACTTCCCGAAAGACTCGTAAGTTGTTGTAAACGGTGGCAACACTCATGTTTGGAAATTTGCCTTCTAGCGCTTTATATATATCGTCAGCTGTCGGGTGAGACATGGATTGAATTAGGTACTCCAAAATCGCATGACGCTGTGGAGTTATGCGAACTCCAGTCTGCTTTAGCGTTTCAATCGCTTCTTTTAATTGTTCGTTTGCCACAGTCATGCACCTCACTTTTTCATAAAGATTATTACTTTATAATATTTATAATTAGTGTACAGTGTTTTTGTTATTTTTGTCAATCCACTTACTTATTATATAGTATGAAGTCTCCTCGATTTTAAACCTCTGGAGTTAATACAGGTTCTTCTTGTTTTAACTGACTGTTCATGTAGCGCGCTGCTATGAAAAGGTAATCGGAAAGTCTATTTAAGTAGGCTAGCACATAAGGTGAAATTTCCTCATTCAAAACCACCGCGGAACGTTCAGCTCTCCTTACAATTGTCCTTGCGCTATGAAGAGCGGCACCAGCTTTAGAGCCTCCTGGAAGAATGAAGTTAGTCAACGGAGGCAAAACAGCATCCATTTCATCCATTTCCTCTTCTAGTTTTTTCACATGTTGTTCTGTTAGTTTCCATTTCACGTCTTTTCCCTTTGGAGTGGCAAGCTCAGCTCCAACATGAAAGAGTATGGTTTGGATTGTCGAAAAAGATGTTAACAACTCTTCCTTTTTGGCAAATTGCTCTTCTTTCATATAGGATACTGCTAGTCCAATCATCGAATTTGCTTCATCACAGGTTCCATAAGCTTCTACTCTCGCATGGTTTTTCCCTACTCTTTGACCATAAACCAACGATGTTTGCCCTTTGTCCCCAGTTTTCGTATAAATTTTCACCCTTCTCCATCCCCTTTTTATAAGTAGTAAAATACGTGTTACTTATATTTTATATAAAAAAACACCTGCTTGTCCAAATTGAACAATGCAGGTGTGATTAATTTAACCAGGATAATTGATTGGTGCGTTTGGTCCAAGTGGAAGACCAGTTAATATCCAGATGATTAGCATTACCACCCATGCAATCGTAAAGAAGATGGAGTAAGGAATCATCGTGGAGATCAGTGTTCCAATCCCAACTTTTTTGTCATATTTTTGAGCAAAGGCAATGACAATTGCAAAATATGGCATTAAAGGTGAAATGATATTTGTTGTGGAGTCAGCAACACGGTAAGCAACCTGTGTAAGCTCAGGAGAATACCCTAACCCCATCATCATTGGTACAAATACTGGGGCCATAATTGCCCATTTAGCCGAAGCACTTCCGATAAATAGGTTAATGGATCCAGCTACAAGCATAAATACAAGAATTAGCAGTATGCTCATAAAGATATTTCCACTATCAAATCCTAATCCTTGAATCAATTCTGCTCCATTTACTGCAAGAACAATACCGAGGTTTGTTTCGTTGAAGTACGCAACAAACTGACCAGCTACAAATGCAAGAACAATGTAGGCACCCATGGTTGCCATCGTATCAGACATTTGATTCGCTACATCTTTATCGTTTTTAATTGATTTTGTAATCATCCCATAAACCAGTCCAGGAATGAAGAACGTGATTAAAATGACTGGTACTAGTGTGTGGAAGAATGGCGCCTCTAAGAATGATCCATCTCCACGTAGAGGTCCCCATGACGGAAGAACAAGTAAAGCCAATACTGCGATTGTTCCTAGGAATGCGAATAACGCAGCCCATAAACCCTTTTTCTCTTCAGGTTTTAGGTAATCAACGTCACCTTGGTAAGCACCCTTGTACTCTCCAAGGCGTGGTTCAACAATTTTATCCGTGACAAACGTACCGATGATGGTTAAAAGGAATACAGAAACGAACATGAAATAGTAGTTCATCATATAGTTCATTCCTGCTGCATATTCAGGATTAACGGTAGCAGCTGCCTCTTGAGTTAAAGATCCTAGTAATGGATCAAGGGAGGTTAGCAATAGGTTTGCACTAAACCCAGCAGATACACCTGCGAATGCAGCAGCCAATCCAGCTAATGGATGGCGGCCAAGTCCAGCAAATAGTACAGCTCCGAGTGGAGTTAATACCACGTAACCTGCGTCTGCGGCCATGGAAGACATAATTCCACCAAATACAAGTGCAGCCGTCATTAGTTGTCTTGGTACTGACGTTACCAACCCACGAAGACCTGCACTGATAAGACCAGATCTTTCAGCAATACCGATACCAATCATCGTTACAAGAACGGTACCAAGTGGAGCAAAGCTCGTGAAGTTAGAAACAGCACTTTCAAAAATGTAGGCTATTCCTTCAGAACTTAAGAGGTTATTAACTTCCAAAACCTCTCCTTCATTAAGCGGATCATCTACTTTTACATCCATTGCGGAAAAGATTCCAGATGCAACAATAACCAATAACGCAAAAATAGCGAAAAGAGTTACTGGATGTGGTAGCTTGTTCCCCACACGCTCAATACTATCCAATGCGCGCATAACAAAGCCACGTTTCTTTTGTGTAGCTTCCATGTTATCGTCTCCTTTCATAATCGAAGAAATTTTCAAAATATAATAACAAAAATCCTTTACTAGTATAATAAAAAATCCTTTAAGATGGAAGGGTTATAGGAAAAACCATAAAATAATCAATTTTCAAAATAATGTTAATACTATGCATCTTCATAACATGCCATTCATCACCATTTTTTCCCTACCCTTATTGCATAAAACATAACCTCAAAAAAAACAAAAAAAGAGTGCTAGCCGAAGCTTTGCACTCTAATCACGTCAACTTTTGAGGAGGTATGCCCTACACTTATAGCATACTCCCATGGGTGCTTTTTGGAGTTAGTCTTTTGCCTTATTTATCAAAAATTAGGCTTTTTAGAGATTGTCTTTAATATAATTTAAAGCCTCTTCCACATGTCCTTTGACTTTCACTTTTCTCCATTCCTTCACAAGTTGTCCTTCTTTATTAATGAGGAAAGTGGAACGTTCAATTCCCATGTATTCCTTGCCAAAGTTTTTCTTTAATTTCCACACACCAAATTGCTCTGCAACTTCATGGTCTTCATCTACTAGAAGTAAAAATGGCAACCCATGTTTTTCGATGAATTTTTCATGCCTCGATTGCGGATCTGGACTTACGCCAAGTATCACCGTATCTAAGTCAGAAAAATCTTCGTGCATGTCACGAAAATCACAGGCTTGGGTAGTACAGCCGGGAGTCATATCTTTCGGATAAAAATACAACACCACATTTTTGCCTTCAAAATCGGATAGAGAGACAGTTTCTCCTGTATTGGATAGCAAGGAAAATTGCGGAGCTTTTTTACCTGTTTCAACAGTCATCTTTATTCCTCCTCATTTATAGTACCTTCCTTTAGACTAGCGAAAGAGGTGGATAATTTCAACTGATGACCGGCTACTTAAATAATGATTGTTTTCGTAAACTTTGTTACCACTGCGTATAGCTAAGCTAAACCCAATCAACTTAGCGCTTTTATTTTTCCCTGCTGTCCATATGCAGCACAACCCGCACAACGAATGCAGCTGGCATCACAAAGCCTATCAATGCTTCTATAATTGCAATTGCTCTGCCAATACCTATGGGAGTAACATCTCCATATCCCACTGTCAAAATGGTGATGGCACTAAAGTAAACCGATTGAAAAAAAACGGAAAAATAACTGCCATTAATGGCTTTCCCTCTTTCCAAAAGCACTTGATGTCCTTCAAAGTGTAAGACCGTATATAATAATCCAAAGGATAGCAAGAGTGTGGAATAGATGAGCAGCAGAAGTAAAAGTGTTTCCTTTGACACATAAGGAATGCTTTTCGTTCCTGATGAAAATATATGTGAGAAGCTAATGATGATGGCAATTAAGATAAAGAAAACAATAAATATATAAAGCATCCTTCTCCTCCCATGCACGGACATGCTATTAATACAATATACGCAAGGAAGGAACAGGTATGCTTTTTTTAAGCTTTGTTAAAATACGCTATTGATTTCCGCAATTGGCTCCGTGTCCTGGGGGCGAATTGTAAGCCTACTCTGCTACGCCTGTGGGGTCACAAATCTTTCGCTTCATTTCTGAGAAGAGTCTACGCCCTCTCTACAATCAACAGCTAGAAACTGTTTGAATTTAAAATCCTCTCTAACTAAGCATTTTAAATGTAACCATAAGGTAGCTTGAGTTACATCCATCTCAATTCATGTTAAAATAACATATCTTATTTTCCTTGAAGGAGGAACAACCAATGAATTTCACAAAATCCGAACAACTTCATGAAGAAGCGCTCCAGCATATTGTAGGTGGTGTAAACAGCCCTTCTCGTTCGTATAAAGCAGTTGGTGGCGGATCACCTGTTGTAATGGAAAGAGCAAAAGGAGCTTATTTTTGGGATGTAGATGGAAACAAATATATCGATTACCTCGCAGCTTATGGACCAATAATTACAGGTCATGCACATCCACAGATAACAGAAGCCATTACAAGAGCAGCTCAATCAGGAGTGCTCTATGGCACGCCTACTCCACATGAAGTAAAATTTGCAAAGATGTTAAGAGAAGCGATGCCAGCGATGGACAAGGTTCGTTTTGTAAACTCTGGTACAGAAGCTGTGATGACGACGATTCGTGTCGCTCGTGCCTATACCGGCCGAGACAAAATCATTAAATTTGCTGGCTGCTATCATGGGCATTCTGATCTTGTACTTGTGGCAGCGGGTTCTGGCCCCTCCACTCTTGGGACACCTGATTCTGCAGGGGTGCCAAAAAGTATTGCAAATGAAGTAATCACCGTTCCATTTAATGATATAGAGCCATTCCGCGAAGCTATTCAAAAATGGGGAGATCAAATTGCTGCTGTTTTAGTGGAACCGATCGTTGGAAACTTTGGAATTGTAGAGCCTCATAAAGGGTTTTTGGAAGAAGTGAATGCTCTAACACATGACGCTGGTGCCCTTGTTATTTACGATGAAGTGATCACGGCTTTCCGTTTTATGTACGGAGGCGCACAGGATATGTTAGGAATAAAGCCAGATTTGACCGCCCTTGGGAAAATAATTGGTGGAGGCTTACCTATCGGTGCATACGGAGGACGTGCAGAAATCATGGAGAAAGTGGCACCACTCGGACCTGCGTATCAAGCAGGAACCATGGCAGGAAACCCCGCATCCATTCTTTCGGGTATCGCTTGCCTAGAAGTGTTGCAACAAGAAGGTGTATATGAACACCTAGATCATATAGGTAGCCTTTTAGAAGAAGGAATTTTGGCTCGTGCACAAAAACACGGAATAACGATAACGATTAATAGATTAAAAGGTGCCCTTACGATCTATTTTACAGATGAGAAAGTTGTAAACTACGAACAAGCAGAAAATACAGACGGAGAGCAGTTTGCGAAATTCTTTAAGCTTATGTTAAACCAAGGAATCAATTTAGCTCCATCAAAATATGAAGCTTGGTTTGTGACCACAGCGCACACGAAAGAGGATGTAAACGTCACATTAGATGCAGTAGAGCATGCTTTTGCACAAATGAATCCTGCATAAATATACAACATAGCGTGTACAATGCACGCTATGTTATTTTTCCTCATACACTGAAAACGCTTACAAATTAACCTTCCAACTACCCCTTTCTTCTTGTACCCAAAACACTATTTTGCATAAAAAATTGATTTTTATTGTTAGAAATGTTAGTATATAATTTAAAGTCTGAAAATTCCCTTTTTTATTTTTTCCTCAATACTACCTATTTATAAGTTGATAACCACAAAAAAGTTTCTCTTATAAACTATCAAACTACAGGAGGTGAATGGCTAGTTAGGGGCCCCTCTTATAGTGTGAGTTCAAAGCCTTTTGAACATCCTCTAATCCCTAGTTTATGCCAGTCCATATGACCAAATGGAGTCCAAGTACATTTAAAGATTTTCACAATGCAGAACATGATGCATGTGGAATTGTATCCGCTATTGAAAAGAAGAAGATCCCCACAAAGAAAAACATTGATGACTGTATCGATGCACTTGTCAAAATGAACCACCGTGCAGGTTTTATTAACGGTGAAGGGGACGGTGTGGGTATTCATATCGACATTCCTCGTGCCCTATGGAAAGAAAAGCTTGATAAAGCTGAAGCCGATCCAAGCTTAGCGGAACGACCTGACTTTGTTGTCGGTCACTTTTTTATCAACCACCACATTGATGTGGAACAAGCACAGAAGGAAATTTCAACTATTCTAAGTAAAGAAGGCTTGAAAGTCGTTTATTCTTCTGAGACTGTGACATCATCTGAAGCCTTAGGTCCTATCGCAGTAATTCAAGATCCCGTATTCTGGCAGATTGCCTTAATTTCTGAAAATGGGGACATCACACAAACTCAGTTGTTTCAAGCTTCTATTGAAATAGAGAAAAACGATGATGTGCATGTTGCCTCTCTATCAAACTATCATGCTGTCTACAAAGTGATGGGTGCTGGTGATATTTTGCCTAAATTTTATCATGACCTTGCAAATCCTTTAGTTGCCTCTGCCATGACACTTGGACACAATCGCTATTCTACAAATACGCTTTCTAACTTTTTTCGTGTGCAACCATTTAGTGTCCTAGGTCATAATGGCGAAATCAATACCATTGCTAAGCTTCGTGATGAGGCAAAAATGGTAGATGTTCCACTTACAAATGGTGGAAGTGATTCACAGGATTTAAATAGAACCATCGAAACGCTTATTTCCAGAGATGGATTTACTCTTTTTGAAGCATTGGATATTGTTTTCCCACCTATCATTAATGAGATTAAAAGTTATCCAGAGCATCTGCAAAATCTCTACACTTATGTTAGAGAAACATGGGGGCATTTTTCTCAAGGCCCAGCAGGGATTATCTCTCGCAATAAAGATGAAGCAGTATTCAGTTTAGATGCGCTTGGTCTGCGTCCATTATGGATGCTAGAAACAGAAACATCCTATTATTTTTCGTCCGAACCAGGTATTGTTCCAACAACAGAATACCTAGCAGAGCCTAAGCCGTTTTCACCAGGGGAAAAGGTTGGATTGAAATGGGAAGGTGACTCTATTAAGGTATATGACTATCATGCCTATCAAGAAGAGGTTTACAAGCGAATGAATGAGAGATTTTCTCTAGAGAACTTTAGAGAACGTCTCCAAACGCCAAAGCTCGATGCGTTCGTATCCTCCACTCCTCTTGCTAAAGTGCACAATGGTCATTACGCAGCCTTTGGATGGGACAGAGAGCATATTCAATTGGTAGAACAGATGGCGGAAAAAGGCGCAGAGCCTATCCGTTCTCTTGGCCATGATGTTCCACTAGCTGCCATGAATCCAGGCCGAAATAATATAGCTGATTTTATTAAAGAAAGTGTAGCGGTCGTAACAAATCCTGCAATTGACCGTGATCGTGAAACAGAGCATTTTTCAACTAGAACCGTATTAGGTGCACGTCCTAAGTTACGAGAGCTGGATCATGTTCCAAATGACTATACGCTAGAACTATTATCTCCACTATTAATAGAAGGCCAAATAGGACTCGACTGTGCTGCAGAGATTTCTCAGCCTTCCTATGATCAGGTGGTCAACAGCTTTCAGTCCCAGGGTCTGAGTTATTATGTGGATGCTACCTGTGGTCAGGAGGAGTCAATCCCTGAAGCTATAGAGCGGTTAAAGAAAGAAGCTGTGGAAGCTGTTAATGGAGGAAAAACGTTGTTAATTATAGATGATGCAAAAGCACATAGGTCAGATGCGCTATGGCTCGACCCTCATCTAGTTACAGCAGCAATTAATGAAGAATTAGTTCAAAAGCAGCTTCGTCGCCAATGCGCGCTATTACTTCGTTCTGGAGCAATCCGTTCCCTTCATGATGTGATGGTTGCAGTTGGACTTGGGGCAAATGCCATTAGCCCATACCTTCTGTTTGGAACAGTTAGCGAGGATACGACAAAGCCTGTTGTGAACCTCTACAATGCTTTGACAAAAGGAATGGAAAAGGTTATTTCCACTATTGGTATTCATGAGCTGCGCGGCTATGGACGTCTTTTCTCAAGCATTGGTCTTCACACCGAAGTGGAAGAAGCGCTCGGCATCGTAAACTTTCTTGGTTCTGACAAGCTTGGCTTTAATTTTAGCAAGCTGAAAGAAGATGCGATTGCACGTGTGGAAGATTTTGAAGATGAAAAGGCACGCCCTGGTAAGTCATTTCACCTTTTCCCTCGTATTTGGAAGGCTATTGGGGATGTGGCGAAAACAGGAAACTATGATGATTATCGTGAAAAATTGGATGAACAGGAAACGAAAAATCCCATCACCATTCGTCATTTAACCGATTTAAAAGCAAACCATTCGAAAAAGGTTTCAAAGGATAAAGTAAATATCGGTGTTGGCACACATAACTTACCATTTGTTATTGCTTCCATGTCCTTTGGATCTCAAAACGAAATTGCGTTCAGAGCGTACGCAGAAGCTGCCGATAAATTGAACATGGTTAGCTTAAATGGTGAGGGTGGAGAAATTAAAGATATGCTTGGACGATATCCAAATACACGGGGACAACAAGTTGCTAGTGGACGATTTGGAGTCAATGCCGAGCTTCTAAACTCCTCCAACCTTTTAGAAATTAAAATTGGGCAAGGTGCGAAACCAGGTGAAGGCGGTCACTTACCAGGCTCTAAAGTAACAGCAAAAATCGCTGAAGCACGAAATGCAACCATTGGTTCGGACTTGATTTCTCCTTCCAACAACCATGACATATACTCTATCGAGGACTTGGCGCAAATGATTGCCGAGCTAAAAACGGCTAACGACCAAGCAAAGGTTGCTGTAAAGGTTCCTGTAGTACCAAACATCGGAACAATCGCAGTCGGTATTGCCAAGGCTGGAGCGGATATCATTACGATCAGTGGCTTTGATGGAGGAACTGGTGCAGCGAGAATCCATGCCCTACAATATGTTGGGTTACCAGTGGAGATTGGAGTAAAAGCAGCGCACAACGCATTGTTAGAATCTGGCTTGCGCAACAAAGTCGAGATATGGGCAGATGGTGGAATTAAGAGTGCCCTTGATTGCATGAAGGTGATGCTGCTTGGAGCAAACCGTATTGGCTTTGGTACCCTTTCCATGATTGCGATTGGTTGTACAACATGCCGTGGCTGTCACCTAGATACTTGTCACGTTGGAATTGCCACTCAAATCGAAACAGAGGCTCAAGCAAAGGATCATGGCCTTCGACGATTTGTTCCAAGACAATCCGACCTTGCCGTACAAGGCTTGACCAATCTTTTTACTGCTTTTGGAAAAGAATTGCAAGCTTTAACTGCTAGTTTAGGCTTTGACAACCTTCAGGATATTGTGGGACGCTCCGATTTACTTGAGCAGGCAAGAGGAAAGGAAAGTCTAGACCTTTCTAACCTCCTTCATACGCTGGATGTTCCGCAGCTTGCTCAAAAAGAAGTAGCAGCGAGCATGGAAAAAGAAAAGCTATTAGTGGCTGCAGGAGCAGAATATCTCGATTATCACGAAAGTGAATTGCATGAATCCCGTGAATTTGATGCCATTACAGCTGAACAACGTGTTCTAGGAAGCCGCGTATCCTGTCACCGTGTTCGTGGAAGATTAGACGGCTCGTACTTAAAGCTGCCTGAGGTGGAGCTACGCTATAATAAGGGATCTATTCCTGGAAATGGGCTTGGTGCTTATAATACAACAGGTATTAACATAAAAGTAGCAGGTGGAGCGCAGGATGGTATCGGAAAAACAGCGTTTGGCGGAAGCATATTTGTCTTCAAATATAAAGGCAAGGATGGAAAGTTCTATAATGGATCTGTTGGAAAAGGTTTTGGATATGGCGCACAAAAAGGCGCACTTGTTGTTCAAGGAAATGCCGATGCAAGAGCTGGTATCAGGCTCTCAGGGGCGGACATGATTATCGGTGGAAAAGTAACAACTCCAATTCCTGAAACGGAAAGAGGAAATCTAGGTGTGAATGCCAACATTAAAGGTTTTGCGTTTGAGTATATGACAAACGGGCGCGGCCTTGTTCTTGGTGACCCAGGACCTTGGATTTGTGCAGGCATGACAGGTGGTGCAGTCTATCTTCGTCATCAGCCTGAAATGGGACTGACAAAGGATGCACTTCAACGCCGAATTGCCAAAGGTGCAAAAGTAAGCATGGAGCCTTTAAATGAAACTGGCTTAAAGGATGTAATAGAGCTCTTAACAATCTACCAGCAATCCTTGTTAGACCAGCATCAGGAAGAAGCAGCTGCTGAAATTAACATCCTCTTGGAAAACCCTAAAAAGCACTTTATTCAAGTAATTCCTGTCAAGGAACAGGCAGACCCAGCTGTATCTACAGAATAATATGTGCTACAATGGACGAAGCTTGACCCGCAAATTACCTTTGCGGGTTTTTCTTATCTCCTTAAGACCTTTTCCTTCCATTTTCCTGTTGCAGGAAAGAGGGAAACGGTGTATAGTACATTAGTGTTTTCAGCATGATAGAAATTTTCTGTACATATACTAACAAGTGTTTATTCTTAAGTATTAAAGGCAATATATACGGAAAATAAAGAAAGGAATTTACTAATCATGAAATTTGGTGCACGTATAGTAAAAACAGGAATTGCGATTACTCTTGCTCTGTTTGTTGCACAATGGTTTGATGTTCCAACACCATTTTTTGCAGGTATCGCAGCGACTTTTGCTATTCAACCATCTATCTATAAATCGTATCAGTCTATCATTGAGCATGCCCAAGCTAATATTATTGGGGCAATACTGGCTATAATTTTTTCATTATTATTTGGCCATGATCCTTTCATCATTGGATTAACTGCTATTTTTGTCATAGCCATTAACATAAAATTAAAGAAAGAAACAACGATTCCCCTTGCACTCGTTACGGTTATTGCGATTATGGAAAGCCCAGGAGAGAATTTCTTAGAGTTCTCACTTGTCCGTTTTTCTACCGTGATGATAGGGATTCTCTGCGCCTTTTTGGTCAACTTGATTTTCTTACCACCCAAATACGAAACTAGACTTTACTACAAGGTAAAGTTAACTACAGAAGACATACTAAAATGGATTCGCATCAATATTAGACACGGTACGGAACATAGTTTACTCAAGACAGACATTGAATCGTTATATCAACGAATTTTAAAACTTGAACAGTTATTTAACTTATACAAAGAAGAACGCACCTATTTTACAACTTTAAAAAAGTCTAGCTCTAAAGCCCGTAAGCTTGTTATTTTCCGTCAGCTCATTCTAACAAGTAACAGAGCATTATATACCTTAAAGATGCTTCATCGCCTTGAAAACGAGCTGCACCATATGCCGGTGGAATATCAGCATTACATTAAATCTGAATTAGACCATCTTGTTAACTTGCATGAACAGATTCTTCTGAAATTTGTCGGCAAAATTAAGCAACACAACACCTCAGAAATGTATGCAGAAGAGCTATTCAACAAACAACAGTTTATTGATGAGTTTATGGTACATAAAGACAATTGGTGCGAATATGAAGGGAACGCAGACGTTTGGTACCACCTCTTCCCACTAGTATCTAAAATCATTGATTACAGTGACCAGCTCCAACATTTAGATAAGCTTATTGATAGCTTCCAAAGGTACCATCTCGACGATAATGAATTTGACATTCAGTCCAGAGATGAAGAATAATCCCTACAAAAAAAATCCCCTACACTGCTGTAGAGGATTTTTTTGTTATCCAATTTCTTGTATGGTGAAAAGGTTATAATAGTGACCTTTTTTCTTCATTAATTCTTCATGAGAGCCAATTTCGGTAATTTCACCATTTTCTAGCAACACAATTCTGTTAGCATGGGTAATGGTAGATAGACGATGGGCAACAACAAAGGTTGTCCTGCTTGCTGCAAGTCTTTCTAATGACTCTTGGATTAGCTGTTCACTTTCAAGGTCAAGTGCTGATGTTGCTTCATCCATCACTAGAATTGGCGGGTTCTTTAAGAACACACGCGCAATGGCTACTCGCTGCTTTTGACCACCTGAAAGCTTCACTCCCCGCTCGCCTACCTTTGTTTCATAGCCTTCAGGAAGGTTCATGATGAAGTCATGGGCATTTGCTGCCTTCGCTGCTTCGATAATTTCTTCCTTAGTTGCATCCGGTTTTCCAAGGGCAATATTTTCCCTCACTGAATCACTAAACAGGATACTGTCTTGTAGCACGATGCCAATTTGTTTTCGCAAGGAATGGACCGTAACATCGCGAATATCTACTCCATCAAGCTTTATCTGTCCCTTGGTTACATCGTAAAAACGCGGCAATAAACTCACTAAAGTAGACTTGCCTCCCCCACTCATTCCAACAAGCGCGATGGTTTCACCTGCTCGAACATAAAGGGACAGATTCTTTAATACTTCCGCTTCCTTTTCCTCATATTTAAATGAAACCTGTTCAAAGCTTACTTCTCCCTTAGCAGTTTTTATTTCTACTGCAGATGGTTTATCCTGAATATCATATTTTTCATCCACAAATTCAAATACACGATCCATTGAAGCTATGGACTGAGTAAGTGTTGTTGAAGAGTTTATCAGCCTTCTTAACGGGTTATAAAGCCTGTCAATATAAGCTACAAACATCACCATTTCCCCAACAGTTAACCCGCTATTTATGACCTGATAACCTGCAAACCCAATAACAAGCAATGGGGCAATATCTGTAATCGTATTTACCACTGCAAAGGTTTTCGCATTCCAGCTAGTATGATCCAAGGCTTTTTGTAGGAAATTACTGTTTTGCTTTGTAAATTGCTCTTGTTCATAATTTTCTATGGCCATGCTTTGGATAACAGGCATCCCCTGTACTCTTTCATGGAGGTGACCTTGAACCTCTGCAAGCGCTTGAGACCTAACCCTAGTCAAATGGCGCAGCTTGCTATAAAAATACTTAATGGAAAATCCATAAAACGGAAAAAGAATAATGGACACAATCGCAAGAGAAAAATCAACGGTAAACATTATAATGATAACAATCACGATTGTTGCAAGATCTAACCAAAGATTCATTAATCCAGTGATAACGAAATTCTTTGTTTGCTCTACATCATGAATTACCCTTGAGATAACCTCTCCTGCCCTGTTATTAGAATAAAACCGCAAGCTTAGACGTTGAATATGATCAAAAAGACGATCGCGAAGGTCATATAATATCTTATTCCCTGTCCATTGAGCAAAATATTGTCGGTAATATTCAATTGGTGGTCGTAATACTAAAAAGGAGACGAAAATTACACCCATTATCATCAACAGTTCTGAGGTTTTCTCCTCCGCCGACCTTCCATCTGTTAGTAAAATATCATCCACTACATATTTAAGTAATAAAGGAATTAATAATGGCAATCCGAATTTAAACATTCCAATAATGATGGTACCAACAATCTGCCACTGGTATGGTTTAACAAACTGCATGTACCGTTTAATACTATCCAATGAACTTCCTCCCAAAATAACAGGTTACTATATCTATCCTGTTATCATTTTCAAACAATCTTAAACCCATTCCCAAAACAAAAAGGCCGGGTGTTATGTTACCCGCAGCCTTTTAAAGCTAATTTATCCTATCTTCTGTACGTAAGGTAGCGTTCATACCAAATATCAATAAAGTCTGGAGCAAAAGGGCCCTTACGCTGTCTTATCCAGCTTATCAGAGTGTCAACATTATTTCTAAGTATTTTATCTATCACAGTAGGATAATTCATTTCTTTACGATGCTTTTCATACTCGTCCTCATCTAACAAAATAAATGTCATGTCTGGAAAGACCTTAATGTCGAGGTCATAATCTATGTACTTTAACGCCTCATTATCCGCGATAAAGGGGGAGCTAATATTACAATAGTAGTATACGCCGTCTTCTCTTATCATTCCAATAATATTAAACCAATGCTTACCGTGGAAATAACAGATTGCAGGTTCCCTTGTAATCCATGTTCTTCCGTCCGATTCGGTTACAATGGTTTTATCGTTTCCGCCGATTACAAGGTTTTGCGTTCCTTTTAGCACCGTTGTTTCTTCCCAGACTCTGTGAATTTTTCCATTGTGCTTATAGCTATGTATTTGTATGGATTCACCTTCTTTGGGACCACCCATTCCTCTTTTCCCTTCTTTCTTTCTGCCCGCACTTCTCAGTTAAAAGCAACCGTTTCCTACTATTATAACGGTTAATGCACGATTTTAAAACAAAAGAGCCACCTTTATAAAAGATAGCTCAAAAAGCTGCAACTCTTCACCTAAATTGACCCCATTAATTGATAGGACCGAATAGCGTCTTCGGTTTGCGTCTCGAACTCCAACTGGATTTTCTGCAGCTCCTCTTTTTTCTTTTTTATTTCTTCTTGAAGTTGAGAACATCCTTCATTATTTCCTATCGATTGTTTTTGACGTTCCTGAATTTTTTCCATTTCCAATTGTAACGTTAATAGCCTGTCCATTGTTACTAACTGCTTCGCAACAGCTTGATCAAACTTATTCATGTTCATGCCGTCCTATCTCCTTCTCCAGCCAGATTTTCTTTATCTACATACATTCTCTTCCCCCTCATTAATCCCTTTGACTAGTTATGTTGAGCAATTAGAAGTTTTGTCGAGGAATAGAAAGAAGCACTCCCTATCGCTGAGATAAGAAGTGCTTCTTCGTTATGCACATTTATTATTGTTGGTTTTGTTGGTTCTTTTTAGCTTGAGATTGAGCGTTTTGTTGTCTAACGTGTTGTGCGTTAGTTTCTTGCGCATACTCAGCACCATATTGTTGTTGGTTTTGTTGTTGTTGCGCTTGTTTTTGAGCTTGTTGTTGTTGCTGTTGTTGTTTGTTTTGTTGGTTGTTTGCCATTGTTTATCACCTCCACGACACTTAAGATAACCAAGTTCTCGTGAAAGTATTACAAAAAGGCAAAATTTCTTTTAGCAAATTTTTATCTATTTAAACCAGAAGAGATCTTCCTCCATCGACGATAATTGTTTGGCCACGAATCATACTTGCTTGCTCGGATAATAGGAACATTACAGTGTTTTTAAGGTCGTCAGGCTCGACCATCCGCCCTGCTGGTGTGTTTTTCTTTGCATCTTCTAACAGCTCATCACGATTTGGGAAGTGTTTTAAGGCATCGGTATCCACTGCTCCTCCAGACACCGCATTGACAACAATATTTCTATCTGCAAGCTCAACCGCCAAATACCTTGTTAGTGCTTCAATAGCTGCTTTTGACACCCCTACTGTTGTGTAATTCTTTAAATAGCGGATAGAGCCTAAAGAGCTAATACTGACAATTTTTCCACCACCGACTTTTTCCATTCTTTTTGCCGCTTCCTGGGCCAAAAATAACAATGCCTTGGAGTTGATATTCATCGTCCAGTCCCAATGAGATTCTTCTAGCTCCATCACATGACGTAAAACCCCTGAAGCAGCATTGCTCACAAGGATATCGAGCCTTCCGAAGGTTTCATCGATTTGTTCAAACATCTCTTTAATTTTTTCAGGCTGACCTACATTCGCTTTTACAGTTAAAGCCTTTACCCCAAGCTTTTCAATTTCTTCTGCTGTTTCCTTTGCAGCTGTTTTACTACGGTTATAATTGATGACAATATCATAGCCCTCTTTTGCTAATTCAAGAGCTATTTTCTTTCCTATTCCTCTACTGCTTCCAGTAACTAATGCAACTTTGTTTGACATGTCATGGCACTCCTTTATGTATGGTAACTATATTTAATATCCTTTTAGTATAGTCTTATTTTAAATATCGAACAATAAAAGCATAACATGATTAGTAAGGTGGCGGAATATATGTATGTTGGGCGAGATATGACGGAGCTATCAATGACATCCAAGAAAGAATGGCGGGACGAAGAGCTTGCCTATTTTCACCATTCTCTTCAGCAAATGGTTCCTTATTTAAATGAGGAAGGACAAAGCATTCATCGAGAAATTGTAAAAGAAATTGAAGCACGTGGAGGCTTTCAACGCCACGAGGCTGATTGGACCCATGGAACACATATTAGTTATGATTAACAACAAAAGCGGAATGCGCCCGTTTTGCGACGTACAAACTTTGTCTAGTTGCAGCGGCTAGCTCCTCGAGTCATAAGCCCTCTTTCCTCCGGAGGCAAGAACAGCCTCCTACAGAAAGCTGTCTTATGCTTGTCGGAGCTAAACGAGCCGCTTCACTTTTCGTGGCACTGAGCCGTATGAGATAAAGAAAACACGAAGAGCGTAAGCTTTTTCGTGTTGCCTTATCGTAAGGAGGCGAGGGAAGTTTGCTAGTCGCTGGCGCATGGAGCTGGACGCTGCTACCATAAGTATCCTAAACAACAAAAGCTGCCCCAGATTATAGCTTAGGGGCAGCTTCTTGCTGATTTTTATATTCCTTCCACATGTTCAAATGTGAAACAGGAAATGCGTATTGTTTCATTTCCTCTTCCGTTACGGCCTTTAGTTGGGATTCTTTTGGAATTTCACCTGTCCATGTTCCATCATACACACCTACATTCCATACTAAATGGGAAAAGACATGATTGATGTCACAAAGAAAGTCTCCCAATAAAATATTTATGCCATATTCCGAGGAAACTAAAGCTTGTAATTGTTGTTTTGGAGTTCCTAATTCATCTATTTTCACAAAGTTTGGAAACTCCCAGAGATTGGCCAATAAACCATCACTCGCCCTTTTATGAATGAGATAGCGCCCTTGTTCATCCTTTAAAATGGCAGCTACAAGCGCAACCTGCTTAGTGGATTTCTTTTTTGTTTTTACAGGAAGCTCTCGTTGCTTTCCTTGATGAAATGCTCTGCAATGCTCTCGAACAGGGCAAAGCAAGCAAGAAGGTGACGTTGGTGTACATACTAAAGCTCCTAGTTCCATTAGTCCTTGATTAAAAAAGGAGGGATTTTCTTTGGAAATTAATTCTCGAATTACCTCTTCAAACAATTTTCTTGTTTTCACCTTTGCGATATCTTCTTCAATGAGGAGAATTCTTGATAACACCCTCATAACATTCCCGTCCACAGCTGGCTCGGGTACTCCATACGCAATGCTTAATATTGCTCCTGTCGTATAGGGACCTACTCCCTTTAAAGCAGATATTTCTTTTGCATTGTTTGGTACCTTTCCCTGATAGCTTTCGTGCACTTCTTTGACAGCACTTTGAAGATTCCGGACACGTGAATAATATCCAAGTCCTTCCCAAGCCTTTAACACTTTTTCCTCTTCTGCTTCTGCCAGGCTTTGTATGTTTGGGAATTGCTCGATAAAGGAATTAAAATAAGGAATTACCGTATCGACTTTTGTTTGCTGTAGCATAATTTCTGAAACCCATACTTTATAGGGGTCTTTGTCTTTACGCCAAGGAAGGTCTCTTTGTTCTTTTTCAAACCAAGCTATTAAATCATGTTGAAATTCATTTATATGAAAATTTTTTAGTCGTTCATGTTGTGTCAAAACAATCCTCCATATTCATTGGTTATTTTAAGCCCAAGGTATTGAACTGGTAATCCCGCTTCTTTATCAATACATTGTGATAGTTCATGAAAGGGAAGGCACTCAGCAGAGCTCCGCAATTCTTTTAATGCATAATAATGGGCTTCTGTCGGAAGTAAAAATGTCTCTCGATAAACAGCAACACCATTTTGTAGATACTCCCTTGACCATTTAAATTCATTGGCACCAATATTGCCCATAAGTCTATTAACTCTAAGCATCGTATCCTCATATTGTTGTATTACTGATTCCTTTATAGGATATTCAATGAAAATATGCAACTGTTTTGTTAACATGTTTGAAAACACCCCTTTTAACCAAAACTGATAAACAAAAGCTTTTGTAATCATTACCCGAAAGGAGGCCGAACATGGATACAGGAACACACATCGTTATGGGATTGGCGCTTGGATCGATAGCCACCATTGATCCATATGTTGCAAACAATCCAGAAACTGCTACTGCGATAATGGTCGGAGCTCTAATCGGGTCACAGGCTCCTGATCTAGACACCATTTTAAAAGTGAAAGGGAATGCTACGTATATAAGGAATCATCGTGGCCTTACGCATTCCATCCCTGCAGTATGCCTGTGGCCTCTGTTAATTGCTCCAATCATCTATTTATTTCTGCCAGAGGCTAATTTTCTCTATTTATGGATTTGGACATTTATAGCCGTAATCCTTCATGTTTTTGTCGACATTTTCAACGCTTATGGGACACAAGCTTTAAGGCCTTTCACAAAAAGATGGGTAGCTCTTGGTATTATTAACACATTCGATCCTATTATTTTTGGATTTCATATTGTAGGACTGGTTTTATGGGGCGTAGGCTTTCATCCAGGATACAGCTTTTTGGCGATATATGGAATATTAATCATCTATTATGTTCTTCGATTTAGAATGCAAAAGAAGGTATTGCGTCAAGTTCGAGAAATAATCCCAGACGTGAAACAGATTATTATTTCTCCAACGCTTTATTGGAATCAATGGCATTTGGCCATTACAACGGAAGACAATTTCTATGTCGCACGCGCTGTAAAATACCAAATATTCATTCATGATACGTTCGATAAAGTACCGCTACCTGAAAATGCCATTATTGAAGCGGCAAAATTTGACGACAATGTATCTGCCTTTTTATCCTTCTCTCCTGTTTATAGATGGGAAGTGGAAGAATATGACGACCATTATGAGGTTCGATTTATTGATTTGAGATATAGAAGTAAAGGATACTATCCATTTGTGGCAATTGTTCAGCTTGACCACAATTTAAACATTGTCAGCTCTTACACGGGCTGGATATTTAGTGAGGCAAAGCTTCGAACGAAACTGGATATCATCATAGATTAAAACCGCTCCCAAAATGAGCGGTTTTAATGTTTCATCGAGTCATCCCCATTTAACAAGTGACTGTATTTCGGATTGTTGGAGAAAAATTCATGCAGCCTATCTCCATGCCGCTCTATGATTCCAACCACCATTTTTTCTGTCATATCTTTTCCCTTATACTGATATCCTGCTTTTGCATAAGAACTTTCAAAATCCTCCCACAAAAGCTCTACCCACGTTCTTGCTTTTTCATATGTTAAAGAAGGATTTACTTCGAGCAGTCTATCCGTTAAACGCTCAAAATATTGTTCCATCACGATTCCCCTTTTCTCTTGGTTTTAATTCACACTCTTATCTTTACATAGAAATCTGTCTAAAATCCAATATTAATGTTAGGTGTTTCAATAAAACACCTATTTTTTTAAAGGGGGCGAACAGCATGAGGAATAAATCTAAAAACTTTCCTAACCCCAATGACAATAAGTTTGAAGGGGAAGGCAGAGCGAAAGCGGAATATGCATCTAAACGAGCAAACGGAACCATTAACACGCATCCTCAAGAACGTATGCGTGCTTCCGGAGCAAGAGAAGACGGCACATTTTAGCATAGTGAGATGATCTAACAGGAGGTCGTTATTATGGCAAAACAAAACCACAAGCCATCAAGAAATAACCCTTTTTCGTTAAATAGTCAGCCTTTTCCTCAGCCACATGCGCACGCCAAACACACGTTTAGACAGGTAAACGGTGAAACCCAACAAGCTCAAAACATACAGATTCTCGAGGTACAAACGAGAAAAAGATCGTAACAAAGATCTCCAAGTACATGGAGATTAAGGTAAAAAAGCAAAGAGGCGATGAAACCTCTTTGCTTTTTTCGTATGAGAGGGCTTATGTGGTCTGGTTTCTAGTCACTCTAAAAACATGTCTCGCATTGGAATCTAAATCAATGATCTATCTTAACAAGCATCGAAATTGGCAGTCCTTCCTCTTCGGTGCTAACTGTTTCCCCATGAATTCGATGACCCCAAGCGAACACACCGTTCATATACGTAATCTTAAAATGAACGCCCGGATCTCCTTCTATTTCATAAACCGCCCCAGGCTTAAAGTCCTCTGGATTCAGCATATAGGCCTTGGCCATTGTCATTTTTCGTTCCAGCACAGCAAACTCGTTTACGATGCCGAGCTGTTCTGCTTTACGAGCTTTTTCCTTTAGACTTGCAATCTCCTGATGTAGCTCATATGAGGTCATTTGGCTATAACGCTTTTCCTGTTCCACTTGCGTTCCCCCTATAATTTCTATATAAATAAGCATAGCATGATTTATAAAATCAAAAAAGAAAAAGAGGGATTCGATGCGGACAATATTAATTACCGGTGCAGGAACTGGCCTTGGTAAGGAGCTTGCCCTTCATTATGGAAAATCTGGTCATACCATCTTACTTACAGGAAGAAGACTTGCACCTTTGCAAGCTGTTGCAGAAGAAATTACCAAAAGCGGAGGAACAGCTTTCTGTTACCAACTTGATGTTTCCAACCTTACTCAAGTGCAGGAAACCATTGTTGAAATCACAAACAAACATTCCATCTGCTACCTTTTAAACAATGCAGGTGCTGGCTGCTTTGGTCCTCTAGAGGAGCTAAATTATGAAGAGATACATATAGCTATTCAAACAAATGTCCTTGGAACAATCTATTTAACAAAAGAACTTCTACCTCATTTACTTCTGCAAAAAGATCCAAAAATAATGAACATCATCTCCACTGCAGGTCAAAAAGGCAAGATAAATGAGAGCGTTTATGTTGCGAGTAAGTTTGCTGTGCGTGGATTTACAGAAAGCCTTCAAAAGGAATTAGAAGGAGTAGTAAAGGTAACTGCTACGTACATGGGTGGGATGGATACTCCTTTTTGGAATGAAACAGATCATATCAAAGATAAATCTCGGTTAAAATCGCCAGCTGAGGTTGCAAAAACCATCGCAGAACAGGATGAAGAATCCTCTATCCAAGTTTAACGAATCAAAGGCTGTGATATAAATTCTCACAGCCTTTCTTCATTTTCAAGCCACTGATCAATCATGTCCATGGTAAAGCCTTTACGATAAAGAGCGCTTTTTACTTTCATTACATATTCGTACCCTTCCAAGCTTTTGTATTTTCGGTGAACCTTTTCTGCCTGCTGTGTGAGTGCCTCCCACTCTTCAGATGGTTCTTCCTGCAATTGAGCCTCTTCTAATGCCAGCTTTATCACATCGAAACTGTACCCTTTCCTAACAAGCGCACTCTCTATTTTTTGAATCATCACCTTATAGGCACCTTTTTTATATTTTGGGGCGTTTTTCATTACAAGCTTCACCGCATGCTCAAGCTCTTGCTCTTGTGAATATTCTGCTTCGAGTGCCTCTACCACCAACGCTTTATCCACGCCTTTTTCATAAAGCTCCTGTTCGATTACTCCTCTGCCCTTTTGTGTGGTGTTCACTTGGGTTCTGACATAGGCAACGGCAAACTCCTTATCATTTAAATACCCTTGCTCTTTAAGCTTTACTACAATCTCTTTTGCGACAAAGTCTTCGTACTCTTTTTCTCTTAAGTATTCGCCTATTTCCTTTTCCGTTCTCATTCGAAAGGATAGATAATGAACAGCGGAAGTATAGGCTTTGTTAATTTGATCTGTATAAAGTATCTCTTCGATTTCGAGTTCATCAAGTTCCTTCCCTTTTGCAAGGTGATACTTTAACAAGGTGGATTCATAAACCGCAAATGCATATTCCTCATCCAAAAAAATATTAAACCGTTCTTTGTTTTTTTGCTGTACAGAAATTTTAGTAATGACGCTCAATACGCTCACTCCTTTTCATTAAGCACATTTACTTGTACTAGGGGCAGGATATTTAGGGAAAAGAACTAATATAGTAGGTAAGTTTACTTTGAGAGGATGTTTTTTATGAAAATCGCCATTGCTGGAGGTACAGGTCTAGTTGGAGACGCACTAACGGATCACTTAATAAACCTAGGGCATTCTATTTATATTTTAACTCGAAACAGCTCGAATAAAAAGGAAAAAGCCCATGTTACGTATGTTGAATGGCTACACCAATCCGCAAAGCCTGAGATGGAACTAGAAGAGATGGACGCCTTTGTTAACCTTGCAGGAGAATCCATAAACAGCGGCCGTTGGACAGCCGAACAAAAACAGAAAATTGTTGAAAGTCGTATTACTTCCACTAAAGAAATAAACAGAATCATTGCAGCCCTCCAAAAAAAGCCTAAAACGCTAATAAACGCTAGTGCCATTGGCTATTATGGCACCTCAGAAACCGAAACATTTACAGAAAAAACAACCGAACCTGGAAGCGATTTTCTTGCATCAACTGTTTATGCTTGGGAAAAGGAAGCTGAACAAGCCAAGACCCAAGGAGTAAGGGTTGTATTCACGCGGTTTGGAATCATCCTTGATAAAGAAGAAGGGGCACTTCCCAAAATGCTTCTTCCTTATAAAATGTTTGCTGGAGGTAAAATTGGCTCCGGGGAACAGTGGATGTCTTGGGTACATATCAAGGATGTGGCTGGCGCAATTACCTTTTGCCTTGAGAATGCTTCTATAGAAGGAGCAGTTAATGTCACAGCCCCACACCCCAAAAAAATGAAGGAATTTGGTAAAATCTTAGGCAGGGTGATGGGTCGACCACATTGGTTTCCGACACCAGGTTTTGTATTGAAAGCCGCTTTAGGGGAAATGAGCGTCTTAGTTTTGGAGGGACAAAAGGTGCTTCCTGAAAAATTACAGGCTCAGGGCTATAATTTCTTTTATTCACATCTTGATGATGCTCTGTCCGAAATATTACAATCAAAGTAACGACAAAATTTAGGAGCCATATATGGGAATGATAATGTTTAAAAATGCTACCGTTTATCCAATCACATCCAAGCCTTTGTACGGAGCAGATGTCATAACGGAAAATGGGAAAATTAAAGCTATTGGTCAAAAGCTGGAGATACCTCAAAATGCTCAGCTCGTTGAATGTCACGAGAAGTATTTGTTTCCTGGATTTATTGACGTTCATACACATTTAGGACTGTATGACGAAGGAACAGGCTGGGCTGGGAATGATGCCAATGAAACAATCGAGGTGCTTACGCCGCATATTCGGGCATTAGATGGTGTTCACCCTCTAGATCAAGGCTTTCAGGATGCTATTCAAAATGGAGTCACAACTGTCCAAATCTTACCCGGAAGCGCAAATGTAATTGGAGGAACCACTTCGGTCATTAAAACTCATGGAGTGAATATCTCTAAAATGCTTCTTCAGGAAACGGCAGGACTAAAAATGGCATTTGGGGAAAATCCAAAACGCATTCACAGTCAAGGTAATAAGGATTCTATTACAAGGATGGGTATCATGGGAATGCTTAGGGAAGCCTTCTACCATGCCATGCATTTTGATAATGCCGATAGTCTTCGGATAAAACCAATTGTCATGGCTCTAGAGAGAAAAATCCCTGTGCGCATTCATGCTCACCGTGCAGATGACATCATTTCTGCTATGAGGTTTGCTGAAGAATTTAACCTTCGCTTTACCATTGAACATTGTACAGAGGGTCATTTAATTGCCAATGAACTTGCAGGAAGCAACCTTCAAGTGTGTATTGGACCAACCATGACTAGAAAATCAAAAATCGAACTGAAAAATAAAAGCTGGAAAACCTATCAAGCATTATCGGAACAAGGAGTGCAGGTTTCCATTACCACAGATCACCCTTATACTCCTGTACAGTATCTAAATGTGTGTGCTGCCCTTGCTGTTCGGGAGGGACTAGATGAGCAAAAAGCATTAGAAGGAATTACGATAACTGCTGCCAAACACCTTAATGTTTCTGACAGAGTTGGGAGTATAGAAACAGGGAAAGATGCCGACTTAGTTCTATGGTCTCACCACCCCTTCCAATTCCTTGCAAAGCCTGTTATGACAATGATTGACGGTGAAATAATTTACCAAAAAAATTAACAAAAAAGTTGTATCTTTTTTAAATAAAATCGAGTATGATACGAAGGTAAACAAAATTTAATCAACTAACAAGTTTTTAAATGTTAGGGAAGGCAAATGGTGCGCCACCAGGTAAACTGGTTCTAGTGGGTTCGATTCCCACCCCGAAATTTTTTGTAATTTAAAAAATTTCGAGGGTGGGTCAGTCTTCACGTTAACGTGACATTTCTGCCCTCAATTGGAGGGTTAGACATGCTCAAAAAACGTGATTTCCAAGAATCTCAAACTCTTTATGAGTTAATGGTGCACCCCGAAGTCTTCCCTTTTGTGCGACATAAAGCGTATTCCTATGATGAGTTTCTTTTTCTTACAAAGCAAACCATCGAAGCGGAAGATCGCGGAGAATTGATTTCACGGACCATTCTTGATGAGTGGGGCACTCCAATTGGAACAATCAATCTGTTTGACGTACAAGAGGGCGCTGGCTTTCTTGGCACTTGGCTCGGCAAGCCTTTCCACGGGAAAGGCTACAATCAAGTTGCGAAAGATCAATTTTTTGAAGAGCTTTTTTACGAGCTCGATATTAAATCAATTTTTATGCGTATTCGTAAAGTTAATGTTCGTTCTACCAAAGCAGCAGAAAAGCTTCCTTACGTTGTATTAGCTAATGAGACACGTAAAAGCCTCTTAGATGAAATTAATCATGGGGAAGACATTTACAACCTTTATGAAATCTCTCGTGATCAATACACACTCTATAAACTGCGTACTGGACATGAAGTACTTCATGAAGAGCATCATTTAAAAGAAGCGTAAACATGTTATCCCACTCCCTTATTGGAGTGGGATTTTTGTATATTTTTCCATCATTTAGTGAAGAATGTTATTAGATTCAAGTGCGAAGGAGGGATTGCAGATGAATGAGAAGAAACGTCGTGAGAAAACGAAAAGTTCTTTAAGCAAGTCACAAGCAGTTACATATTCGCGAGAATTCAGAATGGCCGACCGTGTTGGTGGATATACAGATAAACCGAGATAACCTTCCTTTAATTAGGAAGGTTTTTTTGTCCAACAAATACCGGCTATGTTCCTCGCATCTGTAGGTGATTCTAATGAGGAGGACTGGATTATAGTCCATCACGTATTTTCTTGGAGGGCATCGAATGGGACGTTCCCGTGGATCTAGAAGCAAAAGTAAAGCATCTCTGCCACAAGTACCTAAGAACATGAAGAAGCCTGCACAGGATACTGAATTTGCGCATGAGCATGGTGCGGATAATGAAATATTAGAAGCACAGGCACGTGCATCCGCTGCTGGAATTACGCGCAACAGTAAAAAGGATACGTTTAGATAGTCTGTATGTGAGAAGTATCGTGCGGATGGTTGTCCGCACGATGCTTTTATACGAATTTTACTTTCTGAATATTACATTTTGTTAACAAACTTGTTCACATGCATGTGGATAGTGTGAATAAACTTGTGTATATCCCGCATATCAAGGGTTTTAATTGTGTATAACTTTTTGATAACTCCTACTTTTGTAACAGAATATACTGAAAATTACCTACTTTCCGTCTGTATGATGATGATTCATCTTCTACATTGATATTCACATGCATCTCCGTTTAAACTAAGGTTATATTCTAAAGATGATAGGTGAACAAAGATGAGCAAATACATGATTGGAATCGATATTAGCACAAGCTTAGTAAAGTCTATCGTCTTTACAAGAGATGGACAGGTTATTTCTGAATACACTTGCAGTTATTCTACATATAGACCAAAATCAAGTTACGCAGAACAGAGTCCCCATGAAGTGGAACATGCAACGAGAGCAGCTCTGAAGCATAGCATCAAACAACAGAATATAAACATATCGGACATTATTGGGATAACTTTTTCCTCTCCCATGCACAGCTTGATCTGTATCAATGAAGAAAATGACCCTATTTCTCCTATGCTCACCTGGGAAGATAAACGGAGCTATTCTCAGGCTGGAATTATGAAGGAATCCTATGGACGAGGGCTTTATGAACAAACAGGGACCCCTATTCACCCAATGTCCCCTTTTGTAAAGTTAGTTTGGATGAAAGAAGCAAACTATCCTCCTTATTATCAATCAGCTCGATTTGTTTCCATAAAAGAATACATTTTATATAAATGGTGTGGAACCTGGCAGGTCGATATTTCCACTGCTTCTGCAACAGGTCTATTGGATTTACATACCTTAAAGTGGAATTCTGATGCCCTTACGATTGCAGGTATAAATGAATCTCAATTATCTACCCTTGTTCCCTGCACCCATCAGCTAGAAGCATTAAACACTTCCATTGCAGACGAAATAGGAGTTTCCAAGGCAACCCCCATTATCATCGGAGCAACAAATGGTGTTCATGCCAATATTGGTATAGGAGCAACAGGTGTACATGACACCGCTTTGTCAATAGGCACTAGCAGTGCAATCAGAAGGTTTACAAACGAGCATGTCGTCGATTTAGAGCAACGTACCTTTCAATATGCTTTTACAGAAAGCTTACGAGTCGTTGGAGGTGCTTCAAACAATGGCATGTCTATCATGCATTGGCTTGCACGGCAATTCTCAAGCTTAACCAAGAAAGAAACGATCGAGATCATGGACTTAGAAGCATTAGCTGCCAATTCCTCTGCAGGAGCGAACGGGTTATTTTTCCTACCTTATCTTAGTGGAGAAAGAGCCCCTAAATGGAATGCCAAAGCTAAAGGGGGCTGGCTAGGATTGACACTTACTCATACGAGTGCAGATATGATTCGTAGCGCCATGGAAGGTGTTATTTTTAATATGTATGAAATTTACGATTCTATTTCTGGAAATTACGGTATGGGTAGTGGTCTTGTGGTTAGTGGAAGCTATGCTGACTCAACCTTATGGGTCCAAATGACAGCTGATATCTTTAGGAAAACCGTTAAGCTTCCCTCTACAGAACATGCTACAGCATGGGGAGCAGCCTGGTTAGGGTTAATGGCCTTAGGCAAGGTAAACACCCTTGAAGAGATTAAAGACTTCATAAAAATAAAACATGAAGTTTTTCCTAATGTGAGAAGCGTCGTAAAATATGAAGAGCACTATGAACTTTACAGGGAAATTTATAATAAAAATAAGCCTCTGTATAATGATATAGATCGCTTGCAATACTAAAAAGCGCCGGTATGCAGTCCGGCGCTTTTTTTACGTTCTTTTTTCTATACTAATCCCAGTAAATCCATAAAACAAGCTCAATAATGGACTAACTAAGCAAAATAAGGCGAATGGCAGATAATCTAAAACTGGAACACCAAGTGTACTTGCCATAAAAGCTCCACTTACTCCGTAAGGAATTAGCGGGTTGATAACTGTTCCTGCATCCTCCAACACCCTCGCAAGATTTTTCCTCTCGATTCCTTGCTTATCAAATTCGGACTCAAACGCCTGTCCTGTCAAAATGATGGACATATATTGCTCTCCTATCGTGATATTGACGCCAATTGCTGTAAAAACAGTGGCAAGGAAAAGTCTTCCTGTGGAAACAAGCAAAGAACGAATGGCATCAAGTAAACTCTCCATCACTTTCAGCTGTTGAATCAGCCCGCCCATACTTAGTGTTAGAAGCACTAATGATACGGACCACATCATTTTTTGAATTCCACCTTGTGTGAGAATGCTATCCACTGCTTCATTCCCTGTTTGCCCTTGGTACCCATTTTGCATCACACCCATAAGCTCAGAGACACTAACACTAGGGTGCAGGATGAAGACCATAATTGCCCCTGCGATGATGCCAATTAGCATAACAAAAATAGCTGGAATTCGCTTGAGTGCTGCCGTAAACATAAGGACAGCAGGCAACAATGCCCAAATACTAACCATCCTCTCTTCCTTTAACACCATCGGAAGCTCAGAAAATCCCCCAGTTCCTCCGGTATTTTCACCATTTCCAATAAAGCTAAAAAACACAAGACAGATAACTGCCGCAGGAATGGTTGTCCAAAGCATATGACGAATATGTTCAAACAAGTCCACTTTACTGACTGCAGAAGCAATGTTCGTTGTATCTGAAAGTGGAGACATTTTATCTCCTAATAGTGCACCTGAAATGATGGCACCAGCAACAATTGCAGGATTAAAGCCCATTCCAGATCCAAGTGCAATGAAGGCTACTCCAACCGTGGCTGCAGTTGTAAAGGAACTTCCGATACAAATTCCTATGATTGCTGTGATTATAAACACACTAGGAAGAAAGAATGAAACAGACATTAGCTGTCCACCGTAGTAAACTAGGGTCGGAATAGTACCAGATTGCATCCATACAGCAATGAGAATGCCAATTAAGAGAAATAAAAAGATTGGAATAAGTCCTTCTTTCAACCCATTTCTAATTCCACTTTCAATAAATGTCCAAGAATGCCTTTTAATGACCGAATAGCCAATCAACACCACGATACTTGCGAAAATGGGGATATGTGGCTCTGCCTTGAAAATAAATAGGGACACAGAGATGATGGCGATAATACTTAGCACCAAACCTAATGCTGCACCCCTGCCAATTTGTATTGTTTGATTATTTGTATGCTCCTTCATGTTGAACCCTCCACCTAAACAATTGCATTACTGTTAATTTGCAGAACAAAAGCGCAATGCGCCCGTTTTGCGACGTACAAACTGGACTGAGCCGTATGAGATAAAGAAAACACGAAGAGCGTAAGCGATTCGATGTTGCCTTATCGTAAGGAGGCGAGGGAAGTTTGCTAGTCGCTGGCGCATGGAGCTGGACGCTGCTACTTTTGTTCCAGATATCCACAGACATATTTTTTATTATTTCCTAAACACCCAAAAAAGCTTCTTCATCCCAACAAGGGACGAAGAAGCTCCGCGGTACCACCCTACTTAGCAAAAGTAACTTTTGCTCACTCATCTGTTTCGATAGCCTTTACTGTGTATTGTACTTCATCCTTCATTCTGCCTGGATTTTCACCAACCATCCAGTCTCTTAAACTTGCAGCAATGGGGATTACTAGATACAAAGCTATCCTTCTATTTATTTACTATGCTCTACTCAGCTCGAAAACGAATTCGCTAACACACTTAAACGCTTAAACGCTTTTAGGTGTTAAAGTGTTGTTCTTAGAATAATACACTTTCAGATAGTTGTCAAGGGGACATATTTATATTCCAATCTTTCTACCTTTCTTAGCCAAAAAGCACGATTGCAACTCATACTATGTGTAGGAGATAGTGTTAATAGCTAAAATTCTTTTGATGATAAAGGCAAGAAAAGCTTGATCCCCTTTTTATTTACAGGAAGAAGCTTCATATCCATTAGAAGATGAGAAACAAAGCCTAACAAACATGCGTAAAATACACCTGAAATGGCTAAGGATTGTTCCAACTCGATTGCAATAAATGCAAAAAATACTGCCCCTAACAACGAATGAGTATAGCTTCGGTGGGAAACAATTGAAGCTACCATGATAAACACACCAAAGAGAATCATCCATTTCTCAGATAAAGAAAAACCACCAATCAAAACGCCAAGTCCAGTGATGGTCAGCATATGTTTTTGTTTAATAAAGGTAGAAAATATCAGCATTAATGCCCCAATTCCAACTCCTCGAAGCTTTTCTTGTAGTGTACCTTCATATAAGCTGTAAATAATTAACATCACCCCTATAACTTGCGCAATAAATTTTGTTACCTTGTGTGACAAGGTAATCTTCCCGCGTAAAGTACCATCAATATCTAAATCCGGAGCTAAGGCGGAAATTACTCCTAAGCCAATTAAGATTAAAGTAGTATCTGGCGTCGCCTCAAGAAAATTCGCAACGGCAAATCCACATGCTGCCCCACTTCCTGCATGAACAGTGCCATTCATGATGTATCACCTCTAAAGTTGTTTAGTTGTTTAATAGAAAAGGAGACTTTTCCATGTTAGATGGTGGAAAAGTCTCCCTCACTATCTAGTTTTGCTTTAAAAAACTCAACAAGCTCAGGAAACTGTTGCAATTCCTGTTTGCCTTTTTCGCTAATCTTATATTTACCTCGACTAACCCGCTCAAACCATCTATAGTAGTTTTTCGTTAAAATGGTGGAAGTTTTTTCTCCTGTTCCAAGCTCCCTTAATTGCTTTGGTGATAGGACCTCGAAAGTATCTAGATAACAAGCAATTTGTACACAGCTTTCCTTGTAGGCAGTCATAATTTTCACGCGATTACTGCCACCTAAATTGGAATCCGAGCTTCGGCCATTCATTTCCTTCAGCAACGCCTCTCGCTTTCTTTTATTTTGCTGCATACTCCGATGACGGTCGAAGGGTAAGGGATGACAAACAATTTCCATCGTTTTTCTTTTTCCACTGATCGATACAATAATTAAGCCAAGCTCCAAACGCTTTATCAGGTGACATAAATCGGTCCAGCGCTTGGAGCGTCGATTAAAAGAGGGCTTCGGTATGGCGATGTAAACTAGGTCTGTTAGCTTTTGCCGTTTGGTTGCCTGAATGAGGAGTTGCACATTCAACGTCAGCTTCAACTCCACAACAACGAGAGTCTCGCCTTTTTTCATGGCAATGTCACAATCCTTTACTTCTCCATATACCTCATAGCCCTCTTTTACGAAAAAGCGTTGAATAGGCTTATACAAATCCACTTCATATAGTTTTTCCTTTGCTGGCATGGTTACAGCATTCCCCCACCTTTCTTAAATCGAGAGTATATCTCGGATGTCTTCCTCTGTTAAAGAAGAAGCAATCCTCTCGTCAGGATTCATTATCTCTTCGATTAGATGTCTCTTTTTCTCTTGAAGCTCATTCATCTTCTCCTCAACTGTACCTCTTGTCACTAATCGGATTACCTCCACTTTATTTTTTTGCCCCATCCTGTGCGCTCGGTCAGCCGCTTGTTCCTCCACGGCAGGATTCCACCAAAGGTCGTATAAGATAACGGTATCTGCTCCGGTAAGGTTTAATCCTGTTCCTCCTGCTTTTAAGGAAATGAGAAAAAAGTTATTCTCCCCTGCATTGAAGCGTTCACAAAGTTCCACTCTTTCCATTGATGGCGTTTGACCATCTAAGTAAAAGTAAGGCAGCCCTTGATACATTAATTCCTTCCCTATCAACTCGAGCATTTTTGTAAATTGAGAAAAAATCAACACACGTCTACCAGAACGTTGCGCCTCCTCTACTAGTTCTAACAATAATTCGAACTTTGCAGATTTCCCGTTGTATTCATTTACAAACAGCGTCGGATGGCAGCAAATTTGGCGCAGTCTCGTAATCCCTGCTAAGATTCTAATCTTATTTTTCCTGAGGGTATCCTTGTTTAAATGCTTTAGGGTATCATGACGTAACTTTGCTAGATAAGCTGCATACAACTTCTTCTGTTCTGGCAAAAGCTCGACGGTTTCCATGCTTTCCTGCTTTTGTGGCAGTTCCGATAAAACATCTTCCTTCACTCTTCTTAGCATAAATGGCCGAATTCTGCGGGCGATTGTTTTCTTTTGTAAAAAGCTATACTCCCTGTGCCCCATGAATAATTGCGGGAATACCACATGATAGATCGACCACAGCTCCTCAAGGGCATTTTCTACTGGCGTTCCCGTTAGCGCAAACTTGTGATCGGCTTCGAGTCGTTTGACCGTTCTTGCTGTTTGCGTTAGGGGATTCTTAAAGGCTTGTGCCTCATCAAAGAAAACAGTGTGAAAAACCTTTGCACTATAGGAGGAACTATCCCTTCTTAAAGCTGGGTACGAGGTGATGAGCACATCAACGTCCCTCCAACGCTTTAAGACCGCCTCCCGCTCGTTACGAGATCCGTCCACCACTCCTGCCACTATTTCTGGGGTGAATTTCTTGATCTCACTTAGCCAATTATAGGTTAAGGAAGATGGACAAACGATCAGCACTGGCGATTGAAGATGACGAATCATTTCTAGCTCTGATTTTATGTATGCAATACTTTGAATGGTTTTTCCTAGCCCCATATCATCTGCTAGAATCCCGCCAAATCCGTAGGTCGCTAACGTTTTCAGCCATTGATACCCTTGCTTTTGATAATCACGTAAAACATCCTTCAAGCTTTCTGGCACGGGATACCTCTCAGGATCAGGGTGTTTAATTTGTTCCAGAAACTCTATAAAAGAGTCCTCCAAGTTAAACACTGCTTCTCCGCCAAAGGTGTCGATAAATCGAAATCCATCCACTATGGGCATATTTAATCCTTGTTCAAGGTCCTCTTGCTGAATGGGAGCTTCTTTTAAAAATCGCTGAATTTCTTCAAACTCCCTCGTTTCTAAAGAAAACAGCGTCCCATTCCGCATGCGAAAATACCGTTTCTTTTCCTCTAGGGCTGCCAAAAGCTCACGGATTTCAATATCCTTGATTCCGTCCATCTCAAATTTAAACTCGAGCCAATTGGTCCGTTCTTTTTTTACTCTGACACTAATACTCGGCTTTGAAGCTTCACGAAAAATACGATTCCTTATAGCGGTTGTTGCGTAAACATGAACAAATTTCTCGAGCTTTGGAAACACATGATACAAGAAATGATACTCTAATTCTTCATTGTGGAGATAAAAGCCCTGTTCCGATTTGGCAAACTTACTTTCTTCAAGGAGGTCGAGAATCTGATTCTCTTTCTCCCTCTCTCTCATGACCATAACACTTTCCGCTCTTTGGTCTAAAGGATTTATCACAATCTGATCATATTTGAATTCAAGCGATGCTAAGAGTCTGTCCTTCACTCTGTCTATGTAAAATTTCGCGACTAAAGGGGTTTTGGAGAAGCGACTCGTGACAGATGGATCCAATGTGACCGTACCTAAACTTCTTAATCCCGGAATAACCTTTTCCATAAAAAGAATGGCCTGTTCTTCAGGAATTGGAATTTCGCTTGTCTTGGAATGATCGATCATTCGCTTTAGCTCAGCTAGTCTCTTAGTGTCATCAGCTGAAAAAAGCACCAGCTCTGTATCTGTTAGTGCTGCATGGTACGATGGAAACACCGTCATCTTTCTCAAACCGTCTACTTTTAACACATATCCTTTTGCGGTTTTTCTTTCAAAGTGAAAGCGGAGGTCTAGGTGCTGTTCCGATATTTTTAAAGGGATATTGTTGATGGTTGCGTCGTCCACTTTATGCAATAACCTTACCAAGGATGAAAACGCAAATGGTGGGATAACCAAAGCGTGTTTTTCTTCATTAGTAGTTTGCCCCTCTTGTAAAACAATGGAAACCAACTCTTGAACTACCTCATTTTCTACTTGTTTGAAGCATTGAGTTGTGGCATCAAATTGCTCGTATGGAGTACCAGTACTGATAGCAAATAGCAGCTCTCGGATATCTCTTACCTGCTTCCCGTTGAGTGATAATGTTAATGTTAACAATGAATTCGGTTGTGCTATCTGCAATTGAAAAGACAATTCCATGAGAGTTCGGTGTTCAAAATGCTTTTGATGTCCAGTTGCAGGCGCTCCTCTGGCAAAAAGATGAAACACTTCCTCTGATAATGTCGAGCTTTTTTCTTCCTTAAGCAATGTATGTAAAACAGCAGCAACATGCTGACAATCATTTTTTACTGATGCAAGCTTTGGGCAGCTGCAATACGCTTCAAAGTCTTCCTCGGCCATCGCGTGCAGCACCACCTCAAAGTCCTCTACCCCTGATACCATTGCCTCACATTTTTTTTCATCTCTATATTGAATGGTGACCTTTCCTTTTCGGTAGAATTCCTCGCCCTTTTTAAAGGAAACAGACCCACAACGCTCTTTCATTATTTTCTCGTTTAATTGAATGTCCAATGGGCCCGCCCCTTTCTCATTTACCCTATTTTATCATAGTTTTTATTTAAAAATAAAAACACAGCCCGTAGTAAAACAAGCTGCGCTCCCTTCTTATTGGACAACTCCCAAAGGCTTTAAATGAAACCGATCCAAATATTCATTCACCTTATTAAGGCTATAAATCTCTCTTTCTAGAAAAAAGCGAACCACCAGATCATATGTTTCACTCTCAGATAAGGAAAATCCGCCAGAATCCAATAATTCCTCCGCCTCATCTACGGTTAACTCCAGTGCAAATGACAGGGCAATGACCGTGGTTTTCTTTGGTTTGTAATCCTTGATGGAACGAATTTTAGAAAAATGCTTGCGGTCGATGCCAGCTCTCTTATACACCTCTGCATCTGTAAATCCCTTCTCATCAATATATTGGAAAAGTATTTGCTTTAGGGAGGGCCTTCTCTTTTCGTTGATATATTCCTCTAGCCCTATCATTTCAGATTGTTTTAGCACAGGATCGCTCATTATCATTTCGCTTAAAATAAGGCTCTGATGAAGTTGAACGTATTCCTGTAGCTCCTGCCACAATTGATTATCCATCATTTCTTCTCCTCCAAATGTCGCTTTCTAGGCGACCATCTACTGGAAATAGTTAGTTATTATTATAGCATGAAGGAGGATGATAAATATGAACAAAAATTTAACGGAGATTGTATTTTTACTAGATAGGAGCGGCTCGATGTCTGGGCTCGAAAAGGACACCATCGGGGGTTTTAACTCCTTTATAGAAAGACAGTGTCAGGAAGAAGGCGAGGTAAAACTAACAACTGTTCTTTTTGATGATAACGTAGAGGTTTTATGGGATGGAGTGGATGCTAAGCGTGTTAGCTTAACCAGAAATGAATATTTCGTTAGAGGCTGCACCGCATTGTTAGATGCCATAGGAAAAACAATTCTTGATGTTGGCATCCGCTTGTCTAACACCCCAGAAGGAGAACGGCCTAGAAATATCATCTTTGTCATTACAACTGACGGAATGGAAAATTCAAGCCAGGAATTTACTTATGAAAAAATAAACTCTCTCATTCATCATCAAGCGGAAAAATACAACTGGCAATTTCTCTTTATGGGGGCTAATATTGATGTCGCAAAAGAAGCAGAAAATTTGGGTATCAAACAAGAACAGGCATTTCAATTTGAAGCTACTGATGTTGGTGTGGAAAAAATGTATGAATCTGTTTGTGAGATGGTGTTAGAAAAAAGGAATACAATGAACGAATAAGTGGGTAAAAATAGGCAGGTAACCAGTTTATTATCTGATTTCCTGCCTATCTACTAAGCTTTTATTCCCTGATGAAGTGCTTTTGTACCTTCCCAAACATCAGATTCCTCTAGTTGTTTTGCAAGCTGTAGCAGTATATCTTCTTTTCCTCGGGCAGCCATGAATTGTGTACCTACAGGGAGCCCATTTGATGTTACATGTACAGGAACCGACATCGCAGGTTGGCCGGTAAGGTTGGCAAGTTGTGTGAAAGGTACTCTTTTCAAGCTTTCATCAACGAGCTGCTCCACAATCCCTATTTTTTTCAAAAGAGTAGCGGATCCTAATTTTCCTGTCACCTGCAAGGCAATAGCTTCTAACCTTTTTAATTTATGCTCCCCAATTTTTGCAGGTGGACAAGCAGTAGTTGGCGTGACATATAAATCATAGGTTTCATGGAATTCTTCCATCAGATAGGCAGCAATATCCCATTCCCTTAAACTGAGTACAAATTCCTGTGCGGTCATTGATTTCCCGAGCATTCCAAGCAACCAGGTAGCTGGTTCGACCTCTTGGCTGGTTACTTTTTTCCCTTGTTCCTTCTCTATCATGGCAAGCATGGCACTCACTTCACCAAAATAAAGTGATAAGTAACTGCTGGCAATTTTCCTACCATCTACAGGTGCGTCGACTTCTTCCACATGATGACCCATCGACTCTAGCATTCTTATCGTCTTATACACTGCTTCCCTACATTCCTCATCCACGTCTGTACCAATTGGCGATTTGGTGGAAAAAGCAATACGCAACTTTTTGTTTATCGGTTCGCTCATTTTTTCTAAGTAGCTTCCGTCAAAAGAAACACAGGTATATGCTGCTCCTTTTTCAGCACCTTGTAAAACATCGAGCATGGCAGCACTATCCCTAACAGAACGACTAACAATATGTTCCACTGCTGCCCCTTGCCAGAACCGTCCGAGCTTTGGCCCAACGGGAGTTCTACCTCTTGTTGGCTTAAGTCCAAATAAACCGCAATAGGCTGCAGGAATACGAATGGAGCCTCCGCCATCATTGGCACCAGCAATAGGAACCATCCCCGAAGCTACCGCAGCGCAAGATCCACCGCTTGAACCTCCTGGAGTGTAGTCACGGTTCCATGGATTCCTCGTTGGACCATAATGGATGGGTTCTGTAATAGCCATTAGTCCAAATTCAGGCACATTCGTTTGACCTAAGAATAAAACTCCGCTCTTTCGAAGCCTTTTCACATATTCCGAATCACAGCTTGCCCGATAATTCTGCAACGCTTTAGAGCCTAAGGATTTCACTTCTCCTTTCATTTCTTGAGATATATCCTTTAATAGCATCGGTACCCCTGCAAATACACCTTCACTATCGAGCGAGGAAGCTAGTCTTGCTTTTTCATATCTCGTATAAATAACTGCATTTAGGTTGGGATTTTGCGTTTCAATTTCACTTATGGCAGCATCTAACAACTCTGAGGAAGTAACCTGCTTTGTTTTAATCAATTCCGCAAGCCCCAGTCCATCATATTGGATGTATTCCTGCTTGTTCATATTTATCACCTCCCTACATATTATTCGCCACTCCGATACGATAACCCTATTCTTTTCTTGATGTTACACCAATGCCTATCTTTTCACATAGGCTGTAATACACCATATTGTGTGTAAGCATTATAGGCTCTTTGCCTTAAAAAGGGGTTTTGTAAAAATGGAATTAACAGCTGCACATTGGATGTATTTGGTCGGTACGCTTGTTATAATCCTTACCATGCTTTTTAGACAGAATGTCGTTGTACCTGCAGTAATTGTAACGTTTTTAGTAGGGTGGATTTTTAGTGGTTCCTTTATTTTTGGGCTTCAGACAATCTTTACGGCGAGCTTAGTTGCTGCAGGTGAGTTATTTAATATCTTCCTCATCATCGCTATCATGACAGCCTTGCTTCATTCACTAAAAGCTCTTGGAACAGATGAACAAATGATCACACCTTTTCAACGAATTATGAAAAACGGTCATATTTCCTTTTGGGTTATTGTTTTTGTTACCTATGCCATATCCTTATTTTTCTGGCCAACACCTGCCGTTCCTCTAGTAGGAGCACTTCTAATTCCAGTAGCTATTAGAGCTGGTCTTCCACCAATTGGAGCCGCCATTGCCATCTCACTTGCAGGGCAAGGTATGGCATTATCCTCAGATTATATAATTCAAATTGCCCCATCACTAACTGCCACAGCAGCAGCGGTTGATATTTCTGCAGTTGCAGATCGCGGCTTTATTCTATCTCTCATTACTGGATTAGTTGCCATTACCCTGGCATATATGTCTATTCGAAAGCTTATCTCTCGCCCTTCAAGCGAACATCTTGTTGCTTGGAATCAACGAGATAACGCAGCGACAGCGGAGGAAAGTACGCTTGAAACGGTCCAAAAAAGTAAATACAGCTCTATTTTTGCCATTGTCGTTCCTGTAACCTTTCTCGCCATTATTCTTTATATGATTCTTGCAAAATTTTCTGATGTTCTCCCACAAATGGAGGGTGGAGCAGGAGCAGCATTAATTGGAGGAGCTTCCGTTGTTTTACTTATCGCGGCTTCTTTCTTTCGGAACGCACGCCAATCTCTCCAACATGTCAGTGACGATATAGTAAAAGGGTTCGTATTTGCTTTTAAAGCAATGGGGACTGTCATTCCAATAGCTGGATTCTTCTTTATCGGGAGTGGCGAACTTGCTGCAAAGATTCTTGGTTCCTCATCAGAGAGTACCCCATCCTTTTTATTTGACCTAATATTAGCAGGACAGTCCTATATACCTGAGAGTGCTTTTGTTGCTGGCTTCGGCATATTGTTGATTGGCATGATTACTGGTTTAGATGGATCTGGTTTTTCAGGCTTACCTTTAGTTGGAGCTCTTTCAGGGGCACTTGGGGATAGTGTAGGTGTGGATAGTGCTACGCTTAGTGCAATCGGACAAATGGGCGCCATTTGGGTTGGAGGAGGGACACTTATTGCCTGGTCATCTCTTGTTGCTGTCGCTGGCTTTGCAAAAGTACCGGTGATGGAACTAGTTCGCAAAAGCTTTATTCCAGTTGTAACAGGCTTGATAATCTCTACCATTTTCGGACTGTGGTTCTTTTAGGTAAGCTCTTTTCTTAAGGCTGTTTTCGTAAACTTTGTTGCTACTGCGTAAAGATAAGACAAACGTAATCAACGTTGCGGTCGTGCTCTTTAAAAGATTGTTGGAAAAAACCTTCGTCGAAAATGAGATGAAGGTTTTTTCATTTAGGTGAAACCTTTACCTCCATTCCTCGTATTTATAATATATATACAATTAATTTTGTCTTTGTTGGAGGATTTATGATGATAAAAAAAATGATGAGTCTCTTAAAAATTGGTTCTCCTCGAGTAGACTTAGTTTTGAAAAAACACAAATTGAAGCGTGGCGAAAGCGTGACAGGCGCCTTTTATATTGAGGGTGGATGGGTAAAACAAAATATTAGGCGGTTGGAGTGTGATCTGGTAAAGGTATTTCAAGGAGAAGTTGTGGAAACCGTCGATGCAGTAACTACTATTCTTATGTCTCACGATATCGATGCAGAGGGAAAAACAGAGTTTCCTTTCAGCTATCAACTTCCTGTTCATCTCGAGCCGACTAACGATTTTATCACCTATCGCCTCAACACAAGATTGATTTTAGAAGATGATATGAACACCTTCGATCATGACGAAATTGTTATATTAAAACAAAAACAAAAAGTAAAGAAATAAGGCCTGACTCTTTTTGAAGAGCAGGCCTTTACAATATATAAAAGATAGAAATTATTAGCTAATAGTCAATGATAAAGCAAACAAATATTGTGCCAAAAAATAAGTGCTCATGACCAGATTGTCTCTATACTTCAATGGGTGTACAAATCTATCCCAAGCAAGCGTAGCATCAGATAGGAAAAAGAGTACTGCAGCTATAATTAAAAGGCTTTCTCCTGTGCTAACAGCTGTTACTACCATAGCACTGATTAGTACAACATAAAAAACCACTGCAGTAAGTAACTTTCCTCCACCTTGCTTCAGCACCCCTGGTGTTAACACTTTTATAAAAAGAACTGCTGATAGCACCAATACAACTATCACCACAATGTTTAACGTAAGTGGAGCTTTCTGTATAAAACCTATCACATAGCATACATGTGCGATAAGGAAGGCAATCAATCCAAATAAAAAACGATTCTTTGGAAGCATTAGAAATATATCTCCAACTAGGGAGAATAATAATCCGATCAGAATCCACCATCCGAAAGCTGGAGGCTCAAATGGAGCTCCCCAGAGTGCCAAAGCGATGATAAAAACCATCGTACCTGGCTTTAGAGTATAAATCCATCTTGTCTTTCTTTTTGAAACTGCCCATAAATAAGTGAGAGCTGAAAAAGCAACCAGGATAGAAAAAAAGATTAACATGAGCTCAACCTCCATTGCTAGTAATGCTAAGGAATTATTTTCAACAACCATGCTGTAAAATCCTTCATAAAAAAACCGCCTTTCCTATGAAAGACGGTACGGTTTCATCAGCTACGCAGATTGTTTCAGTTTAATCATGACGTCAGCAACAAATTTACTAATTTCTTCCTCATCCTCTGGCTCAGGATTAAATTCTATTTTCAGAGGGGAATTGATCACGGTACCTCCTCTATTTTCAATAAGCTCCAGCAAAAGATCTAAAGCTCCGCAAAAATCTGGATAAGAAGTATCTCCAGAGCCGAAAATCGCGAAAGAGTGTCCATTCAAATCCATCTCCTCTAATTCATCAACAATATCAAGACACTCATCTGGATACTCTCCATCCCCCCAGGTATACATTCCAATAAACGTTACGTCATAGTTTAATAGCCCCTCAGCACTATCCAAGCTATGAACATCCTCTAGAACAAGCTCACATGAATAGTTTTCGAGTTTTTCTTTAATACTGTCGGCAATTGCCTCTGTGTTTCCAGACATGCTAGCATAATATATTCCGATTTTCATTATTTGTCCTCCAATCAATGAACCAATGTTGGTGTTTTATATGGATTATGAATCCATTTGCTTTCCACCGGCGAGCAAATAAAAAGCTGATCTTGGAATCCAGCACCACGAAATCCGTGTCCTTGGACAGTTTCAATGGGGATCAAGCTTTTTGTCTTTTTTTGTACTTCATAGATTCGTGAGTAGCCAAATTCATCTCTGCTTGTTGTGGCATAAAGTCTGTTATTCGCCATAAATAAATCAAGGAATGCCTTTTCTTTTATAGGCTTGTTATACTCCAACCAAACTTCGCTTCCTAGCTTGCTTCCTTCCACAGAACCCACACCTGTTTGAACATTTCCTTTTGTTATGAAAATATTACTCTCCCTATTAATAAAAACAGATGAAATCATAGAGTTTTCTTCAGACTTTACTCGTTCCAGCTTTTCCGTTTGCAAGGAGTATCTCCAAAGACCACCAGATTCTTTGTTAACCTGTGTTCCAATATAAATGTAATCTTTTTCATAAAATAAAGACCGTATTAGAGGAGGTGTCTTTAAAGAACGAAAAGGCTTGATAACAGACCAAGAGGAGCCAAAATTATAGGACACAAATAGCTTGTTCCCACCATGTGTGACAATTAGTCCATCCTTATTTCCTGTGATATCCCAAAGTCTTTGCGGGGAAGGAAAGGTCGTATGTGTCCATTTTTTCTGATAGGGATCATAGCGCAGTATCGTTCCATGATCTCCTATCCCAAAGATAAAATCCCCCAAACAGACAAGCTTATAAATACCTTGAGATAATCCATATTGAAGAAGCCATTCTCCCTCTTCAAAGGAGTAGATTCCTTCCCTTTTAACTGCTACTAGAAATGGCGTTTCTGGGGTAGAAAGCACTGCTGTCGAGCCTCTATGAAACATGCTGTATATTCCTCTCTTTCAGCCAAAAATAAAAAGACCTAGCAAACTCTTTACAAGCCATTTGCTGTTCTGTAGATTCAGGACTTAATTCCACTTTTAACAACTGATCGAAAACTTGTGCTCCATTTTCATTTAGCTTGCTAGCGAATATATCGACAGCAGCACAAAACTTCGGATAGTCATAATCTCCAGATCCAAAACAACCTGCCATTACTCCACTAAGTTTCTTGTCGCCTAATTCCTCATAAAAATCCTCTGCTTCATAAGGAAGATCTCCATCTCCCCAGGTGTAAGAACCAATAAGCACTCCTGTATATGTTAGTAGCTCTTCTGTATCAACCGTATCCAAGCATTCCATCAATACATCGCACCCTAAACTGTTTAACTCGTCATAAAGAAGGGTTGCTATATCCTCTGTATTTCCAGACATGCTTACATAACCGATAAAAACACGCATCATTAAACACCTCTAATTGAAAATCATTTTCAATGAACAACTACATTTTAGTTGATAATGATTATCAATGTCAATATAGTTAGAGGAGATTTTTTAATTTTTTGAGAAAGAATCCCCATCCTTCTCATATAATTTACTTGTATATTTCTTTTAAAGGGGGAGAGATATTTTTGATGAATAAGGATGGCTATCGTCTACGAAAAATACAAGGATTGGCACAGGAAATTATGGATGAAGTTAATCGGCATAGCATGGAAGAAGTGGACTTAGAGCTCCTGCATTTAGTAATAGATAACTTATCGCGAGCGGTGGTAGATGTGACTGATCCATCCGGCTCTTATTCCATCGATTACCTAGAACGAAAAGTATCAGATGCGCATACTTTGTTGATGAAACGGGGCTCATGAATAAAGAAAAGGACAGTACAAAGCAAACGCTGCTGCTTTGTACTGTCCTTTTTATTGTTCGCCTGTTCTACCAACTAAGAAAAACTTTAGACTTAACTTTACAATCTGCTAAGCCTTCTTCTAAACCTCAAAACAGCAATCAACATACTTCCTGCTGCAAGGAGGATCAATCCTACAATCAAGTAGTTATATAGATTAGTTGCAGTATGAGGTAATAGGGAATGGCCTCCGTTTTGATCATTTCCAAGTGCTGTTGCAGGAATGCTATTCTCGTTATCTTCCTCAGATTTATTTGTTTCCTCTACGTCTGGTGTTTCTGGATTGTTAAGTTCGCTTTCCGGTTTTTCTGGATTTTCCGGCTGGATTGGTGGGTTTTCAGGCTTTTCTGGATTTCCAGGCTTCTCGGGTTTATCCGGAATTTGTGGGTTATCAGGTTTTTCTGGGTTTGGTGCTTTGCCTTTTACAAATGACCAAATATCCGAAACTGTGCGACCTGTATGCTCATCTTCCACTACAACATACCACCAATAGGTTCGATCTTCCTCCAGATCACGCCATACCATCTCCGCTGTTTCTCCACTTGGTACCTTTTTAACAGAGCCAATTTCATTTTCTGTGTACACATTTACGGAGAAATAATCTGTTGCTACTCGTTTTTTTGTTGGTGCTAAGTCCAATTCAAGAATGAATTCATCCTTCCCTGGAAAGGAAGCTGGGTCGTAATAATTATACTGATCAAGATAAGGAGAATAGGTGTTTACAAGTATTCTATTATTTGCTGTATCAAAATGTAGCAGTCTCATAAAGCCCTGCCCACCTTCTGGACCTGCTTGATAGTCTGCAAGCATTTGATATACTTGCCTATCAGGAGTTCCGTCTCCATTATCATCCACTTCATCCACTAGCAGCTGACTTTCATGATAATGTCCGCTTAATACGGCCACTACATTTTCATTTGGAAGGACTATTTCTTGATATAAGCGGTCTCCCATTGGATGACGTACACCTGTTGCCTGTAAGTATTCATGGAAGCTCAAAATCGCGATTCTATCCGGGTGAGCTGCAAGCACTTCATTCACCCACTTGATTCCCTCATCATCTATTCCCCATCCAAGATAGACCATGATATAATCGTTTCCTTGTGAGGAAATCAAATCATAATGACCTTTGTTATTTAAGTAGGATCCGCCATAATACGGTTTATTTTCAAAGCGGTCGGCACCGAAGTACCTATAATACTCCGTATAATCTGCCGTTTTTTGATCCACATCATGATTTCCAGCAAGCACGCCGTATGGAATCTCTTCTTGATCTAGAACTCCCATAAATTTGTCTGCATACTCCCATTGATACTGTTGATTGGAGGCATTGACAAGATCTCCAGTATGGAATACATATTCAATCTTCATTTCTTCTTGCTTCGCAGCAATCCATTCTGTTTGTTGTTCATAAATATGGGGAAAGCTTTCAGAATAATACTGTGTATCCGACATCCATACAAAGGTATAGTCGTATTCCTCCGGGCTTTCGGGAATTTCATCTTGGATCAGCACATTGATCTCTTGATTTTCTACAAACGAGGCGACATCTACCTCTCCAATTAGTTCAAAATCTTCTTTTCCAGCAACCTGGTAATCAACAATTTCCCATTGTTTTGTGTCATGACTCCATGCATACATGGTTACCTTTCTGCCTTCAAGGGAATTTCCTTTCCATACGAGCTCCACACGGTCTTTTTCCATGACGGAAGCATCTACTTGCACATTGAAACGGTGGTAGGGAAATTGTGTGCTTGAATCTGTAATCAGGTATTCCTTATCCTCTTTTGTCACCCGCGCAATATCATCATCAGAAAACGCAATTTCTCCCTCTGGAGCGAGCACAGCAGGTGGTTCTATGTCATTGGCATGCTTAAATCCTTTTACGTTTTCAGAAATGCTAGCATCATATTGAAAGCCACCATAGAAGGTTACATCCATATCATCCTCTGTGGGATCTGTAACTTTTACCTTTAAGGTTGGATCGCCGTTCACTGGCTCTCCATTTTCCAATGGAGCAACTAACTCAGGTAGGAGTGGATTTTCATCCACTACGGTAAAGTGAAGAAGTTCTTCGCTCTTGTTCCCCACCTTATCAACAGCTACTATCTTCAACTGGCGCTCTCCCGTAGGTAGCTTGGAAGAGCTTGTGTCATAAGGAGTTTCAATAATCTCATTATCTAAGAATGTCGTAATTTCCTGAACACCTGCTATTTCATCTGTTGCAGTAGACGAAATCGTAAAAGCTCCTTTGTATTCCTTTCCTTCTTCGATTGAAGTGGAGATGGAAGGCGCTGTGTTATCCACAATAACTCTAGATGTCACCTCTTCGTCTGTATCAACAACTTTTACAGTGTGCTCTCCATCAGGGACAGTTGTCGTATCCCATTTGTAAGATTTGGAAGGTGCTAGCTCTTCCGTTATGGAAAAAGTAAAATCTTCATGGATGCGATAGGTGCCATCATTTCCCATGTCATATACTTTGGTGGGGTCGTTTTTTTCTTGATCTCTAACAATGGTGCCATCTGCTAGCACAAGTCGTACATTGCGCAAATTAAAGTCATCGCGGTTATCCGTTGACTCCAAATCAAACGGGGAAGCTTTAGTTCCTGCTCTAATGGTGAAAGTATTTTCTCCTAAAGGCAGACGGTCAGGATTTATGGGAACAGTAACCGTTTGCCATTCATTAATCCAATCATCAAAAATTTGAAGAACTTCATCCCCAATGGTCACCCCATTTTGAAAGTACGTATTAATTCCACTGACCTCAAAAGCAAAATAGGCGGTATGCTCGACGCTTGAAAACGTTTGGCCTACTTCATTTTGATTAATAAAAAGCTTAACTTTTTCTGGTGCATCCACACTAGATGTGCCTTTAATTGTTTTGTTTCCGTTTAAAATGTCCCCATCCTTGACGTTTAAACGTAAGCTAGAAAAATCTAGCTCTGTTGTTACGTCAATTTTATACGTTTCACTTTTCACGACATTCCAGCCATCTGATACTTCCACATAATATTCTACATATTCCTTTGCAATAATATCAGGTGAAAAAATAGTGTAGTGATAGAGTAGATCGTTGTAATCCTTTGGAAGAATTGCTTGAGAAAATTCTTCCTGGTCATTGGTACGATAAAAGACCCGAACTGTTTTTACCTCATTATTGTCTGATGCATCAAAAACTAGCTTAATATCCTCTGTTTGATCCACTACTGTTGTAGATGTAAGGTTTTCATAGGTTGGCAAAACGGTATCTTCTTCTAACTTTACTGCCTCTTTTGGAACTTGATGTCCTTCCACTGCTCCTGGTGAAGCAGCTTTTTCTGCAGCACTAATTTTCAGCATCTGAGTAGATCCGTCTGTAGGGTATTTATAGAGAATAGCTTTATCCGATGCTGTATCTTTCACATTCGTGACATCATTGTAATAGGCAACTGCGAGCTCCTGTTTCGCATTGGTAGCAACAACAAGTCCTCTCATGGCCGCATTTGCCATACCATCACTATTAATCCTTACAATTTCCTGATTTTCCACTAAATTGACGCCATAATTCGCATTAAAATCCGCTACCGTTTGTTCTTGATTTTGATTATTAATAATCCAAAACACAAGCGTCTTTTTTGAAGGAATGACTACATCATCTGGAATGGAGGGCCAAATAACATCCGTAGCACTTTCAGCTCCATAACGGTACTGTATCTTGTAATTCTTAAAATTAATGTCCTTGTCGGTGTTATTGTAGATTTCAATAAATTCATAGCCATCCGCTGATCCAACATTCGTAGAATCTGGTACCACTTCTGTCACCAAAAATGGAGGCAGAGATTGAAAATCTACTTCTTCTTTCGCGATATCAATAAGATATTCTTCTGTTTTACTAACATTTTTCCCATCTGAAGCTTCTATGTAGTAGGAAATGGAACTTTGCACATCTGCCGCAGGGATTTCTCCTGAATATGTTCCTTCATTGTTTCCATCTCGATTCATTACAACGGAACGAAATGTCTCTTCTTCCATTGTTTTGTAGTAAAGAGTGACAGCATTTACAGCTATGTTATCCGTAACACTTGCCTCTATTTTTACAGGAGTAAAAGCAGTTCCTGATGTTACTTCCTTGTGTGTAATGACTGGTGCTTCTATATCTTCTTGCTCTTCTTCCACCTCTAGGGGCAACGTTGGTACCTGTTCATTTTTGATTGCACCTGGGGTAGGAGCAGCAAGCACTTCAAGTTTTTTCATGTCTGTTCCTGTTTCAGGTTCAGGATAGATATAGTTTATTCCATTTCCATTATTATCGTTTTCCGTACCAAGATAACTAGCAGATACGATGTCCTGTCCTTGCTGATTTTTTACAACTAAAGCACGATTTCCCCCATTCGCAAAACCTGGGAAAACATCGGTGAAGGCTACAACTTCATCCTCAGACAGATTCGCACCAAAATTCTGGTTAAAATCCTCCAATGCCAACTTTCCGACGTTAAACCATAACACAATAGTTTCTTGCGGTTCTAATTCAACCATAGGTACTTGAAAAGCAAGCTCATTTCCACTATCAGTATATTTATAAAAAAAGGAATAGCTTCCAAGATTCATAGGCTGATTTGTATTGTTATAGACTTCAAAAAACTCATAAAAATCGGTGCCCCCACCTTTAGAGTTTGGGCTCAGTTCTGTTATGAGCAATGGCAGCTCACTATAAGTTTCTTCTGTATTACTACTCTTTTCCGTTTGTTCTTTTTCGGTTTCTGAGTTTTGTTCATTAGCAGGTGGATTCATCTCCAACTCAGATTCAGGAAGTTCTTCTGATGGGGAATCTTCCAACTCTTTTTCTTCAGATGTTTCTTCTTTTGGGGACTGCACAGAATTTGTTTCATTTTCTGGAGCTACAGTGGTTTCATTTTCTGATTCGACTGTGGATTCATTTTCTGGTTGGACTGTGGTTTCATTTTTTGATTCCACTGTGGATTCATTTTCTGGTTCCACTGTGGTCTCACTTTCTTCACTTTCCTCATCTGGCACAAGCTCTACCGATGGAACAGTTTCTTCCTCAGCTTCTTCTGCACTAACCAGAACTGGTCCCTCAGCATGATAACTGGGAACTAAAATGATAAAACACATCCAAATAACTAACAGCTTTCTTAATGAAATTTTGAGATTCATTTGCATTCCCGCACTCCCTTTGTTTTTATCTGACAATTTTAATGTTAAGGGAGGATTGTTAATGAAATATAAAGGACATGTAAAAATATGTTGCTTTTTAACGTAAAATGTAAATGCAGGAATATATAGAAAGACCGTTCAGCATTTGACAGCTAAACGGTCTTTTATTGTTTGTGAACTATTTTATTGTAACGTACCCTTTATCCCCAGCACGCACACTACCATCTTTAATCTCTACCGCTTCACCAGCAGCCAAGTTAGTAAAAATAATTGGCGTAATAATGGATGTTGCTTCTTGTGCTACAATCCGTAAATCAACATGTAACAAGGTTTGCCCCTGTTCAACGATATCGCCTTGGGCAACTAGGGCTTCAAAGCCTTTTCCTTTTAAATTTACCGTATCAATGCCTACGTGTACTAGCACTTCACGGCCATCCTCTGTTTCAAGTCCTATCGCATGCTTTGTTGGAAACAGATTGACGATTTTTCCCGCTACAGGAGCAACGACTTTTCCATCAGAAGGCTCAATTGCAAAGCCATCTCCCATCATTTTTTGCGAAAAGATTTTATCAGGTACTTCTGAAATCGGTAAAAGTTTCCCAGTCATTGGCATAGCAACATTCAGCTTACCACTTGATACAGGCGCTGCTTCTGTCGCTGCGGCCACTTCACTTTTGGCTGGCGTTTTCCCACTAAGAATATCCTGAATCTGTCCTTTAATCGTTTCAGAACGAGGGCCAAAAATCGCCTGGATATTACGGTCGATTTGCATGACACCTGCTGCGCCAAGCTTTTTCAAGCGTTCTTTGTCTACCTGACCGACATCTTTGACACTTACACGCAAACGAGTAATACAAGCATCAAGATTATCTAAGTTTTCTCTTCCACCTAATGCTTCTAACACACCGTATGGCAGTTCATCCACACTTCCAGCAACTTCTTCATCGTCTGTGTTTTTTTCTTCACGACCTGGTGTCATTAAATTGAACTTTTTAATCGCAAAACGAAAGCCGAAATAGTAAATTACAGAGAATACTAGTCCAACAGGAATCACTAGCCACCAAGGAGTTGCATTTGGTAATACACCAAACAAAATGTAATCAATCACTCCACCGGAGAAGGTCATTCCAATTTTCACATCTAAAATATGCATGACCATAAACGAGAATCCTGCAAACACAGCATGTATCGCAAACAGGATCGGTGCCACGAATAAAAAGCTGAACTCAAGTGGCTCTGTGATACCAGTTAAGAAGGAAGTTAATGCTGCAGAACCCATGATTCCGGCTACATACTTCTTGTTTTCTGGACGAGCACAATGATAGATTGCTAACGCAGCTGCAGGTAATCCAAACATCATGAATGGGAATTTACCAGTCATAAAGGTCCCCGCAGTTAGCTCTGCACCATCCTTCACCTGCTCCATAAAAATTCGTTGATCTCCTCGAACCATTTCTCCTGCTTCATTTGTGTAAGAGCCAAACTCAAACCAAAACGGAGAGTAGAAAATATGATGAAGTCCAAACGGAATCAGGCCACGTTCGATCACTCCAAAAATAAATGCTGCCAGCGTCCGATTGGATTCCGTCATAAAGTAAGAGAAACTGTTAAGTCCTTCCTGTGCAAACGGCCACACAAAGTTCATGACAATTCCTAATATAAGTGCTGATGCCGCCGTAATGATTGGAACAAAACGCTTTCCAGCAAAAAAACCTAAGTAAGATGGCAATTCAATATTATAAAATTTGTTGTACATATACGCCCCAAGTACGCCGGCAATAATTCCTCCAAAAACTCCGGTTTGAAGCGTTGGTATCCCTAATACATTAGCAAGAGCAGGATCTGAGCCTACCTGGTCAGCAGTAACTCCACTGATGACACTCATTGTCACGTTCATGATTAAATACCCAATCATAGCTGCAAGCCCGGCAACTCCGTCTCCTCCAGCAAGACCAATGGCTACCCCAATGGCAAACAATAATGGCAGATTGGCAAATACAATGCTACCTGCCTGCTCCATAATTTGCGCGAGCAGCACGATTCCATCTGCTTCTAAAAAGCCAAGTCGGCTTGTCATATTTGGGTTTTGCATCGCATTACCAAAAGCAAGTAATATCCCAGCTGCTGGTAAAAGTGCAACAGGTAGCATCAACGCTCTTCCAATGCGCTGCAGCAACCCGAACGATTTTTTAAACATTCTATTTCCTCCTCTTGTATGCAGAACTTGTGCAAAAGACTGTGTTAATAAACAGCCGTGTTTAACACAGCCTTAAAATAAAAATAGGCATGAGTCAAAAGAAAAGGTACACGAAAAAGGATAGACTTCTTCTATCAATTTCGTTTACGCTTTCTTTCGCTCATGCCTGCTTTACCAGTAACACGTGAAAAAATGCTGTTGGTTTATTTATTTTGCAAGCCTTTGCAAATGCAGGGTCAGATAAACTGCCTCCGCATCCGGCACAGACTTGTGTAAGTTCTGTTGCATAATTTTTATCAATTTCCAAGCAAGATTGTAGCACACTGGATATTCTGCTTGCAACACTTTTGCGAGTGCTTCTTGATTTTCTGGACGGTTTTGATCCTTTTGCACCCGCTCGATGGAGGCATGAAAATGGCGGATTAGACGCAGGTAATTCACATCCGTTCGGTCAATGGATATTTTCAAAGACTCTTCAATCACATCCACCATCTGACTAATCAGCTGCGTGTGCCTGTTCACCTCTGAGAGATCTCGGTTTGTCAGGGCACTATGAATATGCAGCGTGATAAATCCAACCTCTCCTGTTGGAACAGAAATTTGCAGTTCTTTATTTAACCATTCGACAATTTCTAGGGCCACCCTATACTCTTTCGGGTAAGCGAGCTCTGTTTCCGTCAAGAATGGATTTTTTATATCAAGGCCCTGTTGAATGCGTTTAATCGCAAAATAAAGATGATCGGTTAAACCAACATGAATGTGCTCGTTTAGCTTCACATCAAACCTGCGTTCAATCCTCTCCACACACTCATTCATAAGGCCAATAAAAGATTCGTCAACATAATTAAGAAGCTGCTTGTATTGCTGCTGCTCACTTTGATCCTGGAGAACGAAAAACTTCTCTGCATTCTCCTCGGTAATTTCTTCTCCTGTTCGTTTGCCGAAGCCAATTCCTTTTCCAGTGAGGATTACCTCATTGTACTCAGGGTGAGCGGCAATCAGGACGTTATTATTTAGTACTTTCTTTACACGCATAATCATTATTTCCTCCATGCACCTATTGCAATATATATAAGGTACGTCAGGTTGGATTCTTAGTCAAGTTAAGGTGATTTCCAGCTATATACTGATCCATCATCCATTTTCCAGCGTTATGTAAATAAGAAGGCTCTTTTCTAAAAGATTGTTGCTAATACCTAAGAAAAAGTCGGCTTTAAGACTTTTTCCAGTCTTTATCCGAAGAAAAATTGCCACATGTTTCAATCTTCCTCCACGAAAAGAGCACGACAGCAACGTTGATTACGGATTGTCTTGTCTATACCTGTAGCAACAAAGTTTACGAAAACAGCTAATAAGAAAGCCTTATTTCTTCTTTTAAACAATAAAAGAAAGATATAATAATAAGAAATCTACCTAAAAAGGAGAACCTCTATGCAGAATAAGGACACTCTTCTTTATGAGCGGATAAGGCAAAAGGACAAAACCGCTTTAGAAGAAATGTACGACCGTTACGAAAAAATCCTGTACTCCTTTCTATTAAAAATCACCAATGATCATGAGATTGCCGAAGAAGCAATGCAGGATGTGTTTATCAAACTCTGGCAAGGAACAGGCATCTATGACGAATCTAAAGGAAAATTCCGTTCTTGGTTGTTCACCATTGCCCGGAATAAGGCTTTGGATATTATAAGAAAGCATCAGCGTACACAAAATGCATCAATGGAGGATGTCGAGCCTTATCTTCAAGCTACTGATTCTACGGAAAAAGAAACAGAGTGGAAAGAGGAACAATCGGTCATCCGAGAGGCGGTTTCCACCCTTTCAGATGAGCAACGAAAGATGGTGCATTTGATGTATTTTAAAGGATACACTCAACAAAAAATTGCGGACCTCACTGGCATACCGCTCGGTACCGTTAAGGGCCGAATACGACTGGCATTAAAGAAATTAAAACCGCTGCTTGCAGATAGGAGGGGGAGCATATGAGTAAGAATTGTGATCACATAATCGACTATTTCAACGGTCACCTTTCCCAAACAGAGAGAGAAGAATTTGAACAACACTTAGCTACTTGCCCTGATTGTCAGGAAGAATTGCAGGAGCTTCAAGAACTGTTAGGAGATGTTGCCCTTGTGTCTGAACAGGCATCACCACCACCAGAAATGAAGAAACGAATACTGGATAATGTCTTTGCAGCAGAAGATCAAACTGAAACTACAACATCTGTTACACCGATAAACAAAACAGAACCAGCAACAAAAGCACCAACGCAAAAGAAAGCATGGCTAACGACAATACTAGCTGCATCCCTTTTACTTTCCTTACTTGGAAACGGCTATTTGCTGATGCAAAACCAAGATGACATTGCAGCAACCCCGGACATCACACCTCCAGATAGCATTGTAAACCTGCAACCATCAGAAACCAGTGCCAACGGATTTGCCGCACTCTACCAGAAGGAGGAAGCACTGAGTGTTATGGTTCACACCGAAGAACTTCCTGAACTCTCAGGAACTGAAGTGTACCAGGTTTGGCTCTTAAAAGACGGCTCACCAATACCAGCTGGTGACTTTATCGTCGACAGCCAAGGAAAAGGGTATGTCCTTTACAACATCGATGAAACAACTGTAAAGGAATGGGATACCATTGCCATCACCTTAGAGCCGCAAAAAGGAAACGAATTGCCTGAAGGGAAAGTACTTCTTTCTGCAGGTTTATAAAAAAGCAAAAGCTCAAAGCACCATATTGGCGGCTTTGAGCTTTTTTATTCTGCAATGAATTTTTCCCCTGTAATGATTGGAAAAAGCTCTGCTGCGGAAGCTTCTGAGAGCTTTGCATACTTTGCTTCTCCCTCTACTACAACCTCCATGCCATCGCCGAGTGGGGTAACCCACAAGGCATAGGTGGAGCCGTTCATGTGAAATCGATAGTCAGGGTCTCTTACCATCTCCACTTTCACTTTACTTTCCCCGAACCTATTTGCAAAGAAATCTTCCAATCGTTGAAGTTCTGTGGCCGCTTCCACTATTTTCACCGTTTCATACCCAGCGTCTGTGCGCTTCTCTACCTTTACTGGCTGAAGCTTTTGGGCGTTCTCTTTTTTCGCCAGCCACTTTTCATTGCTGCCATGAACTTCTTCTCTCGTTTTTCCATCCAGTGAATATGGTGCACCTGCTAACGCTTCATCCGAATACGGAAAGGACCACCCACCAACAACCTTGTTCTCAATCAGAAATACGGTTGCATGACTTTTCCCTTTTTTATATTGATCATCTAACGGATGACCACTGACTAAAAAGTGAACAGTAGCCATCACTTCATCCAAATAATCATCTAATTCCCCGTATTGCACACTTAGCAATTGGTCATTGGGCATCACATTGACAAAGTTCCGTTTAAACTCTATTTCCCCTTCCTCTTCAAAGGAAACAATCGAATAGCCTAATCCTTCTAAATGAGACTTTGCAATTTCTCCTTGTTCACTGAGCGTCGCAACACTCATATTATAGCTACAACCACTTACCAAAAACACACAAATAAGGAGCATCCACTTCATCTAAGCACCTCCCTTTAATTTAGTAGCATCTGTAGATCACTTTGCTTTTCATAAGATAAGCGATTTAATCCTCGTAAAATATCAATCCAAAAATCATCTGTGATGCTAATCTCAGCACTGCCTTCCTCATTTAGCTCCAAATGCTGTGTCCGTCTATGAAGCTCTTTTATGCAGTTACTATTAAATAAGACCAACATTTCCACCTTTTTAACAAAGGTATCGTCCACATCCATCCTAGTTTTTATTTCAAGTTGCCCCTGCTGTCTGTTGAACACGGCTTCTGTTAAAAACGCAGCACTTGCAATCGAATACGCATCATGTTGATAACGGTCTAAGTGGACCGCCAGTCCGTGGTAATCCTCATAATATCGCACTTGAACATAGACGTTTTCTCTCACCTGAGCGAGTTGCTCTTGAGAAAGAGTCCCCTCGTTCAAAATAGCTTTAAAAATTCTATCGTTATCTTCAAAGCTAGCTATAAAATGAGAGGTATCATTCCGTACCGCTGCAGAATGGTACTCTGCATAGCCTTTATTGATTTTATATGTATTAATTAATGCTACCACTACCATAATAAAACTTAGAAAACTAATGCTAATTACAATACTAGACTTCTTCAACTCACTTCTCTCCTTTGCCATATATCCCCATTAAATATGACGAATTGGAACACCCATAGGTTTCATTTTTCAAAATATTTTCATAATAAGCCCAGCAAGGACGTAAGCGTTTACACAATCATTTATTGTAAAAAAACCTATTGACACTCAAAAAAAACCATACTAAACTAAGCATCAATCAAATAAAACTTTTTTCTTATCCAGAGAGGTGGAGGGAACGGCCCTGTGAAACCTCGGCAACAGGCTTGCATAAGCACTGTGCCAATTCCATCAAGCGATTCGCTTGAAAGATAAGAAGAGCAAAAGTTCACCCGGACTAAAAACCTCTTCTTATCTATGTAGGAAGAGGTTTTTTGTTTTTGTAATAGACGAATGCATCTTTTCACAATCTTGAGACCCCGCAGGCAAAGCCGAGGAGGCTCAAGGTCGCCCTTAGGAAGTCATAAGCGACGTATAACAACTTTATAATTGTTTTCTTATCCAGAGAGGTGGAGGGAATGGCCCTATGAAACCTCGGCAACAGGCTTACATGAGCACTGTGCCAATTCCATCAAGCAATTCGCTTGAAAGATAAGAAAGAGCATCGATCCCCCAATGCCCTTTTCTTGTCTTTTCAAGAAAAGGGTATTTTTTATATTTTTTCAAGAAACGGAGGAAGCACCCAGCATGATCTCATTTAAAGATGTTAAAAAGGTATACAAAAGTGGTGATAAGGAGGTTCATGCCCTTGATGGTATTGACCTCAACATTGAAGAAGGAGAAATTTACGGTGTCATCGGTTTTAGTGGAGCCGGCAAAAGCTCGCTCATTCGTTGCGTGAACCTGCTTGAGCGTCCGACTTCAGGAAGGGTTTTGATAGGCGGAGTAGATTTAACCCAGCTTTCCCCGAAAAAAATTCGCGAAGCCAAGCGAAAAATCGGCATGGTCTTTCAACATTTCAATCTTCTAAACTCGAAAACCGTGTATGAAAATGTTGCAATGCCCTTAATCATTAGTGGTACAAATAAGGCAGAAATAAAAGAAAGAGTGAAGGAGCTACTCGAATTTGTCGGGCTTGCTGATAAAAAAGACAATTACCCTGATCAGTTATCAGGCGGACAAAAACAACGTGTTGGTATCGCCAGAGCCCTTGCCACAAGGCCTTCTGTCCTGCTTTGTGACGAAGCAACCTCCGCTCTTGATCCACAAACAACAAGCTCCATCCTAGAGCTTTTGAAAAAAATAAACAAGGACTACAAAATTACCGTTCTCATGATTACGCATGAAATGTCCGTCATCCGCGACATTTGTGATAAAGTCGCTGTTATTGAAAAAGGAAAAATCATTGAGCATGGAACAGTATTTGATTTATTTTCTAACCCACAAACAGAAACAGCACGCAACTTTGTCAGCTCCGTCTTAAATGACAAGCTGCCAAAATCGATTCTAGAGCTCGTAAGCAACAAAGATGACCATCAAGGAGTTTATCGCATTAACTTTGTTGGTGCCTCCACTGGCCAGCCCTTTTTGTCTCAGGTGGCCAAGAAATTTAAAGTCGACGTCAATGTGCTCTTCGGTAACATAACAGAGCTTCAAGGAATTCCATTTGGTAATTTGATCGTGGAGTTAAAAGGAGAGCCATCTGAAATAAAAAGAGCCCTATTTTACATCCAACAAGAAAAAGTTCTAGTGAAAGAGGTGAACGCACATGCGAGTTAGACCAGATCAGATTATTGATGCCTTACTTGAAACAGTATCGATGGTAAGCTTCTCCTTACTGTTCTCCGTCCTACTGGGCTTGCCGCTTGGTGTGCTCCTAGTGGTTTCAAGAAAAGGACATATTTTAGAAAATACTTACCTATTTAACCTAATAAATCCTGTCATAAACGTATTTCGCTCGATACCGTTCATCATTTTACTTGTTGCCATCATTCCGATTACCAGATTGCTTGTTGGTACCTCGATCGGGACCGCAGCAGCAACTGTACCTTTAATTTTTTACGCAGCGCCATATTTTGCAAGACTCGTAGAAAACTCACTTCTCGAGGTGGAGCCAGGTGTTTTGGAAGCAGCAGAAGCAATGGGGGCGACACCAAGGCAAATCATTTTCAAATTTTTGCTACCAGAAGCATTAAGCTCCCTCGTCTTAGCCATCACGATCGCCACCATTGGACTTATTGGGGCATCCGCCATGGCAGGGGCTGTTGGCGGGGGTGGCCTTGGTGATCTTGCCATTACCTATGGCTACCAGCAATTTGACGAAGTAACGATGTTAATCACCGTCGCCATCCTTGTGGTATTGGTACAGGGTGTTCAGAGTTCCGGAAATATTTTATCAAAAAAAATTAGAAGACGATAAGGAGAGAAAGACATCATGAAAAAATTACTAGGTTTTGCAGGATTATTTTTATTACTACTGGTAGCGGCAGGCTGCTCAGATGATGAGAAAACAGTAAAAATTGGCGTAAGTGGTACTGACACAAGAATTTGGGACTTTGTAGCTGAAAAAGCAGAAAAGGAAGGAATTAATATCGAAATTGTCACTTTTAATGACTATGTGCAGCCAAACCTTGCCCTTGCACAGAAGGAAATTGATGCAAACGCATTTCAGACCATCTCTTATTTTGAAGCATTTATTAAAGAGCACGACTTAGACTTATCACCAATTGCGACCACTGTTATTGCCCCACTCGGTCTATACTCTGAAAAACATGAAAAGGTGGAGGACATTCCGGAGGGCGGAAAAATTGCGGTGCCTAATGAAGCAACAAATATGGGAAGAGCCTTCCTACTCTTACAGGATGCCGGCCTTATCACCCTGCCGGAGGACTTTGACGGCAATGGCTCCTTAGACAAAATCGTAGAAAATCCAAAGAACCTCGAGATTGTTCCTGTCGTTGCGGGCCAAACACCGCGCGTACTGGCTGATGTGGATGCTTCTATCATCAATAACGGAATTGCCGTAGACGCAGGCTTCAATCCAATTAAAGATTCTATTTTCCACGAGGATGAAACTGCCACTCCATATATCAACATCATTGCCACACGTACTGAAGATAAAAACCGCGAGGACCTGAAAAAAATTGCCGAGCTTTATCAAGAGGACGATGTGAAAGAGTTTATTGAGAAAGAATACAAAGGCAGCACCATCCCAACCTTTGTGCCCCTAAGCGAAATTGGCGTTGACGAAGAAGAATAAGGAGGAGTGATTCACATGACAGTAGCTGTAAATGAGCATTCCATAGTAATCAAGGAAGATATCCAATCAAAACAAGCACTCTATTTATCTACCAGTCACGACATTCATGAATATCCAGAGATTGGGAACGAGGAATACTATGCCTCCTCCCTCCTCACCTCTATTTTAAAGGAAGAGGGATTTCTGATTGAAACAAATGTGGCCGGTCATGAAACTGGATTTATTGCCACAAAAAAATCCGGAATACCAGGCCCGTCCATCGGTTTCCTTGCCGAATATGACGCCCTTCCGGGGATAGGTCATGCGTGCGGACACAACATTATTGGAACAACCAGTGTGGCCGCTGCCGTTGCGTTAAGCAAGGTGCTAGATGAGACAGGTGGCGAGGTAACCGTTTTTGGAACTCCTGCAGAGGAAGGTGGGCCAAATGGCAGTGCAAAGGGTAGCTTTGTGAAGCACGGCTTGGTGCAGCATTTGGATGCCGCTTTAATCGTTCATCCAGGGAGTGACACAAGATTAACTGGTCCGACTCTAGCTGTTGATCCCCTGGACTTTGAATTCATTGGAAAACCGGCGCATGCTGCCGCCTCTCCTCACGAGGGTATCAACGCGTTGGATGCAGTAATTGGGCTGTTTAATGGGGTGAATGCTCTGCGCCAGCATGTCACAGATGATTTTCGTATTCATGGCATTATCACCCATGGTGGAGACGCTCCGAACATTGTACCGGAATACGCAAAAGCCCGCTTTTACATTCGCGCCGCTACTCGGGAAGGGTTAAATGAAGTGACGAGGAAAGTGAAGGCAATTGCGGAGGGTGCTGCTTTGGCGACCGGTTCTGCGGTGAATGTCATTGCCTTTCAGAATGAGGTCGACAATATTGTGTTGAATGAAAGCTTGGATGAGGTGTACCAGGAGGTCGTGGAGTCACTTGGTGAGACGGTCGTGTTCGAGGGGCGCGCTGGCATTGGCTCTACGGATGTTGGGAATGTGAGCCAGGTGGTGCCGACAATTCACCCTTATATTAAGATTGGGGACTCCGCGCTTGTTGCACATACAGAGGCATTTAAAGCTGCGGCCCGTTCACCCCAGGGAGATCATGCGTTACTGGTTGGTGCGGAGGCGCTAGCGCTGGTCGGGCTGCGATTGTTGACGGATGTGGAGTTGTTGGAGCGGGTGAAGGGGGAGTTTTCTGCGAAACGGGGTTTATAGTGGGGGATTTTATGACGTTTGAGGTGTGATTGGTGATATTGGTGGGTGGTGAGGCTTAATTTTACGGGTTGTCGGGGGTTTTTTGGTAGTTTGGTAGCTGGTGGAAATTTTATTTGCGGCTTTGGATGTTTTATTTGCGGAGATTTGATTTTATTTGCGGGTTTAGCGGTTTTATTTGCGGAGGTTTCGATTTATTTGCGACTTTGGTGGTTTTATTTGCGACTTACCTGAAGATAAAGGCCTTTCGACAAATACCGCTAATATCCGCACTCCGCATAAAAGGAAGCCAGCAAGTAGTCTTCCCGGGCTACTTGCTGGCCTCACATCTTGATTACTGAAGTGGTATAAATGACACACTCCAGCTACCATCTTCCTCTTTCACCATGGAAAAGCCCCACACCTCTCCACTTATATTCATAAAGCTAATGTGGCCGCCACTACCATCTTCAGATTCACGGAAGGTCCCATCCTGTATTCCAAAAAAAGAGTTCTCAATTTGCTCCTTTGTTTGATTGGTCATTTCATTAAAGTATTCTTCTTTCGAAATTTGATGCCTATCCTCTCTATCTGTATAGAGCTCATATTTTACCTCCCACTCCTTATCAAGGCTAGCCTGCACATAAAGTTTAGCTATACTAATTGGAGGGAGATCTTTCGCATGCTTCACATCCAAATCCGCTTTTAATAATTCATATACTTTCCCCTCCTCTTCCGTTAACTCGAAATCTAATGCACTTTCATTATGTGTCAGTGATGATTGTATAGGCATACCGTTCTCACCGACTCCTTGGATTTCATATGCATCAAGAGAATTAGCATCCACAAAAGCATACCAGTAGCTCTTTCCATTTTCAGATGTGATTATCTCTGCTGTGTATTCTTGCTTATTGTCCAGGTTCGTCACTTGCACCTGTGTGATTGCTGGGTCGATGATGCTACCAAACAATAATGGGAAAGGTGATTGATCACTTGAAGCCAGCAGTAGCTGGTAGCTGAGCTCTGTCTGTTCCAGGAAAGTATGGCTGCCCCCATCCAAAGATTTATCCCAGCCATCCTCTGTTTTTCTAACAAACACGGCATTTAACTCAATAATATTTACATCTTTCTTAATATAATCCGTGAATAATACCACTACCCCATTCTCCACTTCTTCCTGATGAAGTATTTCTGCATATCCGTAGGAGGATAGAATCTCTTCTAATTCTGCTTGTGAAGAGTGTTGGTCTGTTATTGTTCCTCCTTCAGAAAGATTCGGCTTATTAAAATTGGACAGTAAGGATGGCACCAAAACCAACATAAACACAACCGCAGCAGCTGCCATCGCAAAATAATACTTCCGTGGTGGCGAAGACTTTCGAGTGGTCGGTGCCACATCAATCTTTTCATGTATCCTCTCTAACACATCATGTCGGTCCTTCTCATTTAGCGATATTTTTCGGTTCAACGCTTGAAAGTCCGTATCTTCATATCTACTAGATTGCTTCATGCTGATAACCCTCCTTTTCCAATTCTGCGCGTAATACTTTTAGCGCTCGAAACAAGTCGACCTTCACCTTTGCTTCTGTACAACCAAGGATATCCGCAGTTTCGCTAATCGAAAACTCCTTTATTTTTCGTAAAATAATGACATCCCTTTGTGAGGCTTTCATTTTACTTAACGCAAGGTATAATTGCTTTTCCGTTTCGTTTAAAATTGCCAGGTCTTCTGCTGACTTTTCATTGGACAATTTATAAGGAGAAAAACTTAAATAATTTAAGAGAGTTTTTTTCTTTCTGACCGTATCAATGGTTAAGTTCCGCGCAATCCGAAACAACCAGCTTTTCTCTTGCCCACCGCGAAAATGCTCCAAATTATTGAAGGCTCGAACAAAAGTATCCTGCAGGATGTCCTTTGCCTGCTCCTGGTCACCAATCATAAAAAAAGCGTAATTATACACATCATTGCTATATTTTTCATACCAACTATCAATCTGTTGTTTTTTTCGTAAATGATTCACCCCATCAACTCCCTCCCTTTTTCACCTATTACAACGTGCTACCTTATAAAAAGTTACAAAATAAAAAGCTGGCCCAAATAGACCAGCACAAATCTTATAACGCTAAAACCATCATTTCCTCATCATAATAGGTATTTCCAACCTTCAACGCTCGAACATCCACTCCAAACGTGGTGAAACCCAGTGACTGATAAAGCTTTTTAGCAGGCTCATTGCTCGCATTAACGGTTAATAAAACTTGTTCTACACCTTCTTGCTCACTAGCCCGATGAATCGCCGTTTCCATCAACATTTTTCCCACACCTTGTTTGCGAAACTCATCTGAAACATACATCGCGACAATATGACTGCGATGCTTAATTTTGATCTTCGTTTCACATATTAAAGTCACCGTACCTGCTAGTTTCTGCTCTATAAATGCACCAAAAGTAAAAACGTGCGCAGCTCCAAATCTACTTGCAAAGGCAGCCACATCCATCTTACTTTCCTCATCAAAACTCGAACTAAAGGCTTCTGGCACTCCCTTTAATCCCTCAAGGCGAAGCTCACGATATTGCTTGGCATCTTCTTTACCTAACACTCTAATTTCCATCGTACCGTCCTCCGAAATCATCTAACTTTTCTTTTCTACCTGTTTTACTAGTCTATCCAATTTTTCATTCATTTCCTTCAATTGTTGATTTCGTACAGATGCATTGATGAGTAGTCTTCTAATGAAAAATGTAAAAGAGACAACAAATAAGATGATTAAACCAAACACGAAAAGCTGAAACAGTGTATCTACTAAGTTCATGGCTTATCACTCTCCAATTGTTCTAAAATTTCAGCAGCTTTTATCAATGACCAATCCTTAGTGGCTAATTCGTTATTTTTCTCCAAATACTCTTGCATCATCTGATAACCCACTCTATAAAGTGCCCACTTAGGAATCCCACTACTTGGAATGCCTGCTCGCATCTGATAATAGTGATCTAAATCATAGGAACTCTGATATTTATCTAAATAATTTCTAATAGCTCCTTGTTCGTTTTCGCTTAGTGGTTCAATCCAGCCAACTTCATAATCTGGATAAACCAATTTTGTAAAAGAATCCGCCTTCCCTTCCATCATCACAAGTTCCATCAAATTATGTTTGCGTATTTTATAATCCGATATTTCCATATAAACGAGATGATGATACTCATGAGCAATGGTTTGTTTAATACTGTTTTCCGTATAATTATCTGGGTCGATTTGTAGTAACATTGCACCTTTGTCAGTAGCAAAGCCAGCCACACCTTCCATATCTAGTGAACTGATATCAGGATTATATGGAGTTAGATAAATTTTGTAGTCACTGCCAGATAAAAGTCGTGAGGAGTCACCAATACTTTTTTCAATAATATTTTTTATTTCACTAAATTTTTCATCAAGATTTTTTATGTAATGTTCAAGCTTATCGATATTACTTGGAACAATAAAGTGAAGATCATTCTGTAAATAGTATTTTGATCCATAAATTTCCTGACTTATTTCTTTCGTTACTAATTCGGAAAAGACATCCTCTCTATTACCTTTTTTCTCCCTTTGGCTAGAGATATATTCCATGTAAGGTTCAAATAAAGGAATAACATCAACATGCTGACCGTTAACAGAAACCGAGTAAGCTTGCGTATTTTTAAGCTCGAACCCTTCCACTAGACTAGTTTCTTCAATCGTTTTAGTGCATCCTGCTAGAATCAGAAACATCATTATTATAATACTCAACTTTCTCACTTAGCCACTCCCTTTTTACACCATTACAACGTAGAAAAGATCTTCTGTAATGGTCCCTCTCTTACTGATATTACCTCAATGGTAAACTAAATAGATAACCGATATAGAAAAACAACTCACGTAGGAAGAATGGTACTTTGCTATTCAATGTTTTGTATACGGAACTTTGAGTAGGGGATGAATATGCTTCCATTCCAGTGTTTTTTGCAATCAAGATTGCTCTTTTCATATGCAAAGGATCGCTTACAATTGTAAATGTGTTGAGGTTATTCTCCTTCGCAATTTCATATGCATATTTAAGGTTCTCTTCTGTAATTGTTGATTTAGTTTCTATCAAAATATCATCAGAATGAACATTGTGTTTGATAGCATAATCTCTTGCAATCTCAGATTCTGCATACTTATCACCTTCACCCTTACCACCAGTAAAGATAATTTTATCTACGTAATCATTCTCATAAAGCCAGATTGCATGATTTACCCTCTCACGCAAAACAGGAGATGGCTCATTATCCCAAGCAGCAGCACCAAGGACCACAGCAACATCCGATTTAACTAATTGAACATTGTTACCAAAGGACCAAATACTAAAAGCAGAGTAACTTATGAAAAAAAGGCAGAATACTATTAAAGAAAAAACTAATCTTAACCAGATCTTCTTGGTCAATATAAATCAATCCTTTGCAAATAAAACTGTTTATCATCTGCTACGATAACGTTGCTGGTCGTTATTTTTATCTAGCCTTCCAATCAAAAAATATAAACAAATCCCTAATAGAGTAAACACCATCCCACCGCGCAGTACTTTCCAATAGGAGGTTGTCCAAACTTCTAACTCATCCGTGTGCTTGAGTAAGCTGAGAGCTCCCCACCAATCCTGAGTAGAAGCAATATACACAGCACAATAAACCCAAATTAGAAACAAAAACCATGTGATTAAAAATACCGCAACTTTTCGATTCATAATGGCCACCTTTTTCTACGAATTGGAAAGAGGAAAGTTTCCATCTCGTGTAGAATGTTTTTTTATCCAATAATGAACAGGAGAATGAAACATGTTGAATCTTGATATCGAGTCACAAAGCTGGGCTGAGGAATTGCTAGACCGTGAAATTGGGGACACGAAAATAATTAAAAACACGGATCTTTCTTTTATAAAAAAAATTACTAGTATGAATGGCAGTCTATATTTTAAAGCCATCGGTCCTTCAGCTAAATTTGAACCTAGATTAACAGAAGAATTGTTTCAACGGCATCCTGATAAAATAGTGGAGGTGGTTGCTTCTCACCCGTCACACCCCTGGTTTTTTATGAAAGAACTGCAAGGCACCCTTCTAAGGGAAACAAAGGATAAAAGCGTATGGAAAAAAGCGTTACAGGAATATGCAGATTTACAGGTTCAAGAAACAAAACAGGTTGCTACCTTGCTTGCAACAGGTACTCCTGACAGACGCTTTCCAAAATTAATAATTGAAATACAGGAAAACTTATTAGCTATGTGCGAAACTGGATTGTCACAAGAAGAAACAGAACAGATAATGGCGCTAGATTCCGAAATTATTCACATGTGCGAGCAGATGAATGGCGTAGTTCCTTATTCCATCGATCATGGTGATTTGCATTCTGGGAACATTCATGTGTGGGAAAATGAAGTCATGTTTTTTGATTGGGGAGATGCTGCTGTAACGCATCCGTTTTTCAGTACAAGGGTTTTCTGGCACGCATTAGATGATTTAATAGAATCAGAAGCAGAGTGGTTTGATATGGTCAATGAGTTCAGGCCGTATTATTTAGAGCCATGGACCACTTTTGCGCCAATGAAAAAATTAGAACAAATTTCACACATCTCCGACCAGCTTTCTTGTGTTTATCGGGCCCTTGGCTGGCACCTTTACATCAATCCATATCGCAGCGAAAAGAACGACTCCTTCAAAAATCCAGCTCAATGGCTGCGATTATTACTTGAGCACCGAGAGCTTGTGAAGTAGTAGAAAAAGGTGCGCCGTTAGTATGGTGCACCTTTCTTTGATTTAGAATTTTCCAGGTGAGAAATCATTCCTAAAAACAAGCCTGTCATAAAACCACCCAAGTGTCCCATTATTGTTACGATTTGTTGGGTAAAAGCAGAAAAGATAAATGTGAATACCCAACTAAAAATCGTAAACTGTATGATTAACTTTCTATCAAATTCATCTTCGAGCAAGTAGCGTCGATTGAATAAATAAAACCCCAACATTCCAAATACGAAGCCAGAAATTCCAACTCCTGCAATAGGTGTTGTAAAAATAATTGGAATAGGTGTCAGTATGACCGTGCCAATAATTAACATAAGAAATCTAGTTTTTCCAAGCTTTTCTTCAAGCGGAGGACCAAAAATTAGTATAGCACCCGCATTAAATAAATAGTGATAAACGTTATGGTGTAGGAATGCATACGTAACAAAACGCCAATATTCTCCTGTTTCTAAAACTCCCCTTTGTATACCACCAACCTCATAAGGATTATTGCTAGAAAAAACCATGTAAATCATTACCGCACTTATTATAATTATTGTAATTGTAGATAATAAGTAACTTTTAAAATATTTCCTGTAGGACTCTGTTCTAATAAACATTGAATAGTTTTTCGCTTAACACTGCGAAACCATCAATCTATTACCATCCGGATCCTTAAACACAAAATAATGACCATGCTCAATACCTGTCACCATCTCCACATCTTTATCCTTCATCTTATGAAAGGATGCTTCAATATCATCTGTACCAAACTGAATAACAGGAGCTTGTAAGACTGGTAGCTCTCCATTTTCATTGCGCCATTTTGGCATCATATCAAGGATGACCGTTGCGCCTTGCATCTCTGCCACACATAAGTGCTCAAACTGAACCTCGCCAAATTCGATTCCCAACACGCTAGAATACCATTCCCTAGCGCTTTGAATTTCACTTACAGGTATGAATACTGTTTCAATGCGGTACATTGTAAAATCCCCCCAGCTTCAATAGTCTCTTAATTTTAGCATAATTACCCATTTTATTGAGAGAATAGATTTTGTAACAATTTTGTGCAGATTATATGGAGTTTTCAACTTTCCGTTAAACATTGGATAGATTGGGTACATAAAAACGGAAAGCAAATAGGAAAGGAGTTTTTACATGTTAAGTCAGGAACACCTACAAAAATGTTTAGAAGAATGCTTAGCGTGCATGGAGGCGTGTAACACCTGTTTTGATGCTTGTTTAGCAGAAGAAGATGTGAAAATGATGGCTGCTTGTATTCGTACAGATCGAGAGTGTGCAGATATTTGCGCCTTTACGGCAAAAGCCCTTCAATCAAATAGCCCATTTATTCAACAAGTATGCGGACTTTGTGCAGAAATATGTGAGGCATGTGCAGATGAGTGCGAGAAGCATCAGCATGACCATTGCCAGCGATGTGCAGAAGCTTGCAGGCGTTGTGCTGCTGCTTGTAGAGAGATGATGGCATAAAAGATTAACACATCCCCTTGTAAAAGGTGGGTGTGTTTTTTCTTGAAGACTCTTTTCTAAAAGATTGCTTCTTAAAACCTAAGAAAAAGTCGACTTTAAGGCTTATTCCAATCATTATGCGAAGAAAAATTGCCACGTGAAAAAACTCCTCCACGAAAAGAGCACGACAGCAACCTTTATCACGTGTGTCTTAACTATGTTTGCCGAAAACAGCCTTCTTGTACAAATCTGCACACATTTTTGATAAATTTCATTTAAAATAATAGGTATGTCTACATAGAATAGGGTGTTTCACATGAAATTTTCAACAAAGTTAGGTATTTGGTTTTTTCTTAGCATCCTTGTTATAGAAGCAATATCCATGAGTGTTCTTCATCGGCATGTGGTGAATTCGCTAATAGAAGAAGAGCTTGAGGCTTTGCTAGCTAGAGGAAACAGCCATCGAGATGTTCTTGAGACGTCTTTTGATTCAAGCACCCTTAACCATATTGAGTTAATGGAATTAATAACAGATACGGAAGTTATCATTATGTCACAAGAGCAAGAAGTACTCGCTTCTTCTCTTTCAGAAGCGGAAATCCCGGATGACATACGAGAAAATAGAGGGAAAACGGAGCAAATACTACAAGATAATTGGAAGGACAACCGCTATGTATCCACGGTTTCCCCATTTCAAACAGAAGGCACTACTGGCATTGTTTATATGTTAAAAAGCACAAATCAATTTCAACAACTTGTACAACAATTAAACCATCATTTTGGCATTGCTGCAGTTATTATTCTTTTCTTTTTGTTCTTGACTAATTTCTTTTTAATTCGTTTACTCACGAAACCTCTTGAAAGAATGAAAGATGCAACAGGAAGGTTAAGCAAAGGGGATTTTTCGGTTGAACTACCAGTTAAAAAACAGGATGAGATAGGGGAACTGGCTCAGTCCATTCAAGCCCTATCAAATCATTTGCACCATTTGCAAATTGAACGAAATGAGTTTCTTGCTAGCATCTCCCATGAACTAAGAACGCCACTTACTTATATTAAGGGATTTGCAGAACTTGGTAAAAAATCACACCTAAGTGAAGCAGAAAGAATGCGCTATCTCCATATTATTCATGAAGAATCTCTTAAAGTATCAGACATGCTAAAAGATTTATTTGAACTTGCGAAAATGGATCAAAACACGTTTTCTATTCAAAAAGAAAAAACAAGAATGAGCGCATTTGTACAAGCTATATATGAGAAGACAGTACCAGTTTTCCAATATGAGGAGCAGCATTTGGAATTCCACCATCATGACGACTTTGTAGCGGATATTGATCCAGCCCGATTTGAACAGATAATCGTAAACCTATTAGATAATGCGCGTAAGTTTTCCGATAAAGGGGCAACAACTTCTATCTTTTTAACGAAAGCAAACATAATCATTCAGGACGAAGGTATCGGAATTACTGAAGAAGACCTTCCCTTTGTGTTTGACCGAATGTTTCGCGCAGAAAGATCGAGATCCAGGCTAACAGGTGGAACTGGACTAGGCTTATCAATTGTAAAAGAATTAGTCGAAGAACATAATGGAGAAATTACCATACAATCCGAAGTTAACAAAGGAACGACGGTAATCATTGCACTTGAGGTGAAACATGATGAAGAAAATACTGTTAATAGATGATGAAATACGAATGTTAGAGCTTCTGTCTTTATATTTAGCTCCCTATGAATATCGTTGTGTAAAAGTACAATCCGGTAAAGAAGGAGTGGCATTTCTAGAAAAGGACGATGCAGATTTGATTCTGTTAGATATAATGATGCCGGAAATGGATGGATGGGAAACGTTAAGAAATATTCGTATTTTTTCCGACGTCCCTATCATCATGCTTACAGCAAGAAACGATAAAGAGGACATTGTAAAAGGCCTGAAAAACGGAGCAGATGACTATATTCCCAAACCCTTTAATGAGGAGGAACTTCTAGCAAGAATAGAGGCCGTACTTAGAAGAACAAAAATTACTTCTAGCACTGATTTACCAATCCATTTTAAAGGACTAAATCTTTACACTTATTCTTTTCAAGTGACCTATAAAGAAACTACCATTACCCTTACCCCAAAGGAGTTCGCTTTATTAGAAAAGTTTCTTCTTCACCGAGACAAGGTATTCTCAAGAGAGCATCTAATTGATTCGATCTGGGACTTTAAAACAGAAACAGAAAACCGCACGATTGATTCTCATATTCGAAATCTCCGAGATAAACTTCGAGCAGGCGGTTTTCCAGTCGAAGCGCACCTTCAAACTATTTGGGGTGTGGGATATCGTTGGAATGATAAATATAAGAAATAAAAAACTTGGGAAGATTGCCTATTGATGGCATCGCCCCAAGTTTTTTTTATCCTATTCTTTTTCAGAAAGCTCACTTTCGGTTACCCATTTATGGTTGGTCACTTCTTCCCCATTATCTGTTAGCGTGAAATCTACCATATAAACGGTTGTTTTTTCCATGGAATCAATGGTGGCAGTAGCACCTTTCATACCTTCCATGTGCGCTGCTTCTATCACCACTTCGTCACCAGGGTCATAAGGATTATCCTGGGCATCTTTCACTTCCTCATGAATGATCCATTTATGGTTCTCTACTTTTTCTCCACCTGTTGTAGGTTCATATGTCACCGTATAAACGTATGTGTCATAAGCACCAACAATGGTTGCCTCTGCACCTTCCATGCCTGGCATATGGGCGTCTGTAATCATTGCAGTACTTCCCACTTTAAACTTAGGGTTTTCCGCTTCCTTTAGCCCTTCTGGCACTTCACCAGAGCCTGACATATCCATGCCTTCATGTCCACCATGATCACCATGCTCTTCTTGCGAATCTTCTTTGGTTTGGTTTTGATTTGGCGCTGCACCATCATCATCTGCAGCACAACCTGATAACGTAATGGCAGTCGCTAATGTAAATGCACTAAAAAAATATCGTTTCTTCATTTTCTTACTCCTCCTTTTGAGTTCCATAAAAGCTAGTTTACCCAAAATTTTTGCAGAAAATATGGAGGAGGTTTAAGAGATTTTAAAACGAATCGATCACCTTTGCATATTCTTTAGCAACCAACTCCGCACCTTTACTGTTCAAATGGATGCCATCCATCGTCAGGTGTAGGCCACGCTCTGCTGCCAGACGGTCTACTCGCTTTGCACTCTTATAAAAGAAAACATCCTTTAAAAGAGTCATGACTCCGGTGCTCAAGTAATCCTTGGTTTGTAATGTCTCCAATCTCTTCATAAACGTCGCATGAAGATCAATAAAGGAAACATTTTTATGTTCTTTTGAAATCTCTTCTATAATCATCGACAGATTGAGAAGTCCTCTATTAGAAGGGTTAATAGTCTCCCCTATTAGGGCAGGAGTAACTACTACTACCTTTTTGGAAGACTTTAATATTAATTCTAATAGATTCTCATAGCACTCCTTAAATTCCTCTGAACTTCTTGTGATTGGCTGGGCTTGGACTTTCAATAACCGTGAATAAATATCATTAACTCCTATCCAGAGGAAAGCTATATCAAAATCCTGATCCATCGGGCTTTTCGTTAATCTCGTATGTAAGCTTTTTACCGTTTCCCCGGCTTTGCCAAGATTCACAAATCGAATTTCAGGGAATCTCTTTTTTAATATTTTCACAAAAGAAACTCCTGGTTTACCATCTGTGAGACTATCACCAATGCAGGCAATTTTCACTGTGGCTTCCTCCTTCCATTAAAGGCGATCTAATACTACAAACTTGAGAGCAGTCAACAAGATTAGAGCAGCGATTAAATTGCGCCATACGATAACTATTCTACCATTTTTCGGCTGCACCACACCCATTGCAATGACATTCCAAAACCATTTGTGATCAGACCATCTTTTCTTTATCTGAATATTTCCAGCTTCCTGCGCCTCTCGCTTTCTGTTTTCGTTACGAGCCCAGAGAAGAATGATCGCAATATCCAATATGGAAGCTAGTATAAGTATAGGTGCTGCAATATGATTTGGTACATCCCATAATGGTTCTTTCTTTGCCTTCTCTTCGTTTCTTTTCTCCGTGTGTGCCAAACTCTCTTGAAAGGATTTAGTGAATTCTTCTTTGCTACCCTTTCCAGTCAAATCCGTGGATGAAGAAAAAAAGATTAACGCCAACATTAAGATTAAGTAACCCCCGAAAAAGTAAAATAAGAACTTTCTTGATTGAATCTCCAACTTCATCCCCTCTTTCCATAGTTAGAAATTATCTTTATATCCTTATTTTACTAAATGTTACCGGTCAAATTTATTAGACATGTGTCAGAATGATGGCTGGAATCATTTATGTAATGCTACTCGCTCCACCAACTCTTCTTTCGAACCTACGATTTTTTCAACGTTATTTAGATGATAAAACGTACTTGTAGTTTCCACGTTATTCATTTCATCATTATCGGCGTACAGATAGATTTTCTTCCCTTGTCCAAGTGCGACTCCAAACTCGATATGACTACCTTTTCCAGCTGGTAACATCACAATGATAAAATCTGCTTCCAAGACTGCTGAAAGTTCTTCTTCGCCAATCAGCTTCAAGTCTTCCAAGGTTTCCACCCGTTCATTTTGAGTCCAATCATAGGTTTGGGTGAAGCCCTTCATACTTAGATGATTGCTAACTTCACGCACAGCATTTTTATTTTTCAAACTGGATGCTATGTAAAATTTGGTCATTTTTTTCTCTCCTGTTCATGTTTGATTTTGCACATAAAAACGCTTGGATACAATCCCAAGCGTTTTCTCCATTATTTTTTAGCATGCACTAACTCAAAACGCTCACATACCAATAACATATCTTCCGAGTATTCAAGCCCTAAATCTTTTAATTCTTTTGTGAAGAATTTTTCATGAGCTTCTTTCCAATAACGATACGTTCTGTCCCCTTCACCCTCAGCGATAGCAAATTCCTCCGAAACCTCATTCATCGGCAATACATTCACTTCTGTAGTTTTAATAATTGCTAAAGGTTCATCTTTACTATTTAAGATAATACTGTAATCTTCCACAGTAGGCAAAGGTTCGTTTTCGATTTCATAGAAAATATGCCCAGAACAAGTAGCTGTTTTCACACCATCAATTACTTATTGAGCCAATTGGTCTGGTTTAGCTCCAAACTGCCAAGCACTTACACTTCCTGGCGCATCTTGCCCCTTAGAATCCCAAAATTTTTCCCAGTAGTTCTGCGATGCTTCATTCATAAAACTCTCTCCTTAAACAAGTATATAGGCTAACTATTAAAAATAAATTATAACATCCCCTATTGTTTTTACTTCACCAAATGAACCACGAGTTCCTCATACCAAATTCCATCCTGTTCATAATGATTCAAGAAAAAGGCATCAAAGGTATAGGAGTCATTCTCAAAATGAATGCTGTTGGATCTTTCAATTGCCATCATTAATCCGCTGAGGTCTGTTGTGTGTGTTTCATAGATTAGTTCACCTTCATAAAAGTATTTGACATCCATCATATCAATCCTTATCAATAAATAGTTAAAACTCTATGTAGAAAGGATGCATTGTTTCATCTAAACAATACTCAATCCCCTTGTTAAAATTTTTGAAGTTAACCATCTTCAATGCTTCGTCAATTGGACTTCATTTTTTTCATTCAATACAATCGCTGCAGCAGAGATAATATGCCTTGGAGTTACTCTTTCCGTTTGTATCATTCTACCATTCCCCCCCTTTAAATCTGTATTGTATTAGCTGACCTTCACTCCCCTTGTACATCTCCCTACCAATTCTGCTAACCTCAACGAACCCTAGTTTGTTCAGCATCTTTTTTGAGCGGATATTCTCCTCATGAGTTTCCGCTTCAAACACATAAATACCTAGTATTTCTTTTGCATAGTCCATGAACTGCTCAAGGGATTTTGTTCCTATTCCACTACCCCAAAGTTTGCTCTCGCCGATTGCTATACCAATCTCCGCGGTATTATCTTTAATATTGGCTAAGTCAGCATATCCTATTAATCTCGAATTATATTCAATTCCCATTCTTACAAAATCCCTAGAGTTGTTCTGAACACAACGAAGCCACCATGAATAGAGCTCATCCTCGCTTCTCCTGATTCCCCAACCATTTGCAATACAAAACCGATCATCCTTGCTCCACATGGAAACGTATGAATAATCCTCCAAATCAATTGCTCTTATTGTTGGAACCCCCACACCATCACCACTTTTTATAGACTTCTATCTGTATTTCGCTCATTCCCACGCTTAAAGTTTCCAGTAACTTTAGCCATGATTAACTGCATTTCTTTTTCCCCGGTTGCAAAATCCATTTTCTCTAGAAATTTAGTGGCTTCTTTTCCCTTTAAAATTTTCACCTGTCTTCCTTCATATTCAAGGAAAACGGTGCTATCTTTTGATGTTCTATAGCTAAAGGGAGATTCGTCCAGCCTGTTTCTTTTATCTATATTTGTCATTTTTTTATCCTTTCTGGTACAAGTTTCAGCGCTAAAGGTTTTCCCCTGTCACCTTTTTATAAATTCCTGCAAATAATATGCCAATTCCCACTAGAAACAGTACCGGGAACAATACTATCAAAATTCCCATTGCAGCAAAACCATTCTCTACTTCTGTTCCATAAAGAATAGCAATGATCCATGAAAAGAAAGGAGCAACCGAAAACATCGTTACTAAACCCCAGATAATCAGCTTTTTCTCGTTGTATATTCGACTTAAAAAAACGCCAAGTAATAAGGATAAACATAAAGCAATAATGGCAAACATCATAGGCTGGCTACTCTCCTACATTTATAATAATTTTCCCTTTATTCTTCCTACCTTCCATTAACAGATGTGCTTGGGCAATATCTTCAAGTGCAAATTCATGACCTATTTTCATTTTCAATTGTTTGTTAGCTAAAAGAGGCAATACCTTAGAAGCAGTTTCCTGTAAGAGCTGCGGGCGAAGCTTTCTCGTCGTTCCAAGACTGAAACCCAATACAGATCGGCAGCTTGAATGCAAATCTACTGTTGTTATCTCTCCAACCTTGCCGCTAGAATTTCCGAAATGAACCAATCTCCCATATGGGGCCAAACAGTTCATACTGTTTTCTGTCACTTCCCCTGAAACTGAATCGAGGATAATATCCACTCCATTACCAGCTGTCCATTCATTCGTCTTTTCTGCAAAATCTTCCTCTTCATAGCAAATCACATAATCAGCGCCACTTTCCTCTGCCATCTTTATTTTCTCATAGCTACCAACGGTTCCAATGATTTTACCTGCTCCCATAAGCCTTGCCAGTTGAATGGCAGTTGTCCCCACTCCACCTGCCGCAGCATGAACAAGAACCGATTCGCCTTCTTTGATTTGTGCAACATTGTAGAGCAGTCGATGTGCCAAAAAGGAAACAATGGGACAAGCTGCTGCGGTTAGAAAATCCAGTTCATCTGGAATCGGAAATACAAGGAGGGAAGATGCAACTACATATTCTGCATACGATCCGTTCTTCGGAAAGGCAATAACCCGTTGCCCCTTTTTCAATCTCGTCACATCTTTGCCTGTTTCTTCAATGTAACCTGTGGCATCCAAACCCGGGATAAATGGCAGTGCTGTTCCTTTTTTGCCATACCTAGATTTAATATCTGCATAGTTGACACTTGTCTTTATAACTCTAATTAAAACCTCATCAGCCTTAATTTTTGGAATATCTATTTCTTTCAGCTTAAGAAACTCAGTTCCTCCAAAGTCTGTCACCATCATCGCCTTCATCTATCTTCATCCTTTCAACATTCTAAAGTTGTCATTTCCACTTTAAGTAATTCCATATAGTGGATGAATTGTCCTTCTAACAAGAGGATATTTGTAGCGTCTTCATAAAAGGCTGTTTTCGTAAATTTTGTTGCTCCTGCGCATAGTTAAGCAAAACGTGATAGACGTTGCTGTCGTGCTCTTTTCGAGGAGGAAGCTTTAAATATAAAGCAACTTTTCTTCGAATAATGACTGGAAAAAGTCTTAAAGCCGACTTTTTCCTAGTTTATAGCAACAATCATTTACAAAAGAACTTCATAAAAAAACACTCCCACTCGTACAATGAGTGAAAGTGCAATTTAGCTGTCATCTATCTATTTAGTCCCACCACCAGAACTGTGCTCCGTATGCGTATTCTACACGACTGTCCATGTGCGTGAAGCTGCCTTCACTGTAAATGCCGCTGAATCCTGAGCTTTTTGCTGCATTTTGCACGGTATTATTGCTCACACCGGACACACTGATATCGGCTGCAATTCCGTAAGTATGCTGACTATTTGATGTTCCGCCAACATTGCGGTTGTGAGAGATGCTTCTAAACCCAGAATTAATGTTGATGGCACGATTCCCGAGCTTTACACGAACTGCCTCAAGCTTGTACATCGTGCGACGAACATTTTCTTTAACAGTCGCTGCAGAGACATTGCCTCCATTAAACTGACTGCCATCTTTAGAATAAAATTCACTATAGCTAAAATGTTTCGTACCATTTGCTGATTCCAAGTCGTTTAATTTTGCTTGTGTTTGTGGACCTACTACGCCATCTGCTGAAAGTCCGTAAGCCCGTTGAAATCTGATAACTGCTGCCTTTGTTCCAGGTCCAAACTCACCATCCACAGACACCACTGTTTGTTGTGGGGAATCTGCAGCCCATCCAGCAACACGAATCTGCAACTCCCTAACATCGGCACCGCTTGATCCTTCACTTAATGTTCTCGTCCAGTTATAAGCGGACACTTCTTCAGCAGAAACTAATGACAATACCATTCCAAGCATAAGCGTAAAACTGAATACCAAAAAACCACGATACATTTTGATCATGCAAACATCTCTCCCAACCACAATTATTTTTCAATAAAAAACAGCAGCGACTACTTTTACATTTAGGAGATTAATAGATTACTAGATTACTTGAAAATCCACTCCTTCATTTAAAAATTCTATGTAATTCTGGAAGCACAATTGTAGAATACAATATTTTAATAAACTAAAGGGCGAATATTCCTAGAAGAATCAGAAAATATTGACTTCGGTTGCTTGATATATCATAATGATATATATCAAAAAGATATAAGTAGGTGCTTTCATGTCTAAGGAAAATACACAATATGCAATCCTTGGTCTTCTTACTACTGGCTGCAACACAGGATATACCATTAAACAAATGATGGACGGCAGCTTAAATCACTTTTGGAAAATTAGCTACGGACAAATTTATCCCCTTTTAAAACAGCTTGTCGATAAGGGCTACGCTTCTGTCAGTCATACCATTCAAGAAGGAAAACCAGATAAGAAGGAATATAAAATCACCAAAGCTGGAGAAATTGCTTTACGTGATTGGTTGGAGAAACCGGTAGAAGAACTTGAAACAATCAAAAATGAGCTTTTACTAAAGTTGTTTTTTAGTCGTCACCAAGACAGAAGAAACACTATTGAAAATGTCTCTAAGTACAAAGAAAAACTAACGGCCCGTTACCAAACATACGAGACAATTAAACATAATTTAAGTGAACACCACAAAGATCATGTCGATGCCATCTATTGGATTATCACTTTAGATTATGGGATAGCTACTACAGAAGCAGCCATGAAGTGGTGTGAGGAAACAATAAGGAAGCTAAAGGAGGAAGAATAATGGGGGAAACGGTTTTTCCAGGACGCTATACGTTAAAGGAAAACAAAGAAGACCTTGTTGTATTCATCATTGGAATGAGAATAAACAAGTGGTGGGCTGTTCACAAATGGCTGCCTGTGCTTCTCGCCATGCCGCCTATGATCAAAGAGCTTTATAAGAACAAAGAGCTAGGCTGCCTTTCGATGGAAAACTTCTTGAGACCCCGCACTTCATTGTTGATTCAATATTGGCAATCCGAGGAACATCTGCTTGCTTATGCAAAAGGCCACAAACACTTAAAGGCATGGGCTGATTTTAACCAAAAGGTAGGAAATAACGATGCTGTCGGAATTTATCATGAAACCTATATCGTGGCTGGTGGAAACTATGAAACAATTTATGGCAACATGCCGAAGTTTGGGCTTGGAAGAGCACTTGGTACCGTTCCAATTACTTCTGCCACGAAAACTGCAGAGAAACGGTTGAAGAAGACCTTATGAGGATATGTTAAGGGGGACATTTTCGTCCCCTTTTATGACGGGGAAATTAACACTTAATCGACGCCCTCAAGGCCTTATTTCATCACTCAGCGCAAATTTTGTCCGTGTTTGGACTCTTCAAGACCTATTTTTATCACTCAGCACAAATTTTGTCCGTGTTTGGACTCTTCAAGACCTCTTTTCACCGCTGAGCGCAAATCTTGTCCGTGATTGGACTCTTCAAGACCTCTTTTCACCACTCAGCGCAAATTTTGTCCGTGATTGGACTCTTCAAGACCTCTTTTCACCACTCAGCGCAAATTTTGTCCGTGATGGACCTTCTTAAGACCTCTTTTCACTGCTAGAAGTAAATAATGTCTCAGATAATAGCCATAGAAGGTATTATTGATACATAATCATCAAAAATTCAGGTTTAACTTTTATCCGTCACCCTCATCGCTACCCAAAGGAGAATTCCAATAACAAGGCTAAACCCCATCTGTAGTACTGATTTCTGTCCCATTTGCTCTCCCATATTTAGTGTGACAAGCAGGAACACTATCGCAAAGATAATGACAAAACCAAAAATCTTAAACATAATGCTCCCCTTCCATACTGCTTGTGCATTCTCTCTAACAATTTTCCTGCACAATGCTCAATAGACGTTCCTGACTCTCCGTCTGCACGTTCTCTGCCAACCTTGCCGCTGCAATTATTGGTGCCCATTCAAAGATAGCTTCTTTTGTTAGTCCGCTCTTCTGGCAGTAAAGGCTAATATACATCTCCGCCAAGTCTACGGAAACCTGTGAATATAAAAGATAGGAACGATACACATCTGCACGGATATCTCCTAAGGTTGCGTCCACCCAATCGATTATGTAGATACGTTCTTTCGATTTAATTAGATTATGTAAATGAAAATCACCATGACAAAGCTTAGGCTTATAGGTCATCGTTGACAGCTTAGCTATTAGCTTGGACTTAGTAACTGAATCAAGACTGTCTGCCATGGCAATTTGCCGCTGTAGTTTATCTTTCATAGATTCCAAGTTATTTGGATTCTTATGATGAATCTCCCTTTGCACATTTACCGATAACTCCAAATAATAACTTGCCTGATTCATGTCCGCCAGTGCAAGCTGTCCCACTGTTTGTCCGTTCACATATTCCATTACCAAAGCATTGTCGATGACCTCTAAAATTTTTGGAACAGACAGACCACATTCATAAGCAGCCATTTGTTTACTAGCTTCATAGGAAGATGCTGTTTCAGGAATATGGTTATGATAAATTTTAATCGCAGTATTATTTTTCAAATAAATATTCGCAGTATTACCTGCTGCAAAAGGGGTTCCAAGCTTCATATTTGATTCTCCTTAATTCAGGCTACCACTGTCTCCTCCACCACTATCACCATATTGCTGGTTGTTTAGCTGATACATGTTCGTTTCTGCTTCCATGTTATGGTTCCCTTTATTTGCATCAAGTGGAGAATTCCAGCCCTTATTCTTCTTTTCGGTTATAACAGCAATAATGATTAGGATTAAAATCGGAATTATCACGTAAAGCCAGATCATTTGAACTCCCCCTTTACATAGTATGGTTCTTCATTTAATACTACGATTTATATCGAGGGAAGTTTCAGCAATATTCTAACTATTTTATCTGGTCTAACATCCAAATTAGCCAGATCCTCTAGTTTTATCCAACACGGGGTATACGAACCTCTCTCACTAGACGTAGAATGATACTCCTCACCATGTCCTGTTCCAAAGGTACCTGCTAATACTTCAGCTTCAAAATAATATTGGATGCCATGGAATAGAACCTTTGCTAAACATTCCTTAACTTTTACATTTAGTCCTAGCTCCTCATACGCCTCTCTGACTGCCGCTTCTTCTGGTGACTCCCCTTCTTCGATTCCTCCACCTGGGAACACATAATATACGGAATCCTTTACCACTCTTTTTATTAAACATACCTGTTCATCTTTTACAATCACTACAGCTGCTCGATTTCTCATGTTTTTGACTCCTTCTTTTTGCATCACCATACTTAACGCAAGTGATGTTCATGTAGCATCTCATTTATGTTCATCCATAAACCAATGAAGCTCAACCCCAACCCGATGTAAAATGTCCACGGATTATCTTCTCTGTTTTTATCAAAGGTTCCAAACGAAATAAGAAACAAAATAATGGTGGTTACAGGTATGGTTAATGAAACCGGCCCAAAAGTAAAGGACGCGCCACCTAGTATGAGCACAACCAAGCCAAATGGATTTTGTCTTTTTATTGTGGAAAGGTGTTCAGCCTCTTCTTCTGTTAGCCCTTTGTTGCTCCCTTTTAGTAAGGCGTGTTTCAGTAAATGCATGTAGAGCAATGTACTTATCCATCGAAACACTTTCATTTATCCTTCTCCAACCTCCTCTCCAACTCCACAATTTCAGAGATAACCGCTTCATACTCATCTCCCATTATCTCAAACAGATAGTCTGTTTCCTCTGGTAAAGGGTCCTCTGCTGCCTCTGCCTGTTGTCTTTTCAGCACTTCTTCAAAGCTTACATACGGTCCTCGGAAAATATTCGTAGTTCGCTCACTATTCCTTACTCGCTCAAGTAGCACATCATCCCGAATGTCAAAATGAACGATAACACGCATAAATTTGTCTCTCGGAAAAAACTTTTCAAAAACAGCTTGCCTGCCTTTCCTACTTCGGTTGGCATTGCAAAGAATGAGGTGAGCGTTTGTGTGTTCAATCGTGTAGCTAACAATCAACTCTGATATCGCATGTTTAAGCGTATTTGGTCCGTATGAGGGCTGTAGTTTCTTATAATGTTTATTAATAAATTCAGCGTGATTATCTTGATCCATTACCACCGAATCCGTCATCGCTTGCTCCAACCTTTTCGCAAAGGTGGTTTTTCCACTATGTGTTTTACCGACCGTCATCATAACTAATCTTTTCATAAAAATTACTCCAATCAACATATAGAAAGAGCGATTCCCTTAAGGTAATCGCTCCACGTTTATTTTTTGCCATAAAAAATAGGAAATGGAAAAGGTAATGACAAATAACAGTAAGAAACAACTACCTAGGATCATTGGAATAACAGTAAATGCCTGAATTAATTCATTGGATGTTGACCAAGAAGAGGCATTTGCCGGTCTTGAGACTGTGCTGGCAAACTCATGCCCATTACCACTTATAATTAGTAGCAAACATCCTAGCAAAAAAAATCCAACAGGAAAACTAAATGATTTAACGATACTTTTGTTCAAGGTCATCATCCCTGCCTTATCTAACAAATTTTTCCTTACTCTCTTCTACAAAAACCATCTTATTCCTTCATTCACCATGAAATTTTTGGTATAATTTTCAGATTAGGGTATAGGTGGGATGTTAAATGGAAATCTCAATCAGACAAGAACGCTTAAAGGAATATTCCATTACAGAAGAAGTCGTAAGAAGAGCTTTTTCACACGAAAAGTTTAGCGATAAACAAGAGCATTTTCTTGTGAGTAGGATTAGAAAATCAGGTGAATTCATCCCAGAACTTTCCTTGGTAGCTGTAACTCCAAACTCGGAAATCGTCGGCCATATTCTTCTATCAAAAATAAAGATTGTAGATGTGGAACAGGAGATTGAATCTCTAGCTATGGCACCTGTTTCTGTGATACCAGAGTTTCAACACCAAGGAATTGGCAGCAGATTGATTCATACCTCTTTACACAGAGCAAAAGAGCTTGGCCACTCTTCTGTTATCGTATTAGGGCACCAAGATTATTATCCGAAGTTTGGCTTTAAGCCTGCTAGCCTGTGGAATATAAAAGCTCCTTTTGACATACCTGATGAACTGTTTATGGCACTGGAGTTACAAAAAAATTCACTACAGCATGTGCAAGGGGTGGTACAGTATCCCCGTGCATTTACTACATAGTAGCGAGGGGAGATACTATTGAAAACAACTCTACAACAAACAGAAACTCAAGTAGAAAAACAAGGAAGTATAAAACTAGTGATGAACTTGATTGGGTTGCTCATCTTTGGAGGTACCGCTCTTACAGCACTAACGAATGCTGCCTACCAAAGCACAACTTTCAAGTTCTACTTATCCCTTGTTGGAGGTGCAGCGGTTTATTATTTGCTAATATATGTGTTCTTCCTAGAACAAGGGTGGCGTAAAGTATTTTTTATTATTTTATTTTCCCTCGGCTGTGCTTCAATAGGGATGGTTTTTTATCTCGCAATCAATGGACCTCTACATTAAAACGACCAGCGCTTTGTCTGGTCGTTTTTCTTATTTGCTTCTAATTCCTACCACTTTTCCGATGATCTGCTCTTTGGAAATTAACCCATGAGTCCCTCGCATCCAATCGTCACTCATTCCGTAAAAGTGGTTTTTCCCAACTTCAATTTCAGGCATATTGGTTTCAAAGAGCTCCATCATTCCCTCTCTGTTATATTGCATTGTTAACTTATCCATCGCAGGAAAATACGCTTCTTTATCCAGCCCGAGACGGTGTGCTTTTCCATAGAAGGTATCCAGTCGTTTGTTATCAATATAAACCTGCCCGCTCATTACTTCCAAGATTTCTCCCTCAAGTCCAACGATTCTAGTCAGCCATTCCATACCATCCTTCCCTTTGTAATACACAATATCTCCTCGGGAGAAATCTTTAACGCGCGTATCCACAACCACTAGCTCATCATAAAAATCATGATTGCCCCTGTCCATATTGTCAGAAAGATAATGCTCAAGTTCCATGCCCTCTACCAAATCATCAATTTCTGGTATGTCTACTGAGGTAGTTGGATCCGTTATGGATTTCTCTCCACTCATGGAAGAGAAAACCAATACTGTTAAGATGGATGCCGCTATCACGCTTGCAAGATAAAGCTTGATTGGGGTACGTTTCTTTTTGTACGGCCTTCCTAACCCTTCAAGAAATCGTGACTTATCCCTATCTGTAACGGTAATGTCCGCTAGCACCGTATCCTCCAATACTTTTTTCAGCTTCACTCCCAATGGTAGTCACCACCCTTCAGCATTTCCTTCAAGCTTGTTCTTGCCCTGTACAGCCTTGTTTTAACTGTACTTTCGTTGAGGTCTAGCAGCTTGCTAATTTCCCAAATACTTAATTCCTGATAATAATATAAGATAATAACTTCTCTTAGTTTTAGGGGCAGTCCAAAAACCGCTATTCTAAGCTCTGCCCCAGTTTCATTCCCTATCGCCAGTAATTCAGGAGTACGCACGTCTACTAAATGCTCTCCAACATCTTTTCTACTAAAAATATTTCTAAAGCTCCACCTTCTAGCATGATCTCGACACTTGTTAACGGTAATCCGTATCAGCCAGGTTTTATAGGTACACTCCCCTCGAAAAGTGTCAAAGCTGTTGTAGCATGAAATAAAAACATCCTGTAGTATATCCTCTGCTTTACTGACATCCTTTACATAAAGAAAGGCTGTCCTTTTCACATCAATTGCATATTGTTCAAACAGCTGCTCCATAAGAGCATTCCTGTTTACGGCAGTAAAAATATTTTCTTCACGTTCTCCCACACACATCACCTCTTTAAGCCTTTCAAACCTATAGACGCAACTAGAGGCTTGAGGTTCCCTAAAATTTCACAATGACCAATACAAGTTAAAAATATTCGACAACCGCCGGCATAAACCTTTTGCATCCAATAGAAAAGACGCTAACCTCAACAGGTTAACGCCCTAACTTAACGCCTCTTCTTCTTTTACTTTTGAAAAGAACCACCCACCTGCCGCTATCAATAACAACACCACATAAAAAGTGATCTTCCACTCTGTTGACTTCGGAAACCCTTCAGGCAAAATACCGAGTTCAGGGTGTGCCATTGTGTAGACAAGGAGCTTCACTCCGACCCATCCTACAATTAAAAAGGCCGCAATTTCCAAACCTGGTCTCTGCTTTAGCAATTTGACAAACAAATTCGCCGCAAACCGCATAATGATAAGTCCAATTAATCCCCCTGCAAATATAACGAGAAATTTCCCGCCATCCAATCCTCCGATGGTTGGTAATGGCGTGGAAGGTAAGGTTACAGCAAGAGCAACAGCTGCGAGGATAGAGTCAACGGCAAACGCGATATCTGCAAGCTCTACTTTAAACACCGTACCCCAAAAACCAGCCCTGTTGTTTTCCTTTTTCTTCACCTTTTTCTTTTTCCAAACATATTTTCTTAAAATATGGTTTAAAGAAATAAATAGGAGATAGAGGGCTCCGATGGCTTGAACCTGCCAGACATCCACTAAAAATGAAATAGCAAACAATGATCCAAATCGAAACACAAACGCACCTGCTAATCCATAAAACAACGCTTTTTTCCGCTGTTTTTCAGGGAGGTGCTTCACCATAATTGCCAACACGAGAGCATTATCGGCTGCAAGTAACCCCTCAAGTGCAACAAGCAACAACAGCACCCAAGCATATTCTAATAAAATGGAAACATCCATGAAAAATCCTCCTAAAAGCTAACGTGCTTGATACTTAGAATATGCAAAAACGAAAGCTTTTAGTTAGAAAAAAGTTTGGAAATATACATCTGATGAGAAGCACTTCACTCGTGGCATTCTATGGATTCAATGGTATTTTCAAACCGGCTTCTGAAATTTACATGGGTATATTTCGTTTTATTTGCGACTATTTGATTTTTTTTGCGCTATATCATTTATTTTTGCGCTATTTGGTTTTTATTTGCGCCTTTTACTAATATAAAGGCCATTCGACACATAACGACTATATTCGTACGCTGCGCGGCACAACTAACCCACACTGCCCTCAAGATTGTATAATTTCAGCCTAAATCAAGCTTTCCTGGCGGCTCCATAATCTTTCGGAACAAATAAATCTTTTCTCTTCAAACGTCAATTTATATATATCCGGCATATCGAGCTTTTCCCAAAAAGCAAAATCAAAGGTTGAGTCATAATAGTTCATAATAAGAGCCATGATGTTGCCGTGAGAACCGATGACAACATTTTTCCCTTTGTATTTTTCAAGAACTTGTTCAATGACCAAAATCCCTCTTTGCTGTGCAGTGTGGTTTGATTCCCCACCCTCCCAAGCAAAATTAGGCTCCTGCCACACTTTTGTGATAGCCTCAGAAAAATTAGCAACTGCCCCTCCAGCCAAAGTCCGCTCTCTAAGGTCTTCCATTACCTCTATTTCTAGCCCAAAGTGTTCTGCTACTGCTTGAATAGTTTGAATGGCGCGCATGTAAGGGCTAGATAGAACCACATCAATCGTTTCTCGCTTTAGTACTTCTGTTACTTGGATTGTATCAAGCATTCCCATTTCCGATAAAGGTCTCGCTAACTCGTCTGGGGTGTATACGGAATGAGCATGCCTTACAAAATATAAATTTGTACCCAATCTTTTCACTCCTACCTACGCATAAAGAAGCCCTCAAATATTTGAGTTATTTTTCCCACAGCTCAATCTTTCTACCTTCTGGATCCTCAATCCAGATGAACTTTCCATATTCACTAACCTCTAGCTCTTTGATGAGCGGGATATCAAGCTGTTTAAGATGATTCATACTGTCTTCAATAGACTCCACTTGAAAATTCAACATCACCTGTTGTTCGTTTGGAAAGTAATCACTTGCTTCGGTAAATAGAGAAAAGATCGTCATGTTGCCCTCTTTTGGTGTTATAACTGCTCCACCCCAGTCCTGCATATCAAGGTTTAATACTCGTTTGTACCATTCTTTCAATACATCAACATTTCGACTTCGATAAAAAATACCGCCAATACCTTTAATCTCCATTTCATTCACCTCTTTACCCTTTTAATTCGACAACATTAATTAAATTCCTTCGTTTCCCAATTTCTCATATCCCTCTAATACTTGAAGCAAAAATCCTTTATCATAGCCTGTTTTTTGGTGAATTCGCTCAACCCATTCTTCTAACGAAGTGAGATGTTCGTCATGCTTAAGTCCCATCGTTGTACTGAGAAAGCTTTTCCAATTATAAAATTCCCAATGAGCGATTTCATTTTCAAAAGGAATCCGGCACTCTAGTAAAGGCTTAGGACGTAAGGTTTTTTGCGATACTTCAGCAGCTTGTAAAAAGGTAGACATCTCTACAGGAGTTGTATGGAAGGTTTGGCGAGACACCTTTCCATTTGGGCGGTGGTACATAATTTCCACTTCATTTTGTCTGGGCATCACCTGAATCTCTGCTGCAGGAAAAAAGCCACTAAGTTTTTCAGAGGTAAAGCTCTCTGCGTCGTTTATTAAGATAGGCTGAAGCCATTGATCTCCTAAGTCACACAGATAACGATTTCCCTGTTCATCCAGTGCCATTACCCCAACATGCGCATGCTCCGTGCCAAGGTCATGACCAATAGGATACGCCTCCACACCATCCTTTTTACACTCATCCAGTAACCATATGGCAAGGTCAAAGCAATTGCCTGTAACTCCAAAAGCTTCTTTATCTTCTTTCATTTGAGAAACAGACCTTTGCTTAGGTTGGTCGCTGTTTTGACAAACCCACATCTTTGTTAAGGTCTCCATCGGAAAAGCATCAAACTTTTTCCATGTAGATAGAATATATTTTGGCGGTTGCATAAAATCACCTTTCTCTCCAAGCTTTATCAAGCAAGACCATTCTTGTCTTTTTTTATCACCATCACAAACAAACTTGCCAAAAAGCACATCGCTCCTGCTCCTAAGAAAGCAGCGGTGTAAGAGGATGCCATCTCAAAAGCAATTCCCCCACCAAAGGATGCAACTGCCGCTCCAGCTTGATGAGCCGCAAAGATCCACCCGTATATAATGACGCTTTTTTGTAAACCGAAAACCTGACGGGAAATATTAATCGTTGGAGGAACGGTCGCTATCCAATCGAGGCCATAAAAAATGGCAAACATAAAGAGTAGCCCAATGGAGCCCTCTGATAAAGCCATGGGCAATAGCAACAAACTTAAACCACGCAATAAGTAATACCAAAAAAGCAGCCAGCGATTATCGATTCGATCTGATAACCATCCTGATAACGTCGTTCCTACGAGGTCGAAAATTCCCATTAAGGAGAGAAGTGATGCCGCTGTGACAGCCGCAAAGCCAAACCCGATACAATAGGCGATAAAATGGGTGCCAATTAATCCGCTTGTGGAGAGACCGCAAATAAAAAAGCTTCCTGCAAGCAACCAAAATTCTTTAATTTTAAGAGCTTCCAAGAGCGGTAAAACAGCAAGCTTAAAGGGATTTTTTCCTGTCATGGGCAAAGCTGTGTCCTCTGTGGCACTACCTCCATAAGGCACCACTCCAACTTCTTCTGGTGTATTTTTCATAAAAAGACCGATTACCACAAACATCCCTACGCTCAACAGAAGAATCAACAGGATGGCGATTCTCCAAGAGTATGTATCGTTGATAAATGCTAGCACCGGCAGTAAAATGAGCTGACCAGTTGCGGTGCTTGCGGTCAAGATTCCAACTGCCAACCCTCTTTTTTTCACAAACCATCTATTCGCGATGATTGGACTTAAAACAGTGAGAAATAGTGCTGACCCTAGACCGATCAGTCCTCCCCAAATCACTAAAAGTTGCCACGTCTCCTGCATAAAGTAGGTCATGACTAATCCAACCATTAAGGTTCCCATTGATATCAGCATCATTTTTCTGAGCCCTATAATTTGAACAATAGCGCCCATAAAGGGACCAGAAATTCCGTAAAGAAACAAGCTGACACCAAAGGAGAGAGATATATTTGCCCTGCTCCAGCCAAACTCCTCTTCAAAAGGAATGACAAACACACCGGAAGAGGAACGAACAATTCCGGCAACAATAATGGAGAAAAAAGTAATACTTAGAATAATCCAGCTATAATGTAGTTTTCTCATGAAGAGTTCCCTCACTTAGGTTTGATAGTTCTATCACCAATTTTAAACTAATTTAGCGAAAAGTGGGTAACCTAAGTTCAATAGGAGGGCTGAAAATGATACGCTTTACTCAATTCATCATCATTATCGGGGTACTGTTAATAGGAAGTAATGTGGGTGCACTAGCTGAAACGTATAATGAATCGGAAAATCAGGTCCCAAGCTATGCAAAATGGGGGCAGCTAGCAATGAAGAAAACGAAAGATAAGTATCCTGATGCAGATATCGTGGATTATCTTCACATCGGAAGGCAAGAAGGACCAATCAATACTACGGAAAGATTCCGCTTATGGCTAAGAGAAGGTGAAAAGGAATTTGGGGTGAATGTGACCATTACCTTTGATACGAAAACGGAGAACGTGAAGGAACTCAAAATAGAAAAGGTGAAAAGAAAAGGGAAAAGAAGATGAGTTCTTTTCCCTTAATCTAATATCCGTAATGCTCTACTGTGTGGAAAAATCCGAATTTCTTAACGAGGTAGTTTTTTAACTCGCCTTGTGTGGCTCTTTCTACCGGTGGCTCAGTCAGTGAATACAGTTTTTCATTTCTACTTTCCATAACTACTTTTTCTTCAGGATTATTATGCACATAATCCTCTATACCTGTTGTCAAAGCAATGATGGGATTACCTCCAAAGAAAACATAGGTACGAATGGCCAAGCCAGGTGTTAAATGAAGAATAATGATGAAACTAAGTACAATTGCTAATCCGGCTATTTCCATTTTTCTCTTTGACATGCGAGAATCCCCCATAATGGCACCTTACTTATCCTTTTATCTTCAACACTCGAAGTCCACTTTCCTCAACCTTATCAATTACACGTTTCAAACGTTGTCCGTGCTCTAACGTTCCTTCTTTTGAAAGGAAAAACTTTTCATCCTCAAGCTTTCCATTTCGAACATAAAATAAATAGTTTCTCGTTGTTTCGTGGACATTTACCGACTGATTAATCTGTACTTTTTTCTTGTGTTTCCCAATAAAAAATGCCACTGCATGGGGGTCAAAACTAAGTTGATAAGGCGAACCGTCCTTTTGAAAGGCGTGAAGGCTTCTTTTTTCGATTCCTTTATTCAAAAGAAAACGCGCTAAAAACCGAATCAAAAAATACATAATGAATCCGCAAACAACGGTGATAAGATTTAAAATAAGAAACTGTGTTCCGTCCTCTGCATATTTTAAATTCTCCTTGATGTTATATCCGCAAAAAGTGATCAAGGCGACGAGGTTACCAAGCATTGCTAGTTTGAAAATTGTTTTGAAATATGGTGCGTTTTTGTAAAGCTCTTTAAAATCTTCATAATTCGCTTGAAACTGAAACGAAATATTCTTCTTCAATGTTTTCCTCCTGATGTGTTTCCAAGTATCTTCTATAATTGTTGGAATTTTATAATTTTATTTTAGCATAATCTTATAGCAAACTAGTGTTTTATCTTAACTATTCTCCAAACTTATTACGATAATGGCTTAACGTTTGCAGCGGCCAAATGTAGTTGTAGCTGTGGTAGTGAATATAGAAACCACCTGGAAGTCCTGCCCCTGTTGGATATTCTTCTCTCCAATCTTCGTTATCTAGTAAGCGGAGCAGTGCCTTTATTCCTCTTTTCATTTCTGGACTTGGAACATCAGATGCGGAGATTAATGCATCTAGTGCCCATGCGGTTTGAGACGCCGTACTTGCGTGGAGTGGGACATATTGTTTTACAAAATCACTTTTGCACGATTCTCCCCAGCCGCCGTCTTCATTCTGAATTTTATAGAGCCATTGTACGGCACGTTGCAAAGCCTGAGAACGAAGAGTTTCTCCTACTGCTGTTAACCCAGTCACTGCTGCCCATGTTCCGTAAATATAACAAACTCCCCAACGCCCATACCAAGAACCATCCTCTTCCTGATTTTTGACGAGCCATTCTTTTGCTCGGCGAACGGCCTTATCGTCAGTTGGAATGGTCGTATTCTCCCCTAAAAAATATAGCGCTCTTCCCGTTAAATCTGCAGTCGATGGATCAAAGAGAACTCTGTCTTCATACGAAAAGGGAATCATAAATAACAAATAATTGTCTGTATTTTTTTCGAAGGCGGACCAACCACCATCATCATTTTGCATGGACAAGAGCCAGGATATTCCTTTATTCCATCCATCAAGATATCGAGAATCCTTGTCAACAAATGCTGCAAGCACCCTTAAAGCAGCTGTGGTATCATCAATATCTGGCACAAAGGTATTACTTTCTGAAAAACCCCAGCCTCCTGGTGCGACGTTAGGATTTTTCACTGCCCAGTCCCCATATTTGGTTTGCTGCAGTGTGAGAAGATAACTTGCTGCCTTTTGAATGGCCTCTTGGTTGCTTGAAACACCAGCCTGCATCAAAGCAGCTGTCAATAAGGAAGTATCCCAAACAGTTGAAGGAGAGTTCTCCACGTGAATCATGTTTTCATCCTTATACACATACGATTTCATACCTTGAAATGCATGCTGGATAAGAGGATGAGTTCGATCATACCCTAACGCTAAAAAGGCAAATACCATAAAAAAGCTGGAACTAAAATAACTATACAAGGTGCCGTTTTCTTCTATTCTATTTGTTATATATTTTTCTGCTTTTGAAAATGCCCTATCTCGTAATACCTCTGGAGTATCAGCAAGCTTATTCACAAAGCCCTTCACGTAATGTTGTATCAATTGAAGGCCTTTAGTAATTTCTAGCTTTGGTGCCCTAACTTGAAGATGCGAAATATCTGGTGTGCTAGATGTAGAAATTGATATGTTTTTTGAACTACTTATAATAATTGGCACCCAATGAGCTCGGTTATACCCAACAAGCTGGTAGAGATTTACTGGAGACCATTTTGGCAATAGCATAATTTCTATTGGAATACTTTTTATAATGGTTGGCCACTGAATTTGTCCAGTCAAAGCAAGCATCACCCGCGTCAGCCAATCGGTACTCGTCAAACCACCTTTTCTTTTTATAAATTGCTCTGCCTTTTGCATTAAGGGATCGCTCTGACTAACATAACCAGAATAAAGCAAGGAGAAATACCCCTCAATGGTTGCGTTTAAATTTCCCTCTTCTTCATCTTTAAACACCTTCCAAGCGCCATTATCAAGCTGCTGCTTTGATTTAATTCTTTTGACTAATTGCTTCACTAACTCCTCTTCGTCCGTCCTCTGTAAAACTCGAATCAATATAATCATATAGGCGTCTGTCATGATCGTGCCTTCAAAGCAGAAAATCCAGCTGCCATTTTCCTCTTGTTTTTGCAAAAGCTCCGTCACCAGTGAATGTATTTTTTCGTTAATTGACATAGTTTCCTCCCCAATAAAAGTGTTCGTTCTAACTTATGTATGGACGACACTTTTTTAGAAGGCAGAAAAAAAAGAGCACCACCTTATAGGTAAGGTACGCTCATCTATTTGCGATATTATGAAAAATGCTAGTAATTACATCCCCTAATTAACAACGTCAGGAAAAAACCAATAACTATAATTATTAACGACGCCTTTGCAAAATTCTTAAGGCTAATGTTATGATCGCCAAACGCTAGTACCAGCAAAACAATGATATTTAAAATAGGAATAGCAATTAATAACAGAACGATAATCCAGGTCCCAAGGGTAACTTCCCCATCCCCAGATCCGCCAGAGTGATAGTGTTGAGTATCATTTTCATGGCGATATTGCTGATGCTGATAATGCTCCATAATCCCCCTCCTCTTTTTCCTAATTTTAACATATGTTTCATTTATCTTTTGTTCTTTTTTTAATGTGATTGGATTTAAAATGAAGTACCTAGCTGGTAATTGGAGCAAAAGGCGGAGACTCCCGCGGGAATGAAGCGATAGACTGGAGACCCCACAGGCGCAAATCCTAAGGAGGCTCACAATTCGCCCCGCAGGACGCGGAGCCATATTGCGGAAATCAACAGCGTAGTGTAACCGAATTTAATTTTTTTGAGAAAAAAGTGATCCATATAAAAAAGCCCTCCGTTAGGTAAGTGAAATCATTAAAAACAAAGGAGTGCTTAGAACATGAACTGGAAAAAAGCAATGATTGCGGTCCCACTTAGTATCGGATTACTCGTTCCAACTTTTCAAGTAGCAAATGCACACGATCATGAAGAACATAAACACTCTATGTCAATGGAGGTTTCCACACCAGCCTCTGATTTAAGAGCTTCTCTTGATGCATTACTTTCAGAGCATGCATTCCTTGCTGTCGTAGCCATGCAAAAAGGAGTGGATGGTGCAGAGGATTTTGATCAAGCAGCAGCTGCATTAAATGCAAATGCAGATGATCTCTCAGCAGCAGTAGCTTCTGTTTATGGAGAAGAAGGCGGAGCTGCATTTAAAGAAATCTGGAGCAGCCATATCGGGTACTTTGTAGACTATGTCACTGCAACCGCTGAAAAGGATGAAGAAGGAAAAAAACAAGCCTTAGCTGAGTTGGATGAATACACAGTAGAACAAGCAGAGTTTCTTGATACTGCTACAGAAAGTCGCTTAAAAGCAGATGAGCTGCAAGAGGGCTTAAAAATGCACGTAGAACAGCTAATTTGGGCTTTTGATCATTATGTTGAAGGTAACTATGATGAAGCATATAAAAACCTTAGACATGCCATTGAACATATGTATGCACCAGGAAAAGGATTATCCTGGGCAATTACTGACCAATTCCCTGACAAATTTGAGAACACGACTGTGGACACACCAGCTGCAGACCTACGTGCAGACTTAAACCACGTATTCGCTGAGCATGCTGCCCTTGCTGTACTTGCGATGCAAAAAGGAATAGATGGAGCAGAAGACTTTGATAATGCCGCCGGTGCCTTAAACGAAAATACAGATGACCTCTCTGCAGCCGTTGCTTCTGTTTATGGTGAAGAAGGTGGCGCTGCATTTAACGAAATCTGGAGCAGCCATATCGGATACTTTGTTGATTATGTTGTTGCAACAGGGGAAGAAAATGAAGAAGGTAGAGAAGAAGCCGTTGCAGAACTTGAAGAATATAAAGTGGAACAAGCAGCATTTCTTGAAACCGCAACAGAAGGTCGCTTAAAAGGCGCTGACCTTGAAAAAGGCCTGCAAATGCATGTTGACGAATTGCTTCTTGCCTTCAACAGCTATAATGAAGGAGACTATGAAACAACCTACAACACGTTCCGCGAAGCCTATTCACATATGTTCGGTGTTGGTGAAATGATGTCTGGAGCCATTGTGGACCAATTCCCTGACAAATTCGCAGCAGAAAAAGGCGAAGAAATGCCATCTGAAATGCCGAACACTGGGATGGGCGGAGGATCTGGCATGAACATGAATGCCTTACTTGGCTGGACAGTCGCTGGCATCATTTCTGCCATGGTGCTTTTACAAGTGATTAGACGTAAGAAGGCTACACAAGAATAATAGATTGCTATAGAGAGGGATTTCGAATTCCCTCTCTATTTTCATCTGAATTTCCGAGCGTAAAAAAACTCTGTTACTGGGAGAACAGCTAAGGATAAAAACACCACGACCGCAAGTGGCACATTTTGAATATCATTTAAGTTACCTACGCCCTCTGTAATGACCAAGATTAAGAACGCCAAAGTCATTAAGATAAAATAGCCGATTTTAGCACTTTGCGTTTGGATATGTTTATCCAGCTCATCTTTTGTTTCATCTCCATTAATATCTCCCCAGGTTAATGCATTGAACAACCACCCAACTGCAATTGCGCCTGCAAACATCGCATTTAAATCTATGAAACCTTTAGAAAACCAATTAAATATGCCAAAACCAACTATAACGAGCAAAACCAATGACGATATAACAATGCTAAACATTTTGAATTTCCCCATCTTACCCTTCCCTTCTAATGAACAATTCATCAACTGTAATCCCGAGATGCTTTGCAAGATCAAACGCTAGCTGCAGGCTCGGGTCATATTTTTCATTTTCTATCGCATTGATCGTTTGCCGACTGACATTACATAACTCCCCAAGCTTTCCTTGCGAAATCCCTTTTTCCTCTCGTAACTGTTTGATTTGATTTTTCACTTTCATCACCTTCATATGTAAAAAACTTTTTACACCTATAGTTTAATATATGGAAATAAATAGTGTCAAAGATATTTTACATTCGAATCCTCATACATGCCCACTGAATACTGTATTAGTATTGTAAAAGGCAGGGAGGAACGATCAAATGACAAAGGAAATGGACTATAGCTCCCCTAAAACTCAGTTCTTTTTTGATATGAATAAAAGTAATTTAATGGCGAAGGATAACCAAAATTACATTAATATCGTCGGAGAAAAACAGCTTAATACGTTAGATAATGTGTCTTTATTGGATATTTTTTTGAGTAAGGATAATGTAGTAGAACCTCATTACCATCAAAATGCAGCTGAGACTGTCTATTGTATTTCTGGGGCAGCGCTTGTGGCAATTTTTAATCCCTTTACTAAGCAGCTGTTGAATTATCAAATCACTCCAGGTCAAGTAGCGAATGTCCCCCAAGGCTGGTGGCATTATGAAATTGCAACGATGGATAATACGCATCTACTAGCCATTTTTAATGCCGGCACCCCTGAAGTAATACTTGGGTCAGATTTATTAACATTTACCCCAGCTAATGTAATGGCGCACACATACTGTATGAATGAGGAAGCCTGGAAACAAACCACTGCACCTGTGGAGGCTGGTACGTTTATCGGACCAACCGTTAATTGTCAACGGCAGTATTATCAGAATCAGCGTTCTCCCTATCCTTATAGATACTATTGATTGAAAAAAGCCAGTTACTCGAGTGGAGTAACTGGCTTTTCTAATACTATCTCACTTAAAAGTCGAATTCCTTTTTCAATCTCTTCCTCCCTTTCAAAGCTGAAGGAAAGTCTTAAGTACTCTTTACCATCGTTTTGATTTAAGAAAAAATACTTCCCTGGAAGGAAGGAAACTCCTGCTTCACTCGCTCTTTGAAGTAGCTGTGACGTGTCTGTTCCTGGGATTCGTACCCAAACAAAGTACCCTCCTTTGGGAACAAACCAACTCACGGACTCCGGCATATACTTTTCAAGCGCAGCAAGCATCGCCGCACACTTTTCTTTATACCGTGCACTTAGCTTGTCCAATCGTTCCTGATAATTCATGCTCTCTAAAAGTACAGCCATGGAAGCGTGAGAAAACGGATGATCAAGGTCCTTTTTAAACCAAAATAACGCCTCAATAAACCTCTTTGCTGCAGCGATCCACCCAATCCTCATGCCTGGTGCCACCACTTTTGATAGCGAACCCACATACAGTACCCGCTCACTTTTGTCGAGCGCTTTTAGCGGAACAGGACTTTCGCTAAAAGCAAGCTCCCCGTACGCGTCATCCTCAAGAATTAAAAAATCATATTCCTCTGCAAGCTCTAACAGTTGTTTCCGACGTTTTAGTGACATCGTGGTTCCAGTTGGATTTTGAAAAGTAGGGATGGTGTAGAGAAGCTTTGGAGTAGGTAGTCCCTCTGCTTTTCTTTTAGAAAGGAGCTGTTCTAGCACTTTTGTTTGCAGCCCTTCCTCATCTATTGGAACACTAATAATTTGGCTAGTGTAGTTCTGAAAAATCTCTAGTGCCTCCATATAAGTTGGTGCTTCCACGATGACCACAGACTCTTCATCTAGAAGAATACGAGCAATCAGGTCAATAGCCTGGCAAGCCCCCGAAGTTATTAAGAGTTCATCCTCTGATGCAGGAAAACCCCGTTCCTCTTGTCTTTTTTGAAGAAATGCTTTCAAATTATCAATTCTCGGACTGCCTATATAGTGGAGGGGCAGATCCTTTTCTTCAGTCAATAAGACCGACACTGCCTCCTTTAATTCAACACTTGGCACAAGCGAAGGATCCGGATAGCCAGAGCTTAGGCGGATACATCCTTTTGGCACAGAAGGCATCCATGCACCTGGAGGACTTTTATGTAGAGCATGTTGGATTGTGTTTGGGAAAAAGCGGTCTAGGTTTGACATTTATAATCACCTTTCTAGCGCTAACAATTATATAGTCGATTGTACAATTTTCATATGAAAGTTACCACCTTTATAAAAAAGCAAGTGCCCCTTCTAAAAAAAGAGAGGACACCTAATTCTTACCCTTCCACTGAAAACTGCTTCTTACTTTCCTGATAATGAATAATATACATCGTTAACCAAAGTCCACCAACAAGTAAGATAGGAACGATATGAAACTGAACAAAAGAACCGTAGCAAAGGAGCCCTCCTAAAGCGAAACAAAAAACAAAGGTCATTTTCCGAAAAACGGAAAAGGATGCTTGGTAGGTTAAAAACTTCTCCCCTTCGTCTAGTTGTTTAAAATATTCCTTTTGCGGATCAGGAGAAAAAATATTGTACCTCCTGTCAGGGAATTGCTTATTGTGAATTTTTACTGCATAGTATTGCGCCACGCCAGTCAAAACAAAGGATAGCCCTGCTGCTATCGTGTTCAAGGTCACAAACCAAAACTGTTCTTGGGGTGGACCAGCTTTGAAATGACCCACTGCAATTGCCAACCACATGAAGGATACTACTATCATGAAGGAAGTGGAGTAGAGGAGAGTGAAACACGTTTTCTCCAGCAATGCGGCAACTCTATCTTCATCATTGGCATGCTGCATTCGCTGAAGATGTTTGTATTTTACTAGATTTTTCAAGAAGAAAATGAAAAGACTCCCTATGACAAGAAATAGTAAGGCATATAGAAAATCATATGGAAAAACAATATACCCGTTTGGAAAATAATTTTCAAAAATTGCAACTGATGCACCAATTACTCCACCTAAGATAAGACAGCCAAATGATATGATGAGACCTATCAGAAAAAGCTTTTTATATGTCACTCTTCCTTCTCCCCCTCCAAAATAAAAATGTCTTCTACTTTTTCATGAAAAACTCTGGCAATCTTAATGGCCAACACCACGGAAGGAGCATAATCTCCTCGCTCCATAAGGCTAACCGTTTGCCTCGACGCCCCAATTTTTTTCGCCAATTCCGTTTGATTTAGCCCATCTCTAGCTCTAAGCTCCTTTAATCTGTTTCGGAACTCCACCACCATCACCTCTTACTACCATAATAAGGTAACTTCGCTATTCCGACAACTATTATTGTCAAAATGACAATGAATATTTTCATTCGTTCATGAGTGTATAACATATTCCTTGCATCTAAATAGGCTTAAGAGCGATTTTTGGAGATTACGAGCGAATGTAAATTTTTGCGAGCGAAAATAGAAATTTAAGAGCGAAATTCCCAATTTGCGAGCGGAAAATAAATTATATGAGCGATTTTTCAAATTTGCGAGCGAAGCCAAAATAGCAGGCCAGCACCAGCCCCCAATAAAAAAACAGCCCTCCACAGGCTGTCTCCGTTATCTAACCCTTCCACTCATGCAAAACTCCTACCATCTCAAGCAAAAACTCTCCCGCCTGTGTCTCCTTCCCAAGCTGTCCTTGCAACCAATCCAACTCATCCGCTAGCAACCTTACCAAACAAGCAACGGAGTTAAGATGCTGATTAGGAGTCATCAGATTACTAATCTCTTTTACTTTCAAAAGTACCTCAACAGGAAGCTCTTGCTCTAACGCCTTAATCCCAAGCTGGGCCCTATCTGGAGAATATCGGTGCAGCAACACCCGCGCCAAATTTCCAAACACATAACGCAACATATCCACCGCCCATAAATCGTTTCTTCTTCTCGCTGCTTTATGATATTGAAAAAGATACCATGCAACATCATAAACACAGTCTTCATACTCTCCTTGCGACAAACATAAATCTTGTGTCTTCTTAAATTGTTCAAGCCTTCCATCTGGATCATACAGCACCTTAAAGTAATCCTTCTTTTTAAAAGTTTTCTCAGTCACCGTGAAAAGGTCCACATGCAAAAAGTCTTCAAAAACAGCAATCGTTTGGGGTGCAATGATAAAAATATGCTCATAGAATTTGATGCTTTTATATGAGGACAAATGAGTGATGCGGTCCTGCAAAAACTCACTCTCATCTGCTTCTTTTACAAGACAGTACAAATCCACATCAGAAAACTCATCGTGCTCGTTCCTTCCCATCGACCCCTTCAAAAAGATGGCATGAACACGCTTGTCCTTTTTTAAACTCTCGGAAATCTTCTGTACCGCTAGCTCTTGCTTCATCCCAGTTCCCACCCTCTATTTTTTATTACCATACACTAACTATTCATATTCTTCCAGTTAAATAGTAAGATAGCATTAGAAACCTACTAAAAATCCCATCGTACATAATGTAAGGATTTTTTCTGAGGAGGAAACAATGGCCATTAACTATTCCTTTGTTGCGACATTACTGTTAAGTGGTTCCCTGTTATTAACAGCATGCACGGATAAAAATGCCACCAGCATGAATGAATCCCAATCACCTGAAGCAATAACAGACCCTCTGACACAGGAAGTAAATGAGAAAAATGAGAAGTTGAACTTAAAGGCTCTTCAGCTGACAACCTATGCCCAAGAAGTAGGTGCTAGCCTTCAAGCCCCTGTCCATCAAGAATTTTCAGCCAACGGTACTGTAGAGATTAAAGGTACGGTAGAAAAGCATGAAGAACTGAAATCCAATTATGTTTGGATAAAAATTAATGCAAAAAAGGAACATCCACTAGGCCAGCAAATGGATTACTATACTCCCATAAAAAATGGAGAATTTACCCAGACCATCTCGCTCTTTAACGGAGAAGATGAATATGAGGTTATTGTTCAGCTTCCTGACAGCAAACAAGAAAACTACTACTATGATCTTGCAAGCTTCACTGTACATAATGTAAATCCTGAAATTCAGCGAGATGTGACCATGACTACTTTTGGTCAAGACGCTGGCCTAAAGCTAGATTATGCTTCAAGCTATGTGAAAGCAGCCGAACAAATTTCATTTTCAGGGATTGTAGAAAGCACGGAAATTATGATTCGTCTTAAAAAGGACGCTGACACCTGGAAGCATATTGTTCCTGTTAAAAATGGAGAGTTTTCAATGATGGTTCCGCTCTTTTATGGCCGTGGCCTTCACGAGCTTGAGATCCTTGTCCCTGACAAAGAACGTGAAAATTACTATCAACCAGCAACCACTATCCTCATTGAAAATGACTCAGACCGTGTCATGCAGCCTCTCGAGTTTTACAGAGCATATGATGAACGAGGGGTTACACTTCTCCAACCAACATTTGGTGGCGATGAAGCAGAGGGAACCTATTCGGTAAAAGGATATTTGAATCCAAGCGCGGAGTTTGCAAAAGAAACGACCCACATTTATGTCAGCACCAAAAAAGGGGAGGACGAAGCACTCGATGTCATTCCAGTGGAAAATATGGCATTCGATGGCTCTTTTTACTTACGCTTCGGTTCTGGGACGTACGAAGTCACATTAAGCGTGCCAGAAATCACAGAGGAGAATAGTGACCGATTCCGTTTTTATGGCTTTGCAACGTTTGACGTGACATCAAATGCTGAGGATCAACGCGACCTATTGCCATCTAGAGGTGTCCAATCAGATGCACCACAGATTATAAGCTTGGCCCAAGACTTAACTGCCGAAAAATCCTCCACACGGGATAAAACTCTCGCAATCTTTGAGTATGTGGCCAAGAACATTACCTATGATGTGAAAAAATATAAAAACAATGAATTCAGATGGGATGACAGTGCCCTAAAAACCTTAGAGCGAAAAACCGGTGTTTGTCAGGATTACGCCTACTTAACCATTGCGCTTTTGCGTGCAAGCGGTATTGAAGCGAGATATGTAGAAGGCCGTGCTGGCTCACCTTGGCCTGGAAATCATGCATGGGTGGAAGCAAACATCGATGGTGAGTGGGTGGAAATGGATCCAACCTGGGGCTCTGGCTACCTAGACCGTGAGGATAGATTTGTTCCAGCGTATAATGTTGATTACTTTGATCCAGATCCTGATGAACTTGGGAAAACTCATACTCGTACTGGAGTTCAATATTAATGCATGCAAAGAAAAACCTGCCTCCATTTTATTGGAAGCAGGTTTTTCAATTACCCTAATTTTCGTATAACCTCTTTTGCCACACTTATAGTAGATTGTGGATTTTGACCTGTAATCAAATTGCCATCCACCTGCACATGATCTGTCCAGTTCGCAGTGGCAATAAATTCTGCCCCTAGCTTACGAAGACGAGATTCTAATAAGAAAGGCATATGCTCATCTAAGGTTGTTTCTTTTTCCTCTGAGTTGGTAAAGGCAGTTACCTTCTTGCCGGCTACAAGCGGTGTTTCATCCTCTAATATTACTTCTACAAGTCCTGCTGGACCATGGCACACTGCGGCAACAATTTTTCCTTCATCATAAATAACACGAATCAATTCCTTTAACGTGTCATTATCAGGAAAATCAAACATTGTTCCGTGTCCACCAGGTAAGAAAATAGCATCAAATAACGATCCATCACTTACTTCAGACAGCCTCAACGTATTTTCAAGATGCATGGCCGTATCAAGAATTTCTTTTGGCGTATCATTCTCAATACTTCTAGCATCAACCGGTACACTCCCACCCTTGGGACTTGCAACGGTTACCTCATAGCCCTTCTTTACAAATTCTAAGTATGCTTCACCAAATTCTGAGAGCCACAATCCTGTTTCATGTCCCCCGTTCATCTTATCTGCAGTTGTAACAACCATAAGTACGTGCTTGCTCATTATAGAACTCCTCCTAACTTTGGTGCGAAACTAATTAGAGCCCGTAAAACATGATTAACGGGCACACACACAAGTACAGTACCCGAATATGGAGAAAACATGCATAAATCAATTGATAGTTTCAAAGAGAAAGCTAGAATCAAAAAAAACAGCCCATTTCACATTATTCATGTGTTTGAGCTGTTTTCTTTAGCTTGCCTTCTTCTTCTAAAATTTCTATAAGTGCGTTAACTACATCTTCATCATACTGAGAAGGCGAAAGTCTTTTTAATTCCTCTACTGCAAACTCTGGTGTAAATGCTTCTCTATACGCACGATCCTCTGTCATTGCATCAAACGTGTCACTAACTGCGATGATACGAGCTTCTAATAAAATTTCATCACCTTTTAGCCCTTTAGGATATCCTACTCCATTCAGGCGTTCGTGGTGTTGTTCGATAATGGTAGCGATGTTATCCCCATAATATAGGTCTTTCACCATTTCCGCACCGTCACCTGGATGTTTTTTTATTAGATCGAACTCTTCTTTTGTTAGTTTTGCAGGTTTGTTTAAAACTTCCGATGGGATATTAATTTTTCCTATATCATGAAGGATAGAAGCAATGAATAGATTTTCAAGTCTATCCGTCGATAAAGTAAACTTTTTTGCGATTTTTATGGAATACTCTGCAACTCTCTCACTATGATTAAAAGTATATCTATCTCTTAGTTCCACTCTTTGAACAACTTCCCTCAGAGATCTGATACTATCACTTAGTTGATGAAAGGTTGGTTCTGTAATAACCCAAATGTAAGTTACATCTGTAAGAGCTGAAAAGTGAACAGGGACTTCTATATCTGTTGCAGTAAAATAGTCTTGTGGACCTAAATTAATTTTTTCACCATTAACCTCACAAAGTACCTCACCACTCAGAATGTAGAAAAATTCCATTACTTCTTCATTTTCGCTAGGATAAACATAAAAAATATTTCCCTTTGCAATATTTTGGAGTATGACTTCTGTCCCATTACCTTTGGCTATCAGACTCATATCAAAATTGTTTAAAGTAACTTGTTCTAAGCTGGTACCTTTCTTTCCTATCGTAAAAGCCACCCTAATCACTCACCTCTACCGTTTTAGAGCGTCTTTTAACCGAGTCGCTCTATTTGAAATTTTATCAAGTAGCTACCACTCGTACAGGGTCGATCCATGCCCAACGATCAGCAAATCTAACATACTTCCAGTAGCATTCAGCAACAACACCATATTGTGCTACTTCATCTATGGTATCTTGAGTCATTTCAAGAGTAATATCAAAAACGTAGCTGATGATTTCATCAACTTCTTGATCAAATTTAGCTGTTTTTTGTGCCATCGCTTCTTCTAATAAAGATTTTTCTTCTTGAAGACTTGCTAATTGTTCACTTAAAGCTGCTAGTTCAGCAGATTCAGAGGAATTCTCCATGGATGCTTCTACAGCTTGGATTTGTTGGGATAGCGCTTCCAACTCCGCTTTCATAACATCATATTCTGCAAGGTAAACTGCCCAAATTGCATCAGCTTCTTCTACACCAGCATCGATGATTTCGTCCATCTCAATATTTGCTTTTTCGATTATTTGCAAAGCCTTTTCGATGTCACCTTCTGAAGCATGAGCAGTGGATGATACTCCTAATGATACTCCAAAAAATAATAGTGCAAAGAACGTCAGAAACCCTAACTTTTTCATTGTTTTCCCCCTATTTTATAATTTTTTCTAGGTGTAATAATCTGCAACTTGCCTCGGAAGTTACGTTATGTATTTTCGTGCATTTATCCTATATATCACCATAATTATACAAGCTTCTAATGGTTAAATCTATATTTTTTTGTAATATTTTGTTTTCACCTAAAAAAAATCAGCCTAATGATAAGGCTGATTCATGATGTTTATAATTCTGGATTTATTTTTGCTGTAGAAACAGTGTGGCGAACGAGTTTTTTTGCTTCCCTAAAGCTTACAAAGTTTTTGCTACTTTCATCCCAAAGTCTGAATTTTAAAGACTTTAAGCTAGTAGCTAACGTTATCGTTGGCACATGATGTAATGGTGGTGTGTTCTCATGGCATTTTTCTAATTCATAATTAGGAACTCTTGGGCTCAAATGATGAATATGATGGTAGCCAATGTTACCTGTTAAGAATTGCATTACTTTAGGAAGTTTATAAAAGGAGCTACCCTCTACAGCAGCTAACACATACTCCCAGTCCTTATCCATTTCAAAGTAGGAATCCTCAAAAGTGTGCTGAACATAAAATAACCAAATTCCGACAATACCGGCAATCATAAAGATCGTGCCGTGAACAATTAAGAAATTCTGCCAGCCAATTAATAGGCTTAATCCAACAACAACAAGTAAAATTAATAGGTTGGTTAAATAAAGGTTATACTTTTCTTTTTGTCTTGCATCTTTTCTGTTAAAACGGTTTTTAATTAAGAAAGTATAGATAGGTCCTAGTCCGAACATAACAATCGGATTGCGATATAAACGGTATTTAAATTTTGTAAAAGAAGAAGCTTCTTTATACTCTTCTACTGTTAATGTCCAGATGTCACCGACTCCACGCTTGTCTAGGTTTCCACTGGTTGCGTGGTGAACCGAGTGATCATGGCCCCATTGGTCAAATGGGAATAGTGTTATCACTCCCATAATTGTTCCTACGAATCGGTTTGCTTTTCGGCTTTTGAAAAAAGAATAATGTGTACAATCATGAAAAATAATGAAAATTCTAGTCATAAACCCTGCTGCAAAAATCGCAGGTACTAGTGCAAGCCAATAGGATACGGACAAACTAATATAAGTAAGGTACCAAAGCGTAAAAAATGGCACCAACGTATTGATCATTTGCCAAATGCTTTTTTTCAAATTTGCCTTTTCGAAAGGGGCAACTTGTTTACGTAAGTTTTTGGTTTGAGCTGTCATGTATAGAATCCCTCTTTTCGAGTTGATACAAATTATTATATCCAAAGTGAAATTTTTAGTTAGTAGCAGGTGTCATATGCAGCGTATGACAAATGTCATATATTTTTTGGAAAGGATTGTTAAAATCACTTAGATGTGTTGGGGGACATAGGATTTGCAGAAGAGGGCAGGTAGAAATTGGATGTGATTTTTTTTTATTTTTATAGTAAAGTGTATCTTTTGTTATTTTTGTACAATAAAGATTACGTTTGTGAGTTCCTTCTTATTTTCATTTCGTAACTAAAGATTCTAGTCTACACCTCTACACCGCATCACCTGTTTAAAGGAAAACTTGCTCTATTTTTCACTTCCAGCTATTTTCACGCCTCTTTCGAACAGTTTCTATTCTTCCTTTCCAGCTACTTTCTCCTTTCTTCAAATGGTTAGCTACTATCCATAAAAAAAAGAACCTCCAATTAGGTTCTCTTCCATCTTCAAGCTGCCATCCGCTTAGGTCGAACGCCGCTTTTGCTAAAAAAGCTATGAAGTAGCATTCCAATAATGATAGTAATCAAGCCAACGGTTGCCAGTTCATTTGGCAGAGGTGTTGAGAGAAGTACAACTTCGCCAGCTAACACGAAAAGCACTTGTGTTGATTGGGCGGCTTCGACAGCAGCAAGTTTTTCTTGATTCCCACGTACCATGTCCGTTGCCAGGAAAAAAAGTGTAGTGGCGATAACACCCGAACAAATAGCAACAATAAAGGTTTGCAGCACTTGACTTTCTGACGGTGGGCCCACGGATAAATAACCAAAGATTGCAACAATGATCCATACCGGAATGGTTGCCAATGTCATGCCGAGTACCCGTTGGAATGTGTCAAGCCTTCCTCCGCACACCTCCATCATCTTCCGGTTACCTAATGGGTAGGCAATTGCGGCGATTGATACAGGCAGCACACCAAGGAGTAACATTTGTACTGAAATCGATGCTCCTTGCTGCAATTGAATCAAGGCCACGCCTGCAAAGATAATGACCGAAATGTACAGCCCTTTCAAAGGGATTTTTTCTCGCACTTTTTTCCCCAGTTCCTCTTTATAAAAGAAAGGAGTTAACAGTATCCCAGCAATAATGGTTAACTGCCATGTCCCCGCAACAAGCCAACCTGGACCAGATGCTGCAGCAAAGGTAAAGGGAGCGTAGAATAGGACAAATCCGACAAAACTCCAAACACCCCATTCTAAAGGGTTAGCCTTCATCTCAACAAATAATTGCCGTAAATTGCCACGCCACCAAACAATAAGCAGCAATAATGGCACCATGAAAAAGAAACGAAGGGATGTACTCCATAGCCAGCTTCCACCTGATAGCTCCATGGAGCGGTTTAGAATAAAGGTGACAGCAAAGAACATGGATGCAAGAATGCCTGTTAGTATTGCTTTCATGCGAATGGACACCTGACTCTCTAAAGGTAGTTTTTCTCATTATATTCTGGAGCCACGCCTCTTAACTAATAATATGCTTTAAGGTTAAGCGTTCTTTCTGTCAAACACCCTTCGCAAACCTTCTCCCAATATATTAAAGGTAAGCACCAAATAAAGAATTGCCATCGCGGCATAAAGCGGAATCCAATAGGAGGTGTAGAGATCTTTTTTTGCCTGACCGAGCAGTGTTGCCCAGTTCAAGCTGTTATTTTCAATTTTTCCAAGGCCTGCATCTACTTGAATGAATTCTTGTGTGACAAAAATAGAAAACACCCCAAGCTGGCCAACAATGAGGGCAACTCTTCCTAGGTCATAGCAAAAATTCACAATTAAAGTAGGGAGGATATTGGGGATATAATAATTTTTTGTCATCGTGAACGGTGAGACCCCAACGGTGATGGCAGCGTCAATGTATGGTTCTTTTTTTATCGAAAGAATTTGATCTTTAATGGTAACCCCAACCCGACCTGTTTCTATAATCGCAATAATGAAGATTACAATAATGAAGCGATTATCTAAGAAAAGCAGAAAAGGGAGATTCAAAAGCAGCACCGCAAAAAACACAACCGGAAGACTAGAAAACATTTGATCAAAAGTGTCCAGCACTGAGTTAACAAGGCGATTTCCAAATGTGGCAATTACCCCAAGGATAATGCCAACACCATATCGGATTAACGTTATTAAAGTAATAATCAGCAAGGTATCCTTGGCTCCAATCACCAGAACACTAATCAGATTACGACCTTCTCTATCTGAACCTAATGGGAAATCAGCAGATGGTGGATATGGAGCAGTCGTTGCCTTGCCATCGCCTAAAAATGTCACCCTGCTCCCTTCAATTCCCTCTTCCACATATGGTAATAATGGAAGGATAAACGTTACGAGCAGCAAAAGAAGAAGCATGATGCCGCCAAGCTTTACATAAATATTTTGGAACATACGTGTTTCCTCCTATTTGCTAAGCTTCCATGAAAAGAATAATCGCACAAAATGAGTGGATAAAATGAGGATCAAAAAGCAAAGTCCAATGCCAAGCACTAATGATGCCTCATACGTTGGGGGCATATGGGGCCTTATGGTTGTTTGGACGCCTCCTAAGGCAATAAAAAGTCGGTATGCGGCACCCTGATAATTTAACAGATACTCCACCATCAGCAGATTAGACAAAATGATAATCATAATGGTGGGAATATGTCTGTTCAAATCCTGCAAGCTAAGACGTAGCATATGCCTGTTGATCACCTGTCTTTTTGTCAAGCCCTTTGACTTTGCCACCTTGATGTAATCCTGGCCATCCTGAGCAAGTAAAGAGACAGAAATTGTCCTTGCCACATACATGATGGGGTAAAGCGAAATTAAGCCGATAATGATGAGAAAGTTATACCAGCTTCCTTCACTAAATAGCTTTAATTGGGGCAAAAACGTAATCCCCACAAAAAATGCAAAAATTACTAAAAAGAAATCGGGAATCGACTGAAACAACCAGGTTGTCCCACTTCCAGCAATATTTTTCTTCGAATATGTATTTCGGTAATCATAAATCCCCTTCACAACACCTAACACGAGACAAATAATAAACGCAGGGAGCACTACCTTTAAGCTCTTAGGAAAATAGTGTGAGATCTCATCCTCCACACTTTTTGTTTGATACCTTGTTCCCCCCAAGGTTCCTTCATTACCCAAATCCTTTACAAAACTTGTGATGCTTTGACGATATTCTTCCATGCTAAATGAGTAGGAATAATCAATCACCTCACCTCTCCCTTCCGCTGTAATAGTTGGCGTTCTTGGAAAGAAGACAATGAGTACTAGCACTGTGACTGCCAACAAAACAGCCATTGATATTTTTAAAAGCTCCCTTCTCATGGCTGACCCCCCCTGAAATTATTCTACTATTCTATGTTTTCTAAATAATACCATAAAAATAATAAAAAAAGACTATAGTAAGTTTCTATAGTCCTGCTAACCTATATGATCTGTTGTTTTAATTTAAAATCTGTTCACCAAGAGGAGTTGGATATTTGATTCCTGCTTTAAAAATTATGCCTTCGTAATAATGCTTTCCACTAAATTCGCCAGAATATAAGAGATACCCCCTGTATTGTGTACCAAATTTTGTTTCGTTGTAAAAAGTACATGATCCACTAAATGGTAGCTGTACACTGTGGACATGATAACTTCTTGGAACAATGTTGCCGCTTGCGTTTTGTTCATTCCTTGAAGCTGCATTACTAGAATTCATTAATATAAAGTCCATCTTTTTATTTCGCATCTATCCACCCCACTAATTAGAAATGTTTAAACAATCCTCTCACCTATACTCTGGAGGGAGAATGGGACCATCGTCTTCTAATTCAGTTCCATTATCGTTGACACTTGTTTCTGCTATCACTTTTTCATTAGGAACTAATAAGATACCTAAAACAATTACTAATACAATTACCCTATACAGCTTTACCACAAATACCTCCTATAAAATCCCTTTTTATAGTATAATTATAATATATGTATATATTTTCCGTATTTTTGATTAGTAGCTAAATTCTTAGATATTTTGCCATCCAGCTCAACAATAGGCCCTAAGTCACAAATAAATATAAACTTATTAATATTTTTTGGAGGTGGGCAACATTAATAACCAGGCTGCTGTAATTGGACAAACAATAAAAGAATTGCGCAAAAACCAATTACTTACTCAGAAGTCTCTTGCTGAAGGAATTTGTTCTCAGACTACCATCAGCCTTATTGAGAGCGGGCTCACCTTGCCAAGTGTTGATATTTTATATTATTTGTCCAAACGGTTGAATGTCTCCCTCGATTATTTTTTTCAAGAGAGTGAGCGAGAAATTGCCAATTACGAGATTACTACAACTGAGTTAATAGAACAGCTATGGAAAACGAAGGACTATGAAGAAATATACAGAATAACAGAGTCAGAAAGAAAGCAACAAAAAAACAGGGACTTAAGTCATGAATTTTATCTCTTCATTGAACTACATTACTATTTAACCTCCAACCTGTCGGGAAAAATGGCATGGGACACATGCATAAGAAAACTTAAGAAATTAATAAGGGATAACACTATACATAAGCCAAAGCTCTTGGATCTTAGGATAAAAAACGCCATTGCCAACATTCTTGTTGAACATGGTAAAAATAAAGAAGCAATGAAAATTTACGAAGATCTTTTAAGGCTTAATTATATGGAGGATAGTTATAGCTCTGTAAGATTAAGGTTGAAGGTATACTTTAACTTAGCAAGACTTTATTACCAATCTTTAGATTATGAAAAGTCATATTCTACTGCGTTAAATGGAATTAAGCTATCGATAAAGTTTGAGGATGTTTCAATGATTGGAAACTTATATGTACATGGTGCACAATGCTTACAACAATTAAATCGCCACAAGGAAGCGTTAGAGTTTTTGAATCAAGCAAAATTTATTTATACTCTTTTAAAACGAAGCTGGTACCTGGAATTTGTTGAAAATCTATTACAAGAAGCCAAAGGCAGGTAGCCCTTGGCTTTTTATAAGGCTCTTTTCTAAAAGATTGTTGCTATTATCCAGGAAAAAGTCGGAATTAGGACCTTTTCCAATAACACAATCAAGAATTATTGCCACCCTTTTTAAACTACTTTCTAAGACAAGAGCACGACAGCAACGATAATTACGGAAATTCTAATAATACGCAGAGCAACAAAGTTTGCGAAAACAGCCTTTTATAAATATAATTCTTTCTTGGTTTTGGTGGAATCCTGGTTACTCCTATCATTTGATGACCTTTGCTTTAATTTCAAAAAGCCAAAAATCAGAAAGAGAAGGACGTATATAATAATTATCACGCTACCTATTTGCGGGTTAACCAGCGGATTATTTAAAATAGTTGCCAGTTCTCCATTTACTATTTTAGGAATATTGAAATACGTAAACGGAGAAAGATGTGCATGCTCAGCTAGAAAATAAATGCTTAAGACATACCCACTCCCAAAAAACAAAACAGCTGTCATAAAAACTGTATACACTTTTTGAAATAATATCGAAAAAGTAATTGTAACCACTAGAACGAATAGAATTACTAATATTAGCAGCCCAATTTGATACAATAGATGTTCTCCTAGTGGAACAAAATGAAACCCATATTCTCCTGATCTTGTGCCGGAATAAGTATCACCTGCAGCTTGTGCTTTACTTGCATAATGTAGAATAGGATAATTCCAATCTCCAAATCTTTTGAAAATCGTTCCTAGAATCACTATCAATCCAAAAATCCCCAAGGTAGTTAATAATCCTGTTATCGTTGCATGAATTGCTTTTCCAAAAAAAATGTGGGTATTTTTAAGCGGCTGTGTCAGAAGAAGCTGTATTGTTGCTTTTTTTCCTTTTTCGGATGCGAACCCTCCACCGAATAAAAATAATAAAACGAATAGAGGTATTAGGAAAATATAATTCTCAAAATACAAATAGAGTGTGAACAAACCGCTATTATCTACCTTGCTATTCTCTTCTGTCCATCCAGCGTATTCTTCCTTCCCATCTAAATAATTATGGATGGTATACGTATATTCTCCTGAAAAAACAGGACGAATGTTTCGCTCAATCATCCAATATTTTTCTGCAATACTGACATCAAGGGTAAACTGGCCAAATATCTCCGCATATGTTCTTTCCGTGCTCGGTTCAATCTCTCCATTAAAATCCCTATTAATATATAGCTGATACTCGTATAAAGGGGACCAGTCTTGCTTACGGTAGCCTTCCAGGGCTTTTATGGTTAACTCCTGCTGCTGTTCATACTTACTAATAATTTTCTCTGTATGCTCAATCTGTGCTGAATTATCAACGTCTGTAGTTTCTTCCAATTCTTTCAGGTGGACTATTGAATCTTCGAACATGGAGAGATCATCCAATAGCACAACCCCTTCCTCCAGACTTTGGATATATCGCTCTTCTTTTTCAATAGTACTGGATGTTACCATGTAATATCCTAGGAAAAGTAGCAATATCAGCAATACGTTACTTTGATGGTAAAGACCCTTCCTCTGAGTTTTTCTCCATTCAAACCGCAATATGGTGACTAGTTGATGTGTACCACTTCTGGTTTTCCGATTGGGAAATGGTCTTTTCATAAGAGAAGTTTTCCCTAAGAATCCAACTTCTTTTTGTTTAAAGATAATGCTTAAACCTAATAAAAGAGTGCTCCAAATTAATGCGGAAACAAGATAAACCCATTCCTTCTCAGAGAAGGTGTCCAATACTGAAAAGTGTAAAAAGTAGAATGGATTGTATGGTGTCTGCAAGCCTTCACTAAATCTTGTTATCACAAAACCGGATATTAAAAGGAATGCAAGTACCATAGTGGAACTAAAAGAGTTGTTTGTCCACTTACCTAACAAAAGGATAGTATTAAAAATGAACAGACAAGCACATAGAAACAAACATATATTCCGAATTAAATACGTAAAGGTAGAAACGATTAAGAAGTCTTCACCATTTAGTAGTACTTGGGGATAAGCTAACTCAAGTGTTTCTCCTGACAGAACAGCCGCAATTCCCCATCCTGCTAGTAACACAAAAGCCGTGTAGATCATTAGGACAATGAACAAGATACTTAGCTTAGAAATGCTCTGTTGCCATGGCTTAATTGGCTGTGTATTCAATAATAAATATGTCCGTTGTTCCCTTTCAATGGTGACAATATTACCAAACATTAAAATGATGATAGTCAACCCGAATAATTGAAGAAGCAAAGAAGCACTTTCTACCATTAAAAGATGAGGAGAAGTTGGATATTCTTCGTCTTCATATGGCAGTGAATGTTCCAATAGCCAGTTGTTTTTTTGGTTGGCAAGGTCCTGTTCTACGCCTTCTAAAGTTTCAAACCTCCCCCCATTCTCAACAAATTCTGTGAGGGCTTGAAAGAAATCAGCCTTCCATAACGGAACCTGGTCCCATTCTTCATCATTTATGGCAACTCTCCAATACAAAAGGGCACTTCCCATTTCCTTTAATGCCGCAAATTGTGGTTCCTGATATTCCTCTAAATTACCCTCCCGCTGTAAAGTTTCTAAATCTCTGCGTAAGGTATTGACGTTATTCTGATAGACTTCATTCTGTTTTATAGCCCGGTCAATCTTTCCTTCTTTTTCTTTTATATTTGGATATAAAAGTGCCGTTGTACAAATAAGGACGATCAAAAATAACCAAATCAACTTTCTTTGCTTCCATATTTTTAACCATTCGAACCTCAGTAAACTGTTCATCATACTGCACCATTTTTCGCGTCTGACTCAAAAATGACTCGATAACGGTCCTCAGATCCAAATACCTTTTTCTCCATATCTAAAATGGAAATATCATTTGCTGCAAAGAGCTTTAAGATTTCTTGAATCTGCATATGTATCAATTCTACTGATATAATCGCACCATTCCGTTTAACTACATTATTTTTTTCCTGCAATAAAGCTTCTGCCAGGTTTGGATTATCCACCTTGATTTGATAGGAAATTTTCTCAAAGAGTGTCATATCCTCTTCTATTAACCTACCCTGTTTCAAAAACATAACCTTTGATGTAACCTTATCAATTTCAGAAAGATTATGAGAAGATAGAAGTATTGTGGCCCCTTCTTCCTTTAATTCAATTAATAGATTTCTTACTTTAATTGCGCTGGTCGGATCAAGTCCGTTTAATGGTTCATCTAAAATAATGAGCTCAGGTTTATTTAAGATTGCCATTGCCAAAAGTAAATGCTGCTTCATTCCTAGAGAATAATTGCCTACTTTTTTATGAAGGTATCCAGTTATTCCAATCCGTTCAGCAGTTGTATTTATTTGGGACTTAGGAAGCTTTTGCACATCAGCTATAAATTGAAGATGATCATTGCCTGTGAGGTAATCATATAAAACTGTATTGTCCTGCATAAAAGCAATCTTTTTAAAAATGGTATGATTTTTATTGGTTTGACCAAGAACACTTATTACACCACTGTCAGCCTCAATCAAATTGGTTATAATGCTAAGAAGCGTGGATTTACCAGAACCATTTGGACCGACAAGCGCGACAATTTCAGGCTTATCCATGATAAAAGAAACATCCGACAGCACCCTTTGTTTTCCAAATGATTTATTAATTTCTGATACTTGTAGAATCATGAGCTACCTCCTCAACTTATCTATAGCAATATATAGGACAAAAACCCTACCAATAATTATATATTTTGGTAAGGTATTGATATAATTAGTGACGTAAAGGTTGAGCTATCATAGGTGTAGGATAAGTAATTCCAGTCCTATAGATATATCCTTGGTAATAATGTTTCTTGTTGAATTCACCAGAGTAATAGAGATACCCTCTATAAACTGTTCCGTACTTTGCTTCAGAGTAAAATGCATAATTCCCACTGTATGGAAGTTGCACATTAGAGACTTGGTACTTATCTGGTGCCGAAGTAGTAATTTCAGCATTTGCTGATGCAAAATTAGCCGGTCCACTCAACATGAGAAACATTGCCCAAGAAAAAAACAATAAAGATACTAGATTTCTGTTTTAACACTTTTTTACCTCCAATCTGAATTGTTTTAACAACAACTTAATATTAATACTGAAACTATCAAACTGTAAAAGCTCTGTTTCCATTAAATTCTAGATTCTATGACTGCTTAGTTCTAAAAACTCTAATCTTTCTCAACGTTTTATAAAAAATATTAAGATACTTATATTTTGATTCACACATAAGAAAAGAACAGCAATCCTCTGCTGTTCTTTTCACTCGCTATTGTATTTTCACTCTACGTCCTTCTTCATGTGACTGCTTTATTGCATCCATCAACACTTGTACCTGGTATCCCGCATCAAAACCAGGTAAATGAGGATGTTCAACTTGTTTAGAAATTAGCTGATTTACTTGTTCTAGTGAACGATAAAAGGCATTATAGTATCCTGCTGCAACCGGATTCATACTCTCTGGAACTGCTAATGCTTCTTCTAACTCTACTTCAGCTAGCGGTTCATTCCCAATTCCAAGGAGCACTTTATTATCCTGAAGCATTTGAATCGTCCCATCTGTGCCAAACACCTCTAACTTCCAACCTTCATCAGCGTGACGAACCACGATGTTGGAACCAACCGAAAACGTACCGCCTCCTACGAAATTACCGATTGCCTGAAACGCATCATCAGCTGTACGGATCTCTGTCTCTCCTTGCTCATCTGTGAATTCTGGAACATGAGTCGTAAGTTGACCACTGACCGATTCAACGCTCGCATCTGTCCACCAAAGCATCGAATCAATTAAGTGTGATCCAACGGCACCCAAGATTCCGCCAGCTTGATCCTTTTGACTGAGCCATCCTCTTTTACTTGTCGCATATCGCTCGTATCCAGCAATATTAAGTGAAAAATTAACATGAAGGATTTTACCGATCTTGCCACTTTCAATCATTTCTTTCACCTTTTGTCTTGCAGGTAAAAAGCGGTACTCAAAATTGATTAGACCAACTTTGCCAGCCTCATCTCTCGCTTTCATCATGCTTTGGGCTTCTTCTGCAGAAAAGGCCATTGGTTTTTCACATAGCACGTGACAGCCGTGATTAAATGCTTTTACTACCATATCATGATGAAGCATTGGAGCAGATGCAACAGAAACTAAATCCAACTGCTCATTTTCTAGCATTGCCTCCCAATTGTCATAAACTTTATCGACTCCCGTTTCCTCTTTTACTTCTTCAAGGCGGCCTCGCGAAACACTAGCAACAGCCACAACTTCATATCCAGGATGATTTTGCATAACAGGCACATGCACCTTTGCACCAAAACCTGTTCCAATAACCCCAACTCTAATTTTCTCCATCGATGACTCCCCTTTGTATGTAATGTTGTACTCTTTCTATTTCGACAAAAAACAGCACATTTCCTTTAAGGAAATTGTGCTGTTTCAATTCTAACGGTATTTGTAAGCAAGTCCTTTTAGAAAGTTCCGAGCAAACTTATCGCCGCACTCTTTATAATTTTTGTGTCCTTTTTTTCTTAATAGCGCGCCTAGCTCACTTTTCGTAATCCTCACACCAGCTTCCTCTAACGTGTCCATCATGTCCTCAGCAGTTAGAGCTAGAGCAATTTTCACTTTTTTCAACAGAATATTATTTGCTGGTTCATTAGAAAATGGAGGTCTTTCCGGCTGACCTGGCTTTGGTTCCTGTTTACCTCTTTTAAAGGTAATGAATCCGTTTAGGAACGATTCCAGTACTTTGTTGTTTATTGGAATGACCTCGCCATCTTCCACGGCAAAATCGTAATCTTCCTCTGATTCAAAATCTCTAGGGTTAGTGAGAATCTTGCGGACTTCCTCCAGCGTATAATCCACACCACCTAATTTAAAAATTTCGACCATGTCTTGGTCTTTGATATCAAGGGCATAGCGCAATCTAATTAACATGTCATTGTTTGTCATGGGAAACTCCTTCTTATTAAAGCTGTTTGTTTCTACGGATATATTTAGGATATCCGAATGTTTATTAAGCTATTATTGTAGCAATCAAACGGTATTTTTTCAAAAGGTGTTTATCATTCCTCATTGTATACATCTTCCTTGGCGTGAAACCCATCCAGAATGACTGTACTATCGAGGTTAGTTCTATCTACTGCAATTGGTGAAAGCAAAATCGAAGGAACTTCCATTTTTCCATTATTTAATTTTCTATCTGTGTCGATATATTCCCCTTCCGCCATACTAACAGCTAATCGGGCAGCTTCTTCAGCGAGTAATGAAATAGGTTTGTAAACGGTCATCGTTTGAGTGCCTTGAACAATTCTTTGCGCTGCAGCAAGTTCTGCATCCTGACCTGCAACAGGAATCTCTCCCGCTAGGCCTGCTTCCTCAAGTGCTTTGATAGCCATCCCCGCAGTGGCATCATTGGCTGCGATTACGGCATCTATCTTGTTGTCATTTGCAATTAATGCTTCCTTCATATTTTCATAGGCGTTTGTGGGATCCCAGTTTTTTGTCCACTGATCATAAACAATCGTAATATCACCTTTATCAATTAATGGCTTTAAAATGTTAAAGACACCTTTTTTAAAAAGATGTGCATTGTGGTCAGTGTCAGCGCCTCCGATATACACATACTTCCCTTTTGGTACGAGCTTGGTGATTGCTTCTGCTTGTAACTCTCCGACTCTTTCATTATCAAATGACACATACAAATCGATCGTTGCATTTTTTACAATTCGGTCATAAGAAAGCACTTTGATTCCAGCCTGATGAGCTTTGTTGATAATGGCCGCTGCCGCTTCAGCATTATGCGGGACAACTACAAGCAGATCTACTCCTTGGCTTATCAATGTTTCAGCCTGTAACACCTGAAGCGCATCATTTCCGTTAGCAGCCATAATCTCAACTTCTGCTCCTAGATTTTCCACGGCATTTTTAAAAAGATCACGGTCTCTTATCCAACGTTCTTCCTTAAGCGTGTCCATTGAAAAGCCAATTTTCAGCTTATTGGATTCTAAAGGGGCTTTTGTCACCTCGCTTTGAGTGATGGTCGGAGCTTTAGAAATGATTGTGGTTGGTTTTTCACAAGCTGTGAATGCCAACAACAAACTTAAAGCGATAAAAATGTATGTTAACCATTTTGTGTTGGGCTTCATACTTGAAATCCCCTTCTACTAAATTTGTCCAAGTAACGTTTTGCGATATTCTTTAGGAGATATACCAGTCATTTTTTTAAATACCTTACTAAAATAGTTTGGATCATGGTAACCTACCTCAAACGTAATTTCTTTAATACTTGTATCGGTGTCACTCATAAGTTTCTTTGCTTTTTCTATCCGACATTCTGTTAGGAAGTCAATATAGTTAATCCCCTGTTTTTCTTTAAATAACTTACTGATATAAATTGGACTAAGCCCCACTTTTTTTGCAAGGGAATCAAGCGATATATCTTCATGAGAATGCTTTTTTATATATTGTTTCACCTGTTGAACGGTATCTGCTTCTAGTAGACTAATATGCTTTGTAAAGGCGTGTCCCATTATTTCCAAAAGCCGAAGCGTTTCCATTCGAAGCTGTCGGTAATCTGTTGTTTGTATGGAATATAACGGAGTACCTGTTTCTATTCCTATTTCATTCATTATGCGAGAAACTCCCCAAAGAGCCTCTAGCATTAATTGTTGACTTTGAAGAATGGGTGCATGTTTTTTTTCATAAACGTCGAGAACACCTAATAGCTCTGCACGAATCTTTTCCCACTGTCCAAGACGAATAAGGTCTGCGAATCCCTTGTCCTTGAAAAGATAATGCTGACTATTTACTTTAGTATCAGATACGAGGCTATCTGAATGAAAGCTATAATGAAGAGAAGGTCTACTATCAATAGTAGCAACCAATGCATCCTGATAGGATTGACGAACGTGTTCTAAGGAAGTACAAGCTCTGCCAATCCCAATGAAACAATTTGTACTAGATTCTTTTTTGACGGTAGAAAGTATTTGACGAGCCAAATGACTTGCCTGAGAGCGATACGTTTTTTCAGGCTGACGGAAAACAATGATTGGTAGCTGATGTCCATACAAAGCCCCTACCCAACCACTTTTCGTTTGCCGAATAAGCTCCTTTATTCCCATATAACACCTGTCTCCGTCTTCATCCATAAGAACAAGCATGACAAACATTTCATCTGTTGATGGGAGTTCTAGCATCTCTACTAGCATGTCTACATGAACATCATGTACATGATCAAACAGCAACTGCGTAACCACATCTGTCTCCATAAGTGCTAATGCTTTTTGCCGTTCTGCCTGCTGTTCGAGCTCCCAAATTAACGCTCGTTGTTCCTCTTCAATAAGTTGAATGACCTTGCCTACTGTATCCTTAATTTCAGAAGCTTTACTCGGTTTTAACACATAGTCCTTCACACCAAGCTTTATGGCAGCTTTCATGTATGAAAAGGTGTCATAAGCTGTAACCATAATAAATTTTATCTTAGGATTTGCGTTACTTATTTTTTCTACTGCTTCAAGCCCATTCATCCCTGGCATCTTTATGTCCATTAATATTAGATCGGGAACAAATTCCGCTGCCAATTCCACTGCCATTTTACCGTTTTTTGCTTGTTGAAATTGAATATTTGAGAAGCTTTTTTCCAGGATTGCTTGCATTCCCCTTCGTTCAATTTGTTCATCATCCACTATGAGGAGTTTTATCAAGGTCACCGACTCCTTTTTTACATCCTTGGTTCATTATTTTATCGTTGTAAACAAGCAATTTTCTCGCTATTATTTAAGCACTTTCTACTTTGTTAAAACGTGGTTGTTCTTTAATCGATAGGATGATTTTTGTCCCCTTATCTTGCTTACTTTCTATTTCAAAAACCTCTTCATAGCCATAGAATAAACGCAATCTCTTCACAACATTACTGAAACCAATTCCTGTAGAATGACCTTCAGTGGTAGGTAAAGCTTCTTCTTTCAAAATCTGCACAATCTTTTCTTCCGGCATCCCCAAGCCATCATCTTCTATTTCAATGATAATAAAGTTTTCTTTCTTTTTTACGCGAAACCAAATGGTCCCGCCCTCCTCTTTCGGCTCCACTGCATGAATCACAGCATTCTCGATGATTGGCTGTAAAGTAAGCGCTGGAATCTTTAAGTCTAGGCAGGATTCGTCAATTTCAGAAACCAACGTAAGTCTATCCGTAAACCTAGCTTTTTGAATATCCATATATTGTTGAAGGACAATAATTTCATCCTGAAGGGTAACAGAACGATTCTGCCGCTTCAGGTTGTATCGTAAAATACCAGCTACACTCACAAGGAGATCACTCGTTTCCTCTGATCCTTCAAGATAGGCTTTTTTAGAAAGTGTATTAAGCGTATTAAAAAGAAAATGTGGGTTTATTTGACTCTGAAGACTACGAAACTGACTTTCTTGTAAAAGCAGCCTGCTTTCTTGAAGTTCTCTTTCTAGTGCAGCTTTACTTTTTATTTCAGAAATTAAGTTATTAATGTTAATGCGCATTCGATCAAATGTTTTTGCTAAAAAGGCGATTTCATCGTTCGTCTCGACTTTTACCTGTGCATCGAAATCCCCTTTTGATAAAGCATTAGCGGCTCTAGTTAGTTGAAAGATTGGTCTTGTAATACTTAGGGAAAACCAGTAGGAACCAACTAATAATAAACCCGTAATTAACAATAGGACCCAGATTCCTAGTTTAATAACCTCTGCAGATTGCTCAATAATTCCCCTGTAAAAACGATTATAGGTGTTAAGTTCCATGTCTATTAAGGTGAGGGTTGTCTCTGAAATATAGGTGGATATTCTGTTTGCCTCTGAGAATTCTTGAGTAGATAAATCGGTATCCTGATTTTCTTGAAATAATATAAGGCGGTCTGTTGTTTCTATGAGGCTATCAACCAAGTTTAGATAATTTGTTAGAGTAAAATCATTCTCTGTATTTCGAAGATGATAAACGTTGTATTTAGCTTGTAAAACCTTTTCCTTGCTTTCCTCAAGTTCGGCTAGGCTAGTTGGGGTTGGCTCGATCATATAGTTATTCAAGTCGGTGATTACCTGTTGACTTGCTTTTGTTACTTCATTCATACTCAGATATCGTTGAAGAATCTCATTGTATTGTTTATGAGTTTTATAGTTGTAGTATGTGAGCGCTAACCATATTGCCGACATAATAACTAAAACGACAGTAGTTAAGGTTAGGATTTTTTTTTGAATATTTGTCATGGACCTTTTGCCACTTTCCTAATGTTTATGTCGGTTAAATAGCCATCCTTATCTAGTGGAACGGTTTTGCCTTTAAGCCAATCAATCATTAACTGAACACTTAGCCTTCCCATCTCTTCAGGAGACTGTTCAATGACCCCATCCAGTTTTCCTTGTTCAAGCAACGTTAATGACTCCGGACCATCATCAAATGTATAAATATAGTATGGTTCAACTTGAGAGCGCTTACTTATTTCCCCAAGCATAGCCCCTGCCATATTCGCATTAACTGCAATAAAAGCATCTGTATCAGGATGGCGGTTAAAGACATCCTGTGTAGCCAACATTACCTGTTCTCGTGTATCCTGCGTTTCCACCTCAATAATTTGAAGATTATTGTAGTATTTAATGAGATCTTCCATTCCTTGTCTTCTCTGTCGTTGGTAGTATTCTTGGCTACTGTCATACATAAGTACAACTTTTCCATCCTGTCCCAAATCCTTTAGAAGCTCACGAGCAATCATTTTACCTGCTTCATACTGATTAGAACCAACATAGGTCCTCCTTAGACTTTCCTCCATTGGTACGTCATTTGCTACGGTAATGACTGGAATTCCATAAAAGGATGCCTTTACCTTCGTAAGTTCTTTGAACTCTGGTGAGTCTAAGCCTTGGATAATGATGCCATCTACCTTTGATTGAATGGCAAGTTCTATATTTTTTAGAAAATCTTCCTTGTTACTATTATAGCTCCCCCAAACCTCGAGGCTTACGTCTTCATTTTGGGCTGCGGCCATCGCACCCTGAGAAACTTTATCCCAAAAAGGAGTTTCCATATCCTGTGTAATCAGTACCAGCCGATACTGGTCTTGCCCAGCACCAAGTGCCTTCGGAAGCTGACCCTCTGCATCAATAATTTTCTTCGCTGATACAAACGTTAAATAACACAACACAACAAAAACAATACATACCCCCAAAACCCCTGCCTTGCGCAAACAACCTCCCCCTCCAAAACCATCAATCTATTCTCATCATAGCATAGTAAAGAAGCATGGGGACGTTTCTTCTGCTTCCATCTTTTGTATTTCAAATCCTTTATTGCTGCTTTACGAAAGGCCAGACTCCGAGGAATCTGGCCAACTTTCTTATCTTTTTTTACGGGTCATCACATCAAAGATTACTGCTCCAGCCAACACTCCGCCACGAATCATGTATTGATAGGAAATTCCCACTCCAAGAAGGTTCATCCCGTTACTTAAAGATGCCATAACGATGGCTCCAATGATGGCACCAGTTACTTTCCCTACTCCCCCTGCAGAAGATACCCCTCCAACGTAGGCAGCAGCAATAGCATCCAATTCAAATAGCGTTCCTGCTGTTGTAGTAGCTGATTGTAAACGTGCAGTGAACAAAATTCCAGAAAGCGCAGCAAGCATACCCATCGAACCAAAGACGATATAGGTAATTTTCTTTACATTAATGCCGCTTAAATGCGCTGCCTCAGGATTACTTCCCACCGCATAAATATGGCGGCCAAGAACGGTTCTCGTAGTAAGGAAATGATAAACAATAACCACTAGTAAAATAACGATAACTGTCCAAGAAAAGCCGTTATAGCCTGCTAAAATCCAGGTAACATATGCGATAATCGCAGAAACAAATGCAAGCTTCAGGATAAAAATCGGTTTGGATACGACTTCAAACTCATACTTAATCTTGTTATTTCTCGTAGAAATTTCACTATAGATATATAATAATATACCAACTAGCCCAACAAGCAAGGAAAGCAAGTGTAGACCATTTACCTCTACAAGAGACGGAATATAGCCATTCCCGATGGCGTTGAATTTATCATCCTGAATAATAATGGTGCCTGTTTTCTCTGTAACCTGAAGCAAGGCCCCGCGGAAAATCAACATACCTGCGAGCGTTGCGACAAAAGACGGAATGCCAATTTGCGCAATCAACACTCCATTGAAAAGCCCAACCACCGCTCCAAGAACGAGAATAATCGGAATGGTCAGCCATACTGATAAACCCGCTTGGGTAAGTAAAATGGCAGCTATTGCTCCAAGAAATCCAGCAGCATATCCAACAGATAAATCGATATGACGAATGACGATAACGAGTGTCATTCCGACAGCTAAAACGGCGATATATCCTGCAGAATCTAATAGATTACTAATATTTCTTGAAGACATAAATAAACCATTTGTCATAAATGTAAAGGTAAGAATAATAACAAATAAAGCAATATACATTCCGTAATCACGGATATTCTCATGAATTAATGACCTAGCTTCCTGTATAACATTCATGCCCCTAACCCCCTATTGCGTGGCAAGCTCCATAATTTTTTCCTGGTTTGCTGCTTCTATGTCCAGCTCTCCTTTTATTTCTCCTTGAGCCATCACATACACCCGATCGCTCATCCCAAGAACCTCTCCCAATTCAGAAGAAATCATGATAATGCTGAGACCAGCTTCGATTAATTTATTCATCACCGTGTAAATTTCGAATTTCGCACCTACATCAATCCCACGGGTCGGTTCATCCAAAATCAGCAACTTAGGTCCAACAAAGAGCCACTTTCCTATAGAGACCTTCTGTTGGTTTCCTCCACTAAGGTTACCTACAAGCTGCTCGAGAGAAGAAGCTTTTATATGAAGAGATTCTTTATACTGTTCCGCCATTTTTATCTCTTCATTTTCATTGATAACTCCTTTGTTAGAAATCCCTTTCAAATTCGCCGCTGAAATATTGCTTTTTATATCCTGTAAAAGAAACAAGCCGTCATCTTTACGGTCTTCCGTGACATAGGCAATACCTGCTTTAATCGCATCCTTAGTATGCTTAAGCGAAGTAAGACTGTCATTCCAAACCATGTCACCTTCTAGCTTATAAGACTTTGCATTCCCAAAAATACTAAGGGCAAGCTCTGTTCTACCTGATCCCATCAGACCAGCAATCCCAACAATTTCTCCCTTTTTCACGTGTAGATTTACATTTTTCACGACCTGTCTCCCCAGTTGTGGATCATAGGCTGACCAGTGATGAAGCTCTAGAATTTTTTCTCCATGCTTTTTATGCTCTCTCTTTGGATAAATATCTTCTATTTCACGACCCACCATATTCTTAATGATGACAGCTTCGGAAATTTCCTCATCAATTGCATTTAAGGTACAAATCGTTTTTCCATCGCGAATAACCGTTGCCTTGTCGGCGATTTTGATGACTTCCTTTAGCTTATGAGAAATCATAATGCAGGTAATGCCTTGCTTTTTTAAATCTTTTAATAGTGTTAGAAGGTTTTCACTGTCGTCTTCATTCAAGGCTGCTGTCGGTTCATCTAAAATGAGCAACTTTACCTCTTTGCTTAATGCTTTGGCAATTTCCACTAGCTGTCTTTTCCCAACACTTAAATCCTTCACAAGCGTGTCTGGATGAACATCAAGCTTAACTTTTGAGAGCAATTTTTTTGCTTCAACAATTGTCTTGTTCCAATCAATTAAACCGCCATGCTTTACTTCATTTCCTGCAAAAATATTCTCATAAACTGTAAGATCGGGAAATAAGGCAAGCTCTTGATAGATAATGGCAATCCCTGTATGAACACTGTCACTGATTTTGTTAAATTGCTGAACACTTCCCTCAAAAACAATATCTCCGGTATAAGTTCCATAAGGATATACGCCGCTCAGCACCTTCATAAGTGTAGATTTCCCTGCACCATTCTCCCCGATCAAGCAGTGAATTTCTCCTTCTTCCACTTTAAAGCTCACATCGCTTAGTGCCTTGACTCCAGTAAATTCCTTGGAGATTCCGTTCATCTCCAATATATATCTGCTCATCCTTTTACCCCCTTTAACAAAAGCAGTGACAATACGGAACGGTGGCCACATTCCTAGCCACCATTCCGCTCTATTCTACTTATAGACCAGTAAACTCGCTTGCTTCATAATACTCTGAGTCAATTAATTCCTGCTTCACGTTGTTCTCATCCACAACGATTACATTCGTTTGTTTTGCTTTCACTTCTTTTTTGCCATTATCGTAAGAGCCAGTTGTTTCAGGTGTTTTGCCGTCTAGAATTTCCACAGCAATACCCATCGCATCTTTTACAAGTGTGCGAACATCTTTAAACACTGTCATAGATTGTTTTCCATCAATCACATATTGAATGGATGCTTTTTCTGCATCTTGACCTGTTACAAGATAGCTGGATACTTCACCATCTGTTGCAAAAACGTCAGCAATTGATCTTGCAGTCCCATCATTTGGAGCAAGCACGGCAACATCACCCTTCATATCAGCTCCAACAGCTGTAAGATGTGTTTGTGCTTTATTTTTTGCTTCATTTGGATCCCAGTTAGTTGTAACCTGTCCTAGGATTTTACTCATCTGGTCACGAGTCAATTCTGCTGTATCTTTTAAAGCTTCTGCTTCACTAGAGTTTGCAATCTTAAACGTGCCATCTGCGATTTTCGGTTGTAACGTTTTCCAAGCACCTTCAAAGAACAAGAATGCATTGTTATCAGAAGCTGCCCCTGCGTATAAGTAAAGAGGGATTCCAGAACCTTCTGCATTATCAATTAAGTACTGACCTTGTGCAGCTCCAACAGCCACACTATCAAATGTTACATAATAATCTACTGCATCTGTATTTGTTATTAAACGGTCATAGGAAATGACTGTAATTCCTTCTTTTTTTGCAGCTTCCACTGCAGCAGCTGCAGCATCGCCATCCTGAGGAGTAATAATAAGCACATCAATTCCTTTATTAATCAGTGTTTCGACGTTTTCTTTTTCTTTTGCTGAAGAACCTTGACTAAAAAGAATTTCTGTAGTGTACTTGGAATCCTTTAAAGCATCTTTAAAGCGTTGCTCATCCTGTACCCATCTTGGTTCATCCTTTGTCGGTAAAACAATTCCTACACTGACATTTCCGCTTCCCCCTGTGCTGCTATTACATGCTGCAAGCACTGCGGTAAGTAGCATAACAACTAGTAATAATGAAGCACTTTTCATTACTTTTCTCATGCATTTCTCCCCCTTATTTGGCTGATATTGATGATTACAGCTTCATTATATTTCGTAATTCCACTAGTTTGTAAGCGTTATCACTAGCATTCTTTTGGTATTGTCTGGACTTTTTTGGTGTGCGGCATGGAAAAGTTTTTAATCGTAAACTATACTTCATGAATTTTAGAGGATTTTTGAAGGAGAGGTTTACATGGCAAAATCTTTGTAAGATGCCACATTGCCAGAGGTGGAGGAGGATTTTCCAAGGAGGTATGTCAGCCCAAGTCAGCCACCGATGGTTACAATCGTACCATTAAAAAGACGGTTTTCTAGCTTCCTCCGGTTAACGAAGGTATGCTAGAAAACCGTCTTTTTGTTTATAAGTATTTTGAAGCTACATCCAGCCGTCCACTTCTCGTTCAGCTTCTTCTTTTGTTTTGCCATGCCGCTCCTGAATTTTACCTACCAGCTTATCACGATCACCTTCAATTTGTTGCAAATCATCGTCTGTGAGATTTCCCCATTTCTTCTTAGCATCACCTTTCATTTGGTTCCACTTGCCCTTCATGGTAGTCTGATTCATAACGATCCAACTCCTCTCACTTTGATTTGTGACTGCTGATAGCTTGTCACTAGTTACTTCATTCCACCTGCACAATTTTTCGAAACCTGGCTTTTTTTCCGTTTTATGGATATCGCTCGTATTTTTGAATAATCGGTCATAAATTTCTGTTTTCGCTCGTAAAATTTTGTTTTCGCTCTTAAAAGGAAATTTTCGCTCTTAAATCTTGCTTTTCGCTCGTAAATGGAAATTTTCGCTCTTAAATCTTGCTTCTCGCTCGTAAATGGAAATTTTCGCTCTTAAATCTTGCTTTTCGCTCTTAAATGGAAATTTCCGCTCTTAAATCTTGCTTTTCGCTCGCAAAACTCTATTTTCGCTCTAAAGGTTTTATCGTCCGAAAAAGAATGCAGTTTGAACATCAGATAGTGCGTTTTAACCCAAGTGTTCCAACAAAAAAAAGCCCAAAAAGTCAGCTGATAGCGGCTTCTTGGGCTTTTTTTGTTTTATTTCTTTTCCACCGGGATCCATATCTCAAAATGCGGATCTTCTAAATCTCGATTATGCGGATATCTTTCATGCTTAATTGGTAATGGATCATGATACGTACGGCCTGACTCAACAAATGGCTTGTACTCACTTTCTGCCAACCATTGTGAAATAGATTGATAAGTGTTCCCGATATTTTCTCCCTTTAAATGACTCACTACCAGATAAGTCATTTCGGGAACACGGAGTTCTACCATTCCATCTGGTATCGCTTGTTCTTCGGTTACTTCGTAAACAGAATAATGGGTAAAGCCATCCTGTCGAGTATGGTAGGATAACCCTAATTGCATTGCGGAATCTACGGCTTGCTCTAGCTCCACTACACGCTCATTCATTGTTTGAATTGTGCTTTTCAGCTTACCAATTTCAGACCACGGTCCCTCCCACATTAGTCCAACAGCTCGGTATCCTGGCTTTTTTTGAATTTCATAGGTTTTTAGTTTCATACGCACTTACTCCTTCTCGGTTTCTTCACAAAACATTAATTTGTTTCCTTCCGAATCAAGAACCTCGAAGAATTTCACATCGCCGACATCTTGAATATTTGTCAGGACGTGTACACCTAATGCTTTCACAAATTCATAGGTTTGGTTGATATTATCCGTATCGAGCATAAAAAGATGGTTAGGGCTGGGTGTTAAATTGTCACGGTGCATGCTATCTAAGATGAGGTTGGTTTTCCCAAGTGGGATAGAGTAGATGGTTTGCATATCTGGGGTGGCAGAGCGCATGAAGGAAGCATCTTCTGGTAACCCAAGAATTTCTCTGTACCATTTCACAGCGCGGGGCATCTCGTTTACAACGACAAATATTCCTCCAATATGGAGCTTTACAGGACTAGAAGTTTTAGTCAACGGTCAAATCCTCCTCGTCATTTTTCGTTATCCCCTATATTTTACCTCACCATCTCGCTATTTCCAAAACATTTCCACTAGGATCCACCACATGAAATGCCTTCTTTCTAGATGCTGGTCGGACGCGGTAGTTATTAGCTTCTAGAATTCGATAATAAAAAAATAATTGCTTAGCGTTCGCCTCTTTAATAGCAGTAGAAATCCCAAGTAATATTTTGGGATGAGATAGTTCTGGTTGTTTTTCTGAAGGTGTGGACTTTAGGGCTTTTCGTGATCTGTGGAGGCTGGTTTTGATAGATTCATTGCTAACCCGAAGCATTGTGGCAATCTCTTTGGTAGTATAGCCGAACACATCCTTTAAGGTGAGGAGCATTGCCTGCTTCAAGGGAAGTGTAGTCAACAAAATTTCTATTAAACTATCATATTCCGTGAAATCTTCACTCCGAATTTCCTCTTCATGGAAATACTCTATCCTCCTTGCTTTTCTTTGTTCATCAAGAAAAAGGTTTTTCGCAATAGTGTAGAGAAAGGAATAAGTAAGAGGACGTTTAGGATCATCCTTTGATAGTTTGTATACTTTTAACATCGTTTCTTGAACTAGATCCTCTGCCCTCCAGGATGAACCTGATAGCTTGAGACAGTATTTATACAGCTTTTGAACGGTTTCTTCTAGATTTTCAAATACCAATTTCTTTCCTCCAGCAAAAAAAATTGAAAATTTATGTAACTTTCTCATTATTATAATCGTTATACCTATGATTTCAAGACGAGGAGTGAGTGTATGTTTAAGGTTGGAAGTATTTTTATCCCTGTAACGGATTTAAAAAAGTCTACAAAATGGTATGAAGCAAATTTAGGTGTAAAAAAAATTGATGAATGGGAAGACGGAGTTGGCTTTTATTTTCCTAACTGTCCTACTCAAATGGGGCTAGTCAAAGTGGAAACCCCTCAACCGTTAGAATTTACGGTAAAAGGGAAGATGAAGAATGGTTATTTTAACTTTCTAGTAGATGACATTCACGCTGCTTATCAGCATTTTCAGGATAACGGAGTGGTAACCTCAGAAATTGAAGATTTTAACGGGATGCAGTTTTTTGATTTCTTTGATCCAGATGGAAATCCATTTAGTGTCGTAAACGAAAACATGGAATCTCCATTCCATCGTGAGAATGTGAAGCAATTGCAGAAGAGTTAACAAGTAAAGCAAAGACTGGGTTTGGTTGTCTTTTGGAGCTTGTATGGGGACAACGAACGGGATTTTTTGGTGGGGTTGTCCTCATTGACCTTGTATGAGGACAACGAACGGGATTTTCTCGCGGGGGTTGTTCTCATTGACCTTGTATGGGGACAACGAGCGTGATTTTCTGGCGGGGGTTGTCTTCATTGACCTTGTATGGGGACAACGAGCGGGATTTTCTGGCGGGGGTTGTCCTCATTGAGCTTGTATGGGGACAACAAACATCATTTTCTCTCGGGGGTTGTCCTCATTGACCTTGTATGGGGACAACAAACATCATTTTCTGGCGGGGGTTGTCTTCATTGACCTTGTATGAAGACAACAAACGTGATTTTCTGGCGGGGGTTGTCTTCATTGACCTTGTATGGGGACAACGAACATGATTTTCTCGCGGGGGTTGTCCTCATTGACCTTGTATGGGGACAACGAACGTGATTTTCTGACGGGGGTTGTCCTCATTGACCTTGTATGGGGACAACGAACGTGATTTTCTGGCGGGGGTTGTCCTCATTGACCTTGTATGAAGACAACAAACATGATGTTATCGCGGAGGTTGTCCTCATTGTCCTTGTATGAAGACAACAAACATCATTTTCTCACCTAGGTTGTCTTCATTGACCTTGTATGAAGACAACAAACATCATTGTCTCACGGAGGTTGTCTTCATTGACCTTGTATGAAGACAACAAACATCATTTTCTCGCGGGGGTTGTCCTCATTGACCTTGTATGAAGACAACAAACATGTTTTTCTCGCGGGGGTTGTCCTCATTGACCTTGTATGGGGACAACAAACATGATGTTATCCCGGGGGTTGTCCTCATTGACCTTGTATGAGGACAACAAACATGATTTAATCACCGAGGTTGTCCTCATTGACCTTGTATGAGGACAACAAACATGATTTAATCACCGGGGTTGTCTTCATTGACCTTGTATCAGGACAACAAACATGATTTTATCACCGAGGTTGTCCTCATTGACCTTGTATGAAGACAACAAACATCATTTTCTCGCGGGGGTTGTCCTCATTGACCTTGTATGAAGACAACAAACATGTTTTTCTCGCGGAGGTTGTCCTCATTGACCTTGTATGAAGACAACAAACATGATTTTCTCACGGGGGTTGTCCTCATTGACCCTTTATGAGGACAACCTTCAAGTGAAATTGCGTTTCCGTATAATATTCGGGTCTCACTCCATTACACACCCATATCCTCAAACTCAACGTTTCTTACCTATGCCCATCCCTCCGCGCTTGAATATACCCATAATAAGCACAGGTACCATTTTGCGACAGGTCTTTCACTTCGAAACCACACGTTTCATAGAATGCGAAATTATTAGCGGAGGTGTGGGCAAACCAATCTCCGTGAGGAAGCTTTTGCACGCAAAGTTCAACAAGCTTTTTTCCAATGCCTTTTCCTCTGTACTCGGTTAATATAACTAGGTCCATGATATTGGCAGCCATGATTTTATCCGAAATGACTCTCACCATTCCAATCATTTTGTCCTCGTCCCATACTGTGAATGCCCAGGTGGAGTTTTGAAAGATTAACGAAAATTTCTCCTTCTGCCACTCAGGCGTATTTCTCACCCAGCCAGCATTCACGAAAAGTGCTTCTACTTGGCCAGCCGGAACACCCTCTGTCCCTTCCCTGATAACAAGGCCATGAAAGTATTGATACATTTATATAACCCCCTTTTTTAGGAACGAACTGGAGAAATAAGATGGAGTGTAGACGCTTTACTCAATGGTTGGATGAGGACTGGTCTCATTGAACCACTAATGCTTATTATCACCATCTCTTCCTTGATTACTTTAAGTGCATCCATTAAAAAACTTCCATCCATGTTGATAGAGAAATTCGGTTCTCCTTCTAAAGCGACGATAGCTTGATTTTCCTCTATTTTTCCCATTTCTGTTGATGCGGAAGAAATCATAATTTTATTCTCACTTGCGTTTGTTATCTGCACATTGTTATGCTGCCGTTCACTGGAAAACAGACGTGCGCGATCAATCCCTTTTAAAAGTGTGAGAGTTTCTAGAGTTATTGTAGTTTTTGCTTCTGTAGGAATTAACGAAGAGGTATTGGGATAATTGCCCTCTATTAGTCTAGAATAAAAGGTGGTATAGCCAGATTTGAAAACAATATTACTTTCTGAGACGAAAATATGGATAGGTTCTTCTTCATTATTCATCAGTTTCGCAAGCTCATTTAGACTCGAGCTCGGCACAATAAATGATCCTTTTACAGATGAATCCACAGGAATTTTTCTCCAAGCTAAACGATGAGAATCTGTAGCAACAATAGTGAGGTGATTTTCTTGGAAGGACAAATGAACACCTGTTAGTACAGGTCTGGATTGACTTTTTGATGTGGCAAAGGCCGTTTGTTTCATGGCTTCTACGAATAGATGATTCGTGATTTCTAAGTGTTTCTCATCATTCATTTGTGGGATGCTTGGAAATTCCTCGGCACGAAATCCATTTAGTTTGGTAACAATCTCCCCAGATTGAATGGTAACCACATGCTTTTCATTTACTTTAATACGAATGTTATCAGGTAATCTCCTTACTATTTCGCTTATGTATTTTGCAGAGACAACAACGCTACCAGTATTTATTACTTCTAAGCCTTGTTGTGTTGGAATAATTTTTTCAATTGTAATATCGGAATTACTACCCGTGAGGACTACACTATCTTTATTGGCGATAATTCTTATTCCAGTTAAAATTGGAAATGGTGTTCTTAACGATACCGCCCTACTAACATCTGCAATTGCTTTGGCAAACAACTCTGATTCCAAAATAAATTCCAATAGCTTCCACTCCTTCTGCGTACTTCATTCGACAAAAAAAGAGCGAAATCCTGTAATCCGTGAAAAATTATAAACAACCACATACATCAACTTGTTTACTAAAACAATTACCTAACAACCAACAAACCACTACAAAAGCCAATCAAAAAACAAACAATACTCCCGACAATCGACAACAAAATATATACAGCAGCTTTTCCAAACTTCTTGTGTCTGATTAAGTCCACGGCCTCTACACTAAACGTAGAAAAGGTCGTGAACGCTCCAAAAAAGCCGATACCGATTAGAAGGTAGAAAGGATCTTCATATGCATTCTGAGGGAGGGCAGCGTAGCGTATTGAAAAAAAGAAACCCAACCCAAAAGACCCGAGTAAGTTCACGGTTAACATAGCCACAGGGATGGCGGGTGTTGGATATTTCTTCATGATGCCTAATCCTATTAAATAGCGTAGGATGGCACCAACCCCACCGCCAAAAAGGAGATAAAGCATGTTCATTTAGACTCCACCTTCCCTTGTACCCTTCCCCATTTATCTCCTAATAAAAAGCCGATAAAAGCAAGTGAAATACCGCCAAAAAGGGAAAGGAGTAGATAAAGTAATGTGTTGAATAGGGAGGAATGAGTATGTAAAAACAAGCTGTCAGCAGCTAGAGTTGACATAGTAGTAAATCCCCCACAAAGCCCAACTCCTATGCCGAGTCGGAGCCATTCTGCCATCTTGTTGGTAAGCACCCAACCTGAAATAGCACCCAACAAAAAACTTCCCAATAAATTTTCCACAATCGTTCCTACTGGAAAGCCGACATGTAAAGTGTAGTTATTCAATAAAAAGCGGAAGAAGGTTCCCAAAGCACCGCCAATTCCAATAGATAATAAATTTACAAACATACCAGCTTCCTCCATTCCTTACTATCTTTCCACATAGCTCACATAAAAAAGGATTATTTAGATGAAAGTAGCACTTTTTAGTAGCTATAGAGCAAAAAAATGCGTGCTTCTATTTTTTATGATATTGTCTATACTATCAACTTTCCGTACTTATCGGAAGAAAGGTACTACATTTACATTATTGACTGGGTGTTAATAAGATTGGAGGAAACATGAAAGCACTTGTATTCGAATCGTTCGGGGGACCAGATGTTTTACACTATCAAGAAGTAGAAAATCCAAAGATTGGACCAGAAGAAATATTAGTGCAGACAAAAGCAATTGGTCTAAATTTCGCTGATATTTATCGTAGAAAAGGAAATTACCATCTCACAGGAAAACCTCCTTACATTTTAGGTTATGAAGGAGCTGGTGTGGTTGTGGAAGTTGGAGAAAACGTCACGGATTATAGCAATGGAGATCGCATCGCTTTTGCAGATGTTCCATTCGCGAATGCGGAATTAGTTGCCGTACCAGTAGAAAAAGCAATACCATTACCAGCTGGAATTTCCTTTGAAGAGGCCGCTTCGAGCTTACTTCAAGGATTGACCGCACACTACCTTGTGCAGGATAGCTACAAAATTAAAGAAGGCGACAACGTACTCATTCATGCAGCAGCTGGGGGAGTTGGACAGTTATTAGTTCAAATGGTTAAGCTACTCGGTGGAACGGCAATCGGACTTACTTCCTCTCAGGCGAAAGCTCACACAGCAATGGAAAACGGTGCTGATCATGTGTTCTTGTATCACGAAGATTGGGTAAATCAAACGATTGAGATAACAGATAGTAAAGGTGTGGATGTAGCTTACGAGTCTGTTGGCTCAACGCTATCTCAGAGCTTTTCGGCAACTAAAATCGGTGGAACGGTGGTCTTTTTTGGCATGGCAGGAGGGGACCCGGAACCAGTGGATCCTCGTATGTTAATGGATACATCAAAAACGTTAACCGGCGGAGACCTATGGAACGTCCTAACCTCTCAGCAAGAAAGGCTCGAGCGTTCAAAGCAGCTTTTCAACTGGATACAACAAAAAAACATCTCTTTACCTAGGCCCACCTGCTTTCCACTAAAAGATGGCCAGCAAGCACATCAACTACTCGAAAGCAGACAAAGCACAGGGAAAATATTACTGATTCCATAAAAAGCATGGGACGGTTCTTACGCTACTTTCACAAGATGAGGGTAGCAGGAGAACCCTCTCCATGCTTTTTATTTATTGATTTACGCTTGCACTACATCATGACAGCAGCTAAATAAATGTAAAGAAAGTAGCCCACTGGAATGAAAGTAATGAACAACCCTATCCATTTGTTTTTAAGCATAAATTGTGCGACTAGTCCAAGTCCCCAAACAAACAGCCAAATAAAAATAGTTACATCATTGGTAGAGCCTTCCCCAATTCCACTGAATCCGTAGCCAAGCAGACTTGATCCCACAACAAAAAGGCCCGTAATTACATGGAGAATAATGATAGATCTCCTCATCCCTTCTCCCCCTTTTATTCTGTCTAAGATAAATCTATTAAAATTATAACAACAACCTACTGATTATAGAATAATTTTCCAAAATGCAGGGGTGGTTCTCCTGTCTCCGTTTTTAAGCTCTTTTCAAACGATAGTAATACATCCATGTTCGAGTAATAAAGGAACCAAACAAGATGATAAGGATAAAAAACATAATCGTGTTTGTGTCATGTATGCTCCATACGTTTTCTTTTTGAAATATGGATGGAATGTTAAGAGTGGCAAAAAAGAGGTACATGAGCACCAGTGGCAAGAAAAGTGCAGTGTAGGAAAAGGCAATTTTTCTCGCATGCTTCAATTGATGAGTTTTATCGCTATACAATTGAGGTACCTCTTCCCCTTCCTCGTACTCTTTACTCCAAATTGTCCACTTTTGCATAGAAGAGAAAGAACGAAATTCATCCTGCCAGCCTGCCTCTCTATGAATCTCATAATAAGTATCGTTTGAAAGGTGTTGATAATCCGCACAAAACTTTACGTTTCTAGGCTCACCTTTTAAGAAGTAAAAGGACGTACCAGGCTTGCCTACCCGAATTAATTGATAGCCTTTTTTAGCCATTTCCTCTAACCAATTCTCCAGCTTATCAGGGGAATACATCCATCCGAATTTCCAACGTTTCATGATTTTTCCTTCACGCTTAAATTGCTTTTGCTCTGCCTTACTCAAGCTAATATTTTTCACCACAAATTCCTCAGAGTATGTTCCCTGGCTTTCTAACGACAAAGCCTTATTCGTTTTCCTTATCTTCAAGACAGAAAAGAGCATAAAAAGATAAAAAACAACTGCTAATCCTAATGCTATGTATGTGATAATCCAATAAGGACTTTCCACTTTTTCAACCGGAATGTCCGTAACATACGGTGTCAATAATAGAGCCACATTCATTAATGCCATCCATGTCAGGTAGATAAGCAAAACTAGAAAAAAATACATCAAAAACTTATTTCGTTTGAGGATAGCTTCGCGGCTAATAGAGGTTTTTACTTCCTCGGCTGGTTTAGCATTCGCAATCATATACCAACTTCCACTTTGCGCTACCATCTCCCAGCCATCATTTTTTAATGATGAAGAAAGGTTTCTGGTTTGATTTTTATCATGACCAATGCGATAGGTAACCGTCTTCGCTTCCTTTTTAGTAAAAATAAATCTTCGCTTAATACGATGAAACGATGTAAGCTGATAGCCCTGCTCAGCTTGATCTGTAAGCCATTTTTCTGTCTTTTGTACATTATAGCTCCATAACGGCCTAACACATGTTTTCATAAAAACTCCCCCTCGTACTTTAACGCATTTCCATGAAGCTCCTTTAGTCTCTCAATCTCAGATGTAATGAGCATCTTTCCGCTTTCCGTAATTTCATAAACCGTTTTCCGCTCCGCATCCGAAAACACCGTAATGACCCCGTCCTTTTGCATCTTCGTCAACGTCCCATAAATGGTACCCGAGCCAAGATTGATACGACCGTTTGAAATCTCTTCCACATGCTTGATAATTCCATAACCATGTCGCGGCTCAGTTAAAGACAGCAAAATATAATAAGCTGTTTCCGTCATGGGAATGTATTTTTTTAGTATCTTCTTAATTTCCAATATGTTCACCTCATTTTCCAGACTACATCACGGTGAGATATGTCATATCACGACTATATCACGATGTGACATAGTAAACAAGATAAATTTTACAATTAGGCTTTTCCAAAAAATTGTTGATTATAACCTAGTAAAAGTCAGCTTAAGACGTTTTTCAATCGTGATGCGAAGAAAAATTTCCACATGTTTACATCTTCTTCCACGAAAAGAGCACGACATCAACGTTGATTACGAGTGTCATATCTATCCGCGGTGCAACAAAATTTACAAAAACAGCCTACAAAATCGAACAAACATTCCCTTTTTCACCAAGTTCAGGTTATAATAAAAATATTCTAACAATGAAGGGGAGAAAGATGATGAACTCAATCAAGCAATATGAAAAAACAATAGATAGAATCATAGAGATAAAAGAAGCAACTCACGAAAAATGGAACAATGCCATTGCAGAAGGTAAGTGGTCCATCATGCAAATCGTAGGGCACATCTATTATTGGGATAAGTACATCCTGGAAATAGTCATTCCCCAATTGCAGGATGGCGCAGATCTTCCCCCATTCCCTGATCACGATCTTTATAATGAGGAAGCGATGAACTTTATACGAGACTTTTCAAATGAGCACTTGGTTAATGCCTTTGTGAAAACTCGGAAGGACTTAGTGGAAGAGCTTTCGAAGATCGACCAAGACGTACGCTTCACGATTAACGGAAGCAAAAGAAGATATTCGACAGATAGCTTTATCCGGATGTTTTTGGAACACGATGAGCACCACTTGAAGCAAATACAAGAATTTTCGCAAAAAAAATAGTGGGTAAGGAGGGGGAATATGACTTCGTTTTGGCAAAAGGATAATGATGAAGGCAAATTAGAGCCTTTAACAGATCAGATGGTTGAATTAGCAGAACAAAAACTGAATGTCGAATTGCCTATTTCATACATAAACATTCTAAAGCAACAAAATGGCGGGTTCCTTGCATTTAATGCCTATCCTTCCCACACACCTACCTCGTGGGCTAGAGACCATGTGCTTGTTGACCATCTATATGGAATAGGAATGGGAGAAGAAAAGGGCATCTTAGAAAGTGAATACTTAATTCAAGAATGGGATTTACCAAAGAATGTTGTATTAATTTCAGGGACTACAGAGACATGGATTGCCCTTGATTATCGAAATAGAAAATCAAATCCCCCTATTATTTTTTTAGATGCTGAGCAAAATCAAGAAATAAAGTTGGCAGAGAGTTTCGAAGAATTTACTAAAGGTCTTTTTTACCATGATGGAGAAGAGGATTTGGATGACAATGACGACGAAACGGACCTTTCAGAACAAGAAATAAATGAGCAATATTCTAAAATAGATGAAGTTATACTCAAAGGAACACCAAAAGAAATCGACCGAGTCTTTACTCGAATTCTATCTACTAATAATGAACTAATCCGCTATATGACAGAAAAAATGAGACAACACTCCAAAGCAAAAGTTCACTTCTACTTACTACTATTTTTATCATGCTGTGCGGAAGGTGATAACAAAGGAATTTTTGATGACCATTATTTAGCAGATATTCTACAAGAATTTACGAAAAGTAAAAATAAGGACGTTAAAGAGTTTGCCTTGTATTCCTTAAATCAATTAAAACAAAGACTTTCTAAATAGATAGACTGTATAGGTTAAATAAGCCTCGAAAATGCTAGGTTACCTTCGCATTCTCGAGGCTTATCTTGTAAATTATCCTTGTTCAATAAACCCTTCCTGCCATGCCTTTTGTAAAAATGGGCTCATTTCCCCTATACAATAAAGCTGCAGGTAGTGCATCGCTCTCGTACATGCCGTATAGAAAATCCTCCGTAGACTCTCTTCGCCATACACATCCTTTGACGCATTATAAATGATGACCGCATCAAACTCGATTCCCTTAGACAAATAAGATGGGACCACCACTACACCTTGCTCATATTCCAAGGAATTACTTTTTAACAGTTTTACATCATCTATTTCTTTTAAATCATCAAATGCTCGATAACTTTCCTCTGCAGATTTACAGATAATTGCAATGCTTTGATATCCCCTGCTTTGCAACTCGCCGACTTTACGGGCAATCGCTGCATTCAAACTGTCTTCATCCTCCACTTGTTGTATCATCGGAGGCTCTCCACTGCGTTCAAATGGGACGATATTTTCCCCGTTCGGCACAAGTCTGCGAGTAAATTCAATGATTGGTTTGGTGGAACGATAGCTTCTGGATATGTTAATGATCTCTGATTTGTCCTCACCATACAAGCTCTTTAACATGTCGAAATTAACCTCTCCTTGTGCATGGGTGAAAATTGCCTGATTAAAATCGCCTAGCACCGTCATTCTCGCGGCAGGAAACAGACGTTTTAAAAACTCAAACTGAAATGGCGAATAATCCTGCGCCTCATCCACCACGACATGCTTAATAGAACTATTTATTTGAAAGCCCAAAATTAGCTCCTTTAAAAACAAAAACGGAGTTGCATCCTCGTAGTACAGTTTATCTTCATCCAACGATTTTATTGTTTCTTGGCAAATTACTGGCCACGCCTCAGGAGTGTTTGTTCCTAAGTGTAGTTGATCCGTAAAAAGCTGTGCGTATAATCTTTTAAAGTTTATAAACTCAAAAGCTTGCACTCTCTTACGCAAATGCTTCATTTTTTTGCGAACAATTAAGCGCGCAAGATCTCTTGGATCCACTTCATAATCAGCAACTTCTTCACGTTTAAAGCCACGCTTTTTCGCTAAATATAGCCGTGCCTTTTGATACTCGTCATTGCTTAGTAGTTCCATTTCCTCCTGCACCCATGCTTTATGACTTTCTGTCTTTTGGATTTCATTTAATCTCTTCAGCAACCAGTCCTTCAATTTATCCAATCGATTATATATACGAAAAGACACTTCATTTTGATAAAACCACTCCGACATCTCTTGTTCTGTGATGATGGCTTTTCCTCTAAACTTTATATCCTGAAAAGCCATTCCCTTTTCTCCAAGTGCTTCCATATATATTTGCAGCATCTCAAAAAATGGATTGGATGCTTTAAAGCGCATTCCTTCAATCCTTGCTCGATACGATGAGGTATCCTTCGCAGTTAGAACATACTCCAGTTGTTCATAGGGATTTTCGATATGAAACGCCTTTGACAATCGATGGTCCAAATACTCCTGGAACGTAACTTGCTGCATGCTCTCTTCTCCAAGCTCAGGCAACACATTTGACACATAGCTATTAAACATCGAGTTAGGAGAAAACAAAATGATTTGGTCTGCATTCAAATTTTCTCGATACTTATAAATTAAATAAGCAATTCTTTGAAGAGCTGCTGATGTTTTCCCACTTCCCGCAGCACCATGAACAATCAACATCCTGCCACGATCATGACGAATAATCCGATTTTGCTCCTGTTGAATCGTGGCAACGATATTATGCATATATTTATCCTTCGTCCCGCTTCCAAGAACCTGCTGTAAAATTTCATCCCCAATCGTGATGCCTGTATCAAACATGGACTCCAGTTCACCTTTTCGAATTAGATATTGCCACTTCTTCTCTAGGGTACCATGAATTTCTCCACCAGGAGTTGAATAGCTAGCTGAACCAGGCTGATAATCATAGTAGACGCTTGAAACCGGTGCCCGCCAGTCATAGATAAGGAAATCCTCGCCCTTCTGATCCATAAGGGCAGAGATACCGATGTAGATTTCTTCCTCGTCAGGAGCTTCATTTTCCTTAAAATCAATCCGCCCAAAATAAGGGATTTCCTTCATTTTTTTCAATGCCGACAATCGTTTCGCACTTTGTTTGTGCGTGCTCTGGCTCACAGACAATGCTTGTGCCTCCTGCCTTAAGCCAATGATGGTCTCTAAAAAATCATCAAACGAATCTGTGTTGACTTTTACTTCCTCCCAAAAGTGTTTGCGAATATGAATTACTTCATCTTTGCGTCTGGAAGTCTCTTCTTCCAATCGCCTCATTTCCTCCGTAATGGTTTCCATTACATCCTTCACACGCTTTTGCTCCAGCTGAAATTCTCCACTCATAAGCAAACACTCCTTCAAAAAAAATGAAAACAGGGGGTTGACTTGAGATCGAATTGTATTATATAATTATAATAGGGATAAATTTAACTAAATATTATAAATACAATGCAATCTAACTAACTATATCATAAAGCATTTGCTTTTACAATAACGGTTTAATAAAAGAACAAGGCATCCAGCCTTGTTCTTTTTTGTTATATAGTTTTTTATTTTGCTATTCTTTCTTCTTTCCCATATTCGACCCAATTCCAACACCAAATGCAACACCAAAACATATTCCTAAAGCTAAATTATCAAAAAGGAGTCCAAACGCTGTTCCGAGTGCAACACCAATCGCTATTCCGCTTGCCGTTGTTTGCTTTAATTTTTTGTCATCACTCAATGTTTAATACCTCCTCGGTTTCTTTTAAAGCTGGTTTCCCAGCTTCAAGTAATACTCGGTTACGCCCAAGGAAAATGGCTAGGATGATAGTTAACACACCAGTTCCTAAAAGCAGCCATTCAATAGGAACAAAATCTGAAACAGGACCAAAAATTATCATTCCTAGCGGCATCATGGAGGTAGAAATCATCCCCATTACCCCGAACACTCTTCCCAAGTAATCTTCTTCCACCTTCTCTTGAAGCAATACGGTCGCTGGTGTATTGAAAATGGGCATGGTGACGCCGAATATAGCCATGACAGATGTATATACCCAAAAGTTAGGGATAATACCAAGGGCAAAGGTACACACTCCCATGATGACACTGGCAAACCCAAGCGTCTTGATCTTGTTGGAGAAGCCTCCCCAGGAAGCAATGACTCCTCCTCCTACCATCATACCAACGGAAAATGCAATTTCAATGGCGGTTAATCGCCAGACATCATCACCGAAACTTCGCGTCACCTGGAGCGGAGTCAAAAATGCCGCTGGCGCCATCAGAACAAAAAAGATGGCAAAGAAAAAAAAGAATTGCTTTAGAAATGGATGTTTACTCACATACTGTAATCCAAGTTTAAAGTCACTATAGTAGCTAGTTGTTTGTTTTACCTTCGCCTTTTCATGTACCGAAATCTTTAAAAAGAAAAGCAGAGTCACCATCGCAATCACGGCTGTGATTACATCAATAAAAAAGATAATCTCAATGGATGTCAGAGTAAGCAAAGCAGCACTTACCATCGGAGACACAAACATGATAATAGCCATAATACTTCCATTTGCACCGTTCACCTTTGTCAGCTTATCCTTTGGTACTATTTGCGGCAAAATTGCCCCAACTGCAGGCGTTTGAATACCCGTACCAAAAGCACGGACCGCTGCTATCACAAACAATAACCAAATTGCGTCAAATCCCATCATAAAAAGAATGGCAAGAATGAGCGTCGCAAAGGCGATTAACCCATCTGCAAGAATAATTAGCATCTTTCGGTTATACCGATCTGCCCAAACTCCTGCAACTGGAGAAAGCAAAAAGGTTGGGATAAAACCGCAAATGATAAACAATGTCATCATTAATCCGGACCCTGTTTCTAGCGTAATGTGCCACAAGATGGCATATTGAACCAGCGACGATCCAAAAAGCGAAATGGTTTGGCTACTAAAAAACAGGATAATATCCCTTAGCCAGTTTTCTTTTTGATGGTTATTGGTCACTGGGAACACCTCAATTCTATATAATTTTCATTTTTTTAAGCACAAGATTTACTCCATAAGTTCATGGAAGACACAAAAAAGAGGAGAAATTCATCCCCTCTTCTAAAAAGAACCGTAAATATTGGTTTCCTTAAAATAGACAGACTGATCCCGCGCTCTAGACTCAACAAGAGTCCTTAAACGTATTCAGTTATTTGGTGAGGACTGGGAATCGTAATCTAATGGATGCTGTCATAAGGAAAACCTCCATTTCCTAATATTTATATCATTATAGCAAATAAACATTGAGCTTATACTACCTTTTTCCGATAACTACCCTTTTTTCTTTTTATTCCATACGCTCCAATAAATCTCTGTCTCATCATCACAATAAAACCCATCAAGACTACAAGATTCAATTATTCTATCAAGTTTTTTCTTATCATTGGAACAAATCATCGAGAAGTGACTATCCCAATGGGTGGTAATGAGTAACGTATGATCGTGAGTAAAGAGATTATGTCTTTGTAAAGTATCTTGGGTAATTAAATCATCAATGTATTCCAACTTTCTTTCCGTACCGAATTCATCCCCTACCCATATCCAATCATGTTTTTCTTCTTTGATAGCAGATAGGAGTGTATTTATCAATATCTCTGGCAGACACCCCTCTGAAGGAGGAACAAGGTTATGCTTGTTAGTTGTCTTGACAATTGCTTTCTCATATTCTTTATTCGCATACTGCTTTTTTAAACCAAGAATTCTTGTCCTCAGTCCTATATCCAATTCCTCATAGCTCCTCAATCCACTAAGTGATAAAAAATCTGTCCACGTTACCGTCTCACAATTATTCACAATTTGGAATTTGTCTGGATACGTTTCTGGAATGAAAAGGTCATAATTTATGGTCCTTGGTTTAATAAAAGGATGAAAGAAGATATAGATTTCTTGGAATACATCCTTATAAAACTTTTTAATCGCTACATCCTCATATGCACAAACAGCAAATCTATGAGGTTCGGGGAGAACTCTATTTTCATCCATTGATACCATTCCTTTAATCTATTAATTACGTATATCATCGAAAGCTTTGCATTCATAACCTAATGGGTGGATCTATTCAAATTTTCTCTCTTATTTTTTGGATAACATCTTTATAAAATGAAAGTTGATGGGGAACAAATTTATCCTTACCAACGCTCTCGACATACCTGTGTCTATTACCTTCTTTATCTATCTTAAAGCCGCTAACTTCTATCGTCTTTTTTTCACCTAACCATAGTTCCCTAAAATCGTTAAGTTTGGCTATTGCCATACCCGAGACTTCATCTGATTGAACAATGAAATCGTTTAGGTTATGCTCACATTTATATAGAAAGACATGTGCTAATTCTTTGTCGATAAAATCTTCTTTTGTTACGCAATATTCCATTATGCCTAGCTGCTCTAAATCATGAAAAGGAACATCTATCCCTACTTCTTCTTTTATCTCTCTCACACCATCTTCGACCCGCTCATTAGCCGTCAAATGACCTGCAACAGTGATGTCTAAAAGATTCGGATAGTCTTCTTTTAAATCACTACGGAGCTGAAAATAGATACAATCTATTCCCCGATGTTTTGTAACAAACCAACAATGAAAAGTCTCATGCCAATAACCAAACTTATGTACATCGCTACGAGAAGCAACTCCTATCTCATTTCTGCCATCATCAAATATTTTAAAGAATTCATTTTCCATCTTTTTTCTCCTTAAACCCCTAATACTCTTCCTTGTTGAATCCCCTGTTCTTTTTATACATATCTTATTACACCATTTATTGATTATCAATAAATCTTTTAGAAAAGAGCCTTGTAAAAAAATAACGACTCTTCACATAAAGCGAAGAGCCGTTTTGCATTTTATTATTTCATTAAGCAGCTATTTTTACATTTTCTTTTTCCTTTTTAAACACTCCAAACGGTTTCCCCACTGGTAGGACTACCTGTCCAAAGTGAAGATTTAAAACAGCAGCTGCCGAACCATAAAAGGACAGTAATGCTATCAATAATTCAGAGATAGCCGCTAGCATATGTGAAAATTCATACATGATACCAAAGGAACTTAATGACAATCCAATAAATAAAAAATCAATTAGAACAAATATAGAAAATAGAACCTTGTGAGTTCCCATCGCCCCGACTGTCATAAACAAGCTGAAAATCAGGTAACCAATGAACGCCACACCTAACTGCTTAGGGTCTGCCATGGCTTGTAATCTTTCTCCAAAAGCTCCAGCTTGAATCAACCAGGTGGTCCCAACTCCAAACCAAAACAATCCAAATGCTCCAAAAGCTGTGGTACCAAATACGTTATTATGCTTAGAATCTAAGATAGCAGCAATTAATTGTGCCAATCCGCCAAGAAAGATAGCCCATGGCAAGATTAACGATGTTCCTTCTGTTAATCCTAATTTTTGCGATGACGCGACAAGCGTAACCATCGCTAACCCAAATAAACCTAACGCAGACGGATCTGCCGTTACCACTTTAACCGAACGAAAATTTTGTTGCTCATTCATAAGATGTGTAATTCCTCCTTGATTATATAACTTAACTAAGTTACATCAATTACACATCTTTGTCTATATGTGAAAACGGTAACAATAAAATATTTTTTCATCCAAATAATGGCGATAATTAATTACCAAAATTTATAATATTTCACTTCCATAAACTAGTATCCAAACAGTTTCTATTTACTATTGCCTACCTGAAGAAAATCACTGTCGGACAAGATAGTTAGTTTGTTTTTATAAGCGTTCACCTATTATTTCTATATTGTGGACAAATGTCTATCCTGTTTTTATCTGGATGAATACTATACATAGACAAGATACTCAGAGAAGGGAATGAATAGCTTGGGAGAACTCATAATGCCTTGGGATGATGCTGATGAAACCTTAGGTGAATTTTATGTACCGCCATATATAGAAGAAATGGCAGATGACGTAATTACGCAATATGATTTCACCGTGAGTAGTAGGAAAGTTATTACCACAAAGGCAGATAAAGGCGGACTTATCTGGAAAATCGAAACGAATAAAGGGCCAAAAAGCTTAAAGATACTCCATCGTAGACCGACACGGAGTTTGTTTAGTATAGGGGCACAGGAATATTTAGTGAATGAAAAAAAGGCTCGAGTACCTGCCATAGTTAAGACAAAAACAGGTAGCAATGTCGTGGAATTTGGAGGTAAAATTTGGTTTGTTGCAGAATGGATTGAACCTCTCGCTCCAGTATCTGCAGACATTGAAGGGGCAAAGTTATTGAGCAATGCCATTGGAGAATTCCATCAACTTTCAAAAGGATATGTTCCCCCTAAGGGAGCAGAAAATGCTTCAAGACTTTACCGTTGGCCAAAAACGTATCAAAAAGTAATAAAAAAAATGACCTGGTTTAAAGATATTGCCACATTATATTCGGAAATGCCTGCTAGTAAAACCATTTTGAATACAGTTGACATGTTTGATGAACAGGCTAAAAATGCTCTCGCAAAATTGATGGAATCACCTTATCAACAGCTAGCAGCAAAGGGAAATCAAGAATGGGGATTGGTTCACCAAGATTACGGATGGTCCAATGGCCAAATGGGACCGGGTGGAATGTGGATTATTGACCTTGATGGAGTGGCGTATGATATACCAATTCGAGATTTACGGAAATTAATCGGTGGATCAATGGATGATCTCGGTAAATGGGATTTAGATTGGATTGTTCCTATGCTTGATGCATACGATGAGGCAAACCCGATTACAGACGAATTATTCGAAGTTCTATTAGTCGATTTTTCACTTCCAAACCTTTTTTACAAAAATGTAAAAGATATATTATTTGATCCTACCACCGCTTTAAGTAGCGAATTGGATGGTGTAGTCAATAGAATTGTAGAAATCGAACAAACTAAGGGGCCCGTCCTTGAACAGCTACGCAAAGAATGGAGAGGGGGAAAAAGAAAATGAAAGTACTCATCGTTAGCACGGAAAAGCTCCCCGTTCCTCCAGTCAAAGGAGGCGCAATACAAACCTACATTTCAGGAGCTGTTCCAAGCTTAAAACAAAAGCATTCCATCACGATATTAGGACGGCAAGACGATACCTTACCTGATAAAGAAACAAAAGATGGTATACAGTATGTAAGAGTTCCAGGCGGATTATTAGAAACTTATCGGGACGGGGTGGTCCAATATATCAAGGAAAATACATTTGACCTGATTCATATTTTTAATCGCCCTCGTCTTGTGTTACCCATCCGGGAAGTAGCACCCCATTCAAGAATCATCTTAAGTATGCATAATGACATGTTTAAACGTGAAAAAATTTCGCCTGAGGAAGCCAAGGAAGCCATCGGACAATTAGATAAAATTATTACAATCAGCAATTATATTGGAGAGCAGATTGTTAAGCTATTCCCTGAGGCTGAAAATAAAGTAAAAACGATATATTCTGGTGTTGATTTAGATCGTTTCGTTCCTGTTTATTCAAGTAAAGGAAGAAGTATTAGAGCATCCATGCGTCAACAACACCAGCTAGGATCTAAAAAAGTGATTTTGTTTGCCGGGAGGCTTTCAGCAAACAAAGGGGCAGATGTACTCCTTAGGGCAATGGAAGAGTTGTCTAAAAAACACCCTGACATCGCTTTAGTTCTAATGGGTAGCAAAGGCTTTAGCGATAATCGAATGAGCGATTACATTGCCTATATCAAATCTATCGCTGAAAGGCTTTCTATACCTGTGGTCACTACTGGATTCGTTCCACCAGACCAAATTCAAGACTGGTTTGCAACAGCAGACATATTTGTATGTCCATCACAGTGGGAAGAACCACTAGCCCGAGTTCACTATGAAGCAATGGCAGCAGGGTTACCGATTCTAACAACCGCTCGAGGAGGAAACCCTGAAGTTATTGAAGTTGGGAAAAATGGATACATTGTTGAAACACCGGATGATTCAAAAGAATTTGTCACCCACCTCTCTAAGTTGCTATCGAATCCTTCCCTCTGTAAAGAAATGGGGCAATATGGCCGACAATTCGCTGAAAAGAATCACAATTGGAACCGAGTCATCAGCGATATTTCTGAGGTTTGGAGTGAAATTGAGTACAAAATTAAGAATAAGATTGCTATCAATGTAAACGACGAGGAGATAGTGGAGCTAGATGAGCTAGATGAGCTAGATAAACTAGAGATACCAGAATCAATTCCTTCTAATGAAAAAACGAAAAAAGATACAGTTGTCAAAGATGAGAACGAAAAGGTTGAAAAAGTACCGGAACAAAGACCACCTAGAACCGTTGCGGAATTATTTAATTTTATGTTTAGCATGAACAGAAGCTTTCTTTTATCGGACAACGAACCAACATTAGATGAAGATAAAGAAGCGGTTTTTGTGAAACATGAGAACGAAGACAAAGAAACGTTACCTACATCTGTATCTCCTGATAAAAAAGAAGAAAATCTCACTCCTATTGAAGAAACCAAGTCAGAACAGCCAAAGAAAAAAGTGAAAAAAGCACCTAAAGAGTCCAAACCTTGGATAAATAAAGAAACGCTTATAAAAAAAGAATTCGATCATAAGTAATAGCATGCAAAATTAAAAAAGAGGTTGAGAAAGGTGGATTGGCTACCTTTTTTCATCCTCTTTTTTATATTTACTGAAAGATATTCAATTGCCAAACATTCTATCAAATAGCAATAATTCTTTCTGTTCTGGGATTAGTTCATCGTATACATTCCTTAATCGATCGGCAACGTGCCGGAACTGAAAATTCGATTCCACTAATTGTCTAGCATTTTTCGTCCATCGTTCTGAAGCTTCATTATTATTTAAAGAATAATGAATCCCTTTTGCAAACTCCCTCACTTGATCATACTCATCAATAACATACCCCGTTTCTTGATGAGACACGACTTCTGCATTTCCTCCTCGATTGGTAGTAATGACAGGAATTCCAGCAGCAAATGCCTCATAATGAACCCGAGCTAACGGTTCTTGCCATTGTGAAGGACATACAAAAATATCACTCATTAAAAAAATGTTCGAAATTTCATTTGCTGGGATGAAATTCGTGAAGATTACTTTGTCTCCTAAAGGTTCAGCTAAATTTCTTAAGTAGCGAATATAATGATTAATCCCATTATCACTAAACCATTTTCCTCCTGCAATCACAAGGACTGCGTCAGGATGCCTTTTTGCTATAGCTTTAAAGGCGGTGATCAGAAAATGAGTTCCTTTATTTTTCGTTATCCTTCCTACAAATAAGATAACCTTCTTGTTCTCGATTTTGTATTTTTTTCGATATTCATCTCGGATTTTTTGGCCTTGCTTTGTCCACACTGGCGGATACTCATCTAAATTGACACCGGAATAAACAACTTTAAGTTTGGAATCAGCTTCAGGAAACCGCTCTAACACAGTTTGTTTAATATAGTTACTCACCGTCACAATTCGTTCCACAGAACTTACAATTTCCCGTCCCTGATCATGCGGTACTTTTATTTCAGAAAGCATATCATTATGAAGTCCTAAAATAAATTGGCTTGACGGAGAAGCTTCTTTATAGAGTGGGATATTGATTGGGCGATTAAACACATGAATCATGTCAAACCTTATTTTTCGAAGTTGTTCTGCAACATGTACTTCATAGTCCTCTTGGGGAACACGGATGTATTCCACATTATCACGGACCTCATAATTAGGAAGGGATTCATCGATTACAGAAAAAACGGTTAATTGATATTTTTCACTGAGAAATGGTACCACGCCATCAATCATCATCTGTATCGCCCCACCCCGCACAGCCGGCGAAGGGAGTTTTTCTGTACATATAAAGGCAAGCTTCATACTACACCTCCTTATACAAATCTAGTAAATCTTTTAACTCATATTGAAGTCCTTCTTTTAAGGTCACAGTTGGTGAATAATGTAATAGCTTTTCCGCTTTTGTAATATCAGCCCATGTGTGCCTTGGTTCTCCACGTGGTTTTCCAATAAAGTCTAGCTTCGTTTTTTGACCAGTAATCTCTTCTAGTAAATCAATCACTTCTAAAATAGATTTGCGTTCCTTGCCTCCAATGTTAATCGTTTCCCCAAGAACATGTTCGGAATGCAGGGTGGAAACCGTTCCTTCTACACAATCCCTGATATACGTGAAATCACGCGTTTGTTTTCCATCCCCGATTATTGGAATAGGTTTCTTTTTAATCATGCATTCAATAAAGCGGTGAAACGCCATATCAGAGCGCTGTCTTGGACCATACACAGTAAAATAGCGAAGAATGGTCAACGGTATTCCATCATTTTCACGATACACCTGACATAGATACTCTCCTGTAAGTTTCGTTACTCCATAAGGAGAGAGAGGGGATGGGGCAAGATTTTCTGAAACCTTCCCTACTTTCTCACCGTAAACAGAAGATGTGGAGGCATAAATTAACTTCTTGATCGGAATAGTCTTACACGCTTCAAGCAATCGTTGCGTGACAAGAATGTTATTTTCTACATACAAAGAAAAGTTGCTTCCCCAACTAGAACGAACTCCAGGAACAGCTGCTAAATGAAAGATTGAATCATCTTTACCTAAAACTTTACTCCAATCCAAATCTAGTAAATTTTCATTTAAAAATTGAAAACGTGGATGGTTCAAAAGTTCTTTTATATTTCTCAGCTTTATAGCTTTCAAAGCAGGGTCTATTAAGCCATCAATACCAATAACAACATTCTTTTCTTCTTTTAATAACCTTTCGCATAAATGAGAGCCGATAAAACCAGCGGCTCCAGTCACAATAATTCTCATTGTCTAGCCACCCTAATATTATGAAGTTGATAGCTTTCTACGATTAATTTTTCAAGATAAACATCACTTTAGAATCATTCATATATGGAACAGCCATTTACAAGCATCTTCACCGTTAACCATTTTCGTTCGAATGTAATGAGTAAAAATGATGTGTTTTTATATCCTATTTTGCTTAGTGGGAAACGTGAGAGTAGGATGAGTACCTAGAACAAAATGGGCTGACAAATCCTCCAAATAAAAACTCCCAACATTAGCTGCTAGGAGTGTAGGACAAAAATCTAAATCAGATCATGAAGATGATCACGAAGATATTGATTACGATCAAAAATAAAATTCCTAATGAAATTTGGTTCATTATCAAACAACTCGAGTGTATCTTTTTTATAGGGATCCTTTGCTAGGTAGGGACGAAGTTTGCTGTGGAGACTATTTATGAGTGGTTCTAATTCGGAAGTCGTAAAATGGGTTTTTAATATTTCTTCTAGAATGAATCGATATTGGTGACGGAACTCCTTTACATCAAGAACTCTTGCAGTGAGCGTATTAAAGCCTTCAATCGACACTTTATCATATCTCATCACCTTTCCGTTCCAATTCCGACCGAACGTGGCATCGTAATCCCACGGAATCATTTCATACAAACCTGTTTGGCCATTCCGATAAAAAGCATAATTTTGGATAAATCCATCATAATTCTGTGTACAAATTGCCCCGCTAAGCCAATGTAAATATTTATTCACATCTAAGTACTTTACAATTTCCTTCCCGAAATCAATGCGTGGAATGCTATTCACATTTGCTATAAACCTCTCTAAATCCAGATCATCTTCTTTGTTTCCTAATTTACGTAAATATCCTGAGATCAGAGAATCTTTAAGCTTACCCTTTGTGGTTAATAAAGAAAAATTAGTTTGGTGATTCGTTGCATAATAGATAGGACCCTCTGAAAGCTGTCTTTTTTTCAAAAATAAGTCATCAACAGATTCCAGCTGCAAATATATCCCTGCTGGCACCTCGTTCACCTCAATGAAAACATGCTTGCAGTCAGGTGCAATACTCCCCATTTTTTTAAAAAAATCAAAGGAAAGTTTATTTCGAATGAGGGATGGATCACAGTATTCAGCATTAAGATGAATTTCTCGCCCTTCAAATTCTTTATTTAATTCTGCAAAGTTGATTCTATACGATTTTTTGCTAAACTTCCTCGTGTGATTTCCACGATAAGTCAAACCTATGTCATAAGTATGATTGTTTACTATCATTTTGGAAGGAATGGGTTCTTCCTGCCAAATATTATTTTCTAAGGATTCTAGTAAATTAGGTTCTATCAAAAGTTTTATTGTAGGTATTCCATTTAATTGCATCTAAATCACTGCCTCCCAACATTTTCACCATATCATATGAAAAAATTGTGCGCTTGATAGTAATTTTATTGAGCAATATGTAGTACCAATAAAATTAGAACGACATAAAATATCATAACCTTATTTTTAAGGACTCAATTAAAAAGGAGGTAATATAGATGGGGAAAGAAGAAATCTCAAAGTTACACAAAGAAGCTAGGGGATCTGGACTTGATATATTCCTAGGTCGTAACCCAGGATCAAATGATAATCGTGAATCTGACTCTGGCTCTGGCTCTGGTTCTGGTTCCGGTTCTGGTTCTGGTTCTGGCTCTGGTTCCGGCTCTGGTTCTGGTTCTGGCTCTGGTTCCGGCTCTGGTTCTGGCTCTGGTTCTGGTTCTGGTTCTGGTTCTGGTTCTGGCTCTGGTTCTGGCTCTGGTTCTGGTTCTGGTTCTGGCTCTGGTTCTGGCTCTGGTTCTGGTTCTGGTTCAGGTTCTGATTCTGGTTCTGGCTCTGGCTCTGAATCATAATACTTTCATGAAATTGATACGAAAGCTCCTTTTTCTAGTCTTTAAAAGTATTACAGATGTTTTTGTCGAAAAACATGGTTTCACTTAAGACCATTCTTTAAAAGCAAAAAGACACGGAGAAAAATTCCGTGTCCTTTAGATGCAAATGGGGTTATTTGGACATGAGCATATATTGAAACAATTGGCTTCATGAGTCCATTCAATAGAAAGAATTCTATTAAGATGGCTCTATGTTGATACATTATAGTATCAACTACCTTAATGGGAAGGGTCAATATTTTCAAAGGGGCTTACAATCGAGCCCCTTTATGCTTGTTTGGCTCTACACGCTTCCTCATTCATGTAATTTCTGAAGCCAAGCGTCGATTTTCTCTTTCTCTTCTTCTATTTCTCCACGTTCTGATCCATGACCAGAACAATACTACAAATGGAATGGATGACAGGACGATAAATATGATCCCATCAAAAAATTCCATTGATATCAGAGGATAGTCGACCATTTTCACAATAGTAAGAGAGATAAATTTCAATAGTGTCGGAATGGTTATAATAAAGAAAATACTTATAGCCCAGAGGACACCTACTATATAAAAACCTATATACCACTTCATAATCTTCTTTTCCTTAGGGTTAATATTTTCAAGTTCAATTCTTTGTTCTTCCGAAATCTTACGGACCTTACTCCAAATAAACAACCTTGTATTGTGGATTAGGTTATTACATTTAAAGTACGTTGTGAAAACATAATACATATCCGTCTCTAGGTAGAATAAAAATTGAAAGGCTATACCTAAAATTGACACGAGGTTAATCATGCGAATAATTGCAATAAAAGTAGGGTCCATCATGAAAAAAAATTGATTAATAAATAACAGAATAACTCCTATTCCAAAAAGGGCTCCGTCCCATGCCATTCCTGCCAATAGGGCACGATATCTTCTTTTGTGGGGAAGAAGCACAATATTGGACATATCTGTCTCTGCAACAGGAAACACAAGGCGATGTCCAAGACCAATTCGGCTTTTTATTCCTATTGATTTTGCTGCTAACAGATGACCAAATTCATGTAAATATAACAAAAACCATCCAATGGCTGTAGTCGTAATTATAGATATTGTAACTGATGTAGATACAAAAACGTCTGTATGTCTAGGTATAAAGGAAGGATTCATTATACACAACAAAATACCGGCCAATAAGAAAAATGAGTATACAGCAGACATGTACTTATTAAAAAAAAGACTTGCTTGTTTTTGGGTAATCCAATGAAAGTGACCATTGTCTATTACTTCCTCATTCACAACTTTACCATTAACAGTATGAACAAATTCGAGATCATTCAATAATAGATGGGCAAAATCCATGACATCCACATCTATTTCTTTTTCCTTCATGATTCCTTCAATTTGTTCAATTGTTAAACCTTCATCAAAATAATCTATAATTTCAATGGCAATATTGGGAAGTACGACAAAATTACTGACATCTGTCCTTCCAATCATTGTCTCCTCAGAATTTTCCTTTCTTTTTCCTAAGTTGTGCATTTTTAATACACTATTTCTAGCAAGCTCCATGTTTCATCCTCTCCTATCTTGGAACCACATCACGTTTAATGTAATGCTCCTTTTGAAAAAGGTTGATTACTTCGTGTTCACTACTAAGTGAGCCGCAAGTTGGACAATCATCTTGAATTTCCCATTCCCTTATTTTCGTTGTTTCGTAGTTCATAAAATCAAACCTTAAAAGTTTTCCCAAAGACTGCGGTTTTTCAAGTTCAGTAAGAAATTTGAACACCTCTGAAGCTATAATTCCGGTTATCATCATTAAATTTGGGGAAGTTGCCGTATTTGGTGGGATAAAGTTTTCCTCCAAAACTCTGTGAACGATGACTGCGTAATCCTCCGTCTCCTTAAAATTATGAATATGCATACAATCTATGCACCCGGATTCTCCCGGTATAATTGTGTTAAATTGACCCATGGTGATATTGATTCCTCCAGCAATAAACGGAATACTCTTATTCACACAAGCTTCATTTACCCACCTTTGCAATAAAAGGAAAGGTTGATCTGCAGCTAAGATGACTAAATCCGATCCTTCAATCAATGGTTCAATAAGCGTGTACTGGTCAATTTTTTGATTGATTGTTTCAATTTTCATGGAGGAATAAAATGCACTCATAAAATCCTGGGCAGCATCAATTTTCAACCTTCCGATATCTTGCTCATTAAATAACATTTGTCTATTTAGATTGCTTAAATCCACTGTGTCAAAATCAATAATTCTTACATTCCTGACACCCAATCCAGCCAGATTAAAAAGGAGGCTGCAGCCGAATGCTCCCATTCCTATTATTGTTATTTTTGCATTTGAAATTTTCTTTTGAAAGTGCGAGGGATCCATATTAGGGGGACAAAAATGAGACATATAGTTAACGTTCCCTTTAAATCTCTCCTGCTCATTTGGTCCAAGTATGTGTTGATTTTGATCCGTATGTAAGAGAAATCCAAGGTTATTAAATTCCTCAACAGCTGCTTTAATTTCCGCTTCTGAAATATCAGGATAGTGTAAACAGACTTGATCTATAATCTGAGAAATTTCTCTATTTCCATCCATTAACGATAGGAGCATGTATATCGAACCGTTTTCGTCTTCAATTTCAACAACTTTATCAGGGCTATTACCTAATCTCAATAAATTTTTTGATATATAACGGAATGAATAAATAGGATTATATTTAGGTTTGTACATGGCTATTTTCTCTCTCCTTTATAAAAATAAAGAAGAGCTTATAAAAGCCCTTCTTCACTTTTCAAGCAATTAGCAGACAGGTGATCCCATACAAAGCTCCATATCTCTAGTTGCTTTAACCTTTTCAACTTTTTTAGCTACGATTTTCATGTATATCCCCCCCTTTAATTTTGGATAAGAAACTAATTCGACTTATGTAGTCATTTACCTTCTATATTTTTCATTTTTTTTTAAAAATAGTAATTTTTACCTAAATAAACCAAAAAAAGTGTCGACAGCTATGTTTTCAGTTGCCGCTGCTAATAGCTCTTAATACACTCCCTCAACGACAATTCAAATTTATTCCCATTTGTATGACTCAACCTATTCCGATACAAACAAATTAAGAAAGCAAACGATTCACGCTTTTTCCTTTAAACTAAAAAATCCCCGTCAACGGTTTGACGGGGGAGGAGATTACCAAAAATAAGCAGCGCGATTTGCTTTGTCTTTATTAACTGAGAACCCATAACCATGTATAGATTCAAGTGGACTTAGCTGCTGGCCTAAGAAAATAATTTCAGCACTACTTCCTGCAAAGCCGAACATTTACAGGCTATACAGGAAGTTGGGGTATAATTTTAATTCAACTGAAAAGAAATCTTCCAAGTAGTTAATATCTTTAATCATAATGTAAATACATCATAAATAACCCAATTTCTTAAGGTCCCTGTAAACAATCCAAGAATACATTTTTCTTCCCTTACTGTTTAAATGATCTGAATCGATAAAATAATCTTTGTTGTTTGCGAATCTTGCATCACTCATATAATTTAAAAATGGGACATCTAAATTAAGAGGCTCTAGGTACTGAAAAACAAGTCTATTCATGACATCTTCATTTAAAAACTCTTGATAAGATTGATGTACTGGCTCCATGGTTAATACTACCTGGTAGCCTTTTTCTTTACAATAATCTACAATCTCTTTTAACTGCTTCACATTTTGTTCAATGTATTTATTTTCAAGTGCTTCTTTGTATTGGTCTTCTACTTTTTCATACTTTCTTCTCGAATAGTTTTTACCGTTATTCGCCCAAGGTTGATGAGCATTCCATCTAAATTCTTTCAATTTACCCGCGAGCGCAGAATTAAAACTCCCACTATTTGCCCCAGGTAAGTACAAATAACTGTAATAATCGAGTAAATTAAAAGGTTCAATTTCGGTGCGATCCAAAATTTTATAATAATTTCCTACATTCTTGGTCTCAGAATTTGCGAATGTAATTTGAGATATGGAAACGATCACTACACCATCAGGTTTAAGATACTCACCATATTCTTTTAACAATTTAAAATCGTATTGAATCGTCTGAGCAGGAAGTGCTAAGTCCAGATGGGACAAACCTGTAGGCTTAAAATAATAACCGTACATGGAATGCGAAGCACCGAGATTGATGATATCGACTGGATATGGGTCTTTCTTAAAAGCCAGTATGGAATGGCTTATATTGTAATCATAAGAATCCTTTACGAATTTATTTACTGGCATAAACAGTACTATAACAACAGTAATGATTATTAATAATTTTATGAATAAACGTCCCATAGCAAATCCTTTCAAACATTATTTCTTTCCCATGGAATTTGTATTAAAATCTGCCATAAATAAACCCTTCACCAGAAACGCCGAAAACAAGGACTGATAGAATGATAAAAATATAAAATGCAAATCTAACAACTGTCGAGCGCTGCGATAGCAATTTCCATGTTGAAACATTTTTTCTTTCAATATACTGAAATAGTTGAAAAACAATAAAGAAAAAGATAAAAATAACCAAATCTAGGAGAGTGAATATTTCAAACGCTCTAAAAATCCCCAATGGATTCCAAGAGCTAATGGATAAGAAAAGTTTTGCATTTTCAAAAGCTTGTGTGACAGAATCTGAACGATAAAAAACTCTGGAAAAGCAAACCAGTAGGAAGGTTATTGTAATTTTCACCCATTTATGGAACACTGGATTTCTATCCAAATGAATAAAGGAAGCTACTTCTTCACGCAAATGTTTTGTATAATCTCCAAACACTCGATAAAACCCATGAATTAGACCCCATATAACAAAAGTCCAAGCAGCACCGTGCCAAATTCCGCTTACTAAAAAAGTAATCACGATTGCTACATAAATTTGACTTCTTTTCTTTTTACCCTTACATAATGGGAAAAAGATATAGTCCCTTAACCATGAAGAGAACGTAATATGCCATCTATTCCAAAAGTCCGCTATTGAAACTGCAAAGTGCGGTTGTTTAAAGTTTTCTGTCAATTTTATCCCAAGCATTCTAGCACAACCGATGGCAATGTCACTCAACGCTGAAAAATCAGCGAACAATTGAATCGAAAATAGAATAGTCGCTAGTACGATTTCTGAACCAGTTGGGTTAGGACTATCAAAAACACTAGCTACAATAGGAGCTAGTCGATCTGCAATCAATGTCTTCTTAAAAAAACCCCATGCAATTCGCTTCATCCCATAGCTTAAATTCTCATAATCTAAACTTTGTTCCGCTTTCAATTGTGGAAGGAGTTTCTTAGCACGTTCAATCGGCCCTGCAACCAATTGTGGAAAAAATGCAAAAAATATCGAAAAATAACCGTAATGCCTTTCTGCTTTTTGCTTTCCATGGTAGATATCCACAAGGTAACTTATTGCCTGAAGAGTATAAAATGAAATCGCTAATGGCAATACAATATCTTGGTATGGTACGGAATAATTCAAATGAAAATAGTCTGCAACCGCTCGAAGCGATTCATTTACAAAATTAACATATTTAAACCAACCGAGAAAAAGCAATAGCACAGAGATACCAACGAGCATGGTGTTTTTCTTCTGTTTTTTTGTCTTTTGTTTTTCAATTAAAATTCCAGAAAAATAAGTAGAAACTGTGCTTGCAAGTAGTAAAGGTATAAATTGGACACTTAAGATCGCGTAGAAAACGTAACTTGCAACTAATAAGAGGACCCATCTGAAACGATGAGGGATTAAATAATAAGTAAAAATGATTATTGCAAAAAATAAGAGAAACTCAATTGATATGAAAGACATCCAACCACCTGTAAAAAATAAACTTAAGATGTTTCGATTACTTATCCATGTTTAGGTAACTCAGAGTAGAGGATTTTTCCAAAATGATTACGTGGGATTTCCTCAATTCTTTTAATCTTAATGCCCTTTAAGTTTAATTTTTCCTTAATTATTTTTTTAATTTGAACACCATCATCTTTTAATGTGTATATATACATTTGGTCATCTGTTCCTGAGCAGATACAATGATGTTTATGTTCAGATAAAAACCCTTCAACCTCGTCAAGGCTGATACGGTTTCCATAGAGTTTAATCATTCTTTTGATTCGGCCACAAATATAAAAATACCCATCCTGATCAAAATAGGCCAGATCACCTGTACGCAAAATACCGTTATTCTCATCTTTTTTCGAAAGATCGAATACCGACTCTGCATACCCCAAAGAAACATTTGCTCCTTTATATATCAATTCACCCTTAACGTTAGGCTCTGTAATTTTTTTACCATTGTCATCTTGAAGAATTAGCTCTCCACCTGGAATGGCTATGCCAATACTTCCTGCTTTTTCAAGATTTTTTTCACATGGTAAATAAGCCATACGCGCCGTTGCTTCAGTTTGACCATACATAGAAAAAAATTGGATTTCTTTTTCATTGCAAACTTTAGCAAATTTAGAAGCTAGAGTTGGGCTTAGTTTTCCTCCTGCTTGAGTTAGTTTTTTTAAACTCGGAAGATGAATATTTTCAAACTTCAGCCTGTCAAGCATCTCGTACACGAAAGGAACTCCACCAAAGGTTGTTACTTGTTGCTCTCTACATAAGTCCCAAAATTCTTTTTTCATGATAGATGCATCCGTTACAATCAACGTCGCCCCGCAAATGAAATGACTATTGATGATAGAGAGGCCATAGGAGTAATTCATGGGAAGTGTTGTAATAGGTTTATCCTCTGAATTGATGTTAAGATACTCTGCTATCGATTCAGCATTTCTAAATATATTTTCATAACTTAAGCGAACAAATTTGGGGCTTCCAGTACTTCCAGAGGTTGTTAAAAGGAGCGCAAGACTTTCATGAAGAGCATGTTGGTAAACTGACGGAGATTTAAATAATGTGTAATCTCCAAATACAAATGTACTATCCATTTCATTTAATAGGTCTTGATGTTCGCTACTCGCCCAAATGTATGTAGGCTTATAAAGGGTAATCAATTTGCGCAACTGATCCATATGAATGGAAGCGTCCAAAAGTACAGGGACAACCCCACCTCTAATAAAGCCCACATATCCAAATAGAGATTCTATATTATTTGAACATAAGCAAAAAACGAGCGTTCTTTCCCCTACATTACTACAGATATCATCAGCAATTTCTAACATTTCAGAGTAAGAATATGTTCGATCAGCATATACAGCGGTGAGGTTTCCAAACTCCTCTAGTTTTTGGAAACTATTCATTAATAAAGTCCACTCCCAAACGTGTCAATAGCTCAATTCCTGACAGGTAAGAGTTGAACTCTGTAATCAATTCTGAATCTATGGAAACATCAAAAACATCCTCCATCTCAGAAATTAGTCCCATATGTCCAATGGAATCCCACTCTCTTGTCGCTCCAAGTTCTAAATCCTCACTTACCTCACTTTCTTCCAAGTCCAGCGCATCGATAAATGCATTTCTATATTTCTCTATATTCGTCATCCTTTTACATCCTTTCCATCATTCAAATCTGTGTGAAAATCTTGTTAGCTCAAACAGTTTCTATCTATCTGACAAACTATTATAATGTCCAGCCACTATATCTTGAAGATGCTACACTTGAAATGTAAAATAGCATCATCTCATTGATGCACCAAAAATTCTCACACTTATTGATAATAATAATCAATTTCATATAAAATTTTAGCATATCGCTTTTCAAATGGTCAATAACTCAAACAGCCATCAAATTCAAACATTTGAAGAATAAACCTATTAAATTTTACATCGACCGATTAACCGAGTCTATATAAAAATAATGGCACTCCGGTCATACATTACCTAAGTGCCCTCCAACAATTAAAAAGAAGCAGGTTTTCCCGGGTTATCGGGGACCTGCTTCTTCTTTTAAAATTAACTGGCATACTACTTCAACATGCGCAGTCTGCGGAAACATATCCACTGGCTGTAGCCACTCTACTTTATATTTTTTACTCATAAACTGGATATCCTTCGCCAGTGTAGATGGATTACAGGAAACATACACTAATCTTTTCGGTTGCACATCCAACACGGTTTTCATAAATGTCTCATCCAACCCTGTACGCGGTGGATCGACAACGATGGTATCTGGTCGCCAGCCTTCTTTTACCCAGCGCGGTAGCCATTTTTCAGCTTTGCCAGTGACATAGGTCATGTTGGTGTAGCCGTGATCGGCAGCGTTTTTCTTTGCATCTTCGATGGATTCAGGGATGGTGTCCATGCCCCGTACTTCTCCAGCTTTTTCTGCAAGCCATAGCCCAATGGTTCCCACTCCGCAGTAGGCATCCACGACTTTTTCTTTACCTGTCAGTGCCGCTGCTTCTTTTACGAGGTCATACAGCTTCACGGTTTGTACCGGGTTGAGCTGGAAGAATGCACGTGCGCTTAGCTCAAAGGAAATGTCGCCAAGGGTTTCCTGAATGACTTTTTCGCCACTGAGGTGAATGGTTTCATCTCCAAAAATTAACGAGGTCTTTTTACCGTTGATGTTTTGAAGAATACTCTTCACCTTTGGCAGGCGTTTTTGGATTTCTTCCACAATTAAGTCCTTGCGTGGCAGTTTTGCTTGGGACGTGATCAGCACGACCTGAATTTCACCTGTTGAAAAGCCTACACGCGTCATAATCGTCCGAACTACTCCGTTTCCACTTTTCTCGTTATAAATTGGGATATTGAAGTCCTGCAGGATTTGTTTGACGGTATTCGTCACTTCGGTAGTAGCTTGGTGCTGCACCATGCAATCATTGATATCAATGAGCTTGTGTGAGTTCGCACCGTATAAACCAGCGATGACTTTCTCTTTTTGTTTGCCCACTTGAAACTGACTTTTGTTTCGGTAATTCCAAGGGTTGTCCATACCGATCGTTGGACGAATGTTCAGTTTATCCACAGCGAGCTTCGTGTGGCGCTCCAAGGATTGCACCACAATATCTTTTTTAAGGACAAGTTGCTGTTCATATTTTAAGTGTTGTAGCTGGCAGCCTCCGCATTGCTCATAAATCGGACAAGGCGGGGTCGTTCGATGGGGGGATTTTTCACGAAACTTTTTAATTTTCGCTTCGGCGAATTTCGGTTTTACATCCGTTACCTCCGCTACTACGACTTCTTCCGGCAAAGCGCCTGGCACAAACACCACTTGCTTTTTAAAATAGCCCACTCCTTCTCCGTTGATTCCGAGTCTTTTTATCGTTAAGGGGAAGGTTTGGCCCTTTTTCATGGTGACAGTATTTTGTTGCTTAAATGGCTTCTTCGTTGATTTCATTTTACTAACTCCTCAGGTTGCGGTTCGATGCTTCTCCAGAGATAAAGAGAGGCATAGCTCAAGTATGGCTCCCAGTCTTTGGCCCATTCCTGCATTTGCATGGCAGTTGGCTTTTGGTCGAGTCCTTTTAGTTTTTTTAGGGCATTTTGAATGCCAATATCTGCAATTGGAAAAAGATTTGGACGGCCCAGCCCGAATAATAACAGATTTTGCACGGTCCAAGGTCCAATTCCTCTTATTTTTATGAGTTCTTTTAGAATTTCATCGTCTGTTTTTTCCTCTAGGCTATATAATGGTAGCTTTCCTGTAGCAATTAGCTTTGATGTATCAATAATGTATTCTGCTTTACGACGGCTCATTTTAAGATCCGTAATTTGTTCATAGTCGAGAGTTGCCACATCTTCTGGCTTCGGGTAAAACCAAACCCCTTCTTTTTCAAAACCAAATGTATGGACAAATCGTTGTGTCAGAGTGTGCGCAAACTTCAAGTTGACCTGCTGGTGGATGATGCATTTCATTAGGCAGTGGTAGAGGTCGAAATCAAGAACAAGTGGTGTGCCCTCATGTTCCTCAAATATGGTCGCAAGCTCTGTGTTCGCAAAATGATCGCTAATATCCTGAAGTGGCTTGTCCCATTGAAAAATGGTTTTTATATGGTTCTTTTCGTTTTCAGTCAAATCGGCTGTGCTTGTTAGGTCAAAAGCTGGCTCCTGCTTTGTTCCAATTGCTTTCACTTTCACGACGATTGGTGCGTTTTCTTTGTACATTGGAACCTTGACAGAGCGTTCTTTTTTATCCACCACCATCAGTGGGTCGATTGATAAGCGGTCCAGTACACGATCAAAATCATATGGCCCCTTCATGTTCATTATCCCCATTTTATCCACCGTCCTTTTTATTCTGTTCCAATTATAACGGCTTTTATGGTGTATGTAAAAAAACTCCTTTGCAGTGCAAAGAAGTTTTTATTGTAGGCTGTTTTCGTAAACTTTGTTGCTACTGCGAATAGATAAGACAAGCGTACTCAACGTTGCTGTCGTGCTCTTTTCGTGGAGGAAATTGAAACACGTGTCAATTTTTCTTAGCTCGAAGATTGGAAAAAGTCATAAAGCCGACTTTTTCTTAGGTTTTAGCAACAATCTTTTAGAAAAGAGCTTTTAGAAAAGAGCTTTATTGTATAAGCAAAATTGGATTGGGGATAGTATGTTGTGCAGTAATATTATCAAGACTTTTGAATTCGTAGCCTTGTTTTTGCAGGTCTTCAATGACTTTTTCCATTGCCTCAGCATTATCTTTAGAAACAGTATGAAGGAGCAGAATTGCTCCAGGATGAATTTGGGCCATGATGTTGTCATAGGAATAGCGCCAGCCTTTTTGCTGATCGGTGTACCAGTCCACATAAGCGAGCGACCAAAAAACATGCTGATAGCCCATTTGGTTGGCAAGGGCAAGCGTGCGGTCACTAAAAGTTCCGCGCGGTGGCCTTAAATAAATCATGTTATCTAGGCCAGTGATGTTTTTGTATTCTTCCTTGATCATATCGAGCTCTTTTTTGAAGCGGACATCATTAACCTTTGTCATGTCTGGGTGATGCCAGCTATGGTTTCCAACGATGTGACCCTCGTTGACCATTCGCTTAATGAGCTGTGGTTGATCCTTCAGGTAGTAGCCCGTTACGAAAAAAGCTGCGGGTATTTTTTTCTTTTTTAATACATCAAGAACATGTTCTGTGTAGCCATTTTCATAGCCATTATCAAAGGTTAGATAAATTTCTTTTTTATTGGTATCACCAAGATAAAATGCATTGTGCTTTTTGAGTAATTTTTTATAGGATTCACCAGCATCAGGAGGTTCGTGATTGCGACTTTTCTTGAAACCCCAATGCAGGGTGGTGGTTGAATAGTTATCCGCTTGGCTGAGCTGCGGAATTAGAAATAGTGCTAAAACAGTTATGAGTATGATATGAAATGTTTTTTTCATGTTCTTGCCTCCTCCTTTCCATGATTACTTATCCATATTTATGTTTCGACTTGAACGATGTTATGATACGGTGTATTGTTTTCCAGTTTAAAAGGAGGAAATTTCTGGGTTCGTGTTGAAAATGGTGGATGAGGAGCGTGATATTTGTGAAAAATAATAGCAAATTAGCACTGTATGTTTCATTGACTGTATTGATTGGGATTCCTATTGGCTTTTTAATTGCAACATTGGCAACCGGGGATTGGCGTTTCTTTATGTATGGAGCTTGGGGCGGTTTTATGGGTGGATTTCCTGGGTTGGTGTTTAGTATGGTTGCGATGAGGCGGGAGAAGGCTGGGGTTTGAGGGTTGGAGATGGGAATTTTGGTTTGGGTTGGGCGGTATTATACCGTTTTTTTACCAACCCAGACTTTCCGCTTCCGTTGGGCGGGATTCTGCCGGTTTTACGACCAAATAAATTTCCCTTTCCGTTGGGAGGAATTCGCTTCAACATCTGCAGCCACACCTCCCAAAAAAACAAAAAAACAGAAGAAAAGCCATCGCTTTCCTCCTGTTTTCATTACATTCTCTTACTTAAACACGCGATCCTTAAACTGTGCAAGCTTCTCAAGTGAGGACTTTTCCACATCCGCATGCAGGCTGTTGCCGTGGGAATCCATGGTGACGACCGCTGTAAACCCTTCTACACTCAGATGCCACATTGCCTCTGGGATACCAAATTCCATTAAGTCCACTCCGTCGACACCCTTGATACAGTCCGCATAGTACTGCGCCGCACCGCCGATTGCGTTCAAGTAAACGCCACCATGCTCTTCAAGTGCTTTCAACGTTTTCGCTCCCATTCCGCCTTTCCCCATGACCGCGCGGATACCGAATTTTTTCATGATATCTCCTTGGTATGGCTCCTCACGGATACTTGTCGTTGGACCAGCCGCTTTCACGTGCCAGTTACCCTCTTCATCCTTTAGCATAACGGGACCACAGTGGTAGATGATTTGTCCGTCTAAATCAACTGGTGCGTCATGTTCACTAAGGTGCTTATGGATAGCGTCACGACCAGTGTACATTCTGCCATTGATACGAACCACGTCGCCAACCTTCAATGAACGGATCTTTTCTTCTGTAATTGGCGCTTCTAAAACGATTTCAGCAGCTTCAGACGTTGCTGCTACTTCCTCCTGCTCGGCCAATTCCTTTGAGAAGTCAATCATTTCCCCTTCTTGGTACAACCACTCATTGATTTCACCATTTTCAGGATTAATCTTGACTCCTAAGCGGCGATACGCCCAGCAATTATAGGCAACAGATACGAAGAAACTTGCTGGAATGCGGTGGGCAAGCCCGACCTTACAGCCTAATAAGGTTGTTTCGCCGCCAAAGCCCATGGTTCCGATGCCTAGCTTGTTGGCATTTTCCATCACGTATTCCTCAAGTTCCTTCAGCTCAGGCACTGTATTTTCATCTTCAAGGCTGCGGAATAGCTGCTCTTTTGCAAGCTCGTATCCGGATGTGCGGTCGCCACCGATTCCAACACCAATGACACCGGCACTACAGCCTTGTCCTTGGGCTTGATAAACCGAATGCATCACACATTTTCGGATACCATCTAAATCACGACCCGCACGTCCAAGTCCTTCAAGCTCACAAGGCAGGCTGTACTGAATGTTTTTGTTCTCACAGCCGCCACCCTTTAGAATCAAACGTGCATCGATGTAGTCTTTTTCCCATTGCTCAAATTTGATAACGGGTACACCTTCTCCAAGGTTGTCCCCACTGTTTGCACCAGTTAAGGAATCAACTGAGTTCGGACGTAGCTTTCCGTCTTTTGTAGCTTGTACGATGGCTTCTTTGATTACTTTTTTAATTTCTAGCTGGTTTACACCAACGGGAGTTTTAATTTTAAATGTAGGCAGTCCTGTATCCTGACAGATTGGGGACACATTTTCGTCCGCCATGGTGATATTGTTAGTGATGGTTGCAAGTGACATTGCTGCACGCGTCCCAGCACTTTCACTTAGCTTTGCCTTTGCAATCGCACTGCGAACATCCTTTGGTAGCTTTGTGGAGGTCTCCACAATCAAGTCATACATGCTTTTATATAAATTGTTCATCGCTAAATTCCTCTCCTATCCCCTGTTGAAAAGTTCTCTACGTCTTTTTTTCACACTGTTTATTATACTTGTTCTAATTAGAAGGTTAAAGAATTTTGTAACCGATTCCAAGAAAAGGAGGTTCCATTTTGGATTTATATGGTAGGATAAACTGGTAGTTTGAATTTATGGGGGAACACAAAATGAACGACATTATACTTATAAAAGCACAAATAGAGGATGCAGAAAGCCTAACAGAGATTATGAAGAAAACTTTTGATGAAGAGGCTAAGCAATGGCTAGGAGAAAACAGCACGGTTAAAGATTTCAATATTCAACCACCTGGCTATGATTCCATTGCAACAAATGCGTATATGATTGAAGAATTGACCTATTTTAAAATATTGTATAAAGGGCAGCTTGTTGGTGGGGTCATCCTTACTTTAACCGGTAGGGAGTATGGTCGGATTGATCGCATTTATGTGGATCCTGCATTTCAAGGTAACGGAATAGGTTCCAAGGTTATGACACTTATTGAGGATACGTTTTCAACGATCACGACATGGGAGCTTGAGACATCCCCTAGACAAAAGGGCAATCTTCATTTTTATGAAAAAATGGGATACCGTCGTACCTTTGAGACCGAGGATGAGGTCTGTTATTTGAAAAAACTTACTGAAACAAACAATCCATATGATAGCTGTAATCTGGAAGGAAAAATATTTTATAATGCGAACCTGTCAAATACCGCCTTTGCTAATAGCACCCTTGCTGGTTCTCAATTCAATAATGTAAATTTGAGCAAATCTACGTTTCAAAACATTAATTTCTCCCAATCCCTTATTGCTGATTTAAACTTATCGGGTACACGCGTCAAACACGTGGATATGAGTGGAGTGAGCTTGCAAAACTGCAACCTTACTGGTGTAGAGATAACAGATTGTAATCTTACGGGTTTGAAAATAGATGGTATTAGTGTGGAGGAGCTCTTAAAAGTGTATAAAAACAAAGGCTGAGTATGGCAGTAATGTTTTTCTAACTGTCTTTTTAAGCTTTCCAATTATGCTTCTACTCAAAACAGCCATTAAAAAAAGGAGATTATTTATTAATAAGCTCCTTCGTAATATCCTCATTTTACACTTTCAATATCCCACGAAAACCTCTTGCTGCGTAGTAAGAATCCGCTCCATTGTGGTAGACAAACACTTGGTCATAGCGACGGTCGCAAAATAGTGCGCCGCCAAGCTTTCTGATGTTATCAGGTGTTTTTACCCAGCTTGAGGTTTTCAAATCAAATTCTCCAAGCTTCTGTAGCTCACGATATTGCTCTTCTGTTAAAGGATCGACTCCCATGTCATTTGCCACATCTATAACGCTGTTCTCTGGTTTATGTTTTTTTCTAGAATCTAGCGCTTTTCGGTCGTAGCAATAGCTTCTGCGACCTTTTGGACTTTCCTTGGAACAATCACAAAAAATGAATGCATCGTTCGCATCATCATAGCCGATAACATCAGGTTCTCCTTCTGTGTCCTCCATTTTATGTAGAGTCCAGAGCTTTTCAGGATTTGCTTCAAGCTTGGCTTGCACTTTCGCCCATTCCTGGCCTTCATGACGTAGCATGTTCTCTTCAAACCGTTCCTTCAACGAAGCTATAAGCTCTTCGCGTTGTTCTAGAGTGAGTTCCTTTGTGCTGGTAGACATGTAGAGATTCCCCCTTTAATAACAATTATACAAGTCAATCATAGCATGAAACCGTTATCTAAATCTCCACCGCACATATTTCTGGATAACTTTTTGTAACCGACCTTCAAACAGTGTTTTGCGCCAATAACTGTCAGCAGTTTGCTGTACAGCAGCACTATGATTAGGGTATGGGTGGATGACGTTAGAGATACTGCCAATTTTTTTCTTAAAGCTTTTAGCAAAAACAACCTCCTGCATCCAATCACCAGCATGTCTACCAATAGCATGTGCGCCAAGGATATACCCTTTCTTATCGGTGATGATTTTCACAAAGCCCTCCGTTTGATTGTCAGTAACAAAACGATCAACGTCAGCGAGAGATACCTTGAAAATCTTCATCTCATCACTTTTTTGTTTCGCTTCTTCCTCCGTGAATCCTAAATGAAAAATTTCGGGAGAGGTGTAGATAATCCATGGAACATTACCGTAGCTAATTTTCCTACGAAGTCCTAAGATTGCATTCTGAACTACCTGCTTTCCTTCCATTCCAGCTACATGAGTAAATGGCAGCGTACCGTTCACATCTCCTACGGCGTAAATGTGAGATTGAGACGATTGAAGTTGCTCATTCACGATAATATGTCCCCTAGAATCCGTTTTGACACCTGCCTTATCTAATTGAAGAGTAGATGTATTCGGAACACGACCAACAGCGACAAGTATAGCATCCGCCTCTATTATCTTTTGATGACCGTCTTGTTCAACGGTGATCTTTTTTCGGCCGGAAACACCTTCTACTTTTTTTAACGAGCTGTTTTGAAGAAGTGTCACCTCTTTTTCCAGCATCGTCAGGAATGTATCAGACACCTCTTTATCCTCGTTAGGGAGAAGCTTATCGGAACGGTCGATGAGGGTGACCTCACTGCCGAGTCTTGACATTGCTTGGCCAAGTTCAAGGCCGATAGCTCCTGCACCGACTACGACAAGTTTTTCCGGTAGCTTGTCCAGTTTAAAAATACTTTCGTTCGTTAAAAAACCAGCTTCCTTCAGCCCCTCAACTTCCGGAACAAAGGGACTAGAGCCTGTGGATATGACAATTTTCTTGCCGTAAATAGTGTGGGAATTCACCTTTACTTCATGAGGAGAGGCGAACGTTGGTGAACCAAATATCACTTCTATACCTAGCTTTTGAAAGCGTTCGGTGCTATCGTGATGCTGGATGGTATCAATCGCTTTTCTGACTCTCCCCATTACTGCTTTAATATCGGGATTTCCCGACACATTTACTCCCAAGGCTTCAAGTCTTCTTGCTTCATAGACCTGATTCGCTACCTCTATTAACGCTTTTGAAGGCACGCAGCCATAATGTAAACAATCGCCACCAAGCGAATCGTTTTTTTCAATCAACGCAACCTTTGCGCCAAGGGAGGCCGCTCCTGCTGCAACGGTCAAGCCCCCTGCACCACCGCCAATCACGATTACATCAAAGCTCTTCATTTATACCTCCTCCTTTTCTAGAATTTTCTTTGCCTCTAGCAAGCGCTGACATCCAGTAAAGGTCTCAACGAAGAAAAATAAGAGGGTAACCCACAAAACATATGCGGGTAGTAGCATCATTAGCGTAAGAAAAATAAAGCCTTCTGTCCGTTCTGCAAGTCCTGCTTGATAATAAAAGGACTTGATTCCCTTTTGCTCAGAAACGGCACCAACTGTTAGAAAAACGGTCATTGAAAAGATAATCGAAACACTCAAGAGTAGCAGAGCCCATTGAACATTTGGAATGGCAAAGGCAACACCTAAAATGACGCTTATTTCCACCAGCCTGTCAAAGGTCACATCCATTACGGTGCCAAAAGAAGAAGGCTTTGTCTTACGTGCCATCGTTCCGTCTACTGCATCTAGGTAGCCGGAGATCCACAATACACTAACGGCAATGATGGGAAAACCAAAGTAGAAAAACACCCCAGAGCTTACGCCGATGAAAAAGGAAATGACGGTTACCTGATTAGCGGTTAGTCCTATTTTCAACAATGCTCCTGCCGTTTTATCTATGCTCGGCTGCACAAATTTCCTGGCATGTGTATCAAGCATTTATTTTTCCTCCTTAGCTTTCATGCCCAGCTTTTCTCGAAGCTTAGGACTTACGAAGATTGGAATAATAGAAATGAGAATAAATAATAGAATGGCACCAACAACGACAATCATATTATTCCCAACAATACTAGAGCCTAAAAAGTTATAGGCAAATGTCCCTGGGATGATGCCAATAAAGGTAGCTAGCACAAACGCTGATAGCCTAACCTTCGACACACCAGCTAAATAACTGATAAGATCAAAGTTTAAAAGTGGAATTAACCGAAGTAGTAAGACATATAGAAAACCATTTTTTTCTAGCTGATTTTGAATTGCTACTATCTTTGGCCCTTTTGGTTTATTCTTTACTAGAGATGCTCCTAACTTCCTCGCTACAATGAAAGACAGGACTGCTCCTGAGGTGGCACCAATGATGGTATATACAGTTCCCCACAACGGACCAAATGCAAGGCCTGCCGCTAAAGACAGAATGGAAGCAGGAATAAACAGTAACGGCCTTATTGTATAGAATGCCATATAGACGATGGGTGCCCAAACGCCAAATGACAGAATCCATTCTCTTGCTGTTATTGGTTTTATTTGTAGATATCTATCGTTTAGCACAATCATGAAAATAATGAATGCTCCGATTATGATCAGTCTTATTAGATTTTTTTTTGACATACAAATCATCCTTTTTTAAAAACGAGGTGTTTACTATCACTACTGTTCTACTAATTGGCGGAGGCCATGCTCATCTGCAATGTATTAAACAACAGGGAAAAAACGCCCTTCCTGAGAGTCAGGTTTTATTAGTTTCAGCCAATCGTTATCAATATTACTCCGGGATGTTTTCCGGCTATGCTGAAGGGATTTATGATAAAAGCGACATCCGCATTGACCTGAAAGCATTTTGTGAAAAAAACAATACGGCATACTTAGAAGACTCCGTTGTCGCAATTCAGCCTGAGCAGAAAAAATTACTCTGTAAAAGTGGGCGAACATTATCGTATGACTTAGTCTCATTCAACATTGGATCTAGCACTCACGTACCTTTTCCAACAGAGGATAGTGCGTATACGGTAAAACCAAATTACACTTATACAGAAACCATTCAACAGCTGCGCGACACCCATTCTCCTGTCATTATTGGAGGCGGTTCTGCCGGTGTCGAGTTAAGCTTGTCCATTCTTGCAAGAAAGAAACGACTGCAACAAGAAGGCACCGTCACCCTAGTGAGCTCTACAGGATTGTTGTCTGAAGAACTTTCAAACAAACTTACAACTCTTTGCAGGAAGAAAGGGTTAAAAGTGTATACAGGTGAAAACGTGGAACATGTTTCTGAAACTAAGCTTCAAACCGACAAAAGAACACTTACACACTCAGGGGTTTTGCTGCTAACTGGACCTTCTTCTGCTTCCATGTTTAAAGAGAGCGGCCTACGTTGTTCAGAGGATGGATTTTTGCTAGTAAACAATCATCTGCAAAGCGAAAGTGATCCATCGATTTTTGGTGCTGGAGATTGTGTGACACTTTCCGCTCATCCGAACCTTCCAAAGAACGGTGTCTTCGCCGTTCGCCAAGGTCCTGTTTTATGGAAAAACCTCCAACAGGTTGTAGCAGGAAAAAGCCTTAAACCGTTTCAACCGCAAAAGCGTTTTCTCTCCATACTATCAACTGGAAACAAGGAAGCATTGCTCCTATATGATTCTGTCCACATCCACGGGACCATTCCCTGGAGGATAAAAAACAGAATTGATAGGGCGTTTATGGACAAATTCAGGTGAGCTGCACAATATCCTGCTGAGATGCTATGCCAATTTTTATTTTTTCATCCGCTTGATACACCCTGTCACTTTGCAGGGTGATTTTTTGTTTTAAAGCAGGTAAGGATACATCATAAAAGAGCTTGCCATGCTTTAGCCTAGTGTTCCTAATGCTTCCGTCAAAAGAAAGGAAGAAAATTTCTTCTGACTCCGCAGCTAACAATTGCAATCTGGTCGTATGTACAAATGAAGTATCGTCAAGCATGAGTCCATCACAATAGAACTTTGCGACAAACCTGCTATTTGGTTGGTGATAAACATCCATTGGAGCCCCAATCTGTTGGAGCTTGTTCTCCCCAAAAACAGCTACACGATCACCTAAAATCATGGCTTCTTCGATATCGTGTGTGACAAAAATGGCAGTTGAGTTTTGCTCTTTAAGCAGCCATTTTACCCAATCCCTTGTTTCTTGTCGGAGCTCATTATCAAGGCTACTAAACGGTTCATCTAACAGTAAAAGACTTGGTTGTGTTAACAATGCACGGACAAGGGCTACGCGCTGTTGTTGACCACCTGATAGTTCATGAGGCATAGCATTTGCAAATGGCGCCATATTGACTTTTTCTAAAAACGCCTGTGCCTTCTTTTGCCTTTCCTGCTTGCTTTTCATCTGAAATTTCAAGCCATACATCACATTTTCTAGAACCGTCAAATGGGGAAATAAGAGCGATTGCTGAAACATCATCACCACCGGCCGTTTATTTGCAGGAACCTTTGTGACGTCTTTGCCCTCAATAATCAAGCCACCTTCTGTGATATCCTCTAAACCTGCCAAGCACTTCAATAGAGTAGATTTCCCTGTACCAGAGGGGCCAACAATACTGATAATCTCCCCTTTTTCGACCGTAAAATCAACCGACTGGAAAATATAATGTTGTTGAAATGCTTTTCCTAATTGCTGAACCGAAATCATCTGTTGTCACATCCTGAACAATCTTTTGTTAGGGCGAAGAAGGAAGAATAACCCCTCCATTATTGCTATCACCCCTAAAGGTAACATCGCAAACACCAACGAAAAACTAGCAATCGTTGCGGTGTCCACACTATCAAGAAACGGAAAATAAAGTAAGGCGAGTGTCAACACATTCCCTCCACCAATAATCGCCGTTAAAGCAAACTGACTAAGTGAAATGACAAAAACAAGAAACACAACACTTCTGAAGCTCCCAAGCATCCTTGGAAAATAAACGGAATAATAGGCATAACCACGACTACCACCGAGGGTAACAACCTGTTCTTCCCACTTTTCCCCTAATCGCTCAAAGCCAGCTCGAAATATTTTTATAGAATAGGGGACAGTTGGAAGAAGGTGCACAAGGATAACACCGACTATGGAGTCACTCAAGCCTAATCGAATCATCGCAAGGTGAATGCCCATGACTACTGCAAGACTTGGAATCAAAATCGGCAAAATTAGCACCGTTTCTATCCAGGCCTTCCCCTTAAACGTATAAAATGCAAGCATTCTTGCTGCAGGAAGAGCAATGGCAAAATTTAAAAGGATCACAGCAATCCCAATGAAAATACTTGTAAGGATCGCGCGTATTAACTGTGGCTCAGAAAAAAGGACAGTCCAGCCTCTTAAACTGTACATGCTTGGTAATAATTCTCCCCATTTCCAGCCAAAAGCTACACTATTTAAGATTAGAAGGAGAACTGGGAGGATACAAAAAGCAATCAATCCCAGAAAGCAAAGTTTTTTGATGATATTCTTCATTACTCACTGCTTCCTCTCGATAAATAGTAGCGTTTTTTATTCATTAATGCTGACGCTGCCAATGCAAGCATAAGAATGATGAGTGTGATTAGAATCATGGCCACATAAGCTAATGGTCGTTTGCTCCAATCTCCTTGATAGAACCACTCATAAGCCAATACTGGAACCATTTGAGGATAAGTCGTTCCAAGTAAATACGGCAATTCAAATGCTGAAAACACAAAGGCAAAAACGATAATGCCCGCTTCCACTATGACTGGAAATACCCAAGGCCACTCGACTGTCCTAAAAACATTCCAGCTGTTGCCTCCAAGTGTTTTCACCACCATCGGCAGCTGCTTAGGCATGTTCAAATAGACAGGCAAAAGCAACAGCACGACAAAGGGGACCTCTTTCCAGATGTAAGTGAGGATAATTCCTATCCCTTTTTCATCAGTTATCAAAATAGGAAAGTCACTCGACTCCTGAATGAGTCCACCTGCAAGCAAAAGCGAAGAAAACCATCCTGTTTGTGAAAAAAGTAAAACCATCATATATCCCCACACAAAATGAGGAAAGAGCATCGGAATCCACACGAGCATGCGAGATTCTACATTTTTGAGATAATGATAAATTAGCTTTGTGACTACTAGACCAATAATTAGAGAGGCCAAGGTAGAAATTCCCGCAATATAGAGGCTGTAGCTCAAAGAATCAACAAATCTTTCTTCCTTAAAGATGCCAAGATAATGCTCTATAGTCCATCCGTATGCTCCTGAAATACTCTCTAAAAATGACATAAGCAACCCATACACTACAATTAAACCAATAAACAAAACTGCTGGTAGCAGGGCTAACATTCTTTTATTTTTTGCGTACCACTTCATCCACCCAGTTCTCCTTTATCCAGTTCACATACCCGCTATCCACTTCGGGAAGGATATTTTCTCCCAATTCCTCTGCAGATAAAACAGAAGCTCCCCGTTCGAACTCTTCCAATCTCGCCAAGTCCTCTTCGGACAATTTTTGTGGATCAAGCGAAATGCTCTCCCCCCAATATTCCGGATCATACTTCGCAATTTGTGCATCTGGCGATAAAAAGAAGTTAATGGCTGCCATCGCTCCTTCTTTGTTTGGGCTATTAAAAGGCACAGCCAAATAATGAGTGTTTCCAAGTGAACCAGATTCCATTTTGAACGACCTTGTACTTGAAGGAAAATTCCCTTCAGCAATCAAGCTTTCTGCTCTCGCCTCGTTGTAGCCAAGTGTCATCCAAACCTCTCCCTGACTATACAATCTGTCTAAAGCTGTCAGGTCAGAAGGATAGGTCTTCCCCTCCCGCCACAAATAAGGCTTCAAATCTTTTAAATAGCTCCAGAAGCTTTCTTGCTTCTCCTCTAGCAGCTTTTCGCTATACCCTTCCTCTAACAATTGATCTGGAGATGCCAGCTTTTCGTACATAACCTGACGCAAAAATGCATTCCCCGTAAAATCATTTGCCTCTGGATAAGTGAATTTTCCAGGGTTTTCTTTTACCCATGCCGCTAATTCATCAAAACTCTTTGGCGGGTTTGGCACCTTTTCTTCATCATAAAAATAAACAAACTGCACCTTACCCCAAGGCGCTTCCATTCCTTCCACCTCTGTACCAAAATCGTACTGTATATCTGGACTATCTAAGTCCACGTATTCTTGGGCATTCGGAAGCTTCTCTAAAATTGGGCCAAATAAAAGCTCATTCTCTTTGGCATTTTTAAAATTCTCTCCATTTATCCAGATTACATCGATTGTCCCCTCGTTTTTGCCAGCTCTCTTTTCGTTATATAGCTTTTGCAAAATTTCATTTGTGTCCATTGGCACTCTTTCAAGGGTAATATTATACGCTTCCTTTAATGCAGGGGCTGCCCATTCATCTATGTATCGATTGATTCCATCGTCTCCACCCCACATGAAGACCCTTACCGTCGATCCATCTGCCGTCTTTTCCACTTCACTCCAATCCTTTTGAAGGATCTCCTCTTCGTTTTGCTGACTATTACCTTGACATGCTGTTAACAGCAACATGCCCATTATTAACCACGCTAGCTTTTTCATCCGCATCTTCCCTCTCTTATTTTATGGGTTATGTAAATGCCTTTACTTATCTATAAGAAATACGCTCTATGTACATACAATATACCACTGTTACTAGTACTCCCCAACAAATGATGCTCCCGAAGTAAGCTGGATTACATTTTTGGATACCATACCTTTCAAGGAGATTTGCTGATGGAAAGTAAGGCATAATCTATCTTATGCTAAAATGGAATGAAAAAACGGGTAAGAGAAAGAATGAGTGGCACACAATGGTAGGAGGCCAACACCTGCTGGCACTGGTGACTTGTTAGGATAACAATAAAGGAGGTTCAATTATGACAGCAACCATCAAAGCCTATGTTTTTGATGTTTATGGAACACTTTTTGATGTTCATTCTGTAAAAGAAAAATGCGAAGAATTCTTCCCAAATCAGGGGGAAAGCATTAGCATAACTTGGCGTAAAAAACAGCTAGAGTATTTTTTCCTAAGGCAGATCATGGGGAATTATGAAGACTTTCAAAAGGTCACAGAGGCCGCCTTAAAATATGCATTATCGGAACACAATCAACAATGGACACCAGAAATCGAACATTCTCTAATGGACGCTTATCTGAACCTTTCTCTATATCCCGAAGTGCAACATGTTCTAGAGAAATTACAGAACAAAAAACTGGCCATTTTTTCAAACGGAACAGCTAATATGCTTACTCCATTAGCAGAAAACGCTGGGATTGCTCACTATTTCGATCACATTCTAAGTGTGGATGAGATTAAGCAGTATAAACCATCCCTAGCTTCCTACAATTACGCACTAAAAACGCTAGGCGTAAAAAGAGAAGAGGTATTGTTCCTGTCCTCAAACGGCTGGGACATTGCAGGTGCCAAAAATTTCGGCTTTCACACAGCCTGGATTAACCGCAATGAGTTACCAATGGAAACACTCAATCTAAAACCGGATAAGACGTATAAGAATTTAAACGATATAATGGAATGGTAATATTACCCTTGAAAGGATAAGCACATGAAAATTTGTAGCATGATTAATATCGGAGCAATTATCATCATCTCTTTTTCCGTAATAACCCTTATTATGAGTGTATTCACCGGTAATTTTGGAATCGAAGTAGTAATAGCCTTTCTTGCCCTGTTCAATGGGTTTGTCGGTCTTGGAGTCAGCAGTATTTTGGAACGAATGATAGTAAAAGATCGCGTTAAAACAGGGGCAGGAATGTAGCTTATCGCTTGTTCGCGACAACTTAGGTGAGTTCGAGGCTTAGTTGTCGCGATTCACCCCTTTTCGCGACAACCACCTTGGGATTTCCCTCCATGTTGTCGCAGTTCAACGCTCGGCGCCTCTATAGAACACTACATAAAAAAAACCGGGTAGCATTCACCCGGCATTACCAATCCTTCTTAAATTGATTGTATTTCCCTTCAAGGTCATCAAGCATTTCAATTAAGCGGTCAATATCCTCTACGTCCGTTGATTCTGGATCCAAAGAATCGACTACCTCTAAAAACATGTTCAATCTATTTTTCAAATAATCCATTTGGGAATCTTTATTGTCTGTAGCTTTGCCCATTTATATCGCACCTTTCTTAACTTACTCTAAGTTTGTCTTTATACTAACGCACGGAATCATTTTGAGCAACCATGTGTAAATTTACCGGTCTGTCTATTCTCGTTTCATGATACAATGAGGGGTAAGGTTTTTTTATAAAGGAGATTTACAATGAAAACAACAATCCTACCTCCAATTACACCTTCCTATGATCCATGGGAAGCTTATTTAGATGTGCAAGAATACGGTCAAACAGAATTGACGAATGTGGAATTTACGACAACCACTCTTTGTAATATGCGCTGCGAGCACTGTGCGGTTGGGTATACATTGCAACCAAAGGATCCGAAAGCTTTGCCGATGGACCTTTTGCAGAAGCGTTTGGAGGAAATTCCACGTCTACGTTCCATTAGCATTACCGGCGGCGAACCGATGATGAGCATGAAATCGGTAAACGAGTATGTTGTTCCTTTGTTAAAATATGCGCATGAACGTGGAGTGCGGACACAGATTAATTCTAACCTAACCTTAGATTTAGCAAGGTATGAAAAAATCATTCCTTATTTGGATGTTTTACATATTTCTCATAACTGGGGTACAATGGATGACTTTGTCGAGGGTGGATTTGCCATGATGGAGCGCAAACCAACCTATGAGCAGCGTGCAAAGTATTTTGAACGGATGATTGAGAATTCTAGAGCTTTGACTGCTGCTGGAGTGATTGTGTCGGCAGAGACTATGTTAAATACACGCACTCTTCCTCATATCGAGAACATTCATAAGCAAATTGTCGAGGAAATGCATTGTCAAAGGCATGAGGTGCACCCTATGTACCCAAGCGACTTTGCTAGTGGGATGGAAGTACTGTCGTTGGAAGAAATGCGCAGCGCTATACACCGCTTGCTTGATATGCGTGATGAAAATACGTGGATGCTGTTTGGCACTCTTCCTTTTTACCCTTGCAGCGATAATCCTGAAGATTTAGAGTTACTGAATCGTGTATATAAGGCAAAAAATGTTACGGTGAGAAATGACCCGGACGGCCGCTCACGTTTGAATGTGAATATTTTTAATGGCGATGTGATTGTCACGGACTTTGGTGATACTCCTCCGCTTGGAAATATTCAGGATACAGACCTGCCGACCGCCTATGCTCGTTGGAAAGAGACGTCGATTGCCAAAGAGCTTGATTGTCATTGCCCTGCTGTCGCGTGTCTTGGGCCGAATATTTTAGTGAAAAACGCCTATTATCCTCAAGTAGATTTTTCTTTGCGGGAAACGAAAATAACAAAATAAAAGATGCCTGGGGAAACATGCTCCTCAGGCATCTTTTTTACAAGGAAGGCATTTTCGATTTGAGCTGCCTTCCTTTGATTATATAGTACGAACTAAAGCAAAGAAGCACACTGCCAATCAGACTTAACCCTAGCACCACTACCCCATCAAGCCCAAGCGAGCCTCCGGCGAATTTCCATACTTGGTAGGGGATAAAGAGAATGAGAAACAATATGCCAATCCCCCATAGCAAAATGACGGCATTATGCTTCGCTTCATTGCCAATGTCAGTTGGCGTTCCCTTCATTTCTACCTTCACCATTTTTCTCACAATAATCACCAAACAAATCAAGCCTGTTAGGAGTAATATTAGGTGCATCATGCTGCTGATGACCTCCTTTGTTTTCTTAATTATTCAGACGTTTGAGTGTGGAAAAAGTTTCAGGAAAGCCAAGCGAATTTTGAAGTATTTTTAAAAGGCTGTGTTCCAAACTTCCCCTAGTTCGTCTGCCAACCCCATAAATTAAAGAAAATAACACCAACCTTAAGGCTGATGCTATCTCTCTTTTATCTCGGACGATCAGATGCTGCAAAAATAAAACTTACATGATCCTGCACAGGAATCCATGCACCAATTCCTTGCGAGGTCACATTCTTCACCACAATCTTCATCTCTTTGCCCTTAAGGACTAAGTATACTTCCCCATAAGTGACCTTCCCTTTTTCATTTACCGCAGGAGAGTATGCGTAAAGGTAGCCTAGTTTTTTGACCGGAATGTTATAAACCTGATCCTTTTTCGTCCCTGCACCTACTATAGTTTGAAACGACAATGGCAGCTTCGTTTTATCCATTGCTTTAAGCATCATCATTTCTTTTACATCTTCAGCATCTGCAACCTTAGAGGTTAGTCCACCCTTCACACTTTTTTGCTGCTCTTGGCGGTAATGTAATTGCTGAGGAGCTTTTCCTCCACGGTTGTCCGTATAGTTGGTGTTTATTTTTTGATATTCCCAGTTCACGCTCGTTTCAGTGGACTCGTAGGATAGAGGCCATTGACCAAGATAGATAGTCGCTCGGTACCCAATTGCAACCGGGGACGGAGAGATGTTCGATTCATTCAATATTTTAATCAGCTTTGGGTTTTCAATTTTTACATTAGAAGAGTCGATTAGTTCTTGAGATAGTTCACTTGGCTGCAAATAAGGGACATCCTGTGATGGATTCGGGTACGTATTGTCCTTTGAAATATCCAAAACAGAGTTTGGCACCTCAAGCTTTTTCTTATTATCGTTCACCTTTGTTTCTTCTGCGTGAACACCGCCAAATGTGAATCCTAAGGAAACAAAGAAGACCACTAGCATTTGTAGAAGACGCATGTAAAAAAGACTCCTTTCAGTTAGCTTAAGTTTTATGTACTGTTATCTTTTTCGAAGGCTTGTAAGATTATCCATTGAAAGTGAAACTTTTTTTGTGGGAATAACGTAAGAAAGAACGGAGGGGAAATACATGAACACACCTACATGCATGCAATGTAAGAGACAGTGGAATTGGAAGATGGCGTGGAGAAAGATGTTTACGTTCAAACAAGAAATCATTTGCCCGCTTTGTGGAGGAACTCAATACTTAACGAAGAAATCAAGGAAGAAGCTTGCTATATATCCATTCATCGTTCCATTTGTTAATATACCACTAATATACTATGACGTAGATATTATTGTCTCAGCAATGGTTTATCTGGCGGTATTCTTACTACTTATTTTTTGGATGCCAAACTTGTATGAGCTAAGCAACGAAAATGAACCGCTGTGGTAAAAGTATAAAAAAACACAAGAGCCAACTTTAGCTCTCGTGTCGTAATTTTTTATAGAGATTTTCTAAACGAGGGAAGAAAATCTGGATTAGTGGACCAATTCCAAAGGTAATGATAAAGGTTCCAATTCCAATAGGCCCTTTAAAGATTAGAGCGGCAATAAGCGCACAGACTTCCCCAATTGTTTTGGCAGTCATCATTTTGACCTTCAAACGGTTTTGGATTCCAAGCATTAGATTATCAATAGGAATCACAGGGAATTTTGACTGTAAATACGCAGAGATTCCAATAGCCATAATCGTCATCCCTGCAAGAAGGATTCCTAAGCGCATAATGAAATTTTCTGGCTCCCACTGTGGAAAGACCTGAATAAGCCAAAAATCAATGAAAGCTCCAACAAGAAATATGGTAATAATTGCAAGATAGTCTGGTCTGCTTTTATGCAACCAAGCATTCACTCCGATTAATATAATCCCTACAATGAAAACCCAGCTCCCAACGGTTAGCCCAAATGTCGTAGAAAGTCCCACATTTAGTGCATCCCAGGCACCAGCTCCCATGTTGGATTTAATGGTCAAACTAATCCCAAAGGATAAGACAAAAAGTCCAATCAAGTAAAATAAAGACCGAATAAGCACGCTAATTACTCCTCTACATAATACTTTTCACCTGTCCTACTTTACCATTCTAATCGGAAAACAACAAAATATGAAAAAATAAAAAATAAATCAGAATATTTACAACATTCCGCATATATACTATAATACTCTTATAACGAAGGAGGGATTTAAAGCTCGACAACCTAGAGTGAAGGAGTGATTTTCCGACACAAGCATATAAAAGCTTTTTATTCCTGAAGTTAAGTAAATTTACCTCCTATTGCGTACTTAAATTGTTTCTGTTTGTCCTACATGTTTGGGATCCTGTGCTGCCTACCGCACAGGGTCTTTTTTTGTCTAAAAACAGCAGCAGTTTTCTTAAGTCCTAGAGCCGATTTTTTCTTAAGTTTTTAGCAACAATCTTTTAGGAAAGAGCCTTTAGAAAAGAGCTTTATTTTTTCAGCGTTATTATACCCTGAATTTTTCCTTTCAACTGTAAAACCGTTCTTAATCCTGAGTAAAATTTCGATTAAATTCACACATTAATTGGGAGGCAAATTAATAGAAAGGCGTTGATACATGATGAGCACTGATTTAAAAAGTAAAATTACTGCCATGTTCTCCGATCACCACATTGGAACTTTGGCTACCATTCGACGAGATCGCCCTTATTCCCGTTTTATGCTTTTCTTCCATGAAGAGCTTACTTTATTTTGTGCGACAAACGAACATACGCACAAGATAGAGGACATAAAGACAAATCCTCACGTACATATTCTCCTAGGAATGGAAGGTGGCAGCTGGAGCAGTCCGTATGTGGAGATTGAAGCAGAAGCAAGCTTTGAAAATAATAACGATTATAAGCAAAAATTTTGGAATGAAAAGCTTTCCGAGTGGATCAAGAGCCCAGATGATCCTAATTACCTCCTGTTAAAACTTACCCCCACAACCATCCGTTATTTCGAAAAAGCAGGTGCAGCTGCTGAGGTTTGGGAAGGGTAACATGTTTGCTACTAAACATCTGACTTTGTCAGGTGTTTTTTTATTTTGCTTAAGAAAAACTTCACCCCTGAAAGCACAACTTCTTCCTCCAAACCCACGATTGAAATGTTATACTATTCAAAAAACAATCAAATTCTGAGAGTACCTACATTATGTGAGATGCACTCATTAACAATATAGGGAGGACTTCGTGTGATCACGAAAGAGATAAAACAGAAATTCATCGAAATCGTTGGTGCTGAAAACTACCGTGATAGCATGTCAGAAAAGCTTGTCTATTCCTATGACGCAACTCCTAACTATCAAAGCATGCCTGATGCCATCATTGTTCCTAGAAATACACAAGAAGTTTCCGAGATTGTAAAAGTATGCAACATAAATAAGATCCCTCTAGTACCTAGAGGGTCTGGTACTAACCTTTGTGCAGGGACCTGTCCAACAGAAGGTGGCATTGTTCTTCTTTTTACTCATATGAACAGAATACTAGAATTAGATGAAGAAAATTTGACCATTTCCGTTCAACCTGGTCTGATTACACTAGATTTGATCCATGCAGTAGAAGCCATAGGGTTGTTTTATCCGCCAGACCCAAGCTCCATGAAAATCTCCACCATTGGCGGCAATATCAATGAAAACTCAGGTGGACTTCGCGGCCTTAAATACGGAGTAACAAGAGATTATGTACTGGGCTTGGAAGCTGTGATGCCAAATGGAGACATCATTCGGACTGGAGGGAAGCTAGCCAAAGATGTTGCCGGCTATGACCTTACCCGGCTGTTGGTAGGCTCGGAAGGAACACTTGCCATTGTCACAGAAGCTACGCTAAAGCTTGTTCCAATGCCAGAAACAAAACAAACCATGCTCGCACTCTATCAGGATCTCGAGGCTGCAGCACAAACGGTATCTACCATCATCTCCAACAAAATTATTCCAGCAACTTTGGAGTTTTTGGACCAACCGACCCTTGAAGTGGTAGAAGATTTCGCTAGGATTGGATTACCAACAGATGTGAAAGCTGTTCTTTTAATTGAGCAGGACGGGCCGCAAGAGGTCGTTTTGCGTGATATGAAAAAAATTCAGGAACTCTGCATATCATCAGGGGCAGTTTCAGTAGAAATGGCGCAAACGGAACTAGAGGCAGAAGCACTCCGTACCGCACGCCGCTCCGCCCTTTCAGCGCTCGCTCGGCTAAAACCAACCACTATCTTAGAGGACGCAACCGTTCCTCGCTCTGAAATTGCAAAAATGGTCAAAGCCATCAACGAAATTGCCGTCAAGCATGATGTGAAAATATGTACCTTTGGTCATGCAGGTGATGGAAATCTTCATCCTACAGTGGCAACGGATGCAAGAGACCAAGAGGAGATGGAAAGAGTGGAAGCGGCATTTGAAGATATTTTCGCAAAAGCAATCGAACTTGGTGGCACCATCACAGGAGAGCACGGAGTCGGTATGATGAAGGCACCATACTTAGAGTGGAAGCTTGGCACAGAAGGAGTCTCCGCCATGAAAGCCATCAAGCTTGCTTTTGACCCAAATAATATTATGAACCCTGGTAAAGTCTTTGCGAAGGAAGCAAGAAAACGGGTGGTGGTTTCAGGATGACAACCTCATCAGAAAAAACCTCCATCCAACAAAAATTTAAAGAGCGTATGGATCAAGACGAACTCCTCAATTGTATGCGTTGCGGCTTTTGTCTTCCCTCCTGTCCTACCTATGTCGAGTCAGGCTTTCAAGAGTCACATTCTCCAAGGGGACGAATTGCCCTCATGAAGGCAGTGGTCGATGGGGTGATTGAGCCCGATGAAGATGTGGAACGAACACTTGACCTTTGTCTTGGATGTCGTGCCTGTGAGCCTGTGTGTCCATCTGGAGTCAAATATGGTCACCTGCTCGAGGAAGCTCGTGATATCATCAATCAAAATAAAATCCACTCCCTGCCTATACGGTTAGTAAGAAAGGCTGCATTTGACGGTTTGTTTCCTCACCAAAACCGACTAAGATGGATGACTGGGATGCTAGGAGTCTATCAACGTTCCGGTTTACAAGCGGCCGTGCATAAAGCTGGAATTTTGAACGTGTTGCCTGATAGTCTAGCAACAATGGAAAAAGTGTTACCAAAAGTACCCACTATGAAACAGATGAAAGATCGCCCCACTCAGCTTGCTCCGTTCGCACCAAAGCAAAAGCGCGTCGCCTTTTTCTCAGGCTGTTTAATGGACACTATGTTTCTTGAAACAAACAATGCAACCATGAACCTTTTGCAGCATGCAGGCTGTGAAATTATCATTCCACCCTCCCAAAATTGCTGTGGTGCTCTCCATGGCCATAGTGGTGAGAAAAGCAAAGCAAAGGAACTTGCAAAAAGAAACATTGAAGCCTTTGAAGAACTAGATGCAGATTACATCATTACTAATGCAGGAGGCTGCGGTGCGTTTCTTGTTGATTACGATCACCTCTTAAAAGATGACCCTGTATGGGCAAATAGGGCTGTAGCGTTCAAAGCAAAAATAAAAGACATTTCCGCAGTCTTGGTGGAGCTTGATTTTCACAGAAACCAAAAACTTACTGTTGAGAAGCAGCGCGTCACCTATCAGGATTCCTGTCACCTTCGTAACGTGCAAGGAACCTTTTTACAACCGAGGCTGCTATTACAAGCTGTGAATGGTGCGGAATTCATCGAAATGAAGGATGCCGATCGATGCTGTGGATCTGCAGGAATATATAATATAGTGGAATCTGAAATGTCGATGCAAATTCTTAATCATAAAATGGAAAAAGTAGCAGAAAGTGAAGCAACCACCATTGTTACCGCCAACCCAGGCTGTCTTTTACAAATGAAGCTTGGGATTGAGCGCGAAGGACTTAGTGGTATTTTTCGCGCTGTGCATATTGTGGATTTCCTTTGGGAAGCCTTGCAAAAAGAAAAGGAGAACTCAGCTTGAATGGGCTGATTTCTCCTTTTTTAGTAAAGCACTTTTCTAAAAGATTCATTCATTATTACAAGAAAAGTTGCCACATATTACTTCCTCCACGAAAAGAGCACGGCAGCAACGTTGACTACATGTTGCTTACCTATACGCAGTAGCAACAACCTTTAATTACCTTCCTCTGCATCTATGGCATCCTGCTGGGTTTTATGCACAGTACCAAACGGATGATGTGGAGGTGCATAAATGGAATACAGCTTGAGCGGCTGGTTCCCCATGTTGACAACATTATGCCATGTTCCTGCTGGAATCAGAATGGCATAATCGTCGTAGACCTGTTGCCGGAAGTCAAGATTATTAGGACTATCTCCCATCATTACCAATCCTTGCCCTGCTTCTAATCTTAAGAACTGATCGGTATCTGGATGTATTTCAAGTCCAATATCCCCTCCAACAGGGATGCTCATCAGGGTTACCTGAAGATGCTCTCCTGTCCAAAGGGCCGTTCGAAATGTGTCATTTTGTTTGGTTGCCTCATCGATGTTTAAAACATAAGGATAAGGACCAAAATCCTGAATTGTAATTCTTGGATAATACGGTGATTGGTAAGGCGAGTAATAATGATTTTGTAAACCTCGATAATAATTTGATGCAGGATAAGCGTAGGATGCATTCCAATATTGGTATGGATTGTACATGCTGCTCAATCCCCTTTCCCGGCATGATAATCATAATGTATGCGCTTTGGGAAGGGGAGGTGCCTATATCTTCATTCCTTACCTATCGAACTAGAAAACTTCCCTACTCATTTCCTCCAACACCTAAAAGATTCAACATATCGTCTGGAATGGCATTTTGTCCACCAAGCACATATACACGTCCTTGATGTTTCTGTAAATGCTTTTTGACTTGTTCATTTACCTTCGTTGGATGAACTAATAGTATTTGCGCACCAAATCTACTAGCCAAACTAGAAGCGACTACCGCATCAGGATAATCCGCCTTAGTTGAAGAGGTAGAATTCCCTCTAACAAGAATGACTTTTGGAATTGCTGCAGTTATTTTTTCTGCTGCTTTCACACTTGTTTCATATCTATTGGCACCTGAAACCCGATTTACTTTAATTCCTTGCTTTTCTAGTTTTTTTGTTACACTTTCTGAAATAACAGCAGTTCCTCCATAAACATCCACGGTTTTAATATTTTTTGGAAGGTCAATAGGCATTGTGTCTTTCTTTGCTAGATAAATAGGTGTTCCTGTCAATGCCGCACTTGCGGAAGCAGCTAAGGCATCTGCAATAGTAAGACCATTTGCAATGATAGCATTTGTAACTGATTTAGAAACGCTCATAGATATGTCATTGATTTTTGCAGCTGTTTCATAGCGTGTGTTTCCTGCAATCCGGTGGGTATCATACCCTAGAGTTTCTAGTTTTTTTTCAATTGAACTACTTATTGCCGAGTTTCCACCTAACATATAGATTTTCTTAGGATTTAATCTTTTTATTTCATTAAGCACGGATTGATCAATGCTAGATGATTTGGTTAATAAAATTGGAGCCATTTTCACTCCTGATAAACTAGACGCTGCAAGAGCATCCGCAGGGTTATCCGATCTAGCGAGAATAATAGATTTTTCTGGATGAGGCAATCCCTCCGCAAAAGCTTGCTTTGATACTGCAAGCGCAGTATCTAAACGTGTGCTACCAGAAAGCCGAATAGCTCCCTTCACTTCTTCACCCTTTGTATCTTCGAGATAGACTGTCAATATTTCATGAATATTAGGTGAAAATGGATTGGAAATGGTAAATTGCTGCCCACTATATTCAACTACACCACTATACGCTCCGCTCAAATGGAATTCTCCTGCGCCAAAATAACCCCAAATTACTTCCTCACAATGGTTGGTAGCATTTACACTATTTTCAAAACCGACGTTTGTCATCGGAATGGTCATTTCACAATGCCCGTATGTAATTTCATTGTTTCCGTAAACCTTACCCGTTGTGCTAAAAGAAGTGACCATTAATACTAAGCTTAGCACCATAATTAGTTTTGTTTTCAATTTGTTTCCCTCCTGTTCTCCCTATGTATCGACAGAAGAACAGAAAATTTAACATAATATACAAAATACCTAGTACAAAATCACTATTTTTTTCTTTCCAAATTCTCTATAAACTCACCTGTAATCTCTCTATCCGCGAATTTAAGTCCTCCATAAACAGTCCCAAGAACAGGTTCACCCGTTGCTAGGCTAAACTTGAACGGCAAGCTTTCTTCTGTAACTTTTTGTTGCAGATAGGATATCAATACAGATGAATGCTTAATTATTCCGCCTGTTAAAACAATAGGAAATTGACTCACCATCTCTTTTTTGCTATCAGTCAACCTGTGGAAAAGTAGTTTTATATCCTTCAACAACACCTCAGCAGCATTTTCCATAATACTTGTGCACACTTTATCCCCAGTATTTGCTTTATCCACCACGATTCTCGCTACGGAAGCCACACGATCACGAGTTTTCCCCAACTCATAAACAACAGGAATTAATTCTGTAACGGAGCCTACCTGAAAATGGGCTAATACTTCATCTGAAAGCTCACAGCTATCTTTTCCTTCGTCAAAGCTAGTAAACACATATTCTAATAATCGTTTTCCCACAGTAAATCCACTGTATCCATCGTTAATTAAATATCCCCAACCACCAACTCTTGCACGCTTTAACTCCTCATTTATCCCAAATGCAATAGAGCCGGTGCCGCTAATACAGACGATTCCTGCTTCTCCCTTGGTTTCTGAATAAAGGGCGGTTATGGCATCATTGTCAATCATAATCTTTGGAGCATTTCCCAAAAGCTCCTCTAGAATTTGTTGAAACCATTCCTTCTTTCCACCACTTTCCGCTCCAGATATACCAGCAAACACAATATCTTCTTTTCCTAGCTTACTAGTAGAAAGCAGCTCCGCAAACAGAGTTGAGAGCTCCTTTTTTATCGCTAATTCATCTGCACTGTTAGGATTGGTCGGCCCCACCGTTGCAAGCCCCAACACCTTTCCATAATCATCTACTGCGATCCCCGTTGTTTTTGTACCTCCACCATCAATTCCAATAATCATGACTTACTCCCCTTCGTTGTCTTTCATTCTTTAATTGTACAGTGAAAAAGACCAATCCACTATGAAAGATCGGTCTCCTAAACATCAATTCTCGTATCCAAATCCACTTCCAAGCACTCTAAATTAGGGTTAGATAACAAAGCGGTGATTAAATTCTTACTTCCGCCTACAAGGGAATATTCTAGATCATAACCTGTAAAGACACACCAACTTTTGTCCTCTGGCCACCAAGAAGTCGGAGACCCTAAACCACCCATTTCACCGATTCTAGAAAGAGGTAGTACATCATTCAATCTACCTGAATATAGATGCTCCCCGATATCTTCTGGCTGTGCATAAATAGTTTTTAGCACTTCATAGTAAAAATAACATTCCTGATCATTTGTAAAAGCACGTAACTCTGAAACAACCTCCTTTAACTCATCCGTGTCCAATTTTCCTTCATTACCATAAATAAGGTAGCGTGGATAACCTCCAAGCTTTTTCTTAATTGCTCTTGAATTGATTTCTTTTGTGTAAGGAATTTGATACTTATCCACAACTGCTTTCAAGGTTATTTTTTCACCAGATTCAACTTTATCAACATCAGGGTCACACTCGAAGTAAAAAACATTTTCATCTGTAAAATTTTTATCCCGAAACAACGGGTTAAAAATTTTACAATAGTGTGAATATCGCTGAGGTAATAAATGTGATACATAAATTCCTTTATCCCAATCTATTTCGAGCGTTTCGTCTTTTATCCATTGATATGGTGTTAATTTTTCTAATCTTTTTACCATCTCTTCCTCCTCTATTGCTCAGTCAAAATAATCGGGCCATCCTTCGTAATCGCAATCGTGTGCTCATACTGTGCGCAAAGCTTTCCATCCATAGTCCGAGCTGTCCAGCCGTTCTTATCAACCTTAGAATGCCACGTGCCTTCGTTTACCATCGGCTCAATCGTAATGACCATCCCTTCACGCAGTCTTACTCCTCTGCCCGGATTGCCAAAATGAAGAATTTGCGGCTCCTCGTGAATGGTTCGGCCGATTCCATGTCCAGTGTAATCTCTTACTACCGAATAGCCTTCTCCTTCTACAAACGTCTGAATGGCATGGCCAATATCACCTAATCTATTTCCTGCAACTGCCTGTTCAATGCCTTTATACAAAGATTCCTTTGTCACTTTCATCAAATTTTTTGCAGCCTCACTCACTTCTCCGACGGCATAGGTCCAGGCAGAGTCCGCTAGTGCACCTTTTAAGTTGACGACAAAATCAATCGTGACAATGTCTCCATTTTTAAGAGGAGTTTTACGCGGGAAGCCATGGCAAATCTCATCATTGATAGATGCACAGGTGGCGTATTGATAGCCACGGTAACCATCTTGTTCTGGTTTTGCTCCGTGTTTTTTCAAGTACTCTGCCACAAAATCATTTATTTCCATTGTTGTTATACCAGGCTGAATCAACTTCGCCAGCTTTTTATGACAATCAGCCAATAGCTTACCAGCTTCCGCCATCATCTTAATTTCTCGTTCCGATTTTAAAATAATCATACGCTCAATCATCCTTTTAGGAAGTATTTTTGCAGTATTTTAGTTTATGCCATTAGTAAGAAGTTGGTTATATGTATTCTTTAAACGGGTCATCATTTCCTTTTTTCGTACAAAAAAAGCCACCCAAAATCAGGTGACTCACACTAATTCAAACGTTTCTTCAATTTTGATGCTGTCTTTTACAGACTGTGCCATCGGGCAATTTTTACTTGCAAGCTCAATAGCAGAGGAAATTTTACTTTCATCAAGATCCTTGCCCTTAATCGTGTAATGGATATGTATTTCTTCAATTCGGTTTGCTTCTTTTTCATTGCGGGTTACGTTTGCCTTCATCGAGATGTCTTCAATTTCCATGCGTTTTTTACTTAGAATGGTTCGTAATACACCACCACTACAAACTGCAATGGATGAAACCATTAACTGAAATGGGCGAAATCCGTGTTGTTCATCGCCTGCAACTTGCAATTCACCAAATTCTAATTCTGTGCTAAATCCTACTTCCTTCATTTTAAATTCCATGTGACTGTCAGCTCCTTTCTTCCACAATAGCAAAATCTATCCGTTTTCTGCTAGTTTTTTTTTTGAATAGGCTCTTTTCTATTATCCAGGAAGAAGTCGGAATTAGGACCTTTTCCAATAACACAATCAAGAGATATTGCCACCCTTTTAAAACTACTACCCAAGAAAAGAGCACGACAGCAACGATAATTACGGAAATTCTCATAATACGCAGAGCAACAAAGTTTGCGAAAACAGCCTTTCAATATATTATCCATTCCAAAACCCTCACATTTTATGTAGAATTAGGAGTGGAAAAAATACCGATAGGCAGGTTGCAACTTATGAATCGTTTTCGTTTTTGGATCCTAGTATCCATCGTAGCAGTATCAGGCTTTAGCCAGGGCATGCTGCTTCCGTTAATCGCCGTTATTTTTGAAAACAGTGGTGTTTCCTCCACTTTGAATGGATTGAATGCTACTGCGTTGTATATTGGAATATTATTGGCTTCTCCCTTTATGGAACAGCCTTTACGGAAATATGGCTACCGTCCAGTTATATTGATTGGAGGCTTGTTAGTCGTCGTCTCGCTTGCGTTGTTTCCTTTATGGCAAAGCTTTTGGTTTTGGTTCTTCTTACGATTACTAATAGGAATTGGAGATCACGCATTGCATTTCGCAACCCAAACCTGGATTACTTCTTTTTCCGCAGAAAATGTGCGAGGACGCAATATTTCGTTGTATGGGGTGTTCTTTGGGATTGGCTTTGCCTCAGGACCCTTGATGACTCCGCTCGTGAATGTCAATCAAGCCTTGCCATTCATACTATCTTCACTTCTATGCTTTATTGGCTGGTTATTTTTATTCTTTTTGAAAAATGAACTTCCGGAGCAGGAGGTTGGGGTGAACTCGTTCTTTGACACTATCAGACGATTTCGCAAAGCATGGAAATATGGCTGGATCGCTTTCCTTCCACCTTTGGGGTACGGGTTTTTAGAAGCGTCATTAAATGGTAGCTTTCCGATTTATGCGCTGCGTTCAGGAATAGATGTTGGAGTCGTTTCCATTTTGCTCGCCTCCTTTGCAGTTGGTGGGATCGTTTTTCAAATTCCACTTGGAATGCTTAGCGATAAGTTTGGACGCCGAAATATTTTGTTGATCATTCTTTCTCTTGGCTGCTTGAGCTTTATTGTAGCAAGCTTTTTAGAGCAAACCATCGTTGGGCTTGCTGTATGTATTTTTATTGCCGGAATGTTAGTTGGTTCTACCTTTTCACTAGGAATTAGTTATATGACCGATTTGATGCCGAAAAACCTTCTCCCGACTGGTAATTTGATGTGCGGCATTGCCTTTAGTTTAGGAAGCCTTGGAGGGCCATTTTTTGGAGGATTATTCATACAGTTCTTCAGTGGCGTGAGCTTTTTCCATATCATTAGCTTTTTGCTGTTCGTAATCTTTCTACTGACTTATACTTATGGGCAGCGTGGATTAGTGGCGGTGAAGGGGTAGTTTTTATGAAGTGCGGGGTGGAATCTCGAGAGATTGATGTGGGTGAGCTAAGGAATTTTCAGGTAGCCGTTGGAATATCAGCCAAACTTGGCATTTATCAGCCGTTTTTGCGATTTATCAGCCAATACGGCTACTTTTTCAGCCACTTTTGCGATTTATCAGCCAAAACGGCTATTTTTTCAGCCACTTTTGCGATTTATCAGCCAATACGGCTACTTTTCAGCCACTTTTGCGATTTATCAGCCAATACGGCTACTTTTTCAGCCACTTTTGCGATTTATCAGCCAAAACGGCTATTTTTCGGTTCAACCCCCTAAGTTTGGACACATACTACTATTTACTAGGGTTATCTCATTATTTTAATCTTCTACCGCGCTTGCGCTTGGTTGCCCCGAGAAGAAAGGTTAAAGTGAATCGCTTTAACCTTTCTTCTCGGGGTAAACGTTACATCGTTAGCTCTACTGGATCCATGGATTTTGCCAACCATTTGGCATAATACTCACTTGGACTGTAGTCGTTTAAACTGCCGTGATACCTTCTATTATTATAAAATTCAATATAAGCATCCACAGTATTAAACGCATGATCAAAAGTTATAAATTCGTTTTTCTGATAACATTCTCTTTCAAGCACACTATGAAAAGACTCTATATAAGCGTTCATATTTGGTGATTTTGGTGGAATTCGTTCGTGTTCGAATTTATCCTCACTAAACTGTTGGAAATGGTTGCTGATAAACTGAGGGCCATTATCTGAACGAATAATGAGTCTACTTTCCCCTTGTCCAACTTCTTCAGCTGATGTCATTTTGACACCACGTTTCATCATAGCTTTCATCAACATCTTGGTAACTTTAGTCGCTTCACACGTCTTCCCAAGATAGTACCCCACAATCTTTCGATCAAACACATCTATTGCGCTCACAAGATAGAAAAAACGGCGAGAATTCATCACATATCCATATTTAATATCTACTTGCCACAACTGATTAGGACCTGTAATCTTACGATTCTTTGCGAGTCTGCGTAGGTGTTTCTGCTTCTTTTCCCTTTGAGGCATCAAGATATCAAGCTCTTTACATAGACGATACACTTTCTTTTTGTTGATAATGAGATGATGTTTTCTTCTTAAAGCTTTTGTTAACTTCCTATATCCGTATATCTCTTCTTCCCCTTCGATAAGCTGCATGAGATACACTTTGATTGACGTATCTTTTACTTTCTTTTTCGTCTTTCTGTTCAGGGAATAGCCAGGTATAGGTCTTCCCCCTGTAGGAACCTTAGCTTTTGGTGGATTGGCCAAACGGTAATAATAAGTAGAACGAGTAATGGAAGCATACTTTAATACACGGCTGGCAGGGAATCCCTCGTCAATCCACTCTTTAGCGAAAGTTATTTGTTCCGAAAGGTTGGTAAGTTTTTTTTTACCATTTGGCGAAGCATCGCTACCTCTAGTTCTTTTTCACCTAAAAGTTTCATGGCATGGTCATACTTCTTTTGAAGTTCTTGAGTAGAAGTAGACTCTGAAAGTGGCCTAACACCGTCTTTTTCCATCTCTGCTTCTATTTCATCGCGATACTGTCTTATCCAATTACCTAGAGTAGAACTGCTCACTCCAGTTTTCCTAGCGATAAAAGCAGTATTCCCAGATTCAAGTGCCATTCTCACATATTGCTTTTTTACATCTTCCATCGGTCCATTACGTTTACTCATTTGGACTCCTCCTTTGATACTTCTATGATAATATCTTTTGAAGTAGGTGTCCAAATCAGTTAGGGGGCTAAATAGTTTTCAGCCACTTTTGCGATTTATCAGCCAAAACGGCTACTTTTTCAGCCACTTTTGCGATTTATCAGCCAAATGTCATAAACCGACAAATTTCGCCACGCGCGACACGCCACTCCCTCCTCCTTCGCTCCTCCCAACTCTTTTACTTCACTGGAACAAACGCTCTTCTGTCTGCATACGTTTTACAAAGCGAACAACAGTGTATCTTTTTGCCCTTTTCCAAGTAGGTAAAATAGGGTCTTACCTTTCTTTTGCAAAAGTAACATTTCTTTTTGAAAAACACTGTTTTAGCTCCCCTCTAATATGCTCTTTATCTTTTTCAAATCTCTTTGATTGGCTTTCTTCATCATCGTAGCCATGAAAGGAGCAAAAACTTTCGAAAACCCCTTAGGTTCACCACGATTTTGCAGCGTCATCTTCGTACTATCCGAGGTGACTTCGAACCACTCATACGTCGTTTCCATTGGAAATGGTCCTTCAGCAGTCCTCATAACTAGCTTTTCTCTTGGTATAAACTCGACAATCTCATAGGTATACTCAAGCTTTTTTCCTAAAAACTGTGCACAAAACGCAACCTGAGAGCCTAATTTCAATGGCTTTTCTGTTTTCCATTCCACACGTTGAATATTGTCATACCATTTAGGTGCATGGTCTGGATTAGATGCATAGTCTGCCACCTTCGATTTAGGGCAGTTAATCACTACTTCTGTCTTAACATCGACCAACTTCCGTTCCTCCTCATTTTCTCCATATCACAATCCTATTTTCTATTCTACCCTAAATGAACGTAAGGACAAATTACCCATTTCAAAAAAAAATTTAAAAAACAGTTCCCTTTCCGAGATTACTGTTATATAATACTATTAATAATAATCAAACTGTATTAATACAAACGAAGCAGAGGGACGGTTCTCCTGCTTCTAACCAAACGAAGGAGGAAAAAGAAATGAGCAGACAGGAACGTAAAAACATGATTCAATTTATTGAAGTAATGAGAAAAGCAGATCGTGAGACACTTGCACTAATGACGGACGCGGACATTGAGCACATGTATAACAATGTTTATGAACAAATGATGATTCAGGATAGTTTATAATACGATTGAGACTGTCACCCTCCTATTTAATGGACGGTGGCAGTTTTTTTATTTTTTTGCCCATCTCCTTTGAACATATTCTGCCCCTTATACATAATGTAAGCTTACGGTGATAAATTACTGGCAATTCTCAATTAAATAATCTATAATAAACATTAAATAATAATAAATATAATTAATTGAAAATTACTCTCAATACAAAAAAACGTATAAGTAGTGCTGCTATCAATAATTGATGGCAGCATTCGTCTTTTAATCAAGGTATTGATGTTGATTATTTTTCTCAATTAGGGGGATAAGAAAATGAGCGAAACAACAGCTGTAGTAAAAAAAGGAAGCTTTTTCACCACACATATTGAACTAATATTTGCGATCACTTCTGGAGTTTTTATTTTTGCTGGATGGTTATTGCTGAAACTGGAGATTTCAGCTGTTGCTGTTCCTGTATTCATACTGGCCTACCTTATCGGTGGTTTTTTCAAAGCAAAGGAAGGTCTAGAGGATACCATTGCAGAAAGGGAACTCAATGTAGAAATGCTGATGATTATTGCAGCAATTGGTGCAGCTATCATTGGATACTGGATGGAAGGCGCAATTCTAATATTTATTTTTGCGTTAAGTGGTGCATTAGAAACGTATACATTAAACCGCAGCCATAAGGAGATTTCTGCGCTGATGGACATCCAACCAGAGGAAGCAGTACGTCTGGTTGAAGAAAAAGAAGAAACTGTTCATATCTCCGAGCTGAAAATTGGAGACCTTGTTCTAGTAAAGCCAGGGGAGCGTATCCCAACAGATGGTGAAATTACTAGTGGAGAGACTGCCATTGATGAGGCGGCCATCACAGGAGAATCCCTCCCTCTTGAAAAGCAACCCGGTGATAGTGTTTATGCAGGTACGATGAATACCAATGGATCTATTGTGGTTGAGGTGACTAAGTTATCCACAGAAACATTATTTCAAAAAATTATAAACCTTGTACAAAACGCACAAAGTGAAAAGTCTCCTTCACAGCAATATTTAGAACGTTTTGAAGGCCCATATGTAAAAATTGTGCTCGGTGTTGTGGCATTAATGATGTTTCTGCCGCACTTCTTGCTGGATTGGAGCTGGAATGAAACTTTCTATCGCGCCATGATTTTGCTTGTTGTTGCATCCCCATGTGCACTGGTGGCTTCCATCATGCCTGCGACCTTGTCAGCAATATCAAATGGTGCCCGTAAAGGAATTCTATTTAAAGGCGGAGTTCATTTAGAAAACTTGAGCCACTTACAAGCCATCGCTTTTGACAAAACCGGTACACTTACGAAAGGAAAGCCAGAAGTAACAGATGTACATGTGCGGGATGGCATGACGAAAGAGGAGTTTTTGTTTCTTGTTGGCTCGATTGAAAGCTATTCGAACCATCCTCTCGCACAGGCTATTACAACCTATGCCAAGAAAAATACTAATAGAGCGCTCGTGCGTCCAGAGCAGTTAGATGACAAGGCAGGGTGGGGTGTGAAAGGACGCCTGCAAAACACTGAGTATTTTATTGGCAAAGCTGATTTTGTAGGAAAAGAATTAGCAGCGGATTTTGCTAACGGACTTGCCACTGATTTCACCTCCTCAGGTAAAACTGTTGTCTATGTAAAGGACAAGAAAGGAATAGTTGGGATCCTTGCACTTAAAGATGTTATTCGAAAAGAAACAGTGCAAGCCATTAACCTGCTACACTCCCTAAATGTTAAATCGATTATGATAACAGGAGACAGCGCAGAAACAGCAGAAGCAGTTGCGAAGGAAGCTACCATCGAAAAATATGTGGCGGATTGCTTACCAGAAACAAAAGTAAACACCTTAAAAAATCTGAAAGAAGAATACAAAATAGTTGGGATGGTTGGTGACGGGATCAATGACGCACCTGCGCTTGCCACAGCAAATGTTGGGATTGCCATGGGAGAAGGAACGGACGTAGCGCTTGAAACGGCAGATGTTGTCTTGATGAAAAATGATTTAGAAAAAATTGCAGAAGCCATAAAGCTTTCCAAACGAATGAACAGAATTATCAAGCAAAATGTCATCTTTTCTATTGCGGTCATCATGCTCCTAATTTGTTCTAATTTCTTTCAAGTCATCGATTTACCTTTTGGAGTAATTGGGCATGAAGGTAGCACCATACTTGTTATTCTAAACGGATTGCGACTATTACGATAAAAAGCAGCAGGTTTGAGCCTGCTGCTTTTCTTTTAATGGTAGCCGTTTTGGCCGTTCGCACTGCCTGAAGTTTTATTCTTCGGCTTATGCTTTGCGTTTTGTTTTGTACCGCCATCTTTTTTTGACTGCTTTGCCATGAAAGTTCCCTCCAGATTTGTTAGAGTGTCTTTCATGACTAGAATTCCCTTTATCCCATAAACCGTTACGCGGAAATTGGTGGGACTTACGGTCTTTTATGGGTCATTAACAACGTTGCGTTTATTTCTCCTCCAATAATAATCATCAGCCCGGAGAGGTAAAACCAGATTAACAAAACAATGATACCACCAAGGCTCCCATACATTGCCGTATAATTACCAAAGTTGCTAACGTAGTATGAAAATAATACTGATACAGTCATCCATCCGATGGTTGCAAATAGAGATCCTGCCAGCACATCTCTTAGACGTAAGTGAATGTTAGGTGCTGCAAGATAGAGACAGATAAAGACAAAAAGTAAAATGAAAAAGCTAACTCCCCACCTAATAGTGTTCCAAATGGTGATAAACTCATGGGACAAACCATAAGAAGAGAAAATAAATAATCCTATTTCCCGTCCAAAAACAGGCAATAACAAAGCAACGATTATGACAAACACCATTGCCAGAGTCAACAAAACAGCGGTGCCCCTAACAATGAAAAAGTGCCTGTTTTCATTCACATCAAATGCTCTGTTAAAAGCCCGGACAATCGCATTAATACCGTTTGATGCAAACCAAATGGTAGCGATAATCCCGAAGGACAATAGATCGCCACGTTGCTCATTCAAAATTCTCGACACATTCGTTTCAATTAATCTCATCGATTCTCCAGGAGCATATTGACGAATAACACCAAGCACGTCCTCTTGAGTGATAGGAACATAGGCAATCAACGTGAGAACAAAGATAAGAAATGGAAAAAGTGATAATAAGAAAAAATACGCCAACTCTGCTGACATTCCTAACGCTTCATTGCGGTCAAGGCGCTGAAGCAGTTGCTTTCCAAAACGTAATATTCCCATCCACCTTCCTCCAACACGAATTTATTCTCTATTCTATGGTGAGCACGTCCCTTTTACGACAGATTTTTGTTTTTTGACTCACCTGGAGAATCTAAATGCTTTGCTATCACTTCTTTTGTTTCATTAACAATTTCCAGCACTTGCGGAGTTGTTTCTTTTAGTTGATTTACTTTTGAACGCAAATAATCAATATCTTTTGTCACGTCATCAACCGTTGTTTTTAAGGTTTGAATACGTTGTTTAACGTCATCCGCTATTTCCTGTGGGTGCTGGACGGCATACTTTATTTTTCCACCAACACATCTGCCATTATGTATGACAGTTTCTCTGGTGTTCTTATCTAGTAATGTGAAGGCACCTCCAACAAGCGCACCGATAAGCATTCCGTCCAATAATTTATTTCTATTCCCCATGAAAATCTCTCCCTTTCATTTTTTATTTTCAGCTAAAATCACTTACCCTTATTATAAACAACTTTCGATTTTTCCACGACTCTTGTAGTGGCATAAACCGGACTTATTGAAAGATTGTTACTTATTTCTTACGTTTCGTGTTAAAATAGGACAAACACGGTACGAAAGGACGTTTTTACTCATGAATCTAACTGAAAAATCAACTGAAAATGTAGAATATATGATTGAAGCCATTAAAGGAAAGTTAAAAGTGTTAAATTTAGGTGCCATTAAACCTAGTCACTTTGATGAAGAAATGTATGAAGACTTAAAGGATATTTACGATCTTGTGATGAGAAAGCCATCCTTCAGTCCAAATGAAATGCAAGCTATTGCAGAAGAGCTTGGAAATCTTCGAAAAAAATAATAACCTTTACTTATGGACAAGTTTAGTACTCAACCCCTCCAGTTGTGCATATAAGTGTACAAAGGAGGGGTTTTATTATGTTATTCTTATACGCAGCCACAATTGGCTTTGTTTTATTACTTTTTCTCTTGATGGGCGTATTTCTTTACAATGTCTCTCTTGGACTAAATCGCGAGGATGCGATTGAAATTGACCCACTTCCTCCAGAGCCATCAGAAGAAGAATCCAATATTATACACTCTTAAAGAAACAGCCAGTTATGGTTGTTTCTTTTTTGTTTCCTTTCCCTTCATAAGGTAAAATACGAATAAGATAGCGTGGTGAATTAGGAGGAAAACGGAAGATGGATACCATTACTCACACTTTATTTGGGATGACTATATATGGGGCCGTTGATAAGAGCCATGACGATAAAAAAACCAAAATGGCTATGTTTGTTACTGCTGTTGCGGCAAGTCAAATTCCAGATAGTGATGTTATTTCAAAGCTTTGGGATACAGAAGGACTTTATCAAATGTGGCACAGAGGTATCACGCACTCCTTGTTCATGGTACCTATATGGGCACTGCTCTTATATCTTCTAAGCATCGTATTCTTAAAACGAAAAGACAAGCGATTTTTTTGGGTCCCTCTTATCGCTGTATTCATTCATAATACATCTGATTTGTTCAATGCATGGGGTACCGGATATCTAGAGCCGTTTTCTGACATTCGCATCACCTTTGGAACGATTCCGATTGTCGATTTTGTCATTTGGACGATTATTGCGATTGCCTTTTTCGCAAGGAAGCTTTGGTCAAAGGAGCGTCATCAGCTGTATAGGCTTGTGTGGATCTTGATTTTTGCACATGTTACCATTCAAACGAGTCAAGGCTATATGCTTCATCATCAATACGAAGATAAGTATGAACAAATCGCTTTATCAGCAAGCTTCCTTCCATGGCACTTTACTGTTATAGGAAAGAACGAGAACAAAGTAGAAATCATAGATGATGCTTTATTTACAAAGCCCACACTTAAATACACATTAACTTCCGCTGAGGAGGCAGACCTAAATACGCTATTTGCACAAGTCCCAGAAGCAAAGACACTATATGATTGGTCTCCCTTTGTTGTCATCGTGGATGATGAAGAACGCCTTGGCATCTATGACCCAAGATTCTACAGAAACGGACAATCCTTTCTATTCGAATTCATGGAAAAAAACTAGCTCCACGATATTCCAGAAACAGCAATCTTCAGCGTTTTCTAAGTTTTTTTCTCAAAAAGGTATATTTTTGGACACTATTGGGAATAACAGAATAAATAACTAAAAACGAGGTGCTGTAGAATGCTAGTTTCGAAGAGATACTTTTTAACAGACATGGAACGTGAAAGTGTAGAGCAGACCCTGACAAACAAAGGCCACCTGAGTGAAGAAGTGTTAAGCATGGATGATGAGGAAATTATCCATGTATATCAAAAGTACATGGTACAAGAATTAATATCCAAATAACATAATCAGTCATTTCCCGAGAAATTATGACAAATTCTAAATACAGGTACATGTAAAAGGCGACCGGTAAATTAACCGGTCGCCTTTTTATATTTAAAATTAGGGGGGAGTGATCTATTGTGGGCTAAGCCCTTTAATTAAATCTAGCCTTGGTTTAACGACTTCCACTTTAATTCCTTTAGCTTTATATTTCGCAACAATCTTTTTTACGTCAATGCCTTTTTTATTTTTTTCAGGGGTCTTTTGCATGTTTTTCTCGCCTCTATTCCTTAGGATTTTAAGACATTCTCACATACATATTCCTAAAACATTTGCTTTACAAGTTTCATTTCCGTTTCTTTTAACTCTCCATCACGATAATAAGTAACTTTCATGGTGTCACCAATATTTTTTTCATTGTATAAGAATTTTCGTAAGCTTAGCGCATCTTTTATATCCTGATCATCCAATTTAACAATAACATCATATTGCTTGATTCCAGCTTTGTCAGCAGGGGAGGTTGGCTCCACTCCTGTGACTACAATGCCATTTTTAACATCCTCTGGTAGCTTTAGTGTGGACCTTTGTGCTTCTAAAGGGACCTCAGCTAAAGAGGCAAGTCCTACTCCCATAAATGGACGTTGAACTTCTTTATGCTTCTCTAAATCTTCAATGATTGGTGTCACTACAGAAGTTGGAATGGCAAAACCGATCCCTTCTACTCTTGATTGCGCGATTTTCATCGAGTTTATCCCAATTACTTCACCGCGCAAGTTAACAAGTGCGCCTCCACTGTTTCCTGGGTTAATGGCTGCATCTGTTTGGATGACATCCGCCTCCCAGTCTGGTTGACCATTTTGATCTATATCAACGGGAATGACCCGTTCTTTTCCACTAATAATACCTTGTGTAACACTACCGAAAAATTCAAGTCCAAGAGGGTTACCAATCGCAATGACTGGTTCTCCTAACGTAATGACATCTGAATTCCCAAAAGTTGCAACTTGAGTAATATTGGCATCATCCACCGTTAATACAGCCAAATCAGTAAGAGTGTCACTTCCCACTACCTCTGCTTCCACCCTTGTTCCATCTGCAAGACTGACTTCTACTTTGGAAGCACCGTCGATAACATGCGCATTGGTTACGATGTAAGCTTTGCCATTTTCCTTTTTATAAACAACACCTGAACCTGTTCCTGCTTCCTGGTCCCCTTGACTACCTCGGGGATCAAAAAGGGAATTTCCACCTCTTTGAATATTTACTACCCCTACAACTGCTTCAGAAACGTTTTCCACAGCACTTGTAATATTGGTTTGTATTTTTTCGTATTCTACTTGATCTGTCCTGACAGCAGAATTAGTTTCTACAGAGTTTGGAGATTCTAGAGAAGTACTGCTATCCTTATCAAGATAGACTCCCCAATCAAGTAAAACCGGGAGCATAGCAACAATTCCTAATGCACCTACGATACCACCTGTAACAGATGCAAGAACCATCTTACCAAACGATTTTTCTTTTCTGCGCCGTTTTTGAGTTACATGATCATCATAATAACCCATATCACTCACCTCATCATATGAATCTAATATCATCTACCTTTATTAAACCCTAACAGTATGAAAGAACGCTTAAAGAAAAATGAGAAATTGATGAGAATATTAATTTTCCTCTTTACTGAAATCTCCAGGAAGCGTAAAGGTTATTTCCGTCCACTCCCCTTCATTGCTTTTTGCAGAAATAGAACCATTGTAATTTTCGATCATTCGCCTTGCAATGGAAAGTCCGAGGCCTTGTCCACCCTTTTCTCTGCTCCGAGCTTTGTCCACTCGGTAGAAGCGGTTAAATATTTTTTCTAAATCATCCTCAGGAATACCGATTCCGTAATCTTTAATCGATAACACAAAAGCATCTTCCACTCTAGATGTAGCAATTTCTATTTTTGTAGAGCCTTTTGAATACTTTACGGCATTATCTAAAAGGATGATCAGGACTTGTTCTAAATGCCTTTGTGCCATGGAAACTTGAGCTTTTTCATAAAGGCTATTGTTCAATTGAAAGGAGTAATCCGGGTGCAAGATGGTGAATTTTTTCATCACATCTTCTATCACTTGTATAGGCTCTGTCATGTCTTCCACTACTTCAAAACGATCAGATTCGAGACGTGTCAGTTCAAGCAATTCATAGACAAGCATCTTTAATCTTTCAACTTCTTGTTGGGAGGCTTTTAACGACTCTTCCAGGACGGCTGGGTCGTTTTTGCCCCAACGATTTAAGAGCTTTAGATGGCCTTCTAAAATAGAGATTGGCGTTCGAAGCTCATGGGAGGCATCCTCCACAAACTGTTTCTGCTTCTGAAAGGACAGCTCCACATCATCCATCATTTCATTAAAAACATTTGATAGCTCGGCAATTTCGTCCTTCTGATTTTTATCTTGTTGCACTCTTTCTTTAAAGCCGCGCATCTTGATGCTTTTCATGGTATGAGTAAGAGCTGCAATAGGTGAGAGTAATTGTTTGGCGATGAGCATCCCACCTACCCCACTAAGCAATATAGCTCCAGCCCCAGCTGACCAGGTTACGAGGAAAATGAGTCCGCGAAGTCTCTCATAGTTCTTTAAGTCTCTGATAATTTCTATGTACCCAATAAATCCATTCGTGATAACAGGTTCTCGATGAATTAAATAATGTTTTCCATTCACCTTTACATGCTCAAGGTTCTCGCTTTCAACTGGAGTAATTAATAACTCTCTTGGCAGGTTGGTTGCTATCGCAACGATGAGTTGTCCTTTTCGGTCAATCACTCTTATTAACTCATTGGCCTCATTCGCTTTTTCTAAGAAACTGCTGCTATTGATAATTTCCGTTCTACCAATGAAAAATGGTTGCTCAGAATAATAGGCTTGAATTTCTTTCATTTTCTCCTGAATGTTGCGTTCTTCCTGTTCAATCATCCAGGTACGCATCACATAGTACTGAACAGAATTATATGCGACAAAAAGTATGAGGATGACAATAGATGACCAGATTGTTATCTTCCATCTAATTGGAAGCTGCGAAAAATAAGTATAGAGCTTTTTCATTTTCTCATCACATAACCAGTCCCACGTACAGTTTGAATATAGCTTTCTACATTTTCCTTATCGATTTTGTTGCGCAGGTATCGCACATACACATCCACAACATTTGTTTCTGCATATGACCCGAGCTCCCATACCTTATCCAGAAGGATTTCTCGTGTCAGTACCCTGTTTATATTTGTCATAAACACAACAAGCAAGTCAAACTCTCTCTTCGTTAATTCAATCTGTTGATCATCACGTGTCACCGTTCTCGCATCAAGGTCCACCTTTAAGTCCTCGAACGTAAGGATGTTTTGCTTTACTTCCTTTTTGCTATCCATCCGACGAAAAAGTGCTCGAATTCTTGCCAGCAGTTCTTCAATTGCAAAGGGCTTAGACATATAATCATCCGCCCCGCTGTCAAGCCCGGAAACCTTGTCCATCACACTATCTCTTGCTGTTAGCATGATAATGGGCGTTTCCTTCACAGCACGAATCCTGCGGCATACTTCCATCCCACTAAGCCCCGGAAGCATAAGATCGAGAAGAATAATGTCCCAGTCTTCCTTTAATGCGGTTTCAAGTCCTTCCCTGCCATCATAGGTAGATGCCACCTGAAAACCTTCATATTGTAATTCCAGCTCTATAAATCGGGCAAGGTTCTTTTCATCTTCAATTATCAAGACTTTACACATTTTATGTACACCTCCACTTTCAAAGTGGGACTCTATCTATTTTTGCACAAATCATTTCATTTTAAGCCTTACTATAATACTACCTAAAATTAGGCTTGTTTGGGATGAGAATTTAATGAGAATTGAAAGTGTAATACGTTTGTAATCCTGCTGTAAAAGAATAAATGGGGAATATCTATCTTAACAAGACGTATCTAGTTGTTGAATGGAACAAAAGGCGTAGACTCCCACGAGGATGAAGCATGAGGAGGCTTACAAATCGCACCAGTTTGCGGAAATCAACAATCTTGTTTAACTCCACCAAAAAAAGACCTTACTTAAGGTCTTTGATTAAAGTTCTGTTCGCAATATCTGTTGCTTCAGCGTATATGGAAGCTACACCTAATCAACGGCGCTGTCATGCTCTTTTCGTGGAGGGAGTTCAAACTTATACAATTTTTATCCGTTTAAAGAATGGAAAAATCCAAATGCCGGTTTTTCCTTGTTTACATAAAAGAGCTTAATCAAATCGCTTCATCATTTGATTTTGATAATCTTTTAGGGCGGCTGAATTGGTTTGTTTCTTTTTCTTTTGAATGATTTGCTGTAGTCGTAATTGTTTTTCATTTAATCGTTGGGTTAGTCTAGCTTCATCAGCATCACTATGGGCATTCTTTATCAAGTCTTCGATATAGTCAATTTCTGACCGTACCTGCTCTTCCTCCATCATGCCGGAATTTTTCATAATTTTGTATGCCATCCGCATCTCAGGTGGGACATTTGAAAGATCTTCAAGATCTAGTGGCTTACCGTAGCCTGGCAAACTCTCGAACTCTCCGTCTTCATACGCTTTTTTAATTTTTTCATCTGTTAGTCGAAAAAAATCCATCGCGTTCACCCCTCTTCGTTACTACTATTATACCCTTTTTTTCCAGGAAGGTTTGTGTCTGTTTTCTGAACATTCTTAATAATTGTCAATGATACTGCTCCACGTTATAATACTAGATTGTGGGTCCTGTGCGACCGGGTGGGAGAGGGAAACTGAATAAGGTGTTTTTTATGCTTCAATGGATGAAGAATTCATTTGATCTTGCTGGTCATGAAACGACGCTTAAGCGCGAAATGATGGCTGGTTTGATTTCTTTCTTTACCATTGTGTACATTATTGCTGTGAATGCAACGATTCTTGCAGAAGCTGGAATTCCGTTGGAAGCTGGTATTATCGCTACCATTATCACATGTGTAGTTGGGTGCTGGTTGATGGGATTTTGGGCAAACGCTCCAATTATCCTAGTTCCAGGTATGGGGATAAACGCGATGTTTACTTATACATTGGTACATTCCATGGGATTAACCTGGCAGGAAGCTCTCGGCGTTGTCGTGGTTTCCGGAGTTATTGTAACGATTGTTTCGTTTACAAAGCTTGCTCAGGTACTTCTTGAAGCCATTCCAAGCTCCTTAAAGCATGGAATAACAGTTGGATTAGGGTTGTTTTTAACGCTGATTGGGCTAGAAAAAGGCGGCCTCATTGTTAAAGGAGACAATTCTCTTTTATCTTTAGGGGATGTCACAAGTCCATTTGTGATTACTACGATTTTAACCATTATCCTAGCTGTTATTTTATTCATGCGCAATGTCCCAGCTAATTTCCTCATTAGCATCATCGCGGGTACGGTCATTGCAGCTGCTTTTGGAGTCGTTAGCTTTTCTGATGCAGGTGGGACTGCGATTCCTTTGGATAGCTATCTTTCCTTATTCGGTGCCGTTTCTTTTGCTAAGATTGGAGAGTTTACCTTTTTAGTAGCTGTCTTTTCTTTAACGATGGTGCTGCTTTTTGAGAACATCGGGCTAATTAACGGTCACCTTGGAATGATTAATCGTCCAGAGAAATTCAAGCGTTCCTTCCAGGCTCAAGGGTTGTCCATTTTAACTAGTGGATTCTTTGGCTCAAGCCCTACCGTTTCAACGGTGGAAACGGCTGCTGGAATTACTGCTGGCGGAAGAACTGGTGTTACAGCAATAACGACAGGAAGTCTCTTTTTACTTTCCATTTTTGCGATTCCTTTCATTAAAATCATACCTGGAAGTGCGATTGCACCAATTTTAATTATTATTGGTGTCCTCATGCTTCAAGCGGTGAAGCAAATTGATTTTCAAGATTTATCGGAAGGATTTCCAGCATTCTTAGTGATTGTCATTATTCCATTCTCTTATTCCATTGCAGATGGTATTGCGTTTGGTTTTATTGCCTACCCACTAATGAAGCTCGCTCTTGGAAAGGCAAAAGAAGTGTCTGCACCACTTTATGTGATTGCTGCGCTGTTTTTCCTAACGTTTTTAACAAATGTGCATTAATTGGTATATATACAAAACACCACTTTGGCTATTTTAGCTGAGGTGGTGTTTTTTTAGTTACTCAACGAACAAAGGCTTCTCTTCTATCGGAGAATGCATCAACTAACCAGCGTGGGTGCATAGGTAACAAATCATGAGGAAGCTTGTTCGGTGCAAAATATTCTAGTTCTATTAAAGATGGGTCCTTTTTTGATGTAGAGCCCCCCGTAATCTCCGCTTCAAAGTAGGAGGTCACAAATTGAACCAGCCTCCCATCTGGATACTCAAAGGTTTGGGATTCTGGATCAGAATAAACGCCTATTAATCTATGAGGATCGACAATTAGACCTGTATCTTGATAAACCTCACGGACCGCTGCTTCTTCTACCGTTTCCCCAGGCTCTACATGCCCGGCAGGAATCGTCCACAACCCAACATCCGCTCGTTTTTGTAAAAGAATTCTTTTTTGATCGTCAAAAATTATCACTGCTACGGCAGGATACATAATGACTGGTTTTTTCTTATTCATCATAGGAATACTCCTAACACTACTTTTTTCACTAGTCTAACGTGTGTCCCCCCTATTTTTCAACGAATAGCACGAACACCCATCAAAAATAGGACTTTCCTCCAGGAAAAAACATTCCAAAATGTTCTTATTAATGGTCAGAAGCTACCAATCTATCAATCTACCCCCACAAAAAAACCAGCAGATAGCTATACCCGCTGGTTCAAACCATTCATCGTTTTGATTTCTTCTTTTGTCTGTTCTGTTCCAAGCTCGTAAACGGCAACAAAGATTTTATCAATTAGTAGTTGTTGCTTATCTCGTTCTTTTTGAGTACTCTTTTCACTTAATGGATTCTTATAAGGACCTGGTCCATACTCTGACTTATGCAGCTCTTCCATCCACCGATTGATTTCGTGGATCTCTTCTTTTGTTGCTAGCACTTCATAATATTTCACTTGAGTATCATATGGTTCTTCATGCACTTGCATCGTGTCAAGGGTTACAAAATACGTGTATTTTTCCATGGTCTCCACCTCCTATTAGGATGTGCTTTCTGCCTTGGTTGATGTTCGCTTTCTTTCTTTATAATAGCGGAATCCTTCTTTAACTAAAATTGGCAAAATAGCTACAAATACTCTTTTAAATAGTTTTCCCATTTAAAACGCCTCCTCTTCTTTTCTTATAATTACCCCTCAATGAAAACTGTAAAACAAAAAGCTCTTTTATGAAGTCGGCTTTAAGATTTTTCCAATCATTATGCTAAGAAAAATGACACATATTTAATGCTCCTCCAAAAAAAGAGCACGACAGCAACGTTGATTGCGGTGTTTTACCTAAACGTAGTAGCAACAAAGTTTACGAAAACAGCCAGAAAAAAAAATTAAAAACACATTCATCGCACATTATTAGTTTAAATTCGAGATAATTGGTGGTATACATAACTTATACAGGTTTTAAACAATTCCTGTACATAATAAAAACCAAAGGAGAGGTTAGAATTTGAAAAAGCTAAGAATGTTAGTACTAAGTATCGTGAGTATTGTTGCATTTGCCACTTTAGGAGGAATCGCTAGCGCGGATGATCACGCGATGGTTCGTATTATTCACGCATCCCCAGATGCACCTGCAGTTGATGTATATGTAAATGATGAGGCAGTAGTAGAAGGAGCTGAGTTCAAAGCAGCAACTGATTATATGAATCTACCAGCTGGGACTCACAAAGTGGAAATTTATGCAGCTGGAACAATGGGGGAAGCAGATCCTGTCATTGCAACAGATTTAACAGTGGAGGCAGGAATGTCTTATACAGTGGCTGCAATCAACAAAGTGGAAAATCTTGAATTGTCTGTAACACAAGATGATAATGCAGTAGCAGAAGGTCAAGCAAAAGTGCGTGTTGGTCATTTTTCACCTGATGCACCTGCTGTAAATGTTGGTCTCATTGATGGAGATGATGTCTTTTCAGGAGCTGAGTTCAAAGCAGTTACAGATTATATGACGCTTGATGCTGGTACGTATGATCTTGAAATTAGAACAGCCGATGGCGGAGAACAGGTACTGGATTTATCTGGTACGATGCTAGAAGAGAACAAAGTATATTCCGTTTATGCCATCAACACAGCTGATAGTTTAGAAGTACTTTTACTTGAAGACAACACCATGATGCCAAATGAAATGCCTCAAACAGGTATGGGTGGAGCAAGCAATTCTTCTAGCATCAACAGCTGGATGTTAATTGCAGGATTAATGGTGATAGGTGCAGCCGTAATTGGAGCACGCCGTTTTGCTTCACAAAAATAAGATTAGTTTATTCACGATTCTCACGTTCATCCTGATTTTCTCATCATCTTGTACACCCCTTGTACAAGATGATGAAGAAGATCGCTTACTTCCCCAGGAGTCTGTAGCAGCTCCAGAGGAAAAAATCGCTAGTAAGGAAAACACTGCTGTAAATGAGGGAGACGAGAAACCGAAGTCACCTAACCCATCACCATCTGGAATAGTTCCAACACAAATAACCATCCCTTCGATAAATGTGGATGCTAAGGTTGAGCCATTTGGTTTAGACAGTTCCGGGGCAATGGAAGTTCCTGAGGACGGGGAAACCGTTGCTTGGTTTGAGCCTGGTACAAAACCTGGTTCAAATGGAAATGCAGTGTTCGCGGCACATGTAGATGATTATACAGGACCTGCTGTCTTTTTTGACTTAAAGGAATTGAATCCAGGAGACGAAGTTCACGTAAATGACGGGGAACGCACACTCACATTCGTCGTTACTCACAAGGAAGCTTATCCTTATAATGAAGCTCCTTTGCGCAAAATCTACGGCCCTTCAAACAAGCAGAGATTAAACCTTATTACCTGCACAGGTCTTTATGATCGCAAAACAAATAACCACGAACAAAGGCTTGTTGTTTATACAGAATTAAAAGAAACCTGAATTTCTATTACTGTAGAAATTCAGGTTTCTTTTAGTATGTCTTTACGGAAAAGCGAATGTTGCCATTTTCACTCTCTTCAAAGGGTATTTCGTAACGTTCTAATCCGTCTATGAGTGCTTCTTTTTCCACTTTTTCTAACTGGTCACTTTTTTCTTGCATTACCAAAAGCGCTTCCTCATTCCAAGATACTGCACCACTATTATATTGAGTAAACATTTCATACCTTTCAGCAAGAAGTGTTTCCACAGCTAATTTATGTTCGCCCCAATGCTTCGGAGCTTGTAAAGAAGATGCTTCCCTCACTAACGCTTTCAATAGCTCGGCATCCTCATTGGAGAATACAGGTAAATTGTTATTACTATATCCATCCATTATTTTATTTTCGTACAAACCACTACCCTGAATGATTCTGTCTGTAGCCTCAATATAAGTGGCAATTTTCTGCTGTTGCTTCACTTTATACCCATCTATAAAACTCAAACAAGTAATCACACCAACAATGATAGTTAACCCTATTAACATAAAATTTATTATTTGGGATGAAAACTTCCGCTGTTCATCATGCATTTCTTCCTCTTTTTCTCGTATCTCCATCGCGCCAACTTCCCTAATATTTTTCTAAAATATAGCATAATATGTAAAATAAATCTATCATTATTCAGCTTAAAATTACCAATATATTCATCTACTTTTACCCCCACAAACCGACAAAGTTCTTTGAAGATATATAAGAGACCTAAATTAACTATAACTTTTATGATTGGGTGAATTTGACTATGTTTTCAACTACAGAAATCGGGATCGACTTAGGTACAGCTAATACGCTGGTTTATAGTAAAAGTAAGGGAATTGTCTTCAATGAACCTTCCGTTGTGGCAATTGACCTTGAAACAAAAGCGGTACTTGCCGTGGGAACAGAAGCGAAAAATATGATTGGGAAAACACCAGGAAGAATTGTTGCTGTCCGTCCATTAAAAGATGGCGTTATCGCAGATTTCGACATTACGACAAGCATGCTAAAACAAATCATGAAACAAGCAAGCAAAACAATGGGCTTCTCTATCCGTAAGCCAAGTGTGGTCGTATGTACACCATCTGGCTCCACTTCCGTAGAGCGTCGTGCTATTCAGGATGCAGTAAAGAACTGTGGTGCAAAGCACGTACATTTAATTGAAGAGCCTGTTGCAGCAGCTATTGGTGCCGACTTACCTGTTGATGAACCTGTTGCAAATGTGGTTGTTGACATCGGAGGAGGCACAACAGAGGTGGCCATCATCTCCTACGGTGGTGTGGTTTCCTGCAACTCCATTCGTGTCGGCGGAGACCAATTTGACGAGGACATCGTGCACCACGTTCGCAAAAACTATAATCTACTAATTGGTGAACGCACAGCGGAGCAAATCAAAATGGAAATCGGCTATGCATTAGTAGAACATGAAGAAAAAACGATGGAAATCCGTGGCCGTGACCTTGTTACTGGTCTACCAAAAACCATTGAACTACAATCAACTGAAATCCAAAAAGCGATCAAAGAATCTCTGCTTCATATTTTAGAAGCAATCCGCGCAACCCTTGAAGACTGCCCACCAGAACTAAGCGGAGACATCGTGGACAGAGGGGTAATCATCACAGGTGGTGGAGCCCTATTAAACGGCATGCAAGAATGGTTAAGCGAAGAAATCGTGGTACCAGTCTATGTAGCTCCGAACCCTCTAGAATCTGTTGCCATTGGTACAGGTAAATCATTATCTGTTATTCATAAATTACAAAAAGCAGCAACATAATCTCAAAAAATACCGGCCCATTTTTTTAATGGGTCGGTTTTAATTTTAGAGAGTAGTATCCTACAAGTGGTGTTTGTTGAATTTTGCTGATTATTGTCGAATGGCATTTATCTTGCCCCAGTTGGACAAATAAATGAAAAAGTGGATTAAATACTATTTAGCCCCCTAACTGATTTGGACACCTACTTCAAAAGATATTATCATAGAAGTATCAAAGGAGGAGTCCAAATGAGTAAACGTAATGGACCGATGGAAGATGTAAAAAAGCAATATGTGAGAATGGCACTTGAATCTGGGAATACTGCTTTTATCGCTAGGAAAACTGGAGTGAGCAGTTCTACTCTAGGAAATTGGATAAGACAGTATCGCGATGAAATAGAAGCAGAGATGGAAAAAGACGGTGTTAGGCCACTTTCAGAGTCTACTTCTACTCAAGAACTTCAAAAGAAGTATGACCATGCCATGAAACTTTTAGGTGAAAAAGAACTAGAGGTAGCGATGCTTCGCCAAATGGTAAAAAAAAACTTACCAACCTTTCGGAACAAATAACTTTCGCTAAAGAGTGGATTGACGAGGGATTCCCTGCCAGCCGTGTATTAAAGTATGCTTCCATTACTCGTTCTACTTATTATTACCGTTTGGCCAATCCACCAAAAGCTAAGGTTCCTACAGGGGGAAGACCTATACCTGGCTATTCCCTGAACAGAAAGACGAAAAAGAAAGTAAAAGATACGTCAATCAAAGTGTATCTCATGCAGCTTATCGAAGGGGAAGAAGAGATATACGGATATAGGAAGTTAACAAAAGCTTTAAGAAGAAAACATCATCTCATTATCAACAAAAAGAAAGTGTATCGTCTATGTAAAGAGCTTGATATCTTGATGCCTCAAAGGGAAAAGAAGCAGAAACACCTACGCAGACTCGCAAAGAATCGTAAGATTACAGGTCCTAATCAGTTGTGGCAAGTAGATATTAAATATGGATATGTGATGAATTCTCGCCGTTTTTTCTATCTTGTGAGCGCAATAGATGTGTTTGATCGAAAGATTGTGGGGTACTATCTTGGGAAGACGTGTGAAGCGACTAAAGTTACCAAGATGTTGATGAAAGCTATGATGAAACGTGGTGTCAAAATGACATCAGCTGAAGAAGTTGGACAAGGGGAAAGTAGACTCATTATTCGTTCAGATAATGGCCCTCAGTTTATCAGCAACCATTTCCAACAGTTTAGTGAGGATAAATTCGAACACGAACGAATTCCACCAAAATCACCAAATATGAACGCTTATATAGAGTCTTTTCATAGTGTGCTTGAAAGAGAATGTTATCAGAAAAACGAATTTATAACTTTTGATCATGCGTTTAATACTGTGGATGCTTATATTGAATTTTATAATAATAGAAGGTATCACGGCAGTTTAAACGACTACAGTCCAAGTGAGTATTATGCCAAATGGTTGGCAAAATCCATGGATCCAGTAGAGCTAACGATGTAACGTTTACCCCGAGAAGAAAGGTTAAAGCGATTCACTTTAACCTTTCTTCTCGGGGCAACCAAGCGCAAGCGCGGTAGAAGATTAAAATAATGAGATAACCCTAGTAAATAGTAGTATGTGTCCAAACTTAGGGGGTTGAACCGAATAATCGCTAAAGTGGATCAATTATTGAAAAGTTGGATTAATTATACAAAAAGCGGATTAATTATCTCCCAAAAACAGCCCCTGCCCCCTTTTTCCACATCTACATAAAAAAAAGAGAGCCCCCAATCAGCTCTCCTCCATTTAAATTCATTTAATTATCCAAAAACCTGTAAATTAGTATCGTTTTTCTTGATAAAAATAATTCGGCAACACTATTTTATCCTCGTAGGAGTGGTGAAATATGTGCGTCGTTGCTGGAGAAACCGGTGGAATCAACCATGCCCATTCTCCTGTCACATGCCGGCAACTCGCTGCTTCCTTTTCCTCAAAGTGTTTAAATTGCATGGCAGCTGTATGATGGTCAACGATGCTAACACCTGCTTCTTTAAAGGAATGCATCACCGCCACATTTAACTCAATCAGCGCCTTATCCTTCCACATCGTTGCATTCGTGCTCATATCCAGCCCCATTAATGAAGCAACCTTTGGCAGCATATTGTATCGGTCCGTATCGGCAAAATTTCTTGCCCCAATTTCTGTTTCCATGTACCAGCCGTTAAATGGGGCGGCCGTATAATCAATTCCACCAATCTCTAAGCGCATATCGGAAATGAGCGGAATACCATACCATTTCAAACCGAGGTCACGGAACGCTTCCAATTCTGGGTGATGAATAGGGACTTCCAACACAATGTCCTTTGGTACAGGGAAAAGCATTGGTTCCTTTCCATCAACAGATAAGACGAGCGGGAGAATATCAAAATGAGTACGCGCCCCTTCCCATCCGAGCTCCTGACACGTTTTTGTGAAGGAAATGGATGCGGGATCCCCTATGATTCCGTACTCCGTTTCATATCCGGCATAGCGAAGCAGCTGATGATTCCAAATACGGATTTCCTCATTCTCTTTTTTCTGACGGAAAATCGTAATAGTTGGTCGTATCTTTCCACCATTTGTAGCAGTTTCGATATGGTCAAACAGCGAGCTTGCCATGTCTACCTCAGCATTCAAATGTCTCTTATCCACCACATGAAGCGCATTCCAAAAAAGCCGGCCTATACAGCGATTGCTGTTGCGCCACGCCATTTTCGCTCCATGCTCGAGCTCCTCGTATGTATGTTCATAATAACCATGAAGATTTATTTGATTTTCAATGTCTTTTAGTCTATCCCCAGTTACGTCATCTGGTATCCCAAGCTCTGCATAGCATTGCTCAATAAATTCTGTCGCTTTTGCTAGGAGTGTGATTTTATCTTTTAACAAAACGTCCACCTCAACTATCTAGTTCCTTTCCTTATTTTAAGCCTTTTGACACAGGAAATGAAACGTTTAGCCTACTGGTAAATTCTCCGTTTCCTACATTGTCACAGTTTCTTCAAAAAGCTCTTTTCTAAAGGATTGTTGCATTTTCCAATATTCAAGCTAATAAAAATTGCCACATGCTTAAAACTCCTCCACGAAAAAGCACGACAGCAACGATGATTGCTCGTTTGATCTCTATACGCAGCTGCCACAAAGTTTGCGAAAATATCCTTTCAAAAAAAAATAACCAAAGTCCCATTTGACCTTGGTTATTTTGATACTAATTGTTTGAAGTTTTGTCCTAGTATTTCCTTCATATTGTGAACAGTGATGAACGCTTGCTCGTCCGTGGTTCCGATAAATTTTTTCAAACGAGAAAAGTCCTTCTTGTTCAAGATCGTCGTAATTACTTCCTTTTCGTCAGATGTGAAGGCACCGCGCGCATAATGAAGGGTTGCCCCGCGTCCGAGTTGCCCAACGATGTAGGTGCGAATTTGCTCACTCTTGCTGCTTATAATGACAACTTCGCGCATTTGATTGACCTGCTGGAGCACATAATCAATAACAAGACCGTTCAAGATCACTCCAAACACCGCGTACATACCCACTTCTGCACCAAACACCAGAATGGAAGATAACGCGATAAAGATATCGGAGAAAAGTACCCCTCTTCCCATATCGATGGAAAAATATTTATTTAAAATTAATGCAAGTATATCTGTACCTCCGGTTGACGCACGCTCATTGAAAACTAGCGCCATCCCTAGTGCTGCAATGCATTGTCCAATGATGAGTTGAATGAGAATATCTTCGCTCAGTGGTGCATTTACCGGAAAGAATTTTTCAAGCGCCCAAACCATAACCGAAAGCATAAAGCTCGCATAAATTGTTTTTGCTCCAAAACCAAATCCAAGCACTAAAAATCCTATGATAAACAGGGCAATGTTAACAAGTAACATGAACATCCCTATGGAAACACCTGAGAAAACGTCATTCAGAATAATAGACAGCCCACTGACTCCTCCAGTAGCTAGACTATTTGGTGATAAGAAAAAGTGAACATGTATTGCAACAAAAAGAGGACCAATATGCAAGAATAGTAGAGTTTTAATTAGCTTGTTCAATCCACTCATCCTCCCCCTGGTATTTATTCATCCAGTAGGGATTATAAAGACCTTTCACACACATGTAAACACATAAGAAAGAAGTTGCACAATTGAAAGCGGATTTATTTGACTACCGTCTCTTTATGCTGCCTTATGTGAATGGGTATCCCTTAGCCAAAGGGTGACTTTGATTTGGTTGCAGACGGTAAAATAGTGCATCAGCGTTAGCAAAACCATTCCCGTGTTCATCCCTAAGATGACTCCATTCATTTGCAAGCTTGGTAAGGATCCAAGCAGAAACATAAGCAAAAATGAAATGCAGGTGGACCAAATAGAATGAAGAAAGGCATCCTTAATCAGCCCAAGTCCTATTAGATAAGCCTGCAATGGGGATACAAACAGGTGAAATAGAAAAAATGGCCATAGCAGCTGTACATAGGACGCTGCATGTGAATTCTCAAAAAAGACATTAGTAAGTGGTATAGCAAAATGATAAAACACCATGACCACGGGAATACCATATAAAAATGTTAATAACATAACCTGCTTCAACAGCCGCTGAAGCTTGGAAAATTCCTGGTTTTCATAGGCTGCTGACACGGTTGGAATTAACACAATCATGAGGGAATGTGCGATAAAGCCTGGGAAAAAGCCAATCGTTAGTGCTACTCCCGCTAGCAGTCCAAACTCCTCTAAAGCAATGGTATGAGACAGCCCAGCTTTCACAAGGGCTATTTTTATTAAAACTGGCTGAATGGCGTTTGTGACCGCGTGAAACAAGCGCATGCCAGTGGTTGGAATGGAAACCTCGAGCAGCTTTTTTCTAACTGTTCTGCCGTCCATTTTCGCTCCTGGCTTTGCCTTGAGCTGAACAAATTGAAGCCTGTACATATATAGGAGATAAAGACACACGATAGCCTCCGTTCCGATTAAAGTCATAATGGCAATGAGCAGCGAGACTTCTAAGGAAAAATGAAAAAAATGATACATGACAACAAGTAGTGTTAACTGTACTGCTTTTCTTAAAAAGTTAGAAATGGCGATTTTCCCCATGTGCTGGAGTCCCATAAAGTAGCCTCTGGCAATAGACGAAAAGGAAATGACAGGAATCATAATCAAAACCAGCCATTTTACGAGTGGATGGTAGTGTTGAAACACTGGCAGAAGAGGTAACAGGCATGCTCCTATCACCAAAACCATTATCGTAAAAATAATGGTGAGTCTCATTGCATGCTGCAGCATGCTTTGGTGATATTTTTCTTCTTTGGCTGCGACAAATTTGGAGATAGAAATCGGCAGTTCCAAGCTTGAAATAACAACCACGAGGAAAACGATAGGCAATACAGACATATAAAGCCCCATTCCTTCCTCTCCCAGGTTTTTGGCAAGCACCATATTTACAATAAACTCAATGCTTTCCCCTAAGAAAGCTGCAGTTGCTAGTAGCAATGTTCCTTTGAAAAATTTATTCATTCCCTGCCTTGTCCCCTCTCCGACTCTGTTCGAAATCCATTTCCTATTTTATGAGACAAGTGATGAAAATATGGCTATTTGTACATCGAAATGGTTATGTCCCTTCTTTTAAAGGAATAGTATGAAGTATAAGAAAGGGGTGTTGCTAGTGGCGAGACTTCTATTAAATATCTTGGCTTTTGTCTTGATGATTGTAGTGAACTACCTTGCGAACGCTTTACCTTTAAACGGCTTGACAACAGGGGACATCGCAAATCGAATTACCGTACTCTTTCAACCAGCTGGCTATGTTTTTTCTATTTGGAGCTTGATTTACCTTTTGCTTGGAATTTGGATTATCCGCCAAATACCGAAATCGCGTAGAAACCTCCCAATCTATGTGAATACAAGCAGCCTCTTTGTTTTAAGCTGTTTGTTAAACAGTGCCTGGGTCGTACTATGGCATTATGGATTTTGGGTGACCACCGTTGCAGTGATGGTTGGACTTTTGTGCACCCTCATTGCGCTTTATCTAAAAATGCGCGCTTCTAACCCTGGCAAGCTGGATCTTGCAACCTTTTCAATTTACCTCGGCTGGATTAGTGTCGCGACGATTGCAAACATTAGCTATGTATTAGTGGAGCTTGGCTGGGATGGCTTCGGATTGTCAGCTGTTACTTGGACGGTAATCATGCTGGTTGTGGCAACATTATTAGCTGTTTGGTTCCGAATGTCCAATGATGATTGGCTATATCCTCTCGTATTCGTCTGGGCTTTTATTGGAATTGGAGTAAAAAATATGGCGGAGTATAGCGAGGTTTCCTATGTGGCCTATGCTCTGGCGGCGGTGATTTTAGTGATGACAGTGCTTGGTGGGTTTATTAAAAAGAAAGGGTAAATGTTAGTAAGGAAAATGGACGTTTGTAAAGTAATTAACAAAAAGCCTTCAATTAACTACCTATAGAATGTATGGGGACACTAAGCCTTAGTTTTAGGTATGGTAGTCCCCATTCGTCTTCGATGGGGGACTACCTCGCTTACAATTCTCGGTGGGTTGTTTTACCTTCTATGAAGACTTCCACCCTTGGTTTTCTCGGTGGGTTCTCCTCATTCACCCTCTATGGAGACTTCCTCTCTCGGTTTTCCCGGTGGGTTGTCCTCATTCACCTTCTATGGAGACTTCCTCTCTTGGTTTTCTCGGTCGGTTGTCCTCATTCACCCTCTATGAAGACTTCCTCTCTTGGTTTTCCCGGTGGGTTGTCCTCATTCACCTTCTATGAAGACTTCCTCTCTTGGTTTTCTCGGTGGGTTGTCCTCATTCACCTTCTATGAAGACTTCCTCTCTTGGTTTTCTCGGTGGGTTGTCCTCATTCACCCTCTATGAAGACTTCCTCTCTTGCTTTTCCCAGTGGGTTGTCCTCATTCACCTTCTATGAAGACTTCCTCTCTTGGTTTTTCCGGTGGGTTGTCTTCATTCACCCTCTATGAAGACTTCCACCCTTGGTTTTCTCGGTGGGTTGTCTTCATTCACCCTCTATAAAGACTTCCTCTCTAGCTTTTCCCGGTGGGTTGTCCTCATTCACCTTCTATGAAGACTTCCTCTCTCGGTTTTCTCGGTGGGTTGTCCTCATTCACCTTCTATGAAGACTTCCTCTCTCGGTTTTCCCGGTGGGTTGTCCTCATTCACCTTCTATGAAGACTTCCAATCATGATTTTTCTGGTGGGTTGTCCTCATTCACCCTCTATGAAGACTTCCTCTCATGATTTTTCCGGTCGGTTGTCCTCATTCACCCTCTATGAAGACTTCCTCTCTTGGTTTTCTCTGTCGGTTGTCCTCATTCACCCTCTATGAAGACTTCCTCTCTTGGTTTTCTCTGTCGGTTGTCCTCATTCACCCTCTATGGAGACTTCCTCTCTTGGTTTTTCCGGTGGGGTGTCCTCATTCACCCTCTATGAAGACTTCCTCTCTTGGTTTTCTCGGTGGGTTGTCCTCATTCACCTTCTATGAAGACTTCCTCTCATGATTTTTCCGGTGGATTGTCCTCATTCACCTTCTATGAAGACCTCCACCCTCTTCTTTATTAATCCTGATCTTTTTTATTTCAGCGGCACGTTCAAATAATGTGTAGTCTGATTGGAATTTCTCCTCAATCCAAAACCGCAGTTCTTCAGGTGACAGCGCCTCTTCCTTGATAGCTTGATTCTTAAAACGGCGAATGGCACTATCTCTCAACTGAATCGGCTCCCCTTCTATATAACCAAACATACGTAAGGATTGAAACGCAAATCCGTCTGTCCAGTTATGGGATTCTAGCAAGGGCTTTTTCATTTCCTCCCAACTAACAGGGTGCAAGCTTAATGTTTTAGTTGGTCCTGGCTCCCGTTCTACCAAGACCTCCTTACCGTCTACCTGATAGCGGAAAATTTCCATTTCCGTTACCACAGTGAATGATTCACGAAGCGGATATGCTTTGTATAGCGGAGCACAATAGCCAACATCCACATAGTATGCTTGATCTAGAGTTACTTGAAGGCATAAGTGTCCAGGCTTCATGTACAGATACTCTACATCAAAACCAAGTTCTGACAACAAAAAATGAAAGCCACGGGCAAGCGTCCAACACGTGCCTCCGGTACCAGTTGAGACAACCCGCTCTACGTAGTCGTCGATACTTGGAAGATAGAAATCTTTTTCCTCAAGCTCTTCAAAGTCCAAGAATTTTGTCCATGTTTCCCACCTAACTTTAAACTGATGGGCATAAATTAATTCATTCAGATATGTAATACTTGGTGATTTTTCAGTAACCCCAAGATAGTGTAAAAATTTCTCCTTTGCCCCCATGTAAGCTTCCCCTCCAAAAAAAGTGTAAAAAGTCCAAGCATTTCAAAACCTACCGTCATCTACTAATATATCAAAACAATTTGAAAGGACCCTACCATGAATTCCTCCCTATCAAAAAAAATAATAGATACAGGAAGAAGCTTTATAGGAACACCATACACTTTTGGTGCTCCGAGTGGTCGATCAGATACGTTTGATTGCAGCTCCTTTGTACAATATGTATATGCCCAACATGGCATTCTTCTTCCTCGGACCTCCCGCCAGCAATATCTCACTGGAAAACCGATTCCGCTCGACTCTGTCCGCAAGGGGGACCTACTCTTTTTTACAACATCAAAAAGAAAGAATCTAAAAGGCAATGCCAAAATTGGTCATGTAGCTATTTTCATCGGAAACAACACGATGCTCCATACCTCACGTGTGGAAAAAAAGGTGTCTCTTGCTCCTCTAAGCAACCAATGGAAAAAACGAATAAGTGGTGTGCGTAGAGTGATAGCTTTATAGTTTTTGGTAAAAGACTGCTTGGTTGTCGCGATTCTTCCTTTTCCGGGACAACCACAACGGACCTACTACCTCCGTTGTCGCGATTCCCCCTTTTCCGCGACAACCACAACGAGCCAGCCACCTCCATTGTCGCCATCCTTTTTTCCGCAACAACCACCCGTTGGCATAGTCGTCCATGCATTCATAAATAATGAGAGCTCAAATACTCTTTTGTAAAAAAAGAACTGTCGGGAAAGCAACAACTTTCCCGACAGTTCTCTTCTTATTCCATCGGCTCTCGCTTTTCTGAGAGAATTTTCATTTGATCGTTTTCCAAACCTAGTTCAAACGTGACCTTAAATTGCTCGTAGGAAACGCCATTTTCAGAGCGCTCCTGAGCCGTGATGACCGTAATGACCTCGACATTTTGGCCTGCTTCTCGAGACAATAAATCATCCACTTCAATCGTTAGGAAATCGAGATAGCCTGAACGGAAATCCTCATAGGCTGTCTTGGATTGCCAGCTGCTACCGAGTAAGGAATAGGCAGTTACATAGTCGCGATAGTTAATGCTCTCATAAAAGTAGTTTACAAGATATTCTGCGATGTCTGCGTTTGTTGATGCTTCCTCGCCACCACTACCAGTATTATTAGCTCCAATACGAGGCAGTGTTTCCATTGGTGACTCTGACCAGTTTTCAATGAGAGAAAGGACATTTACTAACGGAATACTAAAACCAATAATTCCTTGGTCCATGGTAGCAGAATTGATTCCTACCACTTCCCCCGTTTTCGCATCAATTAAAGGTCCTCCACTGTTACCTGGTGCAATTGGTGCAGAAATTTGGAATAGGTCCTCATATTTAAAGGCGTCAATTTCAAACGCTCTGCCTGTTCCGCTAATGATTCCAGTTGTAACGGTATTTTGGAGACCAAGTGGGCTTCCGAGTGCAATCACATCATCACCAAGCTCTGCTTTTCTAGTTTTGGCAAGCTTAAACGGCTCCGTTTCTTCAAGCTCCGGCACACGCACCACGGCGATGTCTGTGTCATTGCTTATCCCGATTACTTGTCCCTGTAATTCCTTGGAGTCTGCGGTTGTGACCTTTACATCCTTTGCATTTGCAACAACATGGGCGTTTGTAACCACATCGCCTTTTTGATTATAGAGAAACCCTGAGCCAAACGAGCCATCAGGTAGCTCTATTTTTACGACAAGCTTTTGCGATTCAAAAATAATTTCCTTTAACGCCTGCGGGACTGCTTTTGCCTCCTCCACCTGTGACTCTAAATAAAGATTAGAAGAAGCCGTAAGCTGAGCTGGCAGGTTCTTTTTTATATAAAAATATCCGAAAGTTCCTGTTCCGAGTAAAACGATTGTTAAAAGGATACTCACAAACCATCTTATATTCATTTATTCACCTTCTTTAAAAACCACAGATTAATCTTCCACAACCCAAGTGATGTTCGCGATTTCTACTGTGACATCATCTTCAAAAACGCCATAGTAATAATCTTCAAACTTCCCCTTGCTTCCTGGTTCCAATTTGAATGGATACACTGTTGTGAAGCCTTTGTCGAGAACGTTTTTATCTTTGCTTAAAATATTGTAATAAACAGTGATGGAAGAGACATTGGCAGATACGACATTTTTCACTTCTCCTTTAATCGTCAACCCACCTACTTCATCTTCCTCAGTGTGGAGTTCAACAATTTCAAGAGCGGCTTCCTCTTTAGCAGCTGCCTCCATTGCTTTTTCAATGCGTTCAAATTCTGCTTGTTCAAATGCATGACGTGATTGGTCGATTTTTTCCTTCAATGCTAAAATGCGCTTATCGTTTATCGCATATTGAAGGGCCCGATCTGCAACCGTCATGGCATTGGTGAATTGGTTATCCTCTAAATATTCTTCGGCCTCATCGATAGTCAGCTGCACAATTCGGTTTATGATTTGTTCTTTCACCGTTTTACCCTCATCTGACGGAACAGAAGATATGACATTTAGTTTTCGAGACAGCTCCTCTACCGTTTTCAATTGGTCAAGCTCATCATTTACTTTCCCAACCTTTATCATGACATCTGTCTCGGAAACTGCATCTTTTAATGGTTTAATTATAGGGCCATCAAGCCTATTAATTTTCTCATGCAATCTAGTTAAGTTTTTTTCCGCTTCAGAGAATTGCTTGTCTTTAATTTGCGCTTTAATTTCCCCAAGCTCCACGTAGACTTCCTCGGTAATCTTCACTACCTCCAGATTGTTCCGTAAAACGTGATAATTGGGCCTAATCTCCATGGCATCCTTAAGTGTAACTTTTGCTTGATCAAAATCACCTTCTAGGGCATGCTCTTCTGCTTCATTTTTCATCGTTAGAACTTCGGCATTTACTTTTTGCTCATGATTATAATAGCCTCCTATTAGACCTACTACTAATATTAGGCTTATAACTGGAGGCAGCAATGGGAGATATGTATGCTTCTTTTTGCGGGAAGCTCCTCTGCCTTCTAATCTATTATCTTCGTTATTAGAAGCATCTTCCTTCAAGCTTGCACCACAGTGGGAGCAAAAATTCGCCTCGGATGATACCTTCATTCCACAATTGTGACAAAACATCCTATTTAAAAGCCTCCATTTTTCAAAGCTACTCTACTCAACTACTATTACACCATTTTACAATAGTTTTCGAAATAAGTGTCAAATGAGGTCATAAAATTTGGAGAAAAAAGGTAGAAACTTTTTCCTATTTCATAAGTTTGACACAGGAATTCATCGATTTTTGACGAATGACTTAGGATAGATTATGAAAAATTGTAAATTCAAAGGAGTTTTTCTATGATTGAAACAGATACTGCAAAATCGTTTATCGAGAACCCATTTCCTTATTTTAAAAAGATGCATGCTTACCAAGCAGTTCAATGGGTTCAACTTTTTAACGTGGAAGGCTGGTTGGTGACAGGATATAAAGAAGCAGAAGCGGTGTTGAAGGACACTAGATTTATAAAAGAAATTAGAAACATTGTCCCCCAAGAAGATATGCCACCCATTTCACCTTCGTTAATGCCCATTGTTAACCTGAACCGGAATATGATGCTTTTTCGAGATGCTCCCCATCACACGAGATTACGATCCCTTGTGACAAAAGCCTTTACTCCTAGAATGACGGAAAAGCTGCGGCCTGCGATTACAGACATGTGTCATTATTTATTGGATCAAATGAAAGGAAAGCTAGAACATGAGTTAATTTCTGACCTAGCATATACTTTGCCGGTCATGGTAATTGCAGAGCTAATAGGTGTGCCCAAAGATGACAGAAATCAATTTAAGGTTTGGTCAGAAGCCTTTGTGAAATTTATTGATATTAATACAACAGAGGAAGATTTGGTGGAGATCGCCCCTCCTTTAGAAGAAGCAGATCATTACATGAGGAAGTTGATAAAACAAAAGCGGAATGCTCCAGCAGAAGATTTGTTAAGCGGATTGATCGATGTTTCAGATTCTGGTGACAAACTTAATGAAGACGAGTTAGTAGCGACCTGTTTACTACTACTCATTGCTGGTCATGAAACAACGGTGAATCTAATTACCAATGGATATTATTTATTATTAAAGCACCCAGAAGAGATGGCAAAAATAAAGGAAAACCCTACACTTATTCGAAATGCCGTTGAGGAAATGCTGCGCTTTGATCCACCTGTTCTTTTGACTAGTAGATGGGTTGGGGAAGATATGGAGTTTTACGGACAGCATTTGAAAAAAGCACAGCCAATCTTTGTGGCCCTTGGTGCTGCAAATAGAGACCCAGAAATAATGGAGAATCCAGATGTTTTCTCTGTAACTCGTTCTCCTATCAAACATTTGTCGTTTGCTAGCGGCGCCCACTTTTGCTTAGGCGCACCTCTTGCTAGGCTTGAAGCAGAAATTGTAATAGAAATGCTTGTGCGAAGAGTAGAGCATGTGGAGTTGTTGAAAAAACCTGAAAGACGAAACAGTGTTGTAATACGTGGATTTGAAGCTCTACATTTTCGAGGAGAAATAAATTAATACAAGAAAGCCGTCCTAAAGGAGTGAATCTCCTGGACGGCTTTCTCTTATAATCAGCATCACTTATTTCTTTTTTCCAGTTCTAGCAGTACTATTTTTTCGGTTTTTAGGAGAAGGGTGCTTTTTCTTGCCCCCGTTTATCATCCTAGTTGATTTACTTTGTCTGACCTTTGGGGAAGTATTTCTATCTTCTTCCTTCACTAACTTTCCAGCAAATACCTCGCGCTTTTCTAATTCTACCCCTAGCTCGCGGGCAAATTGCTTGAGTTTACGCTCCTCACGCTCGTTCACAATAGAGATGACGGTTCCTTCCGCTCCCTGACGGCCTGTTCTCCCGGAACGGTGTACGTAGCTTTCAAGCTCCTCTGGCAGGTCGTAGTGAATCACGTGGGATAATTCTTTAATATCCAGCCCCCTTGCAGCGACATCTGTTGCTAAAAGAACAGGGTATTCATCCTTGCGGAAATTTTTCATTGCCGCCTCCCGCTCTTGCTTGGAGGATTCCGAATGGATAAATCCGACATTCAATTGTTTATAGATCAGCTTCTCGGTTAAAACTGCTAGATTGCCGATATCCCTTACAAAAGCCAACGCTTTGATGCCTGGTTCGCGCAGCAGGTTTCCTAATACGTTTGGTTTATCGCGTTGGTCCTTTACTACTGTGTAAAGATGTTGCACCTTCACTGGCGGAAGCTCTGATTTGGATATTTTCAATACTAGCGGATTATTTAGGAAGCTTAACGCTACATCTTCTGTTTCTTTTTTTAAGGTTGCAGAGAACAGGAGTACCTGTCTATCCTGCATCGTGGATTTGATGATGCTATCGACTGTTTTTTTATGCTCTGGCACAAACAGTTGATCAGCCTCGTCCATGACGATGGTTGCAACTTCATGCATTTTTATTTTTTTCATCTGTATTAATTCCAGCAAGCGTCCAGGGGTACCAACCAATATATGCGGACGTTTTTTCAGCTTGTCAATTTGCCTTTTGACATTCGCTCCTCCAATAAAGGATGCTCCAATTACCGCGCTGCCTTCCGTCCACTTTTGAATTTCAGACAGAATTTGCATAGCAAGTTCTTTTGAGGGAGCAACGATGACAGCCTGTGGATGCTGCTTGTTTAGGTCGATTCGTTCAATTATTGGCAAAAGGTATGCTAAGGTTTTCCCTGTTCCTGTCGGGGATTCTGCTAATAAATCTTTGCCATCTAGTATTTCAGGGATGGCTTGTTCTTGTATGGGAGTTGGAGTTTCAAACGTGCTTTTACTCCATAGATCCTGTAGAAATGGTTGGAATGTATCAACAAATGATTTTGACATTTTTTTCTCCTTTATGGCCCTCTTTAGAGGTATTACGTTACATTACATTCTACCTTTTTTTATGATTAGTTTCCAATAGCATTTAAAACGAATACATGAAATCCTCTAGATTGGAAAAATTATCAACAGAAACATAACTGGAGGTTATTAAGATGAGTACAAATCAATTTCATCCACTCCCAGAAGCTCCCAAGCCTTATTGGCGACAAGCCGCATCCCTTTCCTCTTTTCCAACGTTAAAAGAGGATAAGAAAGCAGATGTATGTGTGGTTGGTGGGGGAATTACTGGCATCACTACTGCCTATCAGCTTGTGCAAGAAGGAATGAGTGTTATCTTGCTGGAGGCAGATCAAGTGCTAAACGGAACAACAGGGCATACCACAGCAAAAGTTACCGCTCAGCACGGCATCATCTATGATGAACTCATTGGGCATGTTGGAAAGGAAAAAGCAACGCTCTATTATCAGGCAAATCAAGACGCACTCCACTTTATAAAAGACATGGTCAATCGAAAGAGAATCTCCTGTGATTATAACGAGCAAGACGCCATCATTTATGCTGCGAATGAGCAGGATGACCAAAAACTGATGAAGGAATGGGAGGCCTACCAAAAGCTTGGAATAGATAGTGATCTACTTACGGAAATTCCTTTAAACCTTCCAATTCAATCCGCCATTACGATGAAAAATCAAGGACAATTTCATCCTTTGCAATATTTGAGCGTGCTTGTGAATGAATTAGTGGAAAAGGGTGCAGAGATTTTTGAACACACAGTGGCAACAGATGTGGTGGAAAGCAATGGACTTCAGGTAGTAACAAAAAATGGGTCAAAGGTTTCCTGTGATCATCTTGTTATTGCTTCTCACTTCCCTTTTTACGATGGCATGGGGTTCTTTTTTACAAGAATGTATGCCGAGAGATCTTACGTTTTGGCAGCAAAAACAGAAAAACAACCACCAGAGGGAATGTACTATAGTGCTGGTGAGCCTACCAGATCCTTGCGTTATGTGACGATAGGCGGAGAAAAAATTGCTTTAATTGGTGGAGAGGGCCATAAAACAGGGCAAGGGAAGGATACCATCAAGCATTATGAAGCATTACGTAGCTTTGGCGAGGAAATCCTCGGCATAAAAGAGATCCTTTATCGCTGGTCTGCACAGGATTTGTATACGCTTGATAAAATCCCTTATATCGGCAGAATAACGTCAGGTCATCCAAATATTTACCTCGCCACTGGATACAGAAAGTGGGGAATGACCAATGGAACAGCTGCAGCGTTACTTATTCAAGACCTCATTTTGAATCGAGATAATCCATATGAGCATTTATTCACACCATCAAGATTCGTTGCAGACCCAAGTCTGAAAAAGTTTATTTCTACCAATATGGATGTAGCTGGGCACCTTATAGAAGGAAAGCTTGATCATCCTGCTACGACCACAGATGAGTTGGGACTGGATGAAGGAGCGATTGTCACCATCAATGGCCAGCGAGCTGGGGCTTATAAGGATAATAACGGTGAACTGTTCTGTGTGGACACCACCTGTACCCACCTTGGCTGTGAGGTGGAATGGAATCATGGAGACAGAAGCTGGGACTGTCCTTGTCACGGCTCCCGCTTCTCCGTTCACGGTGATGTACTAGAAGGCCCAGCAGATAAGCCATTAAAAAAACTTTAGTATAATGATAACGGGTTAGTTTTGAAGTACAAAAGTGTTAATAGCATAATGAATGTCAGGTGTTTTAGCAACAAATTCGGAGTACAAATAACCATAAAACAGCAATAAAAATGGACCATCATTTGGTGGTCCATTTTTTACGGTTAACCAGCTCATATTAGTTAGTGGAAAAGTCGTTCAATCTTTTCCTTGTCATATTCGCTAAGCCAATATTTGTATTGATTATATAATGGTCGAATGGTTTCTTTATTATTTGCAATGACTTCACAACCTCTATCATCATAAATAAAAAAAATGATATTTTTTGAAGCGTTTATGAAAAATACATCTGGATAATACGAGCCATTTCTTCCTCCAAATTTAGGTTTCAAGGGAAAATCTTCATTACAAGCTGCTTTAATCAACAAAAGGTATCGTATATCACTTTTATTACACTTTAAAAAAAACTGAGAAGTGTAATATTCATCCGTATCTTCTTCATCATCAAAAACAAATGGTAATGTCGTTTGCCGTATATTAAATTTCAAATTTTTATTTTTTATAGAACGTTGATAGACTTTTATTGGGTTTGTCCTATCTTTCAAACATTTAAGATGATATATATTCGTAACAAGAAAAATCTCATCTTGGTCCGAAAAAAGATAATGGAAAATAGCTAACGCTTGATTATATACACGATTAAACATATCAAGATTAAGGGTATTATCGTCATTAAACTGATACATCCCTTGTGCGAACTCGAAGTGCAGACCAATATCCCATTGATTATAAAGACTTGGCTTTAAGATTAGTCCTGGAAAAGTTGTATTTAAATAATCTCTTAATTCCATAATTCACGAACCTCGTTTATTTCTAATTTTTAATATCCACCCTTTTATCTAAGATAAATAATATCATTCCATTCAAATTTCTTTGTGCTTATGCCCAGTTTTCGGGCTGATTTGAACCAAAATTTGATATGCCAATTAAGTTTTTGTACTCCTAATCCGAACCCGTTAGTATAATGAGACACTGTCTTTTTTTCTTAAAAGGGCAGTGTTTTTTTACCCAGCGTTAGATTTTTCTACAGCTTTTACAGGTGGAAAAGAGATTTTCACCTCTGTTCCTTTCTCCATCTCACTATGATAAAGAACTTTTCCGTTCATGCTGTCAATTATACGCAAGGATACTGTTGTACCAAGTCCAGTCCCTTTGTCCTTTGTGGTATAAAAAAGAGTCCCAATTCGCGATACTTGTTCCTCGGACATTCCTACACCGGTATCCTTGACAACAATCTGGATGCCCCCTGCATTAGAAATTAACTTAACATAAACCCTTCCATCTTGAGGAGTTGCTTCTATAGCATTTTTAATAATATTGACGAGTGCTTGCTTTAGTTGGTTTTTGTCCGCATCCATATAGACATTTTTCTCCAAATAGCTTTCTATATGAACTCCATTTTTTATCGCTAGAGGATTCAAAAGCAGTTTCACTTCATTTAATAAATCACCCAAATTAACTTGCTCGATTTTTTTAAATTCCGGTTTAGCGAAATTAAGATAATCATTGATTATGGATTCAGCGCGTGCAAGCTCACTAAGCACCAGACTGATATACGAATGATTTTTCCCTTTCTCATCCTTTTGCATCAGCTGTAAAAAACCTTTCACTACTGTCAATGGATTTCTTACCTCATGTGCAATGGATGCCGCGAGCTCTCCTAGCATGTTTAGCTTTTCTGCACGCCTGATTTCCTGTTTCATGATTTCTCTTTCCAAAATAGCCTCGTGAATGACGGCAGCAAATCCAACACCTATCACTTGAATCAAACTAAAGAGAATAATGTAAAAAATCATATTGGTCGTTTCTCCCAAGGAATGCTGATCCGAAAAATAATTAACAAGTTTTGAGAGAAAGACTAGATTCGGCCAAAAGCCGATGAAAATTGCCAAGGCTATCCGTTTTTTCTTCGTCGTTATGTTCGTGAAATATCTCATTGCTAAAAAAGGGATAATTGCAGCTACTATTCCGCTAATCAACCCGAATAACAACAAATCTCCTCCTACGAAGAATCTTGTTATTAGGATGGAAAACAACACAATAATTCCCGCTCGCGGACCACCATATAAAAAGGCCATCACTAAAGGTATATAACGAAGGTCCCACATAAAACCTAAATCCATAAAGGAAAAGATAAGACAAAGGCTCGCTGCAATTCCTTGTACCAAGCCGATAAATAAAGGGGAATGACCTATTTTTCTATTTTCTGATACGACATATAAAATCAACACTGGTGCAATGATTATTAAGACATGCAAAAGTAGCTTTTCAGCCAACATTTCAGTCGCCCCTTATCTAATGAAAAATATCTATATAAAATACTGTTTCGACAATGGAGCAGAAAATCCTTGTATATTCTATCGATAAATGTGCTTTATTTGTTACTTTTGTAGGAGAAATAGAAAAGAGCTCATCTACACCACGGTAGATGAGCTCCTCTTTGATTCGAACATTTACGATGCTCGGTCATCGTCTTTTTCATATTCCTTTGTCCAGAACTCGGCATTTTTGATACCTAATTTATCAGGGTTAAAGGTTGGATCTACTCCACGTTTTCGCTGTTCGTCGTAGTCCTTCAATACGGCAAGCGCTGGCTTAATAAGCAGGAGAAGTGCAATTAGGTTTAACCAAACCATGATTCCAAGTCCGACATCTCCAAGACCCCAAGCAACTTTTGTTGGTCTTACTACTCCAAAGAACGTTGCAAACAACAGCACCACTTTTAGGATGAACATCGGTATTTTATTGCTACCACCACGAACAAGGTAAGCGATGTTCGTCTCGGCAATATAGTAATATGCCATAATGGTCGTAAATGCAAAGAATAAAAGCGATATCCCTACAAATCCAGCGCCAAATCCAGGAAGAACAGATTCTACGGCAGCCTGCGTATATTCAGCGCCCGCTTCTACACTTGCTCCAAGATTATTTACAAGGAACTGTCCTTCGTTATTTGGGTCTTCTACATTATAAGAACCAGTAAATAAAATCATAAATGCGGTTGCTGAACATACTAAAATCGTATCAATATAAACGGAAAACGCTTGAACAAGACCTTGCTTTGCAGGGTGAGATACCTCAGCAGCAGCGGCAGCATGTGGGCCTGTCCCTTGACCCGCTTCATTGGAGAATATTCCACGTTTTACTCCCCATGAAATGGCTGCTCCAAGGATTCCTCCAAATGCAGAGTCCATTCCAAAAGCACTACTAAAAATCAATCTGAAAACTCCCGGTAATTCTGTGATGTTCACAGCGATGATTCCTAATGCAACTAACATATAAGCAATAGCCATGAAGGGAACAACAAGTTGAGCAACATGTGCAATACGCTTTACTCCACCAAAAATAATAAGACCAATAACAATAACTAATCCGATTGCAACAGTGTATTTTCCAATACCAAATGCATTAGTCAAACCTGTTCCGATGGCATTTGCTTGCAGTCCTGGCATCAATAAGCTCATGGCCAATAGTGCTGCGAATGCAAAAATAATTCCGTACCATCTCCAGCCAATTCCTTTTTCAATGTAGTAAGCAGGTCCGCCTCGGTACTCACCGTCCTGCTTTGATTTGTATACTTGAGCAAGTGCGGATTCAACAAAAGCACTTGAAGCACCAATAAAGGCGATGGTCCACATCCAAAAAACTGCTCCAGGACCACCCATCGCAATCGCAGTGGCAGTTCCGGCAATATTACCTGTACCTACACGTCCCGATAAAGAAATCGATAAGGCCTGAAACGGGGAAACCCCAGCACTGGAAGCTTTTCCAGTGAATATTTGCTTAATCATATCCTTGAAAAGCCTTACTTGTACAAATCTTGTTAAAATGGTAAATAGTAATCCTACTCCTAGACAGAAGACAATCATCGGTGTACTCCATAGATATCCGACTAATGTCTCTATCGATTTTTCAAATGACTCCAAATCGTAATCCCCCTTTAACTTATTTGTAATATTTAGAATTTTCTTGCTGTACAGCATTATAAAGCATTCTACTCATTAATACAACTCGAGACTTTTTACCTGTGCTATATCACCTACTCCACAACCATAAAGGAGCCAACTTTTTCCAAGTTAATCAACATTCCTTCAGAAAAGAACTACAATAAAAAGCACCCTTCACGACGGAATACGAGTCGAGAAGGTGCTTTTGTAGTTAACCAACCTCTTTTTTCAACTGACTAGTGAATAGTTCATAGTAGAATCCTTGTTCAGTTAGCAGAGTATCATGCGAACCCTTTTCAATGATTTCCCCATCTTTTAACACCAAGATTTGATCTGCATTTTGAATCGTGTTCAGGCGGTGGGCGATGACAAAGCTTGTGCGCCCTTCCATTAAGCGTTGTAAGGCTTCTTGTATTTTCATTTCTGTAATAGTATCGATGCTACTTGTAGCTTCATCTAACACCAGTATGGAGGGATTGGAAAGGACTGCGCGCGCAATGGACAATAATTGCTTTTGTCCCTGACTGATGCCGCTGCCGTCCTGCTTCAGATGAAAATGATACCCACCAGGTAATTTCTTGATAAAAGAATGTGCATTGGCAAGCTTAGCTGCTTCCTCCACCTCTTCGTCAGTAGCATCGAGTCTTCCGTATCGGATATTTTCCAGTACCGTTCCTTCAAATAAAAAAGAATCCTGCAAAACAAATGCCATATGCTTTCTCAAACTTGAACGTTTTATCCTTTTTAACGGGTGACCATCTAATAAAATTGTACCGCTATCTACGTCATAAAAGCGGGAAATCAGATTGATAACTGTCGTTTTCCCAGCACCTGTTGGCCCAACAAACGCCACTGTTTCTCCTGCTTCCACATGAAAGCTTATCTGATTGATTGTATGGTCATCGTCTTCGTAGGAAAAAGATGCATCTCTAAATTCTACTTCACCTTTAACAGCATCAAGCTCGATTGCCTCCACTTCATCGCTCTCTTCCTCTACCTCATCCATTACATCAAACACCCGCTCTGCTCCAGCAACTGCTGATAGTAACGTATTGAACTGGTTTGCTAAATCATTTAAAGGACGGGTAAACTGCCGAGAATACTCCGCAAAAATGACAATAATACCAATGGTAATCCCAGATTGAGTATTTAAGGCAAGCAAACCTCCCACTCCGGCAATTATCGCAAAGCTTAAATTATTGAGCATGTTCATTAGCTTTGGAATAAAGCCTGAATAGGTTTGGGCCCAATAAGCCGATTTCTTTAGCTTGAGACTCTTCTCGGTAAACTCTTTCATCACCTTATCCTCTTGCGAAAAGGTTTTTACAATACGTTGGCCAGAGATAGTTTCTTCGATGTACCCGTTTAGTTCTCCAAGATTTTTTTGCGTTTCCTTAAACAATGGACCTGTTCGGTTCGTAATCCATTTTAAACCAAGAAACATGACAGGAATAATAATTAAAGTAATAAGGGTCAGTAATGGACTTAAATACAGCATCACAGAAACTGTCCCCACTAAAGTTAAAATGCTTGAAAAGATTTGGATTACTGAGCTATTTAACGTGGAACTGACATTTTCCATATCGTTTGTAACCCGACTCATTAGCTCCCCATGCTGCCTTTTATCGAAATAAGGAATAGGGAGCTTGTGCAAATGCTCAAAAAGCTGCATTCTCATCTTCAGTACCGTATTTTGTGCAATCCCAACCATCCAATAGTTCTGTAGCCACATGGAAAGAGAATAAAAAATATACACAAACACCAGTCCAACAATCACTTGAAGAAGACCTTCGGAGTTTTGGTCCACAACGTAATCATCAATTGCCATTCCTACAATAAATGGACCCAATAAACCCAGGGCAGAGCTTGCGACAACCATAATCAATACTAAGCTCAATAAACTCTTCTTCTCCCCAAGGTATCGCCAAACCCTGCTAATGGTTCCCCACCAATCCTTTGCTTTTGGTTTTGGATTGGCTTTACTTGCAGCTGCAGCGCTACTACTTATACGCCTCGACATGCTGTGTCACCTCCGTTCCAAACTGTGACTGATAAATCTTTTGATAAAGGGTGGAGGATTGTAGAAGCTCTTCATGACTTCCTTCCTCTAATAACCTGCCATCTTCTACTAACAAGATTTTATCTGCTTCCATAGCGGTGCTAACTTTTTGTGTCACGATAAACATGGTACAGTCGTACGGTTTGATGGCGGAAAGGAGCTTTGCTTCTGTTTTTAAATCCAATGCACTTGTGCTGTCATCAAGCATGAGGATTTTCGGCTTTCGAACAAGGGCTCTCGCAATCGATAGACGTTGCTTTTGACCTCCAGAGAGATTGACCCCTTTTTGACCGAGAATGGTATCATATTTTTTTGGCAGCCTTTCAATTGTGTCATGAATTTGAGCATCCTTTGCAACACTAATTATCTCTTTTAGGGTGGCATCCTCTTTTCCCCAGGCGATATTATCCTTTACAGATCCAGAGAAAAGGAGAGCTTCCTGTGGTACATAGCCAATTTGCTTGCGCAGACGTTTTAAAGAGAGCTCGGTGATGTCCTGACCATCCACTTTTATTACACCGCTCTGTACATCATAAAGTCGCGGAATTAATTGAAACAAAGAAGATTTTCCTGCTCCTGTTGCTCCCATGACAGCCACTGTGGAGCCAGCTTCTGCTGTAAACGTGATATTCTCAAGCACAGGTATGTCTGTATTTGGATATCGAAAAGAAACATCCTCAAATGTTACTTCCCCATGTAAAATAACTTTTTTATCATTAGCATTTGCTCGATCAACAAGATCTATCTCTTCCTCTAACACATCGGTAATTCTGTTTGCAGATGCTTTTGCACGGGCAAACGCCATGATGATAAAGGAGAAAATCGATAATGCTCCAGTAATTCTTGTGGCATAGTTAACAATAGCAACAACCTCTCCTACCTGAGCTCCGCCATTGGTTACTCCGATACTTCCAAACCAAAGCACAGCAAGAATACTTGCGTTCATTATTAGGAGAAGTATTGGCATCGTAACCTCCATGAGTCGAAGGGCAGTCACCGTTTCGTCCTTCAACCCTTCGCTTGCATGACGGAATCGTTTGATCTCATGCTTTTTGCGGAGAAACGCTTTAATATGCCTGATGCCTCCTAGATTCTCCCTCATCACGTTATTCACACCATCTAGCTTTTCTTGAACATTTTTGAAAAGCTTTCCTCCCTTTTTCATCACCCAAACAAGGAAGAAGAACAGCACCGGCACACCAACGACAAGGAATACTGCAAGCTGCCAGTTCACAATGACCGCCATCACCACACCGCCTATCACCAGTAAAGGGGCGCGTAACATAATCCGTAAACTCATAAACACCGTGTTTTGTATTTGTGTAACATCATTTGTCATTCTGGTAATGAGGGATGACGTCGGGAATAGGTTGAAGTTGGCAAAGGAAAAGGACTGAATTTTTCCAAACAACCCTTTTCTGATATCAAAACCGAAGCTTTGACTGACATGGGCTGCGAAAAAGGAGTTGGTAATTCCAGCTGCAAAGGCAATAAAAGAAAATAACACCATGATGCCGCCCCATTTTAAGACTGCGTTAAGATCTCCTGTTAAAATCCCCTCATCAATAACTTTGGCCATTAATAAAGGATGCATCAACTCGACAACCAGTTCCGTTAGCATTAACAGCAAAGCGATGATGACTGCGAGCTTATAAGGCTTTAAAAAAGAAAAAATTCTACCCATCTAACTTATCCTCCAAACCATTCACTCTGTTTAGTCTGCGTTGAAAGACACAAATCTATTTTTCACGCCGATGATATTTCGTTTAGCGAAACGAATATCTTGAATTTTAAATTTTCTTCTCTTATCATACCTTTTTTGCTATGTTTTTTAAATAGTTTGAATTATTATTATAAGTGAAAATATGTAATTATTCTTCGAAGGAGGCAATGTTCGATGTACCATCCAAAGCTCGCAAGTATAGTGGATACATGGTTACCTGAGGCTACCATTGAAATGCTACAGGAAGCAATGGAAACAGGTGCGCTTTCGTCAAAGGATTTGGTTCTGATGTACTTGCATCGCATAAGTCAGTATGACAAGAATGCATCCACAATTAATTCCGTCCTTGAGGTGAACCCTGATGCCGTTCACATCGCAGAAGCGCTTGACCTAGAAAGAAAGCAAAACGGGGCACGTGGACCTCTTCATGGCATCCCCATCCTCTTAAAGGACAATATTGACACAGCAGATATGTTACACACAAGTGCGGGCTCTCTTGCGTTGGAAAATAATATTGCACAAGAGGACGCGAGCATTGTGACGCAACTTCGAGAAGCGGGAGCAATTATCCTAGGAAAAACGAACCTAACAGAATGGGCTAATTTTATGACACAAAACATGCCCAATGGCTACAGTTCTAGAGGTGGACAGGTACTAAACCCTTATGGTCCAGGAATTTTCGATGTTGGTGGGTCAAGCAGTGGTTCTGGTGCTGCTATTGCGTGTGGATTTGCTGCAGCAGCAATCGGGACGGAAACATCTGGGTCCATTTTAAGTCCGGCAGCTTCCAACTCGATCGTTGGAATCAAGCCAACCGTAGGACTTCTAAGCCGGCGAGGTATCATTCCTATTTCCGTTAGTCAGGATACTGCTGGTCCCATGACCCGAACAGTACAAGATGCTGCCATCCTATTGAGCGCGCTCACGAGTACAGATCAAAACGATACCGCCACCCTCTCTAACCCGAACCCTGGCATCGATTATACCTCCTTTTTACGGAAGGATGGCTTAAAAGGGAAAAGAATTGGTGTCGCAAGAGATCCGTATTTTAACGAATTAAAAGAAGAAGAAATAGCGCTAATGGAACAAGCACTACTGACAATGAAAGAGCAAGGTGCGACCATCATTGACCCGATTGATTTACCTTATGCCAAAGATAAATGGGATTATAACACCTTATTTTTTGAGTTCAAACCGGCATTAAACGCCTATTTACAGAAAACAGGTCCAAACGTACCGATTAAAAGTCTGAAGGACCTTATTTCTTTTAACAATGATGATAAAAAACGCATGCTAAAACATGAGCAAACAGTGTTAGAGGAAAGCGAAAGGTACAGTGGAACCTTGACAGAATCAGCCTATATTCATAGCAGAGAAAAGGATATCTACCGAACAAGAGAGGATGGAATCGACCGGATTATGACAGAGCATCAACTTGATGCCATTTTGACTCCTCATTACTATGGCTGTGCCATCCCAGCAAAAGCTGGCTATCCATCTATCACCGTACCAGCTGGATATACAAAAGAAAACAAACCACTTGCTGTCACTTTTACAGCAAGGGCATTTGAAGAAAGCACACTTATACAAATCGCCTTTGGTTACGAGCAAGCAACACAGCACAGAAAACGACCTGTGTTTAAAGAGGAAGGGGTACATATATGACAACAGCGACTATTTCCACCTATTTAAAAGAGCATCGAGAAAAGCATTTGGAAGAACTAAAAAGTCTATTGACGATCCCAAGCATCAGCGCATTACCTGCCCATAAGAGTGACACAAGGCAGGCTGCAGAATGGATCGCAAATAGTCTTCGAACACTTGGCATGGAACAGGTCACCTTATTCGAAACAAAGGGCCATCCGATTGTTTATGGGGAATGGTTAAAAGCTCCGGATAAACCAACCGTATTAATCTATGGCCACTATGACGTACAACCAGTTGATCCTATGCATCTATGGGAGACACCTCCTTTTGAGCCAGAAGTACGTGCTGACAGCATCTATGCTCGCGGTGCAAGTGATGACAAAGGGCAAACCTTTATGCATATCAAAGCATTAGAAGCTGTACTGGCAACAACGGGCACCCTTCCGTTCAATTTTAAATTTTGTATTGAGGGAGAAGAAGAGGTCGGCAGTCCAAACCTGCCTGCATTTATCGCAGAAAAAAAAGAGATGCTGGCCGCAGATATCATTGTCGTTTCCGATACGTCTATGGTGGAAGAGGACAAACCAACCATCTGTTATGGGCTAAGGGGAATGTGCGGCTTTCAGCTTGATGTAAAAGGACCGAAGCGCGATCTCCACTCCGGTCTTTACGGGGGAGCAATAGCAAACCCCATCCATGCTGTTGTTGAAATTTTGCAATCCTTCCACAATGGAGATGGGGTTGTCACAGTCGACGGCTTCTATGATAAGGTCGTTCCTCTTTCAGATGATGAGAGAACCGCCTTTAAGAACCTTGGCTTTAATGAACCAGCAGTCAAGCAAGAGGTTGGGGTGGAAGAGTTTTACGGCGAAAAGGATTATACTTTTTTCGAGCGAGTTTGGGTTCGTCCGACGCTTGAAGTCAATGGAGTGTATGGCGGCTTTCAAGGAGAAGGCATAAAAACGGTTCTTCCTTCAGAAGCGCATGCAAAAATCACCTGCCGATTAGTGCCTGACCAAGACCCTGATGAAATGCTCGCACTGCTACAGGAGCATGTAAATAAACACACTCCAACCGGCGTAGAAGTAACTGTCTCGCTTTTTGATAAAGGAGCACCATTTGTCACACCGTTTCATCACCCTGCCATTCAAGCAGCTGGGCGTGCATTGGAAAAGGTGTGGCACGTACCGACCTCCTTTACAAGAGGAGGAGGCTCGCTACCAATCGTATCCACACTTGACCAAGAGCTTCAAGCACCAATTGTCCTGATGGGCTTTGGCCTCCCGTCAGACAATGTGCATGCACCAAACGAAAACTTCAAGTTGAAAAACTTCGACAAAGGACTTTTAGCACTTTGTACTTACTGGGACGAACTTGCAGCCGTATATGCTTCTGAATAAAATCAACAAGGTGCCACACGTTAGACTGTGGCACCTTGTTATTTATGTCCGCATGCCTCGCGCATCAACTCTCCATCTATTCACCACATCCTCCCCTTCAATAACAATATATTCATCAAACATATTTGCCACCGTACATGCATGGTTTGGAACAATCAAAAGCTTATCATTCAACTTGATATCAGGTTTGGAGGAAAATGTAATCACCCCATGCTCTTCTGACAGCCGTTCGATGATTAATTCAGGATGACCAACCACATGGCCATAGCCTTTTACAGAATCTAACCCATGTGCACCTTTATCAAGACACAACGTTTTACTACCGGCATCAATAACAACCCTGTCCTCATGTACACCAACTACGGATGTAAGTACACTCAAAGCACACTCCTCGATGCCCGCAACACCTAAGCCAACCTGGATCGCATCAAAAAAGACGGCATTTCCCGGACGAACCTCGGTGATACCAGAAATCTTGCCTGAAAGCCGATACGTTGGTGTAGAACCAACACTTCGAACAGGGATTGAAATTCCCGCTTTTTCACACGCCTCTGCACTTTGCAGAACTGCTTCTGCTTCTTGTAAAGCGATACGCTCTTGTTCCTCATGGTTTTTTGCTCCATAAGAATGTCCAGCATGAGTGAAGATTCCGCCTAGTGTTAAGGATGATAAAAATACTATTGCTTGCGCAAGCTCGGCAGCTGAACGTCCGGGCTTTACTCCACAACGATTTAATCCGGAATCCACTTTAATCCAAACCTCGAGACGATGACCACTTTTTTCTAAGCCCTTTTGAAGCAGTTTGATTTGCTCAAGACTGTCGACGGCAATTTTTAAGTCTACACCTTTGTTCAACAATCCAAGTACCCGCCCTATTTTTTGAGAACTGGAGATTGGGTAGGCAATTAACATATCACGAATACCTGCCTCTGCCATCACTTCTGCTTCTGCTATTTTTGCAGTGGTAATCCCTGTTGCTCCATAGGCAAGCTGTAGCTTTGCAATCTCTACCGATTTATGAGTTTTGATATGGGGACGAAGTTTAACGTTATGCTCGTTGGCAAACTGACTCATCTTCTCGATATTAGTCCATAGTTTTTTCTTATCTAATAATAATGATGGGGTGTCTAATTCTTTCACTTTTTGAATCATCCTGCACCTCCGACCTAGTTGTTCCTACTATATCATGCTTTTCTTTCCCTTCTCAATGAACCATGGGCATAGGTGTAAATCAGACAATCTCTCTTGCATACATTGTTACAAGTAATCTGGGCAAAGGGTGATAAAAGTGGCAATTATTACAGGCAAACAATACCTTGATAGAATTGATTCACTTAAAGCAAATGTATGGTATAACGGGGAGAGAATTAAGGGAAAAATTTCTGAACACCCTGCTTTCTCAGGAGTGATGAAAAGCCAGGCGGCCCTGTATGATATGCAAAACGAAGAGCGGCTACGAGATTTGATGACATTTGTTTCTAAAACAACTGGGGAACTTACGGGAACCTCTTTTATGACACCTAAAACAAAGGAGGACCTTGAAAAAAGACGCAAAATGGTGCAGCTATGGGCCAAATCTACCTTTGGGATGATGGGACGCACACCTGACTACAAAAACACCACTCTCATGGCACTCGCCTCTTCCGCTCACCTTCTTGCTGAACAAGGTCCAGAGTTTCCTAAACGTTTAAAAAACTTCTATGAATATGCACAGCAACACGATCTATCTTTTACTCATACATTCATTTCCCCACAGGTTAACCGCTCCTCCATGTATTATGAGGATGATGATGACATAATCACGGCACGTATTGTCGAAAAAAAATCAGAAGGGATTGTCATTAAAGGAGCTCGCCTTCTCGCTACACAGGGCGGTATCACGGATGAAATCATTGTATCTACCTCTGGACTAAAAATGTTTGAAGAGCCCTATGCATTTGCGTTTAGCATTCCCAGCAACACGGAAGGACTCAAATTCATTTGTAGGGAATCATTTTCTTACGATACCTCCTCCTTTAACCACCCATTGGGTTCTCGTTTTGAGGAAATGGATTCTATCGTTGTAATGGATCACGTCCTAGTCCCTTGGGAAAGAGTGTTTGTTGCCGAAAATATTGAAGTAGCAAACAAGCTGTTTTCCTTCAGTAATTTCAAACCACTTGTAACGCATCAGGTTGTCTCACGGCAGATTGTAAAGACGGAGTTCATTCTTGGGGTAGCTCAGCTAATCGTAGATTCCATCGCTATTGGTGAATATGGTCATGTCAAAGAAAAAATAAGTGAAATTATTGTAGCACTTGAAAACCATAAAGCACTTCTTCTTGCCTCAGAAGCGAATGCAAAGCCTGATAAGCACGGCACAATGGTACCAGATGTCACCCCTCTGTCGGTTGCCATAGTACAGTATCCAAAGATATACCCAAGGCTGATTGAAATCCTGCAGCTGCTTGGTGCCAGTGGCCTTGTCTCTATTCCAACTGAGGCGGATTTCTCCTCTCCCGTTCGGGAAGACATAAATCTGTACTTGCAATCCGCCACCATGGAAGCTCCCTCACGGGTAAAGCTATTCCGCTTGGCTTGGGACGTGAGCATGAGTGCATTTGGCTCGAGACAAACCTTATATGAGCGCTTTTTCTTCGGATGTCCAACACGCCTTTCCATGGGACTTTATCACGAATACAAACGACAAGATCTTGTAGAAGATATCGCCAACACATTTGGAATCAAAAAATAAATTAAGACACCATGCCCGAAGATTGCATGGTGTTTTTTCTCTTCCTATTGTTTTCTGAATATTTTATACTTATTCTAAAGGCTGTTTTCTTAAACTTTGTTGCTACTGCGTATTATGAAGACACCCGTAATCAACGCTGCGGTCGTGCTCTTTTCGTGGAAGAAGATTAGAACATGTGGCAAATTTTCTTCGTATAAAGATTGGTAAAAATCTAAATCAGACTTTACCCAGGTTTATAGCAACAACCTTTTAGAAAAGAGCCCTTTTAAAAGAGAAAAATAGGGGGATCAAGAAATGGCAGAAATTTCGATTCCATCGAGAAAGAAAACACACAAAAAACGAAGCGGCTTTGCAGCATTAGGATTCATCACTTGCGGACTTGGGTTAGTGGGGTTGCTACTCACCTTTATGCCCTTAAACAAAAATACAGTGAAGCCTTTTTTTGAAAACAATGGAAAACCATTGGTGATTGCCCATCAAGGTGGAGAACTCCTCGCGCCATCTAACACCATGGCCGCTTTTGAGCAAGCAGTCGAAATGGGAGTTGACGTGCTAGAAACAGATATTCATATAACAAAGGATGGACATCTGGTTGCCATTCATGATCCGACTGTGGACCGCACAACAGACGGAACTGGCAACGTCGCCGATTTGACCCTTGCAGAGATTAAAGAGCTTGATGCTGGCTATCATTTTGTCGATTTAGAGGGAGCTACCAGCTTTCGTGGAAAAGAGGTTACCATACCAACCGTAGAAGAAATGTTTGAAGCCTTTCCTAATACGCGAATAGAAATCGAAATAAAAGATACGAATCCTCCCGAAAAATATGAAGAAATCTCTCGTAAACTTTGGGAGCTCACGCAACAATACAATCGTCAGGACTCCTTGCTTGTTGCTTCTTTTGACCAGGACATTTTGTCTACCTTTCAATCCTATGCAAAAGGACAGGTTGCCTTAGTTGGCGGAAGACAAGAGATTACTAGCTTTGTAATATTCCACAAGCTTTTTGCTAGAAGTCTCTATGCGCCAAGTGTCGATGCCTTTCAGATGCCCTTGCAAGAAAGTATACTTGATTTGACCTATAAACGGCTCATTTGGGATGCACAACGAAGCGGGATACAGGTACACTATTGGACTATTGATGACAAGCCAACGATGCGCCTTCTCCTAGAAAAAGGGGCAGACGGTATCCTCACCAATCGACCTGACCTTTTGCTAGAGACGATGGAAGAAATGGAAAAGAATAAAGAATAACCCGCAGGCATCTATTATCAAAGCTGCGGGCTTGGTGTAGAAAGGGATGTCATCAGGGGCAGGTGAATGCTAACCTCTGTTCCCTTTCCTAAATCACTAGTAAAAGCAATTTTTCCTTTATGGTTTTCAATAATGCGAAAGCTTGTCATCAACCCTAAGCCTATTCCTTTTTCCTTTGTTGAATAAAAAGGCTCTCCTAGCATCGAAAGACGGTCTTTTTCAATGCCAGACCCATTATCCCTCACTTTAATGCAAACATTTTTCTCCTGACCCTTTTCCACAATTATAGTGATAAGACCAGTTTTTGCCGAAATGGCGTCTAAAGCATTTTGAATGACATTGACAAACACCTGTTTAACCGTAGTTAGGTCACCCTGAATGAAGAATTTCTCTTTTGAATCATATATAAATTGAATCGTTTTATTTTCCAACAATGCTTCTGTTTTTAATAGCCTGATGACCTTCTTTACAGTTCCTACGATGTCAACTTCACCCACCCTCTCATGGTGAGGCTTTGACAAGGTCAAAAATTCAGAAATGATGTTTTCTACCCTTTCTAACTCCGTTAAAATAATTTTCCCATACTCCTCGTTATACTCTTTCGTTGCTTGAAAAAGCTGAATAAAGCCTTTGATCGGCGTGAGGGGATTACGAACCTCATGGGCTAGTGCTGCTGACATTCTGCCAATGATAGCGAGTTTTTTTGATTTCTCAAGAAGTTCACTTGCCTTCATTCTGCTCTCGATATTCCGCGAAATTGAAATAATTTCTGAGACTTCCCCTGTTGTTTCATTCACAATTGGCTTCACAGCAGATTCCAACCAAACATAGGCGCCATCTTTTCTTTTTAAACGGTAGGTCATCATCACGGGTCCCTTTTTCTCCAATAGCTCCATATGTTTTTCAATACAATGGGTAACATCCTCTTCATGAATAAAATCATGTGGTAGCTTATCTATCATTTCATGAGGTTCATAGCCTATGACTTCCTTCACAGCTGGGGATGTATAAATGTAAGAGCCATCCAGTCGATGAAGGTTAATAACATCCTGAGAATGGTCCGCTATTAAGTGAATAATTCTTTCTCTATGTGCTTTTTCGGTTATATCTGTAAGTTGGAGATGAAAAATTTTCGGAGAAACACTCGGTGTTATCTCTTCCTTGTGAATCAAACAAACCTTGCTCTTTCCATTTTTCGTGGGAATGGTTGCTTGTGTTTGATTTTTTACATTTAATCCATGTAGAAGCTTTTGTAAATACTCCACAGTCAATTCTCCTTGTGAATAGCCTGTAAGTGTATAAAAAGCCTCATTCGCTATCTTTTCTTCATAATCTTCTGAAAATAAAAGTTGTGCAATGCTACTTTGGTAGAACAACTGTTCAAAAAAGTCCTTTTTCAACATACGTCCCCCTGCTAAATTTGAGATTAGCTAGAATTGCATAATAAATAGCTTCACATAAAAAAATACCTAAAAATACAGAATATATCAATAATAATTTTTCAAGTGAAAAAATTGGCACTTCAATGTAAAATTCAAGAACAAAAGCGCAATGCGCCCGTTTTGCGACGTACAAACTGGACTGAGCCGTATGAGATAAAGAAAACACGAAGAGCGTTAGCGTTTCGATGTTGCCTTATCGTAAGGAGGCGAGGGAAGTTTGCTAGTCGCTGGCGCATGGAGCTGGACGCTGCAACTTTTGTTCCAGATATCCACAGACATATTTTTTATAATTTCCTAAACAACCAAAAAAAAACGTTATTTCTGGCTATACCAGAAATAACGCGTCAAGGTTATGCTCCCTCTCTCATCTCTTCTAGGAGCTCTCGTTTTCTTCGCCTGCCTTCAACCCAAGCAAACACCATCGCTGCTAAGAGAAAGATACTTGAAATTTGAAAAAGCGTCGCTGTTTGTACAAATTGTGCGAGCAGACCAAAAACAACGCCACTAAGTCCAATTCCTAGATCAATGGAAGAGAAAAACATACCGTTGGCAACACCACGACGGTTTTCCGGCGTCATCGACAAAGTCCAGGACTGTAACGTTGGAATTAAAGAACCAAAACCAACTCCAAACAATGCCCCCGCTAAAATGATGAACAGGTTAGAGTGTGCAAAGGAAAGCACCCACATCCCAACAAAGGCCAACAGCATACAAAGAAGCACAAGCCCTCTAGGACCATGATTGTCAAACCACTTCCCAGCTATTGGACGTGACAAGGAAGCCATAATAGCATTCACTAAATAAAAAAGAAAAATTTGATCAATTCCTCTTTCCTCACCGAATATGACGATAAATGTCACGATGGAACCGTACCCAAACGTCGCAACAAGAGTGATGAATGCTGGGTACCATCCGTTCTTTTCGATAAGAGAACCAAAGTAGGAAAACTTCAAATCTTCCTTTTTCACCTTCTTCACCGATTCAGGAGTTTGGTAGTTTACAATTGCCAGCAAAAATAAAGCAATTACACCTAGGACACCAGATACGATGATTAGATTGGAAAAGGTCGTTACTTGATAAAGATAAATCCCAAGGCTTGGGGCAATGATCATCCCAATTGTAATCGACAATCCATAGTAGCCCATACCCTCACCTAGGCGGGAGCGCGGAATCACATCCACTGCTGCTGTCCCATTCACCGTTGTCGACCATCCCCATGCCAACCCATGAACAAAACGGAACAACAAGAAAATGACCACGATTTGCGACAACGGATAAATAATGGTTATTAAAAGGAGGGCCACTGCACCAATGAGTACTAGTGGCTTTCTTACCTTATATTCAAGCATATAACCGATAAATGGCCGGCTTAGTACCGCACCTATAGAAAATAACGCGGTCACCAGTCCAATCTCAAAACCTGTTGCTCCTAAAGATTTGATATAAGGCGGAAGGGTAGGAATTAACATTTGAAAGGACATAAAGACAAATAAATTCCCAATCATCAGCATTATAAATGATTTTGTCCATAATATTTCTTTTTTCTGTATTGGTACCATGCTCACACGCTCCTGCTATCATGCTGCTAAAAATAAAAATCAGTAAAAAATGGTTTCCATCTGTAGATTGGAGCAAATGGCGCAGACTCCATCGGGAATAAAGCGATCGACTGGAGACCTCACAGGCGAAAGCCAAGGAAGCTTACAAATCGCCCCGCAGGACACTGTGCCATTTTGCGGAAATCCACATCGGAAATAACACCTAAAAAAAGAAAAGAATCTCCAAAACTGAAGATCCATTTCCGCTAGTAAAACAGTCCGCAACCATGTTAATATTTCGTCTGTCTAAATATTAACACAGAAAACATAGAAAGAAAACGTGCAAGACTTACTATTTCACTATATATTTTTTCCTATTACTTCATTACTCTTTTTAGTAAATTAATGCTTTTATCCGAATAAGGAGGATAGAGAAAGCTCAAATTGATTTTGGTGCTTTTTTTCATCACGCTTTTTTGATGGGAAAATGTTTCAAAGCTTTTTTTGCCATGATATGCTCCCATTCCGGAAGTTCCCACTCCACCAAAAGGGAGATAAGGATTCGTGATATGAGTAACCGTATCATTTACACATCCACCACCAAAGCTAGTCCCATTTATCACCTTCTCCTCCACCTCACTATTTTCTGTGAACAAATACAACGCTAGAGGTTTTGGTTGATCATTAATTTGGCGAATAGCATCAGGAAGTTCCTTATACTCTAATACAGGTAGTATTGGACCGAAAATCTCCTCCTGCATGACCATATCCTCCCAGTCCACTCCGTCCATTACGGTCGGCTCGATGTAGCGTTCTTCTGGTAGCAAATTACCTCCAGAGGTGATTTTTTCTGAATTTAGGAGAGAAGCCAATCTGTCAAAATGTTTTCTATTTACTATTCTTCCATAATCCTTACTCTGCTCAGGATGTTCTCCATAAAATTCCTTGATGACTTTTTTCAATGCTTGAAGAAAGGCTTCCTTTATATCCTCATGCACAAATAGATAATCTGGTGCCACACAGGTTTGTCCTGCATTCATAAATTTACCCCAGGCAATTCGCTTAGCTGCAACCTCTAAATTGGCATCCTTATGAACGATACAAGGACTTTTCCCTCCAAGCTCCAGTGTCACAGGCACAAGTCTCTTTGCTGCTGCCTGCATGATAATTTTCCCGACCTCTACACTGCCTGTAAAAAAGATGTAATCAAATGGCGCTTGAATAAGCGCAGATGTTTCTTCCCTTGCTCCTTCCATCACACTAATATAGGCTTCATCAAAATGCTCTCCTATCATTTTTGCCATCACACCTGACACAGTGGGAGTGAACTCTGAAGGCTTCAAAACTGCACAGTTTCCAGCAGCAATGGCGCCAATTAAAGGCTCCATCACTAATTGAAATGGGTAGTTGAAAGGACCAACAATAAGAACGGTTCCATATGGTTCCTGGTAAATATGGCTTTTCGACCCAGCATGAACGAACGGGGTTTTCACTTTTTTCACTTTAGCCCAGCTTTTTAAATGCTTCATAAAATGACCAATACTGTCTAATACATAACCCACTTCTGATCCATATGCTTCAAAAATTGATTTTCCTAAATCCTTTTTTAGGGCATCCATTAGTGGCTCTTCGTATTCCTTTATGGCATTCTTTAAAATACTGAGCTGTTTTAAACGAAAATTAATATCCTTTGTTTTTCCTGCAGCAAAAAATTGCTTATGCTGCTGCAATCGAACTTCTACAGCCTGCTCTGCACTTGCAGTTTCTGTATGAACCATCGTTTTTCCTCCTTCAATCCTCATCTTTTATATCGATATCCTCTGGAAGGGGTTCGTTTTTCACCTCTTCCACTAGCCTCATATATTTTTCCATTTGCTTTAAATGTGTCTCAAACTGCTCTTTATTAATCATATAATCGCTACCATCATATAGCGCGCGAATTTTCTTTTCCTGAATCATTTTTTTGACAGCACCCTCTGAACAAGAGAGATATTCTGCAGTTTCTTTTACGGTAAGGTACACAATGCTGCTCCTTCCTAGATTAATCTGATTAATTGTATTCCATCCTCTAGGCATAATCAAACAAGTACACTCCTACCTTCAAACCTTCTTATATTACGACATGAAATCGTTTTATTTGGCTTTTTTCTAAAAAATTGTTGTTAGTAACAAGAAAAAAGTCGGTTTTTGAACTTTTTAGCAAAAAGGCATAAAACTTGAACAATCATTATTTGGTTTTTATGAAAAGAGCACGACAGACACGTTGATATCGCGATGCTCCAAAATACGCGAAAGTGACATAGTTTGCGAAAACACCCGTTTATTTTACAAAAGGTTTAAATTTTTCAGAACAATCTGTTGTTTTTTCACTTAAACGTGTTAAAATGTTTGAAATTATTACTTTTACCCCACATAAACAGGAGGAGAGCAGCATGATTACTTTTTTCGGCGCCATCATTTTTCTTATTTTAGGATATATCTTTTATGCCAAATTCGTGGAGCGGGTTTTTGGCATTAATGATCAGCAACCTACTCCTGCTTATACGCAACAAGATAATTTTGACTTTGTACCAATGCCTTGGTGGAAAGGCAACTTAATACAATTATTAAACATTGCAGGCCTAGGACCCATTTACGGGGCCATCATGGGCGCCTTATATGGTCCGGTAGCCTTTATCTGGATTGTTGTGGGCTGTATTTTTGCCGGTGCTGTTCACGATTATTTTTCCGGCATGCTATCCCTTCGCCATAAAGGGGCACAGTTTCCTGCCATTGTCGGAAAATATTTAGGAAACACAGTTAAAGCATGCATTTATGTTATCTCGTTAGTGTTGATGGTGCTTGTAGCCGCTGCTTTTACAGCCGGACCAGCCCAGCTGATTGCTCAGTTGACACCCTTAAGCTTTGTTGCCGCACTAGTTGTTATTTTTGGATACTTTGTTCTTGCCACCATCTTACCAGTCAATCGCGTGATTGGAAAAATCTATCCGTTGCTTGGTGGCATTCTATTATTTATGGCATTAGCCATCGCTGTCTCGCTTTTATTTACCGGCAAGCAAATTCCCAACTTGACCTTCGCTAATTTACATCCGCAAGAGCTGCCAATTTGGCCGTTATTGATGGTTACCATCTCTTGTGGAGCAATTTCTGGCTTTCATTGTACACAAAGTCCGATTGTTGCTTGTACGATGAAAAAAGAATCCGATGGCCGCAAAATCTTTTATGGAGCGATGGTAACAGAAGGAGTCATCGCATTAATTTGGGCAGCTGCTGGCATGACCTTCTTTAATGGAACCGGCGGTCTTGGGGAAGCACTGGCAACAGGTGGACCTTCCTTTGTTGTCAATGAAATCTCTATTTCCTTGCTTGGTACCTTTGGAGGCATTCTTGCAATCTTAGGAGTTATCATCCTACCAATTACAACCGGGGACACAGCGCTTCGTTCGTCTCGCATGATTTTAACGGAGGTTTTCTCGAAGTTCTTTAATATGAAAGGAAAAGGGAAGGTATTAATGGTCACGCTTCTTCTTGCTATACCAGCGTTCTACTTAGCGACCATTGATTATACCTTCCTATGGAGATATGTTGGCTGGACCAATCAACTTGTGGCAACAGTGATGCTGTGGACAGCGACGTCCTATCTGTTGAAGGAGCATAAATTCCATTGGATAGCAGGAGCACCCGCAATCTTTATGACAGGAGTGGTGACAACCTACCTCTTCTACGCACCAGAAGGGTTCGCATTAGACTATGGAATCTCCCTTATGATTGGATCGCTTCTGACACTCATTGTACTCTCATGGTATGTTAGCCAAATTGTAAAGTATCGTAACGTACCAAACCTAAAAGAGGATAAAAAAATAGCCTAAAGCAAGGGGACGGCTCTCCCACTTCCTTAATGGAAGCAGGAGGACCGTCCCTTTATTAGTACATCAAAATAGCGAAGCTTCTTGTTTTCTTTATCAATCCAAGTGTGAGATTCCTTCCAAGTAATTTGAAGATATAGCTCTGCTTTGGCTAACTCCCTCTCCGATCCAACAGCTGCCTCCTCCAACACTACAACACTTTCAAAAATCTTCACCATCAGTTCCGCTATTTTTTTCGAATAGACGCCTTGTACATCAGAACTTGTGCTTCTAGTAAAATCACAGATTTCTTGCAGACTGATAAGCGCCTCCTCCACTGGCCTCTTCCACTCGTTTTCTACTTGTACTGCTGCCAGCCTCTTTTTCATAGAATCTATAAAAATTCGGTCCACTTTAAATCTAGCCATTAACCTCCATACTTCCATCCCAAGGATATTAGCGGTCCCTTCCCATACCGTCAGAACCTGGGCATCGCGGAGCAATCTTGGTGTGACGAAATCTTCAATGTAACCATTTCCTCCATGAAGTTCAATCGCCTCATGCGAAAAATGAACCGCCTGTTCAGCTGTTTCTTTTTTCAATAAGGCAATCAAGAGCCTATGAAGGACACTCTCTTCCTCCGTTACCTTCTCTTCCTTCCTCATCACCTTATCGAAAAGCGCAACAAGCTCAAACAACGCGCTTGTTTCCACTTCCTTTTTTACCGCTAAATCAACGAGTGACTCCCGGATCATTGGAAAATTAATAAGCTGATCACCAAATGTCACCCTTTCTTCTGCATAACGGAAGGCCTCCGAATAGGCTCGCTGCATGATACCGATGGATGCAATTGCGTTACACACACGGGAAAGATTCAGCGCCTCCATCATATAATAGATTCCCTTAGAGGGCTCTCCAACAAGATAGGCTTTCGCATTTTGAAATAATACCTCTGCAGATGGCACAGCCCTTACCCCAAGTTTATCCTTCAGTCGTCTGATTTCAATCCCATTTAAACTACCGTCCTCATTCCGCCACGGCACAGCAAAAAGGCTCAATCCTTTTGTTCCTTTTGGTGCCCCTTCCATTCTCGCAAGGACCATCGCCACTCCACATTGACCGGCATTGGAAGCAAAATATTTTTCCCCAGTAAGTAAATACGTGCTTCCTTCTAAATCAGGCACAGCCGTTGTCTCATTTGCCCCAACATCCGAACCGCCCTGTCTTTCTGTTAAAAAAGTCGCTCCTTCAAAAAGCTCTACTTCTCCCGTGGAAATCACGTGCGGCAAGAACTTTTCTTTTACCTCTTCATTAGCATAATGGTCGAGTAAGTACGCGGTTGCCATCGTAAGGGTAACTGGACAATAAAAGCCTGGCTCTGTTTGGGAAAGCAGATAGCCTTGCGCATAGGAATAAAGATAGCTTCCTTTGCTTCCAAGCTCCGGAATATCCTTGTGCACATACCCAACAATCCCCCTGTTATATGTTTCCTCCACCGTTTTCTTATACCCTTCGTTTACCCAAACCTCAGAAATATCCTCACCCATTTTGTTATATTTGATAAGACGTGGTTGACCTTCTCGATCGGTATGTAGTGCCCGTTCGTCAATCTCATTTGCACAGCTTTCTCCAAATAGCGTTAATTCCTGTTCTGCCCATTGATAAAACGCGGGATCAAGATACTTTTTTAACAGTTCTTGAAGATGGCGGTCCTCTGTGAAAAAGTTACGTTTCATATGAATTCCCTCCCATTACATTGTCCTTCTTCTAGTATACATAAAATTTATTAGAAAATTTAGATAGTTTTTCAAAAGCACAAAAAAAGCATTGTGCGTAACAGCACAATGCTAATCAGTCTCTCGTTTATTTTTCCCACGAACCTTCACAAAACGGTAGGCAAGGTACGCGATATAGAGAGGAAGGGCAAGATAGATTAAATATGGATACTGCGCATAGGTTCCTTTATAAATCATAAACAAGGACGCCCCAATAAACAGTGTTACAATGGTTCCGTACTTCGGAAGAGGAACATCCTTAAAGCTTGGAATCTTAATTTTACTAATCATCAAGAAACAGAACGCGGTAAAAATGACCGTTGTCACAATCTGTGGAATAAAGTTTCCAAATAGCGTTAACAACGCCAAAATTCCACCTGCTGCTGTAATTGGTACACCGGTAAAATACTTACCAGTGGACTTTGTTGCATTAATATTAAATCTTGCAAGCCTGTATGCTCCAAACAAAGGAAACAAGGCCGCAATGGATAGGCCAAGAAAACCAAATTGGAAAAAATAAGTATAGTAAATAAGGAAAGATGGCGCCACTCCAAACGTCACCACATCCGCAAGAGAGTCCAGCTCTTTTCCAAGCTCCCCATCAGCATTGAGCATCCGCGCAAGCCGACCATCCATACTGTCAAGCATCATTCCTATTAAAATCAAAATCGCTGCATTGCTATACTCTCCACTTGCAGCGAATCCTATAGATAAAAATCCACAAAATAAATTCCCAAGCGTAAACATGTTTGGGATGCTTTTAATTAAACGCGTCCGCATTTGCATTTGATATCATCACTCCGTCATATATGTAAAGGCTATTCACGTAAAAAATCGTCTAGTGTATATTATACCATTCATGAGTGAAGGTAGTAAAAAATAATTTATTTGTTAGATTAAGAATTGCAATTTATATAATTCTATGATTGAATGGTAGTTATAAATCGTAATGATTACTATTTGTATTTTAGAAGGAGTGTGCATCTATGGCAAAGAAATCAAAAGTGGCAAAAGAAAAAAAGCGCCAACAGTTAGTGGAACAATACGCAGAAATTCGTAGAGAGTTAAAGGCTAAGGGAGACATGGAAGGATTGCGCAAGCTGCCACGCGACTCTTCCCCAACACGTTTAAAAAATCGTTGTGAAGTAACCGGAAGACCAAGAGGCTACATCCGCAAATTCAACATGTCCCGTATCGCCTTTCGCGAGTATGCACACAAAGGGCAAATTCCAGGCGTGAAAAAAGCAAGCTGGTAATGAATCGTAGTTTGTGAATGGAGTGGTAGTATGCAAGCAAGCCTATATAACTACTTAGTGAATTGCAGCCTGGCAACCTTACCGCCAGAAAAAAAATTATTCTATAACTTTGTTCGAGATATTGAGCATTCCTACGAGCAGCAAGCCCAATCTCCAGAACAGTATTATGAATTACTTTTGCACCAGCACCCATATCACCTAGCAGCAGAGCATTTTAACATTCCTGTCGAAGCTGCACGAAAGCTGATGCTTGAAATGGAACAGGAAGTAAATGAGAATGCTGAAAGGAAAGCGAAGAACGTCGTATGGGTGGATTGCACTGATAAAATCGAACCTTCGTATTATCCTAAGAAGCTGTTTTTTCTTTCGCTGACATAATACGGTTATAGTGAGCATTTTTGTATTCTAATTGAGACAACGGTTGGTGGTTTCTAGTCTGGTTGTCGGGATTGGAACGGTTGCGCGACAACCACTTGGTGATTGCTGCCTTGGTTGTCGCGATTGAACCACAAAAAAGCTGTCCAGAAATTTTCTGGACAGCCATTTTCCTTTTCATAGCTTCACTTTAATATTTAATTCTTCTCCAATTTCTTTGTTATTTTCATCCAAAGGTGCCTTCATGATGATTTGTACCCATTCTACTTCCTCTGCCTTTGATTTTTCTAAAAGAAAGAAAATCGATCCTTGCTTCATTTCTTCTGGGGCAAATTTCCCCTCTATTTGACTACTTAGCATCGGATTTGGAGTTTCAATCGTCTCTCCAGTGCTTGTCACAATTTTAGCTGAATAAGCGTCAAAATTAATGTTTGCATCTGATTTATTTGTCACTTCAATATCTAGTTGGATATATTCAATTTCATCTTCACCAAGATACTCTTTAAATCCACCGGCAAGCTCTCCACTGATGGCAGAAACCTTGTCAAAATCCACGGTGTAAGTTGCTGTCTCAATTGGCTTTAAGCGGTTGTTCCTTGCATGATAAGTAAAGCTACCACCCTCTGTATGTGCCGTTTCTCCGACAGGTACTTGGCTTTCTTCCGCTTCGCTTTCTGGAATTTCTTCTGCAAATTCATGGTCATTTGGTTTGTTGTCTTCTGTGTTTTCTTTTTCATCTGATGTACATGCAGTCATTACCACTACTAATAATGCCATGCATAAAAGTGTCAGGTATTTCTTCATTGCTTCTGTTCCCCCTCAAATGTCTGTTGAACAATTATCTGTATAAAGTAGATTATACTGTATATTTTCATAGAATTGCTAGTTTTCCGACAATAATCTCCAGAAAACTTGTTTCCATTTGTTGGTTTTCGAATTAGAAAAGGTCGTTTTTTGGCTAATCTCTAAGTTTTCTGGGCATGGAGCAGCTTGGTCTTGGTCATTCCATTAACCACCATCTTTGTTGGGTGCTATTCCCCTGCTTTTCCGACCAACCGAACCTTCTCCCCTCACGGTAGAGAATCAAACCCCACCTTAATAAAAAAGGAGGACCTACCACAAAGGTAAGTCCTCTTTCTCAAAAATCAACCTTCTAATAAAAGGTCTTCTGGATCTTCCAATAATTGCTTCACTTTTACAAGGAATTGAACTGCGTCTTTACCGTCGACGATACGGTGATCGTAGGAAAGAGCGATGTACATCATCGGTCTTACTTCTACTGTATCGTTGTCATCTACTACAACCGGGCGGCGTTGGATAGTGTGCATTCCAAGGATACCAACCTGAGGCGTGTTCAGGATAGGAGTGGAATACAGGGAGCCGAAGATTCCGCCGTTTGTGATGGTGAAGGAGCCACCTTGTAGGTCTTTTAAGCCTAGTTTGTTATCACGAGCCTTTTTCCCAAGGTCACCGATTTCTTTTTCGATGCCTGCAAAGCTTAGCTTGTCAGCGTCGCGAACAACAGGAACGACAAGGCCTTCTTCTGTTGATACAGCTACACCGATGTCATAAAACTTTTTCAATAAGATTTCGTCACCTTGGATTTCCGCATTTAGTAATGGGAAGGATTTAAGCGCGCCGATTACTGCTTTTGTGAAGAAGGACATGAAACCAAGCTTCACGCCGTTCTTTTTGAAGAAAGCATCCTTGCGGCGGTTACGAACGTCCATTACCGCAGTCATGTCCACTTCGTTGAAGGTTGTGAGCATCGCTGCTGTGTGCTGTGCTTCCACTAAGCGTTTCGCAATGGTTTGACGTCTTCTGGACATTTTCACGCGTTCAATACGATCGTCCTCTTGTACTGCAGGTTTCGCAGCTGGTGCCGCTGGTTTAGTCGTCTCTTCTTTTTTAGCAGGTGCGCTTTGTGCTTGCTTGTGCGCTTCTACATCCTCCACACGAACGCGGCCCATTGGGTCACGGAAGGAAATTTCGTCTAAGTCGATCCCTAGCTCTCTTGCTTTTTTACGTGCTGCTGGAGAAGCGACTGTTCTTGATTTTGATTTTTCAGCTGCAGGTGCTTCTTTTGCTGGCTCTGCTTTAGGAGCTTCCTCCGCTTTTGGAGTAGCCTCTTCTGCTTTAGATGCTTCTTCAGTTTTTGGTGCAGACGCAGGTGCAGCACCTTCTTCACCAAGCTTCGCGATAACCTGACCAACGACAACGTTATCACCAGGCTCAGCTAGAAGCTCTTGTAACACACCACTATGATCGCTTTTGATTTCAATGTTTACTTTATCTGTTTCAAGTTCTGCGATTGTTTCTCCCTTTTCAACTGTGTCGCCTGTTTTTACTAACCATTCGGCAATTGTGCCTTCTGTGATGGATTCTGCTAGTTCTGGTACTTTGATTTCAATCATTCGTTTTCCCCTCCATGACCTTTGTTAACGTTCAAAGAATCTTCAACAATCCAAGCTTGTTCTTGTTTATGAATATGAGGTTCACCTGTTGCCGGGCTCGAACGTTTCGGACGTCCAATATAGTCCACAGAGACGTTAGCTTGAGCAATTTCATGCAGATTTGCTTTTACAACTGGCCATGAACCCATGTTCTTTGGCTCTTCTTGCACCCACACCATTTCCTTTAAGTTCGGGAACTGTGCTGCAAGTGCTTCTACTTCTTGTTGTGGGAAAGGATAAAGCTGCTCTACACGCGCGATGTGGATGTTTTCAACAGACTCAGCACCCATTTCCTCCACCTTTGTTGCAAGATCTACAGCCACTTTTCCTGTACATAAAATTAGGCGTTTCACCTTTTCTTTATGTTGACCTGTACGCGGTTCTTCTACTAACAGCTTGAATTGCCCATCTGTTAACTCTGATAGATCAGAAACTGTCATGGAATTACGCAGTAAGCTCTTTGGTGTCATGACAATTAGTGGTCTTGCATCCTCTTTTGTCGTGAGCTTTGCTTGTCTTCTTAAAAGATGGAAATACTGCGCAGCACTTGTTACGTTTGCCACGATCCAGTTGTTTTCCGCAGCCGAATTCAAGAAGCGCTCTACTCTTCCACTTGAGTGCTCCGGTCCTTGTCCTTCATAGCCATGAGGCAGAAGCATGACAAGGCTTGATTTTTGGCCCCATTTTGCACGGCCAGATGCAATAAATTGATCAATAATAACTTGAGCTACGTTAACGAAATCACCAAATTGCGCTTCCCAAATCACTAGGGACTCAGGAGATTGAACGCTGTATCCATAATCAAAACCAAGAACGGCTGTTTCCGATAAGGCACTGTTGTAAAGCGACAAGGACGCCTTTGCTTCTGGAAGTTCATGAAGCGGAATGAAGCGGTTTCCTGTTTTGTTGTCATGCAGTACAAGATGACGGTGCGAGAAGGTTCCACGTTCACTATCCTGTCCTGTTAGACGGATTGGCGTTCCATCAGCAAGAATCGATGCGAAAGCTAGCGTTTCGCCAAGCGACCAATCTACTTTGTTGTCATTTGCAAGCAAGCTTTCACGTTTTTTCAAAATACGGCCAAGCTTTGGATAGACGGTAAAGCCTTCTGGGTATTTTACAAGATTGCTGTTGATGGATTTTAAAAGATCTGCAGGAACGGCTGTGTCTAAGTCAGGAACCTGGTCACTGATTGGCTTTGGTACCTGCTTAATCTTCACATTGTTCTCGTCTTCTTTACGAAGCTCATCAAAAATTTCTTGTAGCTTTTGCATGAACTCCGTTTTCTTTGCTGTTACTTGTTCATCCGTTAAAATGCTGCGTGACACCAGTTCTTGTCCATATTTTTCAGCGATGGTTGGATGATTATTAATTTTTTCATATAAAAGTGGTTGCGTGACATTGGCGTCATCCATTTCGTTGTGTCCGTAACGACGGTAACCAATGAGATCAATCACGATATCTTTTTTGAATTTTTTGCGGTATTCATATGCAAATACCATGACGGATAAACAAGCTTCCGGATCATCTGCGTTTACGTGAATGACAGGGATTTCATACCCCTTTGCCAGATCACTTGCATATTTTGTGGAACGGGAATCCGTGTAGTTTGTTGTAAAGCCAAGCATGTTGTTCGCAATAATATGGATTGTTCCACCTGTTGCATATCCTTTTAGCTTGGTTAGGTTAAGCGTTTCTGCTACCACCCCTTCACCAGGGAATGCTGCATCCCCATGCACTAGCACACTAAAGGAGGATTGTTTATTTTGCTTTGGATAGCCTTTTTCAGAACGATCCTCTTGAGATGCTCGGGCAACTCCTTGAACAACAGGGTTTACAAACTCTAAGTGACTTGGGTTGTGGGCAAGGTTAATGCGAACCATTTGCTCCTTTTCCCCTGTTACTTGACGATCTGCACCCATATGGTATTTCACGTCTCCAGACCAACCGAAGTTGATGCCGCGAGAGCCTTCAGATGGAACGAGTTCTTTGTTTGGTGAATGATGGAATTCAGAGAAAATTAACTCATATGGCTTGCCAAGAACATGAGCGAGCACGTTAAGGCGGCCACGGTGAGCCATACCGATGCTGATGTTCTTTGTTCCGTCCTCACAGCCAGATTGAATGAGCTTATCAAACATCGGAACGAGCATGTCTAAGCCTTCAATAGAAAATCGTTTTTGACCAACGAATGTTTTGTGCAGGAATTTTTCAAAGCCATCAACCGCTATTAATCTCTCTAATAGATCTACACGGTTTTCCTTAGTGAGCGGACGCTCAATTCTTGTCTTTTCAATATAAGAGTTGAGCCAGTTTTGTTCCTCTTCATCATGTATATGACCAAATTCATAGGCGATGGTCGCTGTATAAATACGTTTGAGGTGCTCGTATGCCTCCCATGCGTTAGAAATTGCTTCAGGAGCATCCTCCCAAACAAGATCAACTGGAATTTGCACTAAGTCTTCCTTGTTTAAACCGTACGTTTCAATATCAAGGAAACCAATGTCTGATTGGATTTCTTTTTCCATTGGGTTAATGTTTGCAGCCAAGTGACCTAGCGTACGAATATTGCGCAAAAGCTTATTTGCAGCAATGACCTTCTTAATTGCTGCTTGTGGTGCAGTTTGCTGAGAACTACCAGCAGCAGCTCCGACATCCGTACTGGAAATGGAATCCATTCCAGGAGGCGCTCCTAACTCCTCAAAAAGCGCACGAATAGACCCGTCCACTGCTTCAGGGTCAACTTGAAATTTTTCATACATGTCATACACATAACCCATATTTGGGCCATAAAAACGCTCCCAAATTTGTTCTAATTCAACCTTACTCATTACTGCATGCCTCCATCTTAGGCTGTGACGTTAAGAAATGCCTGTTGATTATTATATAAAGGATTGGGTAGAAATTTGTGATGTTGTCGCGCTTATACGAAGCTGACAAATCTTCGCTGCATTTCCAAATTATATACTATATACCCTCCCCTATTACTCTCACACCTAAATTATACAGAAAAAACTTTCTTTTCGCTATAAAAACGTTTTCATATTTTGGACAAATTTACAACAGTATTTGAAAATAGTGGTTTTGTCAGAATATTTAAAATTAAATTCAAAGTAATTTCGGGTTCTTGTGATATTGAAAATGTTATATTAGATAGGGGAAAAACGTTGACATTATGCTATTTTTATAGAAAAAAAGACCGTTCGAACGACGGTTTGCACCTTTCATTCGAACAGTCCAATATTTACATTAACTTGCTTTTTTTATCCCATCGCCTCTTTTTTTCAGTCCTTTAAGATCCTTGTTTAATTCTTTTACCAGTCCATAGCACATAACAAGAACAATAAAGGTGAGTGGGAGCGCGCTCACTATGATAGCAGTTTGCAGGCCAGCCAATCCACCGGAGGCCATTAGTACTAGCGTAGAAGCAACAAGGATAATTCCCCAAATAACTTTTACTTTATTAGGAGGGTTTAATTTTCCACCCGTCGTTTGCATGCCAAGTACAAAGGTTGCAGAATCTGCAGATGTGACAAAAAACGTTGTGATTAAACATACCGTTAGCACCGATAAAATGATACCAAATGGTAGCTGTTGGAACACATAAAAAATCGCTGTTTCTAAACTTTGTCCGGACACATCTAAGCCCTGGATGATTTCTAGGTAGATTCCTGTTCCACCGAACACGGTGAACCAAATTGCACAAACGAAAGTCGGAACAAGTAATACTGCGATGGTAAACTCTCGAATGGTACGCCCTTTAGAGACACGAGCAATGAACATTCCGACAAACGGTGTCCAAGAAATCCACCAAGCCCAGTAAAAAACGGTCCAGCCCTGTGTCCAGGCAGCTTCGGTTTCATCAAAAGGAGAAAGCCTCAGACCCATTAACCCGACATTTTGAATATAGCTTCCGAGCGTAGTAGTAAACATATTTAATAGAAACAAAGTGGGGCCAAGAATTAACATCGTAAAAAAGAGAATAACGGCAAGTGACATATTAATATTACTTAAATATTTTATTCCTTTAGAGATTCCTGTAGTTGCTGAAACAATGAAAAGAACGGTGATGATTGCCATAATAATAAATTGCACCGTGAAATTGTTGGGCATCCCAACAAGATATTCGAGTCCTGCATTAATTTGCTGTGCACCAAGCCCTAAAGACGCGGCCACACCAAACAACGTAGCGAAGACTGCAACGATATCAACCGTTTTACCGATTGGTCCTTTCACTTTTTCACCAAGCACAGGTCGAAGCGTGGCGCTCATAAGTCCTGGCGCATTGTTCTTAAATTTTTGATAAGCAAGTGCAAGCGCGACAATTGCATAAATCGCCCATGCATGAAGGCCCCAATGCAACCATGTATACCGCATTCCGGTAATGGCAGATTGCTCGGTACTACCTTCTCCAAGCGGTGGCGTTGCAAAATGTGAAACTGGTTCAGAAACACCATAAAATAACAATCCAATTCCCATCCCAGCAGAAAATAGCATCGCAAACCATGTTGGACGAGAGTATTCTGGCTTGTCATTTTCTTTTCCAAGCTTGATTTTTCCAAACTTACTGAAGATCATAAAAGCGGCAAATAAGAGGAAGAACGTGGCGACTAGCTGATAAAACCAGCCAAACTTTTCTAGTACAAATCCTTGGGCTACTGTCATTGCGCTGCCTAATTGTTCAGGAATTAAAACACCAATTACGACAAACACAAGGGCAATCCCTACAGATATCTTAAAAACTGAATTTCCCAAAATGCATCAACTTCTTTCTATAATATCTTTTATCAATACCCCCAATGTATTTTATTAAACCACAATTAGACAGTTTTCAAAAAAGGCAGGTACGCTGAAATTTGGAGATATTTGTTGATTTACGGCGATTAGGGAACTGTGGTCTCACATACTATACAATAACAAGGTGTTGGTGGCAGATGCTCTTGAATGCTTCTACATAAGCAGGGCCAGGGGAGGTTCTACGGGTCCTTTCTTGAGTCAAGACAGCAGAACCTTCTCCATGTTACCCTCTACTTTCTAAGTCCTTGGCGGTTTTACTTGTTGATACTTGCTTTTCGTCTTTAAGGGTGCCAAAGAGGACGTCGACGAAAGGGGTGGAGACGCCGTACCAGTAATTTTCGTTTTTGAAATGGTGCAGAATATGCGTCTTTTTGACCCAGCGACCGAATCTTGTTTTTGGTTTGATGGGACGATGAGCAACGTAGTGCTTCCATTCATAGAGAAGGAACATGGTAAGAAGTCCTGTTGCAAAAGCCAATGTGAGCCACAGGTTGCCCACGATTAAATAGAAAAGTAGTGTTATAATGGATAAATTTGGTAAACTGTACCATAGCGGCAGAAACAAGAGGTGAAGATCATTTGGATTAGTATGGTGATCATAATGCAGTCTTTTAATCAATTTTAATAGAAAAGGATTTTTTGGAGCTTTTATATGAAATAAAAATCGGTGAGTGAGGTACTCACTAAACATAAAAGTAAGCATACCAAACAAAAATACCCCTGTAATAATCCAACTTACTCCATGCAAGATTTGCGCAGTAACACCCGCTCCAATTAGCAATACCAGCACCGTTATATCTGGGAAAAAGAAAAACTCTTTATAGTGTCCCTTCATGCCTTTGCTCCCCTTTCATGTATTGTTTTTTCCACATTTCAATACTCTTTTCCATCATTTCTTCTACTAGCTCTTCCGCACGATTCCCGTCCTTCTTTAAGGCAACTTCTATCAATTCCGCATAGTAAGCTCTCGATGCATCTCGATATGTTTTTTGCTCAAAGTAATAGGTAGCCATCTTTAAGTAAAGTTCTTGGAAACTATTTAAAATTAGAAGATAAATAGGGTTTGGAGCGGCTGATGCCAATCCTTTCTGAAGGTTCCAATCATATTTGGCAAACGCGGATGGCTCATCAGGTACTTGTTCGCTTTCTTTTAACAGACCAATCACTTGGAGTGGTTGATGCTGCACTGCTCCTTTTACATAGGATGGGGAAAGACTTTTACGCAATTCTAAAAGATGAATGATAAAACTATCAGGGACGGTGTCCTCTTGACTTAGAATATGAACGATGGTCATCAGGTTGCCTTCTTTCCAATAGTCGTTCACAGTCGCCCGCTGATTCTGGCGGATCGTAAGCCAGCCATCGCGTTCGAGACGCTGCAAAACTTCACGAATGACTGGTCTGCCTACTACGAACGTTGTTGCAAGCTCTCTTTCCGATGGAATTTGTGAGCCAGGTTTGTAGTCTGCTTTTAAAATGTTTTTAATGAGTTGTTTTTCAATCTTATCTGTTGCACGCATAGTGGTGAATGGAGCCTCCTTTTTGGTGGTGGTGTGATAGTGGAACTTTCATCGCCTGTGGTATTACCAGATTCACGTGTGGTAATACCAGTTTAAACTGAGACGAGTGGTAATTTCAATAATTTTCTGATATCTTTGGTGGTTTTTTGTGGGAAGTTGGTAATCTAGTGTCGCTTTTTGAGTTTACAAGAAAAATAGAGGTTACTTTATGCTTTCGATGAGGAAAAAAACATGCTAACAGCGGTTTTGTGAGGATTTTACTAGGTAATTGCGTCGCTTTGTGAGGTTATTGCATCACTTTTCGAGATTATTGCATCACTTCCTCAGATTATTGCATCACTTTTCCAAGTTATTGCATCAAAACCCGTTTTTGACCAATTCCACCACCACCACCCCACCCGACCACACACACCATCCCCACAAAAAAAGCCTGCCAGACGCTAACGCGCCAAGCAAGCTCCACCAACCCTCTATTAGGCATACCACTTATGCCACATTTTTTTGTTGTTGCCACGGACAAACGTGTCGAGACGGTATGGTCCCCATGCGACAGCCGCTGGAGATGATTGAACACCTCCGCGTGGTGCTCCGAGGTTGCTCCAATTGCCCCAACGCAGGCCGTTCCAAGATTTTTGCCACATCCGGTCATCGTCGCCTTTGACAAAAACATCAATTCGGTTGTCTGACCAAGAGGCGGCGGACGGAGCACCGGAAAATCCTCCTCTTGGAGTACTAAGGTTTTCCCACTGACTCCAACGTGAGCCGTCCCACCATTTGTGCCACATGCGCTCGTTTAGGCCACGCACAAAGCAATCAATTCGGTTAGGTCCCCAAGATACGGCACCTGGTTCACTCGTTAAGCCACCTCGTGGCGAGCCAAGATTTTCCCATTGACTCCAGCGCGAGCCGTCCCACCATTTGTGCCACATATTGTTATCTAGGCCTTGAACAAAGCAGTCCAAGCGGTTCTCTGACCAGGAGGAAACCGTTGGTGCACCTTTGAACCCACCTCGTGGCGAGCCAAGGTCCTCCCACTGACTCCAGCGAGAACCATCCCACCATTTATGCCACATGCCATCATTGGCACCGCGCGCAAAGGTGTCAATTCGATTTGACCCCCAGGACACGGCAGCTGGGGAACTACGAAGCCCACCACGAGGCGCTCCTAAGTCATTCCAACGACTCCATCGTCTGCCGTTCCAAAACTTTTGCCACATCCGGTTATCTTCCCCACGAACAAAGGTATCCAGCCGATTTTCCGACCAAGAAGAGACAGCCGGAGCCCCTTTCATTCCTAACAACGGTGCTCCAAGATCCTCCCACTCTCGCCAGCTAGCACGCAAATCCGAATCTTCTGTTGAGGAAATCGGCAGCTGCTCTACCGTCCGGTAATATGGATACGGACGGGGCCTCGGGTAGTAATATGGATAATAATATGGAGCAGGATAATATGGGTAATAGTACGGGTAGTATGGTCGTGGGCGAGGATAAAAAAAGATCAGACGTTGATCTGCTTGTGTTTGCCGGAATGGCCCGGCGTTAGGATGTGCATACATCAAAAAACCTCCCCTATCTAGACTTCTGCCTAATAGCGTATGCAGAAGAAGGATGGGGAGGTGCATGTTTCTTAGAGAATATGTTTTGCTATTAAACGATCCAGCTTTCGAATGTCGACTTTTTTGTTAATGTTAAGCTTAAAGGTCCCTGCTCTTGTCCAAAGCTCTAGCTCGGCATTGGCATCAAGCATCCCTCCATTTTCAGAGGAGTACATGACAATAGATTTGAACGGGATCGTATAAACTTCTACTTTTTTGCCCGTTAAGCCTTGCTTGTCAGCTATGATGATTCGCTTGTTCGTCACCACTGCTACATCCCTAATGGTTTTGTAGGCAACCTCTGGAATTTCATCTTCAATTAAGATGTCCTTAATTTCCTTTGTTACCTCTGTTTCTTGTAAGAAAGTCCAAGTCATTAATGTGTTTACTGCCATACTTACCACCTCTTCTTTCCAATTTTCTTTTACAAAAGGCTGTTTTCGTAAACTTTGTTGCTACTGCGTATAGATAAGACAAACGTAATCAACGTTGCGGTCGTGCTCTTTTCGTGGAAGAAGATTTAAACATGTGGCAATTTTTCTTCGGAAAAAGATAGGAAAAAGCCTTAAAGCCGACTTTTTCCAAGTTAATAGCAACAATCTTTTAGAAAAGAGCCTTACAAAAAGGAACCAAAATTAATTTTTCTTAGAAGTTATTTTATAGGTATAGTTTAGTAATATTTCATAGATAAAGACAATGAAAACACCTAAAATGAATATTTGGATGGTGGTTAGAATTTCTTTTTCAAAAAGATATTCTCCTACTAGATTCACCAATAAAAGAAATAGCAATGTGATGTATCCTACTTGCATTGCCCTATCAGAATGATTTTTTTGTTTGGAAGTCATCTTCTTAAAAAACATCATTATCCCCCTTTTATTAAAGAGTTCAACCATTTCCATCTTTTTTCCTTCTTTTACAACATGGTAAAAGCCCCTCTTTTTTGTTTGAAGGGCTTTTGTTGATTAATTTTTCAGGTATGCTTTCGCATAAGAAACCGTTATACTTCAAAAACAACTAGTCTCACATATAGATGTGTACATGTAAAAAAGAGTGATGAATATCACCACTCTTCCTCGAGATTAATTCATTACCCATTTATCCTTCATAAACAGGATTCTTCCAGCGATAAGTGAGACAACAATGAACAAAAGATTGCTTCCAATCATGATGCCCAAGTGTTCGAAGTTCACAATTCCAAAGCTTAATTCTTTTAAAATAGTAAAAATATTCATCACCGGAATGACAAAATGGTGCAAAGCAAGCTCGTTTATGCCAATACCAGAGATAATCATCGTTGGAAAAACGGCAATTAGCATAATAGGCGTGCTATAGCTTTGTGATTCCTTGACTGTTTTACCAATAATGCTTGTGATCATCTGAAGGGCTGCTATAAACATGGCGTAGACGACCGAAACTACGATGGCAGCACCGATGACAAGTGCCGCACTATCTCCAAAGGTAACCCCAGCCTTCATGTTTTCGGTTAAAAAGTTGATTTCCAACGCCACCACGATTAATGTCACCAATCCAGAGAGTGCTCCGATTGTGGAAATCGTCAACCATTTTGCAAATAATAGCGTTATACGGCTGACTGGAGTCATCAAAAGGGCCTCCATTGTCTTCTTTTCCTTTTCACCTGCAAATAAATCGGATGCCGCTGGGCCAGCGCCAATTCCAATGGAAAGAGCCAAAATTAAAGGGATGAGCATTGCTAGCATGTTGATTCCAGCGGATTCTTCTGTGAGCTCTTTTTGCTCAATCATAAAAGGCTGAATGATATCCTGAGAGGTACCTTGAGCTTCCAGTCGCTCAGAAATGACCTTCTTTTCATAGTTTCCAAGCGCAGTGGTCACTTGTTGCATAAGAATAGAAGAGTTTTGACTATAGGAGTTTCCGATAAGGGAGACATTCGCCTGTTCGCCATTTTTTACTTTTTCAAAGAAACTATCATCAAGAATTAAAGCGGCCTGCGCGTTGCCATCCTCAACAATCTCTTCTGGGCTTTCCCCTTTTACGAACTCGATATTATCCATTCCGGCAAAAAGTACTTCTTCTTCAGCTCCAAAGCTTTCTGTGACGGCAAGCGAGAAGGTTTCCCCCTCCCCATCTGATAGCATGCTTTCATAAAACAGGACCAAACCTGTCATCATGACAATTGGTAGAAATACAGTTAAAAATAAGGTCCTACGATCACGGAAGGAATCTTTTAATTCTTTTAAATAGATTTTACGAAGCATAGGTTGTGTTCCCCCTTACTAATTTACTCATGAAAATATAGTTCAAATCTCTGCTGCCTTCTTCTTTATATAGAGCTTCAAGTGAGCCGTGATGAACAAGTTCACCCTTGTGCATCATCGCAACAGAGTCACAAAGCATGCTGACTTCCTCCATGATGTGACTGGAGAAAATAATCGTTTTGCCGTCCCGCTTTAGTTGATGAACAAGCTGACGGAAAACGTTGGATGACGTAATATCAAGACCTGTTGTTGGCTCATCGAACAAAATGATGTCGGGATTGTGAATCAAAGTCCGGGCAATGGCAACCTTTTGGCGCATGCCTTTTGAAAAGCCATTCACCTTACGATTCAAGTAATCTCTCATTCCAAACATTTTGGCAAGCTCGTCAATTCGCACCTTTGTTTCGTGCTTGCTTAATCCATACAATGTTGCAAAATATTCTAGGTTTTCACGGGCGGTTAATCGTTCATACAGGCCAGTTTCCCCACCAAAAAGAACGCCGATTTTTTGTTTGATGCTATCAGGTTTTTGAGCTGTATCAAAGCCCGCTACCGTGATGGTCCCTTCCGTTGGTGTCAGTAGGGTTGCAATAGATCGCAATAAGGTCGTTTTCCCTGCCCCATTTTCTCCGAGCAGTCCGACTACCTGCCCTTTATTTACCGTAAAACTCACATGCTTCAATGCTGTCACATGAACATTTTTGTCTTGAAATTTCTTGGTCACTTGATTAATCTCAATCATTTTGTCACCTCATTTAATTAATGTCTTGCTTTCATCATACAAATTAATTGATGATGAATCTTTAGTTATGTCGTGAATAATCCTTTTGATGTCGTGAAAATGACCAAATCGTTCTTATTAATGGTAAAATAAAGATAATTCCCCTTGAACTAGGAGACCATTTGTAACAAGCTAGGCGGGTGTTTTATATGAAGGTTGGTCTTGTTGATGACCGATTCATTGATCTAGAAAAACTACGTGGCATTGCTTCAGCCATCCCACAAATAGACGTGGTGTTTGCAACGCAATCGGCAGAAGAGGCATATGAACAAATAAAGAAAGAAACGATTGACTTACTAATTGCTGATATTGAAATGCCGAATCTATCAGGCTATGAACTGGCAGATATTATCCACTCTCACGCCTTGAACATCGCTGTCATCTTTGTGACAGGTAGTAGTGGATATGCTGTTCATGCCTTTGAATTAAACGTTCATGATTACATCATGAAGCCCTACTCAAAAGAACGCTTAATCAAAAGCATCGAGCGACTACTGGAAAAAACACAGTCCGCAGAAATCACAGGCAGGCTTTATTTAAAACAAAAGAATGATATCCACATTATCCAGAAGAAGGATATTGTTTTTATAGAAAGGTCCGGTCGTTCTACTACCATTTATACAAAAAGCGAATCTATCAAAACCTACTTAACATTAAATGAATTGGAAGGTGAGCTGCGTGAACGTGATTTCCTGCGTTCCCATCGCTCCTTCATTATCAACATCCATTACGTTAAAAGCTTTTCGCTCTATGCAAAAAATTCCTACATGGTTACATTTGAAGGAATCGAAGGAAAGGCCATAATTACGAAAGATAAAGTGGAATTTCTGCAGGAAAACTACTTCTAAAGGTGGATTATCGTGAAAACTTCCTCTATTTTTTGGACAGCTGCCGGCGCGCTTGGCTTTTTACATATCCACGCTATAGCCGGAGAGTGGCTCAACATTTACTTAAGTGTTATCTTAACGGCGGCAGTGGCATACCTACTATTCAAAATAACAATAGTAAAGATGGATAGTCTTAGTTGGCAGATAAACACTGCTTTTGCTATTGTTCAAGTTTTGCTAACGATTGCAACCTTATTTAGCAATCATCTTTTTATAGCTACTGTGTTATTTTTATCTTTTCTCCTTTTAAACTATCTTCACCTCCATATGGGTTGGCTAGTGGAGAGGATGAAAAAAGAATTACATCATAATGAAGAACAACGCTCTCATATTAATGAAACCTTTCGTGTCGTCCGTGCGGAGCGTCATGACTTTTTAAAACACGTTTCTGCCCTTCATTTCATGTTAGAGAAGAATAAGGGAATGGAAGCAAAGAGTTATTTGGATGAAATCGTGGAAAATTATGAAGAGACAAACTTCAGCATCAAAGGGGAACGCGGGGTGATTGCTGGGGTATTGCACCACCAGTATAAAAGAGCAAAAGCAGCCAATATTTCTATTATTTATAATTTAGATGTCCCTCTATCCACTATCCCCATACGGGATCAAAAACTAGTAGAGTTAATCGGCAACATATTAGAAAATGCTGTGGACGCAAGCATAGAATATAAACAAAAAACAGGAAATGACGCTTTGGTTTCGCTCCAATTATTTAAAAGAAGCGGGTTATTTATGCTCATTTCCAAAAACAGCACTACCTCCGTACCCGTTCACGTGTTAGATTCTCTATTTACTTCATATGGAAATACAACAAAACGAACAGAAGACGGTCACATGGGGCTTGGAACAAAAATAATAAAAGATATTGTTAAAGAACAACAAGGATACCTTGATTTCGTATGTAAGGATCACGAGTTTATGCTCAAAATCAAAATACCTGCAATAAAATAAAAAATTGGCCGTTCACTCCTTCGTGACGGCCAATTTTCCTTTTACTCTTCCCTACACTCTCTCAGCGTGCCTCCTCCAGCATCTCTCTCACAAGTCTCACAAGCGTCTGCCTGAAAACGGTTTGGTCCTCTGCTGGAGTGAGTGGAACAAAGCTAATGCTCCTGTCTTCAAGTTCTTCGATCGCCATGTCCCCGTGCTTTTCCGGATAGAGAACAAGCACTTGGTGAACAGGACGAAGCTTTTGCCAACGCAGTCCTCCGTAAATAAACGGGGAGCGGACATTATCGGCATAGCTTGTGAGCTGGCGCATCGAATCGGTGAGGGATTGCTTTTTACGGTATTTCATGTCAATCATGATGGTGCCGATAAACACGTCTGCCCTAAATAAATCAATCCGAACATCCGGGTTGTTGTTGGTTGCAGTTGTAAACACTGGTACCGTCCACTTCTCGACGGCATCCATGCTGCTTGGTATCGTGCCATCATAGGTAATATGCGCGCGGATATCTTCATACACATATTGCAGCATATTATCCTTTGCCACAGGTGGTAAACTTGTCCGAGAATCCATCCATGCAGGTGCACTCCCCCTCACAACAGCCTCCCGCATCACCTCCACCACCTGGAGCCAGCCCCAAATTTCATACAGTTGGTCTGTTCGCTTCCATTGCTGACTCAGTCCGGTGTGGACCGGTAGTTCATCCGCTCCCAAGGCTTGGTCAATTTGGTATAGCTTACGATACCTTGCATCAACAAACATTGCTTGGGGGATGGCTAGCGATTTTTTAAACGAGACCTCCTGATACCAGCGGCTTGATTTCACCATCGTGAGTGCCCCATTCATGCGCATTGCTTTGCCACGATACTCCTTTAATTCTTCTACTAGCCTTCTTTTACGGTCTAACGGGAGTGAAATAGAAAAGCTGTACTCCTTACTTACCGTTAACCCATTAATGGTTACATCCATCGATTCCACAAACTCATGAAGCAAACGCATCCATTTTTCTAAAATATTTTTAAGTACCTGATTTTCCGGTAGGTCGTAATCAATGCGTTTATGAACAGACTTTACCTGATGGATGGTGTCAGGTCGTTTAAGCTTATGCTGAATGCTCACTACATCCACATGTGCCAGCTTTTCCGCCGACTGCAGGATATACTCCTTCGCAACAGCGGACCGCACTTTCTTTTGCAAATCAGCAACGAGGGCGTAAATGTCGGCAAAATAATGATGCAGCACCTGGTATTGTCGAAAAAGACTGGGGTTAATTCGCAAGGCTTCCAGACTTTTCGGACTGTGCTGTTTTTGAATGACATGCAGCGCCGCTCCCTTAAGAAGCTCCTCTACCTCTTTTCGCATTTTGTCCAGCTGTGCTTCAAAAAGCCGGTTGGAAATGACTTTTACAAGGGAAAAATAGGATTTTCCTTCTCCTGTTTCCACCCGAAGACTATAGAGACCAGGGATATATGGATAATAATTTTCTGAAGGAGAATGGCGGTAGAGGGTGACCTTGCTATTGCAGGCAAGATACGTATCCTCATTTTCGTGATCAATCGTAAGTCCGCCTCCCTTTAACTCATCGAACCCGTCCATATAGCATTTAGCAGCAGAATCCTCACTGCTGAAGCTCAGCTCCAAATTGACATTTTCCCGAATTTCAATGGGGGAATGCATCGAATCATCCCATTCAGAAAGGTGTTCGACAAAGCTTGTGACTTCAAGCTCCTCTTTGGTGCCATTTTGAAAAATATGGGTAAAGAGCACTCGAAATGGGTGTACATTACATGGTGTATCCATTGTACTTCAGCTCTTTCGCTTTTTGTTTGATCGTGCTGCGGCTTTGGGTAAAATGAGAAACATGCGCATAATCGTTAAACAAGCGGATAAACAAGCTCCCTTCCACTGTATCCTTCTCGCGATTATACCGACCAAGCAGCTGACGAAGCTGATCCTCTGATCCTCTCACTTTTGTCAGAATACGTTGCACCACCTGTAAGTCAAAGGCATCCTCACGTAAGATAAACTCCTGTGTTGGGAGATTGCCAAGATATTGGTCAATCTGCTTGACAATCCGAGGCCCCACCCCAACCTGCTTGTTCACATTCTGCATATATTGATGGATATCCCAGAGGATAGCAAGCTCCTGTTCATCAAGATTTAAACTTTTGTTTTTATATTGAAAGGATTCAAAGGCGTCAAAATCCACTTCATCTGCTCGCACTACCATCCCCTTCTTCTTTTCAGGTAGGTTTTTCATTTCTGAAAAAGGCACCACCTCAAGTGAAAGCACATTGGCCCGATCGAGCACTTTATCGGAAAAATGATAGGTGGATTCGTCCATATTGACTGTACCAACAAATAGCACATTTTCCCTGATCACAATCGTTGGTGGGTACTGCGCAGAGTTATACAGCCTGCTTTCTAGGTCATCATTGTATAACCTGAGCACTCGTTTCCCTGGATCCATCTCCAAAATCGATAAGAATTGGGAAAAATAATGCTCCACCCGAGCCAGATTCATCTCGTCAAAGCAGATGACATAAAGCCGATCCTTATCGTCCTCAGCCTTACGTAGCGCATTGATGAGACCGGAATCACCAGGACGGTATACCATATTTAATGTGTCCGCATAACCAATTAAATCTGAATCCGAAGTCCAAGAAGGGCTAACAGGAATAAACGTTAGCTGTTCCCCTTTTAAACCGAGGGACTGACTATACAGCTCCACTAGTTTTGTTTTTCCTGTTCCACTCATTCCAGAAAGGATCACAAGCGAGGAGGATTTCATCGCTGTGTGAAAGTTTACGAGATTTTCTTTTTTATAAAGAAGGCCAGCATCCTTTGTATAGCTGAACAAGAGCTTCATAAAGTCTTGTTCCTTTTCGTTTTCCTCTCGAGCAAAGTAACTGCCTGCTGAGTGATCAAGCACGGAAACGGCAACCTTTTCCTGAACCTGCCCTTCCTCCTGGTGAACCTCTTTTGTTTTTTCAGAACCACTAGACCTTTCGGGTATCACCGACAGGGCTTCCTCTTCTTCAAGGAGCTCTAGCATTCTCTCATACAACGAAACTGGTACAAACGCTACATGCGGGCTTTCATCACTCAAATAGCATTCATCCAGCCACTCCTCTTGAAAAGATAGATTTCGCAGACGGTCACGAAGCTCAAAGTTAAAGCCACCATGTGCATACTGGTGTTTATCAAACAGCCCAAACACCTCGTACTCCTCATCGTCCGCTGTTTCCTCTCTCCAAAAAATTACAGCTGGGGTATCACTTTGTTCATGCGAAAGCTCCGAAATTCTTCCAACGAACTTTTTGTTCACCAGCCGGTAGCAGAATTCATCTCTTGTTCCTGCAAGAATATGTTTATCAAAAACAGGCACAGGCATCAGCTTTAAATCCCGCTCATAACTTGGCAGCTTTGGCATTACCCGCACATCATACATATTAAAGACCTCTTCGTGATTGTACTTTACACGCTTTTCCACTTTAAAAATAAGCAAGCGATTATCCAACCAATCACGAAGCTTTTCTTTTCGAATAAATTCTGGTTGCCCAAAGTCATCCTCAAATCCCCATTTTTCCAGGTCTGAATAAAAGCCAGTTACTGTCCTAGCATTCGGAAAGCTTTCCGCTGTTTGCGAAAGAATCCGCACTAAAAATTGAAGACTTTCTTGTTTGTTTATCATGATGGAGTCCTTGTAACTCCAATCGTCACTATGATCACTATCCGCTAAAACCCCGACTACATCATATTCCCACACCTTTTTCATTCGCACTCAACCTCTCTCTATATACTGTTTCATCGCTTGAAAGTCATGGAATTCCCGTATTTGTTTGGTGACCCCTCTTTTAATTTTTCTTCTCGTTTGCGGTGGCACAAGATACGTCATCATCCATATCTCGTCACACTCTCCCAGCTCTTCTGCCTCCAACGCTTGTTGTGCTTCCATCCATTCCAGAATACGAAAGGTGTATTCATCTGAATTTTCTGTCACTTTATTTTTTGGGTCACCCACTAATGCGACCTGCAGTTTTCCTGCTTGCACGTTCGTTTCTTCCGCTCGGTCCGGAACTTCCTGCGCTTTTTTCAACAGCAGAGCATTTAAATGGTTTATTTCCGCTTGAAGCTTGGCTAATTCTTCTTTAAGTTTTTCGTTTTCCGTATACGTTCTCTCATTTTTTTCAATGGTTTCTTTGTGCTGATTCCGCTCCGTGCCCAGTTCCTGCTGAAGCTTTTGCTTTTCTGCCAACAAGCCCTGCTTCTCTTCCTTAGCCTGATGCTTAAATTGCGAGTACTTTGCTTCCCACTCCCCTATTCTAGCGCGCAAATCTTTATTTTTCGCTTCCGACTTTTCGAATTTCTTTTCCCATTCCGAATTCTCCTGAAGCTGCTCATCATCGTCGTTTTTTTCCTCTATTAGGCTTGCAAGTTCCTTCACCTTATTTTCTTGTAAAAGATGCTGCTCAAACTCCGCTGCCAATCGATGAAATTTTTCATCCTCGCTTGCATAAAGCCTTCCTAAAATATAATGAAGCTCCATTTCTTTTTCTCTATAATTCTCTAAAAGAAATTCCAACGTAATTTCCTCGTCAGGCTCAGACCTATCCTCTATATCTTCGTCTGAAATTCGATAAAAAGCCTTAATCATGGTCAAATTTCTCGGCTTCAACGCTTCAGTGACCACCATTGCTCGCGCTTTTTGAATATTGTCCTGATTGATTTGTCTGAACCCCCTTACCTGTAGAGACCAGACCCCCACCAGTTCCACAAGCTCCTCATCAGGTATAGTACTAAATATCCTTTTCCATGTTTCTCTGCTCAATGTTGAGCCCCCCTCTTTTTTTCTTGTTCTTTTTTTGTATTCTTTGGTACTCTTTCCATAAAGGAATATCTTAATTTTACATGAATACTTGAATTTTTGTAAGGTTTCGAAAATTTTAACATAGAGTCTTTTTTCCTAGGAGGTGTATGATGAAGCTTGCTGATAAAATAAAACAACTGCCTTTAACACCAGGCGTATACCTAATGAAGGATACACACGGGGAGGTCATCTATGTCGGAAAATCTAAGTCACTTCGCCAGCGGGTGCAGTCCTACTTTAGGGGAGGTGCCACTCACACCTCCAAAGTACGAAAACTCGTCACACATATTCGTGACTTAGACATCATCGAAACCGACACCGAGTTTGAGGCGCTTTTGTTAGAATGGCAGCTTATTCAAGAAATTCGCCCCACCTTTAACCGGCAGATGAAAACCCCGGAAGCGTTTGTCTATTTAACCGTACGAAAAGTCGGCAAGCTTCTACGAATGCGGCTTTCTACCCACCCTTTACAAGGAGAGGACGGGTGGAGCTTTGGCCCATACAGCAGCAAAAAAGGCGTAAACTTTGCTTTGCTGGGACTGCGCGAGATGTACCGCCTACAATGCTCCAACCCCGCAATCAACGGCTCCCCCTGCCTCAATTACTCCCTCGGTCTTTGCCGCGGAATCTGTCTTGGCGGCAAAGCAGTCGATGAGCATAACGAGATTGTGAGGAGGTTTGTGGCAATGCTGCAAGGAGAAAGTAATGAGTTGCTGACGGAAGTAGAACAAAAAATGCAGAAGCTTGCAGAAGACCTTGCCTTTGAAAAAGCAGCCACCTACCGAAACTACTTCCACGCCTTCCTCTCTCTTTTACAAAAAGAAGAAGTAAAAGACTTCACAGAGGGAAATCAACAATTTCTCGTGGTGGAAAAACTGGCAGACGGGAAATGGAAGGTTTTTGTGATTTGGCGGACAGACGTGTTGTTTAGTCGGGTTTATGAGGATACATCAAAAGTAGTCGCAGATGTACGGCACACCTTAGAAACAGCGCCACCCATTCGCTCACACAAAGTGAACCGCTTTGAAATCGACAAAGCGCACATTATTTATCGCTATTTAAGAAGTGGAGAATGCAAATATGCTGTGTTGGGGAAGGATGAAGCGGAGGAACTTGACGCCGTTGTGGAGAAGCTCCTCCTTTAAAATGAAAGCTTATACACTAAAAACCGCTCATTCGGATCTTTCTCATAGCCCTCAAGCTGCACCTCGAGCTTTAATGAAAACATAGCGTGCTCTTCCATAAAATAAACAAAATCCGCTGCGGGGTAATAGAAAATAATCTCCATTGGCCGGTAAGTCCGCTCCAACGAATATAAAATATTGCTAAGGACATTCCGAAAAATATCAATCGTAAACGGATTGAAAAAATAAAAGCGATTCGCGGTGTGCGGAATCTCATACCGCTCTGCCTTGGCTTGCATTAACTCAATTCCTTGCTTATTCCTTCCGCGGTAGGTTGTTAAGTTGGCGTTCGCTTGGGTAATCAGCTCCTCGTTCATCTCGATGCCAGTTGTTTGTGCACCAAACCTGTCCGCAAGATAAAAGTTCAGCCGTCCCTTGCCGCACCCGAAATCGATGACATGATCGCTTTTGGTGGGGGGCTCATATTGTTCAAAAAGCGTATCAAGCGCTTCGTATGGAGTCGGCTCATAACGATGATAAGTGAAGGAACGGTGGATGCCCATTTGTATATCTGCCGTTTTTACGTTCAGAGTGTAGTCGTAGTTGGTCATGTGGGCTTCTCCTCCATTTTTAGCCTTTCAGGGCGCAATAAATCGCCAAGATTACAGTCAAATCTAGCAAACGGTGGGGATAAAGTAAAGAAATGGGGCGCGAAGGTGTGGAATGCTGGGGAAGTGAGGTGGATTCGCGGGAAATTAAGGGTTTTTTGGGGTGTCTGGGGGGGCGTATAGTGGGGCTGCGGCAAGCGCTCCTCATAATTAAGCCACTTTGCGGGTTTTTCTGTCCAACTTTTCATTAATTAAGCCGCTTTTCAAATAATTAAGCCACTTTTTCATTTTTCTGTCCAAGTCGACTAAGATAAATGCCATTCGACACCAACGAGTATATTTCGACACACGCAAACCTGAAAGAAAGTCCCCAAAAAACCGCACAGGACACCTCTCCCCTGTGCGGTCTTCATCCACTTATAACTTTCCTCTCCCTCTCACAAATCTATGTATCCCCATTCGCAAAACCTCAGCTTAAAAATCCTCATCTGAAAGTTCCCCTAGTAAATTATGACGTATCAGTTCGGTATGCCGTTCATCTACCTGAAAACCTGAAAGCTCCAAACTTGCTTTGGCAGACCTTAACGCTTTTTCTAGATTACTATTTTTCAATAGATTCCACTCACCCTCCAACTTCCACTTCTAAATCTAGCTCTTGTTTCTGTCCCTCATCCGTTTCCGAGCTTACCTTAAATTGAATAGTTGCCTTTGTTTTTTCTTCCGGAACTCTAATATAAACAGGGACCTCTACTGTTTCTCCCGCTTCCACCTCTATAAGATTATTTACCAGCACCACTTCTAAACTACTATCCGTACTAGCTTCTAATCGAAAAATATCTGTTGCCTCGCCCTCATTCGTCACTTTTACAAAGTGAGTGGCAATGCTAGATTTCTTCGGAGTCAGCATTTTTCCTTTTTCCAAAGAAAGACCTCTTTTGTATGGTCCTGCTCCCTCTAGGTTCCGAACGGCAACTCGATAGGAAAGGACACCATCCTCTGCCACTTTTTTCTCTAAAATGTAAAAATGAAGCTGATTGTGAGGATCCACATACTCATTCACAACACCTTCAGCAGTTCCCGCTTTAAAAAGAGCGTCTGCAAGCTGTTGATAGTCACCTAGCGAAACCATGACTTCCTCTCCATTTGCATCTACATAGTCCACTTCATTGATATCTTCCGGCTGAGAATCAATGACCCAAATATTAGGCCAAGCCTCATCCGTTTTCGTTTTTGCCAAAAGAACGCCTGCATCCATTAGGAACGAGTCAAAACCAACTCGATCGACCACCTCTAATGTATAATGATTGTACCAAAGAGAGCCATTTTGCATATCGGCACGATGGTCATCAATTAAATAGTTTCTTGGTGTTCTGTCCATAATCCCTATTTTCAGCCCATAAATTCCTTCTCTACCAAACTCCGGTCCTGCTGGAACAGAGCGTGTCAGCACATCAGTAAACAATGGGCCACTTTCTTTCAGGTCATTACTATAAGCAAAGATATATTGATCCTCTTTCAGGAAACCTTGTATGATTTTATTCCTTAGCATGTGGTGGGATGGGGAGGACGAGCCGAGTGTTGCCGGGACGTGCCAACGTGAATTCTGTCCACCTGGTCCATTGAAAGAACCAGTGTCCATTAATTCCCACGGACCCGAAAAGCTTCTGGACACAGGATCAGCATGTGGGAGGTTATAATTGTCTCCTAAATCCATAATATGCCCAAATTCATGTGCGAAAGTCGCTAGCCCGCTCGCTTCAGCTTGAACTGAAATTTTTTCATTTATATATGCTTTATCCCAAATACTTGCTGCTGCACGATACGATGTCCATGGCACATACCTCGAAATAGCCCAATTAGGTACATTTTCAAGCTCAGCAGGTGGTCCAAGTTCTGCTGGGATTTCCTCTGGAGCTGCAAATCGCTTCATCCCAAATTCCCTCCAAATCCCTGACTCACTATATCCAGCATAAACAATAAAGGTAAAATCAAACTCCTTGCCTGACTTTTTCAAATCCGCTTCAGCAGCGTCCATTACGTCTTCGATAAGCTCCCTCGGTTCATACCCCTCAGGCATAGATTCCAGTTGTTCAAATTCATTAAACCCATATTGAAACTCATGATGGTCCATCCTGTACACGCCAAAAGCTTCTAAATCAACCGCCCATTTTCCAAACGAGTTTTCTCTCCAGTACTCATTTATCGTCCTGAAATTATTCAGCTCCTGCGGCTTATTTAGGAAATTAACCCACCACTCTGGCAAGTCTTCTCTCTTTATCGCATCTACTCCAACTGGATTCCCTGCAAAATCAGTTCCCTCAGGCTGGGTCAAGATAAATTCCCTGTCCGGAAAATCCACAAGAATCAATGCTCCCTTTAATTCTCTTTCTGGTTTCACATCATCCATCTCATTCCAATTGACATTCGGTATGCCGCGGTAATCCTCCCATGTCATGTCCTTTGGAAGAGTCCAAGTACTTTGATCCGGATAAGGAAAATCAGATAAAGCTTCAGAATCCACTTTACCGGATAAATTCATCCCAAAATATACAATCGAACTAATGGATACTGCAAAAATAATGAAAAAAATTACCTTTCTATTCATTTAGGCCCCCTGGATTAGCTTTTATTTCTAATAATATCAAAATTTTACAAAAATAAGTGGGTTTTGCTGTGTGAATGTTGATTTTTGAGGGATTTCTTGCTCGTTGCTGACTCTTAGTTTAGCTGTTGCACAGATTTATTTGCGGAGATTTCTTTTTATTTGCGCTGATTCTGTTTTATTTGCGCTGATTCAATTTTATTTGCGCTGTTTCTGTTTTATTTGCGACTTTTACTAATATAAAGGCCATTCGACACACTCAGACAAACTTTGCACACCAATCCACCGTTGCCAATCCACCCCCTCATCCCCCACAAACTAAAAAAAGCCCGCCTCCACCATCACTGGCAGAAGCGGACTCCATAAATCCCAAAGCATTATTTAGTTATTCTCCGCCAACTTCCCTGTCACCTTTCGCTTACCGCCAGCACTAACACTAGAAAGCTCGCCCATCGGCGCTGGTTCCTCGCCAGCTAGCGGGTCCTCAGCCTGTTTGGCACGTTTAATGAAGAACGCCAACACCAAAGCAACAGCGGCAATAAAGGTCGAAACGAAAAACGCGAAGTTAATTCCCTCTAGCATTCCCTGCATTAACACCTGCTGCTCCATAGCCGCAATTTCCGCTGCAGAAGCATTCGGGCCAAGATCTGCCATTGCTCCACCAGAAAGCTCACGACCATAGCTTGCTGCGCGAGTCGACATTACTGTCACAAGCAGCGCCGTTCCAATCGCACCGGACACCTGTTGCAGCGTGTTGTTCATAGCCGTTCCGTGCGGATAAAAGCGAGCTGGCAGCTGATTCAACCCGTTCGTGGATACTGGCATAAACACCATCGACATTCCGAACATTCGCACCGTATATAAAATTAACAGCTGTGTATACGTTGTTTCGAATGTTAATTGACTGAAAAAGTACGTTGTCACCACAGTAATCGCCAGACCGACAATCGCCAAAGCACGTCCCCCGTACTTATCAAAAAGCTTACCGGTAATAGGTGACATCAATGCCATCACGATCGCACCTGGCAGCATCAGTAATCCTGCATCAAGTGGAGAGATTCCGCGTATATTTTGCACATAGATTGGCAGCAAGATCATCCCTGAAAACATTGCCATCGTTACCACCATCGAAATGGCAGAAGACAGGGCAAACATCGGATAACGATAGATCGTAAAGTTCAACATCGGACGCTTTTGACCAAGCTGTCGTAAAATAAACCACACTAACGACACCGCGCCAAGTGTAATTGTCCCATACACTAGTGGACTGTCCCACCCACGTGAACCGGCTGAACTGAATCCGTACAGCAGTCCACCAAATCCAAGACTAGAAAGCACAACAGAGAACATATCTAGACGAATATCCTGCTTCTCTTTTTTATCCTTCAATAAAAAGATTCCTATCAAGAAAACAACAATCGCAATTGGAGCAACAAAATAGAAAAGCATTCTCCAATCATAGTGCTCAATAAGCCAGCCAGAAAGTGTCGGTCCAATGGCTGGGGCTCCCATCATGATTAATCCGAAAAAGCCCATTGCGGTTCCGCGTTTTTCAATTGGAAAGCTCACTAACATAACATTCATTAATAAGGGCATCAAGATTGCTGTTCCGCTTGCCTGAAGCATCCGGCCAGTCAATAGCACTCCGAAAACTGGTGCTACCCCCGCCATCATTGTCCCTAATGCAAAAAGTCCCATTGCCACGATAAATAGGTTTCGCACTGAATATTTTTGAATTAAAAAAGCGGTCGTTGGAATCAAGATTCCGTTGACGAGCATAAATCCTGTGGTCAGCCACTGGACGGTGGATGGCCCCACCTTAAGCTCTGCCATAATCGAAGGCAGGGCAATATTTAATAATGTATTGTTTAAAAACGCAATAAACGCACCGATCATCAAAATGGCGATAATGCCATATGGTGGACGGCTCGTTGTTTTTTCTGCTTGTTGCATACTTACTCCCCCGTTTTATACTTGTAGTTCATTTTTTATACTACTATTTCACCTTTGTTTATTTTATACCATCAGTCTAATTTTAGCAATCTTGAAATCATTGCTAATTTACCATTTGTGTAAGATGACGATATCATGTACTATTAAATTTGTACCACTAGTCTATTTTAATTAGGTGATGAAATGAAGGATCGAAAACTACATGTCATAGCGTGTGCCCATAAGCTTTTTATTGAAAAAGGATTTCAAGCGACCTCCATTCAGGACATTCTGGACGAGAGTGGCATTGCGAAGGGTACATTATATAATTATTTTTCCTCTAAAAACGAGCTTTTAATTGAGCTTTTTAAAACCTTATATCAAAAAATGGAGAAAGAACGGGATGAGCTATTGCTTGGCGAAAATCCTGCTGATATTGATATATTCATGAGGCAGTTTGAGCTGCAGATGGAAACAAATCGGGACAACAAACTGATCTCTCTCTTTGAAGAAGTCATATTCATTAATGACCCGGAGTTAAAGGAGTTCATCCGTTTCAGTCAGCTTCGGATGCTTTCCTGGGTACATCAGCGGTTTGTGGAAATATTCGGCCAGGATAAAAGAGATTATCTCTGGGATTGCGCCATCATGTTCCTCGGAATTCTCAATCACAATATTAAATACTACACAATGACGCATGACAAAAAACTCGACATTCACCGGGTTGTGCAATTTAGTGTGAACCGTCTTGTGAATATGGTGGAGGATGTTTCGAAAACAAAGGAAGTCCTGCTTGAAGCAGACGTTATGGACAGGCTGTTTCCGGGAGAGCATCCTACAAACAAGGAGACGATTTGCCACATTATCCATCGTATAAAACAAAGCATTCAAGCGCACCCAGAGGCTCACAAATTAACAGAACTACTGAGCTTTCTACATGACGAGCTTGCACCAACGAATACAAATGAGCCTCGATGGTTTTTACTTGAGAGCACACTCCACTCGCTATCTAAGTTTGACTTGATTTGCCAACTGGAGGACTGGGACAAGCTTAAAGATGCTGTGAAACAAAAAGAAGCCACCACTACTTGAGGAGTAGAGGTGGATTTTTTGATGTGGAGGTCTCGTCTGGGGATTTTTTTTGCGGGAGTGCGGTTTTTATTTGCGGAGATTTTGATTTATTTGCGATGTTTCATTTTTATTTGCGCTATTTTGGTTTTATTTGCGCTAAATCTATTTTATTTGCGCTATCTCCGTTTTATTTGCGCTACAACAATCATCCCCAATTTCCACACAAAAAAAAAGGGCAAGCTCCCCGCCTGCCCGTAGTTCTTATCACTTCGCAGCCTTCCGAAACCCTTGATAAACATCCGCAGCCGAAGAGATGACAGTAATGACAATTGCTAGCCAGAGCATCTTATCGATCGCAAGCGTCACGCCTAATTTCTCGGTTACGAACACAAGGAATTCGGGGTTAAAAATCGAGTGATTGCTAAAGATTAGGATAAATACGCTGACTGAAACTAACTGTACAACTGTATTTGCGAAAGCAAGCTTTTTTGTCCACTGCCCTAGCTTCCATTTATACGCAAAAAATACGAGGCCGGTCAGGATAACGAGAATCACCAATGGCCAATACGAGAGCAGGACATCTTGATCAAAGATTGGCGTTTTCAGTACTAATCCATCTGGACTATTTTCATAGATTCCTATTATTCGGTTGGCGTTAAAATAAAACGCAGCCCAAATGACGGACCAGATGAAGCTTCCGAAGAACTCTAGCTTCGAAATGGCTTTTTCCTTTGGAATGTAGGGAACTTCCTTTAAATCATTAGGAGTCCATTCTTTCCAATTGGTTGTTAACGGATTGGTTTTACCTGAGTTGTCAACACGCTCTACTAGCGCAAAGGTAAGCGTAATCCAAAAGAATGTTTGCATTCCAGCACCAATGCTAACCCAAATTCCTTCCCCAATCATTCCAAGAACACCATTTATCGTTAATCCTCCTGTGTGTGAGAGGATACCACCTACCACTACTACTGCAAAGGAGATGACCATCGCTAGCGGAATGATAAGGTTTAATAGTTTTACGTACACATCAAAGTATCTTGGGCCAATCAAATACATCGGTTTGTCGTGGTAACCTGCAGCAAGCTTTGCTGGATGTCCAAGCTCTGCTAGCACGTCTTTTACATCTTCCTCCGTAAAATTTTCTGGCAGCATATCCTCAATGGTGGATCGCAGCTCAAGCCCGATGTCACTTCGCTGCTTTTCAGGAAGCCGTCTCACAACCTCCTGTACATATATTTCAATCAATTTCACGTTGCTCCTCCCCCTTTAATAATACCGATAATTCTTGGGACATTTTTTCCCATTCCTTTGTTAGTTTTTCTAGAGTTTTGATTCCGTCATCGCTCAGTACGTAGTACCGTCTTGGCCGGCTCTCTGTTTTGTCCCAGCTGCTTGTGACGAGTTCCTGTTTTTCTAGGCGGCGAAGCAAAGGATATAAGGTGCTCTGCTCCATCGTAATTCCACTCTTTTCTAGCAATTGCACAAGCGAATAGCCATATTGTGGCGTTCGCAATTGACTTAATACCGCGAGAGTCAGTGTTCCGCGCCTCAGCTCCACTGTCAAGGATTGTAGTAGTGAGTCATTCATCTTCTGTTCACCTCGTATCATACACTATGCGTCATACAGTATATCTTATACTATGTATCATACAGTATGATGGTGAAATATGTAAAGGTATATTTCACCAACTCAAAATGAACAAGATGCTGAAAACAATCCGTCTAAAAATAGACACAAATTACCCGGAACTTTTATTGAGCATAACTAGTAAATAGAAAGAGGCTGTATTTTCGAGGAGGACTATCATGAAGCAAGGGTCAAATATGAATAGATTTCTATCGCTTATTCTTTCAACAAAAATTCCTAAACTCGCGCTAACGCTAGGATTATTGGGAAGTTTAATTACGACTATGGTCGGACTGTCCATTCCATTATTAACACGTGAAATGGTAGACGGCTTTTCAATGGAAGCCATTAGTATCACACTAGTGATTATAATCGCAACGGTGTTTATCTTGCAGGCAGTAATTGACGGGCTATCCACCTATTCCCTTGCCTACGTTGGGCAGCGCATTGTCGCAGGACTTCGCGAGAAAATGTGGAACAAGCTACTTCGCTTACCGGTAAGTTATTATGATAAAAAAACAAGTGGGGAATCGGTCAGCCGCGTGGTTAATGACACCGGAATTGTAAAGGATTTAATCTCGCAGCATTTCCCTCAGTTCATTACGGGAATCATCACGATTATCGGTGCCATCATTATTTTACTGGTGATGGACTGGAAAATGACGCTGTTAATGCTCATTTCGGTGCCTATCACCACGTTAGTAATGATTCCACTTGGGACAAAAATGTCCAAAATTTCGCGGGGGATGCAGGATGAAACGGCCACTTTTACAGGCAGCATTCAGCAAACGATCAGTGAAATTCGACTGATGAAAGCTTCGAATGCCGAGGCCGCCGAAGAAGGCAAAGGACGCAAAGGTATTCGCACGCTTTTGACTTTCGGTCTAAAAGAAGCACGCATTTTCGCTGTCATCGGTCCACTAATGTACATGGTTGTCATGCTAGTGATTGTGATCATAATTGGGTACGGAGGCATCCGGGTTGCAGAAGGTACGATGACCACCGGCTCACTTGTAGCGTTCTTACTCTACTTGTTCCAAATCATTTTCCCGATTACTTCCTTTACGATGTTCTTTACGCAATTACAAAAAGCAAAGGGTGCAACAGAACGGATCATTGACATCTTGGATTTAGAAGAAGAGCCCGGCCAAGAGGGAAAGACATTGGATATCTCCAACAAACCAATTGCAGTAAGAGATGTGTCATTTGGGTATAACGAGGGCGAACCCATCATTCAAGGTGTTTCGTTTGATGTGGAGCCTGGTACGATGGTGGCTTTTGCCGGTCCAAGTGGCGGAGGAAAGTCGACGTTGTTTGGGTTGCTGGAGCGATTTTATGAGCCAAGCACTGGCGAGATATTGGTTGGCAGCGTCCCTATTTCGGTGTTATCCATGAAATCATGGCGTCAACAAATAGGCTATGTATCACAGGACAGCCCAATGATGGCCGGCACCATCCGTGATAATTTGTGTTATGGATTAGAAAATAAAGATAGCATTTCGGATGAACGTTTGTGGGAAGTTGCCCGCATGGCAAACGCCGATCAGTTTATTGCAGAGTTTGGGCGCGGACTAGATACCGAGGTTGGCGAGCGTGGCGTCATGCTTTCTGGCGGACAACGGCAACGAATTGCAATTGCCAGAGCCTTTTTACGCGACCCGAAAATGCTCATGATGGACGAAGCAACCGCGAGCTTGGACAGCCAGTCAGAGGGGATTGTCCAGCAAGCGCTGAGCCGCCTGATGGAAGGCCGCACCACCTTTGTAATTGCTCACCGACTGTCCACAATTGTCAATGCGGACAAAATTATTTTTATTGAAAAGGGGAAGATTACTGGTGAAGGTACCCATCAGGAGCTTGTGGCGTCGCATCAGTTGTATCGTGAGTTTGCGGAGCAACAATTGACGTGAGTCGGGTTGGAATTAGAGTACGGATGTATTATGGGAGAAATCGGATTACTTAACGGGTGTTCCGGATTTATTTTGATGAGCAAATCCGGATTTATTCCCCCAAAGTCCGCTTAATAATGAACCCTTTCTCCCCACTCCCCCACAACACACAAAAAATCCCGCGTTCCAAGGAAAATGGCGCGGGATTTTTCTATTTTTCATGTTTATGTTCCACAATATGTTCGGTAACCTAACGCTTCTGTGCCAGGTGCCACACAATAATCTTCCTGTTCAGTGGAATAGGCATAAGGGTTTTTCAATACCTTCACTAAGTTTTCCATTACTCGGTAGTTTCCATGTTCCACCGCTGCTTCAAGAGCTGCCTCTACCCGATGGTTGCGCGGGATGATGGCAGGATTGGATTGCTGCATGAGCGCTTGGACTTCAGCATCCGACTTAGCCTGTCTCTTTAATCGAGCACGCCAAGTTTCCAGCCATGCACCAAAACCAGGTTTGTCACGCAAGTCTGTCTCATCCAACTTACCCATCGACAGCGCTCTAAACGTATTCGTAAAATCTGCTTTATGCTCCTGCATAATTTGAAGGAGTTTCTTTACTAATTCCTCATCCTTCTCCTCTTCACCAAACAATCCTAGCTTTGCACGTATGCCGCTTAGCCAGTAACCCTTGTGCATAGCCTCAAATTGGTATAGCTCCTCCTGTACTAGCTCCACAGCTTGCTTTTGATCCTCGTGAAAAAGTGGTAACAGGCTTTCAGCAAAACGAGCGAGATTCCAACCACCGATTCGAGGTTGATTTTTATAAGCATAACGACCTTGAGCATCAATGGAACTAAAGACTGTTGACGGGTCGAACGTATCCATAAACGCACACGGCCCATAATCAATGCTTTCCCCGCTTATCGTCATGTTATCGGTGTTCATCACGCCATGAATAAACCCGACAAGCTGCCATTTAGCAATAAGTGCGGCATGACGCTCCATTACTTGTCGGAAAAAGCCAAGGTAATCCCCTTCCGCTAGCTCAGGGTAATGACGTTTCATGGCGTAATCTGCTAATGCACGCAATGTTTCGAGGTCTCCCCAGTTAGCAACATATTGAAAAGTACCAAAGCGCAAGTGGCTCGATGCAACTCGTGTCAGGATTGCACCAGGTAGCACCCGTTCACGGAGAATCTTCTCTCCTGTTGTCACCACGGCAAGGCTGCGGGTAGTGGGAATCCCAAGACCATGCATTGCCTCACTTATGATGTATTCCCGGAGCATTGGACCAAGCGCCGCGCGACCATCGCCACCACGAGAGTAGGGAGTACGTCCAGAGCCTTTTAACTGCAAATCAAAACGCTCACCATTCGGTGTGAGCTGCTCTCCAATTAATAAGGCACGTCCATCACCAAGCATCGTGAACCCACCAAACTGATGCCCTGCATAGGCTTGTGCAATACCAGAACCACCCTCTGGGAGTGTGTTACCCGCCAGCACTTCAACGCCTGATTGTTTTTGTAGTGCTTGTGCATCTAATCCTAGCTTTTTTGCAACCTCGTCGTTCAGCACGATCAATTCCGGTAACTCCACTTTATTTGGCTCTATTTTTGAAAAAAGCAACGAAGGAAGCTTCTCGTAACTATTATCGAAATTCCAACCGATTGCAGCATGTTTATTGTTATCCGTCATGGTATCTCCTTCTTCTAAGAGTATTTATTCCTTCTATTATACCCTTTCCCTTCTTCAATAAAAAAGAAGCAGGGGGACGGTTCTCCTGCTTCACTCGTTTTGCCAATCGAATGAAAGCTAAAACTGTTCCCTTGCCTCCCATTATTCAACATCATTAACAACGAGATGCTCTATTTGCAGTGCTTGTGAAAGTACATGGATAAAGGTTTCTTGGATAGAGGAGTGTTTAGAATGTTGGTTGAGGTGGTACTTGACTTGCCTTACGATATGCTCTCGGGCTTGATAGTCAAAGTGGTAGAAATCAATGATAGGAAAGTAGAGGCCGTCGCCAATAGGTAATAGTGTACCCATTACAATTTCCCCGTTTTTCGGGAGAGTGGCGGCAGGATCAAAAATCACAACATCATGGGTTTCTTCAGTTAACATATCAACAACAACAATGTTTCGGTCATTATATACATGGCCGACATAATAAAATTTAGAGGTAGCTTTTTCCCATTCTTTGAGCCAGGAAATGACCAATGGTTTATCCTTATAATAGGATAAGTTTTGAGCAATAAATTCGTCTACAAATACAATGTCCATTCGATTGGCTACCATATAAAGGGTTCTCCACCAGAACATATTGTGTAACAGTCCTTGCTGTTTCTCCTCTTGGAGATGATGTTCTTGTATAAATTCCTCTAACAATTCTTTTGCTTGTGCAAAGTGATGATGAAAGACCCAAGCAGAAAATTCAATGAACACTTTACTGAGCATGATTTCCTTTGCTTGATCCGAAATCGGTAAATCGTGTCGAAAGGTTTTGGTGGTTGATTCGGTCTGCTCAAAGGTAACGACTTTTTCAGTAGGCTCTTTGTTTAACATAAGCCCTCCTCCTTCTTTGGATAATTTTTCTAACACTACATCATTTCGACAACAACCTACAAATTCCCTCTACAAAATTCCAAACAAAACATGAAATGGAACAATGAGCGACTGAAGTGCGCTTCTAAGGTGTTCAAATGAAAAGCAGGGCGAATTTTTTTTCATTTCTTTCTCATCTTAAAAAACTCCCCTAACAAAGAGTTTAACTTTTTCAGATGTGGATTATAATGCTAAACTTTAGACATCAGCAATCATTATTTAAAGGAGATACCAATATGAAAATTACCTGCAATGACACTCGCGTGATTAGGACAAGCCGTGTATTCCCCAATGATATTAACAACCATCATACCTTGTTTGGAGGAAAGCTATTATCAGATGTTGATATGCTTGCATCAATTTCTGCGTCCCGTTTATGCCGTTGTGAATGTGTAACTGCTTCTATGGATTCCGTGGATTTTCTTTCTCCTATTCGGCAAACAGATGCAGTCATTTTTGAATCCTTTGTCACTTGGACAGGGAAATCATCAATGGAAATTTTCGTGAAAGTTATTGCAGAAGGGCTTACAACAGGTACCAGAACGATTGCCGCTACTGCATTTTTAACCTTCGTCGCTCTAGACGATCAAGGCAAACCAGCAACCGTTCCAGCCGTCCATCCAGAAACAGAAGAAGAAAAATTCCTGCACAGCAGCGCGGAAAAACGTGCAATTGCTCGTAAACAAAGAAGAACCGCGAGCAAAGAATTCGCGGAAAAATTAAAGGAAGCGGAAGGACGATTCTAGCGCTTTCTTCGCTCTGCGAAAGAAGAAACAAGACCGACCCCACGCTTCCTATCCTTGCCTTATTTTCTTGATGTGATTATCCCTCATAAAGGGAAGTGCAATGGCTGCCACGATGATTCCCCATGGGATGCCACCTTCGCCGATGAAAAATAACAGGGCAGACAATGGGAGAATCACCGCATAAATAACGATCATGATAATTTTGTAAAACAATCGCCACTTCTTTTCTTTCTTCCTCAAGTAGAATCTCTCCTTTTCATTTAGGCCAGCAGAATCATCCCCCTGCCTCAGCCTGCAAACATCTCCTTGTACCAACCGTTAAATTTAAGGGTTAGGATGATGACGCCGAGTGGGTAGACGACACTAGCGATGATGAGCTTGGATAGTAGGACACCGAAGTAGCTTTCGGTGAAGTTGGTAGCTAGCATGGTGACCGCGCCGCTAAGAGCGGTATCGACAATTCCAATTAACAAAAGAAGGAAAAGGATAGCAAAAAAGTGTTTTTTCGCTAGTTTAGCGGAACGAGAAAATCCTTTTTTCCAGCCAAACCCGCTTTTGGTCCAGACGTAAGGGACATAATAAAAGAAAACTAAAAGAATGATTCCAGGGAGGACAAATAGTGCGCTTCCTACTATCACCATCAAGGTAAATACTGCACCAAACAGAAAATAAAGTGCTGCATGGTTCAAAAACGTATGAAAGGATCTCCTTACTAGATGCTCCTCCCCTTCTTCTTCCAAAAGGACAAATTTGATGTAAGGCACCTGAATAATGGTTAAGACTAATAAACTCATAAATGCGTTGGCAAAGTCACCAACCAACATAGAGCCTTCCATGTTGGTTGTGGAATAAATATAATTAACAAAGAAGGTTTGAAGCAGCATTAAAGGGAGCATAATCGTAAATGCGAAAACAAGAAATTTATCAAAGTATTGAGTATAAATGCCTAAGCTATGCTTTATGGTGTTCATTTTTAATTCCTCATGGCAGGAATGATATATTGTTCGGTACTTTTGGCAACAATCTCGCGATAAACGGTTAAATATTTTTCTACTCCTTCGTCTCCAGATGGATACTCCACAACGTTTTTGTGGTAATCTTTTGTCTGTTCAGCAAAAGCTTTTCGTAAAATCGCTTGTGACTTTTCTGATAAGCTATCTTCTAAAAGCCCAATAAGCTTTTGATGGTTACCATTTTTGTGCTTTAACCACTCGATAGTCTGCTCAATTTCCTTTACACTTTCTAGCTGAACTTTTCCAATCGTGAACTGCCCTACATTAAAGCCTTCACAATTCTCTCTCATTACCGTCAGATCTTCTTCTGTAAAATAACCAACTTTATCGTAAACCATATTTTGAATATCTCTTATTTTGTAGATAATTTGATTTTGTTCTTCTCTGATATCCACGACCTTTTGAAAGCATTCAAAGGTAGTCTGTACATAGTCAGGAACCTCTGAATCTAGTAAAGGTCCAAGGAGAAAAACTACCTCCTCGTAGGGTTTAATAGATTTTCTAGTTTCAGGAATCATGGTATTAATGACGGCGTGGATATAATTATTAAAATGACTGTGAAGAATTGCAGGTTGAAGTGCTTGGTCCTTTGGAACAATTTCTCCTTGCTCATCTAATAAAAGGGTACCTTTACTTTTACCAAATTGCAGAAAGTCTACATTTAAGTAAAGTTCATTTTGATATTTTAGGGCATATTCATAAAGGTCTGCCTTTTCGAGAAATTTCTTCTTTTTACTAATCGATTTATTAATCTTTGGTGAAGGTTGAACTTTGAACATGATTTATTACTCCCTTCAATCTTCCACACTTTTAATCGTTTCACTTGATGTATCTTTCACTCTTTTTTTAAAAAAGCTCTTTTCTAAAAGATTGTTGCTATTAACCTGGAAAAAGTCGGTTTTAAGACTTTTTCCATCCATTACTCGAAGTTAAGTTGCCACATTTTTAAAACTTCCTCCACTAAAAAAGCACGACAGCAACGTTAGTTACGTGTTGCTTACGCAGTAGCAACAAAGTTTGCGAAAGCAGCCTTTTATAAAAGGGACTTTATGAGAACCAAGATTTTATCGTGCTTCCAATTTTCTTGACTCCTTCGCCTACACTTTTCACTGTGTCAACTGCTGTGTCTTTGATTTTCCTCCAGTTTCTTGCAGCCTTATAAACGACGCTTCCTAATGTTAAGACAGTACCGACCGCAAGCAAACCTGCAGCTGCTACCTGACCTACTACCGGAATGAAGGAAACAGGCGCTGCTAAACCAGCCATTACGCCTCCTGCACTACCAATCGTTTCGACAATAGCATCTGCACGGTCCCATCCAGAGGTTCCATCTATTTTCTGGTAGTTTTGATAGGTATCTGCAATGGAAAACGGTAAAAGGGCAGAAGCAACGATGGCATTTGTAGCAGAATACGTTTTAACTTGACCAGCCATTTGTAAAGCGTCATCGATTCGTCCAGCCCTTGAAAGGTCTCTCATTTCATTGATGAGCTTTAGGTTTTTGACAGCTTCAAATGATTTTTTAGATTCCTCGGCAATATCTGTCACCATAAACGTACTATCAAAAAAATTATTCCCTTTCGTAAACGTCTTTACACCAGACAGGAACATCCCTTTTTGAAAGTCGGAAAAATTCTTCATCGCTTCAGCGTCAGTTCCGCTAACCATCTTATCGGCAAAATTCACGGTCGAACCAACAACATCTTTGGAAATAAATTTTATGGCATCATATTGAGACGGCCCAGTTTTATCCTTAGAGTCAGAAGCTTTAGAATCTGTCTCTCCATCCCCTTTTGCGTCATCATCAGAGGTTCCCCCATCATTTGATGGATCCGAATTTTCCCCACCGTTCACATCTCCAGGTGGCAGAGGAATTGGTCCTTGCACGGGGGGTGAGTTTATCGAGGTGTTGCCATCCAAGCCGCCAGAAGGATTTCCTCCTTGCGCAAGCTCGAGACTCCACTGCTCTAACTCCCAAGCAATCATTTGATAGTTTCTTACTTCCCAAGGCGTTAAGTCGGGGTTGTTGTTAAGCTCCCAGGATACCATTTCATGTTGGACAAGTACCCATTGCTGGAGCTCCCATGTTTTCATTTCTGTAGAATTTGGTTTCCATTCTTTTAGCTCAGCTGGTGGCTCCGGCTTCCATTCTTTTAGTTCCCATGGTTTTGGAGTCCAGGGCCGTGGACTCCAAGCATCCGCTGTATGTACGAAGGGAACGACACTTGTCATGAAAAAGACGGTGACGGCAGCAAGGGCTATCAAGATTCTTTTCATTTTCTTTCCTCCCATTACTAATTGGGCACCCTAAAAGCAAAGGTGAATTTCTATCGTTGTAGCCCGTAGCAATCTATTAAAATTCTTTTTTCCAGTAGCGCCATTGACTGTCATTCATGTTTCTTAAAAAAACAAACGAGGGACTTTCGCTTTTTTGCTTCACATAACGGTTTCGTTCGGGGATGTAATCATCGAACAGGAGCGCTGTGAATCGCACCGAGGTGGTCACTTCTATTCGGAAGTCATTTGTGAACTCAATTTCGGTTCCGTCTAAGTGCCCATCGTTGTTAAGAATGGTCCGCTCCACTGCATCTGGAATTTCCGCCTTTGCATTATTTAATGCGCGATCCATGTAATCTTTTAGAAAAGGATTATTCGATTCTAGCTCTTCTTTGAGGACTTCGTTGATGGCTTTGAGTTCAAGCTCTAATTCTAGCCAATCCGAAGTGCCGCGAAGCTCTTGCTTTCGCCTCTCAATTTTGTCCTGCAGACTTTCAGCATCTACTAGTTCATCAATAAAGCCTGGCAGCGACCGATCATAATTTTCAATTTCCTCAACCAGCTTTTCGTGCAGGACAGACGCAGCTGCAAGACTCGCCTGATCAGAGTAGTTAGAAGCGGACTCTTTTACCACAAACACCTTAGCAAAATGGAAAACCAGAACAAACAGAAGCCCCATCACGGCAAACGTTCCAAGAGTCAGGAGGATGATGTTGCCCTTTTCATCTTTGAGTTTTTTCATCTTAATCCAAAACCCTTCCACTTACCGTACGGGAGATGTTAACAGAAGGTGTGTTAGAGACCCACATTTTCGGAATAAAGACAAGCTCTAGATCTGCATTAACCGTGACCTCGAATTCTTGAGAGCCTGATGATTTGCTTACAGACACACTGTCATAGCGTAAATTACTCCCGGCCTGCAGTGTCTCACTTGCCGCAGCCCTTGCTTCACTTTCATTAGCAGAAAGAGAATACGCTTTGGCTGCATCATTGGCTGCAGATTGGGTGACAATCACTCCATACGCACTAATCATAAACTGCCACAAAATAAGGATCATAAGGAGCATTAACGGCAGCATCCCCAGAAACTCTATCGTTAATGATCCTTTTTCATCGTCCTTCCACTTATTCATCCACTGCATCGGCTTCCATCCTCCTGGTTTCCCTTTAAAAATACTAGAATAGAAGGTAGTAAAACCTTCTATTCTATTTTGAGGCAGGAGAACCGTCCCCCTGTCTCACTGGCTGTTCTTTTTATAGATTTTGTAAATTTCGTCCATTTTGTTGTTGTAGTTTTCTTTGTTGAGTTCGAAAAGTTTGTTGTATAGGTTTTTTACTAGTTTTTCTTGTTTTTTGAATTTTTCTTTGAGTAAGTCATCCATCCAGTACTTTTGATCGTAGGTGATTAAGTTTTCATTTGATAAAATGGTTATTGCTGTGCTTGCTGATAAAGAAAAATGAATATTTTTACTCATCCATTTGTTCTCCCAGGCATTCAAACCGAAAAAGTTTTCATGGTAATTATTCGCTACTTCGCTTTGAGATTTGGTGTGCCATGCTTGCCATTTTAAAACCTCATCAACGGATTTGCTAAATTGCTCGTTTAGTTGGGATTGATTATGAACATCCGCATAATTTCCACCTGCTGCATCTGCAATTTCCTTTAATTTTTTGCTATCTTCGTTATTAACTCCAAAGCCAATAATATTTACAATTGGGTCCATACCGGAAGCTTTGGCTGCTTTTGCCGCTTCAACCGGATTACCATCACACGTTTCAATCCCATCACTTACAAAATAAATAACATTACGACTGTTTTCAGAACTGAATTTTTTCAAGTCCTCTGCTGATTGCTCAAGAGCACTAGCTAATGGTGTCCATCCAGCTGGTTTAATCGGGTTTAACGCAGTTTCAAAACTACTTTTGTCAAATGATCCTAACTCATAAATTAACTCATTAGCGTCACATGACAACTGTTTGTCTGCATCAGATCCTGTTCCTTCATGTCCATATACTCGGAGACCAACATTAGCATTCTCCGGCAAAGAGCCTACATACTCATTTATAGCCTCTTTTGCGATGTCCATCATCGTTTTATCGCCTATGTAATTAGCCATACTTCCACTGGCATCTAGGGCGATAATCACATTGTATTGGTCTTTTTGAAGTTCCTTATTTGTTACTTCATCAGGATTATCCGCATTCATAATTTCCATTGATTCTAATAAGGAGTCAGGGGATTCATAGTCCACTTTGAATAGAGCATAGATATAATTTACGTATTGTGTCATTTCTTCTTCTGATGCATCCTCAGATAAAGGTGGAATTTCTTTCAGATACTCTCCTGCTTCCTCCGTGGTGCTTTTTATATGCGCTAATTCCCCAATAGGATAATTTACGACTCCCTCTATCGTTTCAGGAATAGGCGGGGTGTTTATTATGGTGTCTAAAAGTTGTTCATCATTCCCACTATTATCTGTTTCTTCTTGTGACTTTTGCTCTTCCTCATCTTTTTCATTTGGCTTTTCCTCAGAAGGAGTTTCCTGCTCCGGCGGGTTTGTTTCAGTGTTCCCCGCGGAATCCTCTTGGCAGCCAGCAAGCACTAAAATTAGAGAAAGTAGTAAAAACAAGATGAGTTTCTTCTCTAAGTGGATTCTCATATTCGATTACTCGCTTCCCACTCGTTTAATTAACTCAGAAATTTTATTAACCATACTGCTAGCAATATCCCCTCCGTTACCCTTCATCGCAGTAGAAACTGCCGCCATCAAGAAAAGAATAACTAACGCTAATGCTACCCACTCAATTGTTTGTGCTCCACGTTCGTTGTTAACTGCGTTTCTTGCTTGAACCATTAATCCCTGTGCTTTTGCTGCCAACCCTTGCATCATTTTTTTCATTTTATATTCCTCCTAAAATTTTTTTGGTTAATAAATTTTGAAAATACGAGCTTAGTAGAATCTCTACATCACTCCTTTCAAAAGCGGAATTTTTTTAGAGCATATCTAAAATATTGTTATCTCCGTAAATCAGGTTAAGCACTACTAGTCCTAGGATAAAGAGCATAATTGTCGGTGCGATGACAAAGGAGGTGATGAGCGTAACCTTTGGAGAGGCTTTTGCTGCTTTTTCTTTTACCTGTTCAATGCTAACCTTTCGAATCTCTTCTGATTGAATTCGGAATGTCGTGGCAACCGGCACTCCTAGCTTTGTTCCTTGAAGTAGCGCTTTAATAAAGTTTTGAAAATCCGGATTGTCGTTGCGCTCCAGCATATCCTTGTATGCTTTTTCCCGCGGAACACCGATGCTAATTTCACTCATGAGCCTTGAAAACTCCTGGCGAATTGGACCTTCAAAGTGGTTAATTGTTTCCCGAATTGCCTGATCCAGCCCAGCCCCTGCCTGAAGACTGATGGTAACGGTGTCTAGAAAATCTGGCAGATCACGACGTAGCCTGTTTTGCCGTTCCTTTGCTTTGGAACGAATCCACAAAATCGGAACAAAAAAGCCAGCAAAAGGAAGAGCTACAAATAGTATATTGGAAAAAGGAAGCCCGAGAATGACCGAAGTGGCCCCTGCCAAAAAGCCTAAAATAAAGAAAACAATTTTCGCTCCCTGTAGCCTTCCGACAGTTAACTCGTACGGATAGCCCGCTTTTTTCAAAAGTACAGCAAGGTCAGAGGATTCACTAAAAAAATTGATTCGCTCCCCTAAAGCCGAAAAATCATCTGCGTATTTAGAAAGCTTTGCAATTAGCTTACTTATGCGCGTGGTTTTTTCTGGCTTTCCTAAAAAGGATCTTTCGACAATAACCTCGTTCAGGTGACCTGTCAGCACCTTCTTTTTTGTTTTATATTGGTAGATGTTCACAAGTCCTAAAAATACACATAACCAGAACAGTATGACCACTACTAAAATCAATGAGTCCATAGCTTTACACCCTTATATTTGTAACCGCGCGAACGAGTACAAATGAGATTAATAGTCCGATAGCGAAAATAATGGTTAGAATAGCACCCGGTAAGGTGAATATAGGATCTATAAACCCATCCATCACCGTGTTCATCATGAAAATCATGAAAATTGGCATCGCAGGCAGAATGTAGGAGATAAAACGTTGCTCCGCCGTCATGGTTTTGACCGTTTGCTTCAAAATTTTCCTATCGTCTAAGGTTCTTGCCATCTCTTCTAATACTGCGGAGAGATTCCCACCTGACTTTCGCTGGATAAGGATGGTGGCTACAAACAGCTTAAATTCCTTTGTTGGGATTTTTCGCTCTAATTGCTTGAGCACCCGTTCCATATCGACTCCAAGACGAAGATTATGGGCCATGTTTTTAAATTCTTCCCCAGCTGGGCCTCCCATTTCACCTGCCACGACTTCGATGGCTTGGGTAATCGTCAGGCCTGCTTTTGTACTGTTTGCCATCATCCGGCAAACCTCAGAAAGCTGGTCACTTATTCTGTCCATGTACTTATTTTTACGAATGATGAAAAAGAAGAAGTTGGCACTGACGCTTAAAATCGCGCCAACGAAAAAGCTTGCGAAAAAGCTCAGATTAAAGACAGAAAACAAGAAAATACCTGCAGCAAACCCTACCAGGATTAAAATCGCATAAAACTCAGATGGCAAGAGGGTAACATTGGCTTGAAGCAGCTTTTCCCTAACCGCCCCAGCGTAAGTTGATTTATCAAAACGGTCTCCCAGTGAAGAAATAAAGCTCGTTCGTTCCTGGTTTTTCTGAAAATGAGCACCGTATACTTGTTTGATTTCCTTTTTTTCTTTTCGATAGCCAAGGTAAGCATACATACCCCAAACAAACAGTAGAGCAGCAAGTCCAGCTATCGCGGCTTCTAGCATGAGCGTGTTGTTCATAATGCCTTCACCTTCGCTTCCTGAAACAACTCTTCACCAATATCAAGGCCATACATTTTCAGCTTTTTTAGGCACACTGGAATTTTCCCAGTTGGTGCATAATACCCGTCCGCTTTGCCATCCTCTTTTATCCCAGTACGGTAAAAGCGGAAGATCTCGACAATTTCCATATCTCCTGTCGAGGTTCTATGTACCTCAGAGATACTGGTTATCCGACGGGTTCCATCTGTTAAACGTTCACCCTGGACGATAAAATCAAGTGCGCCAAGGATGTACTCCCTTATGACAGCTGTTGGTAGGTCCATTCCTGCCATGATGACCATTCCCTCTACTCTTCGCAGTGCGTCAAATGGGGAGTTAGCATGAATGGTGGTGATCGAACCTTCATGTCCAGTGTTCATTGCTTGTAGCATATCAAAGGCTTCTGCTCCACGAACCTCTCCGACGATGATTCTGTCGGGGCGCATCCGGAGGGCATTTTTCACAAGGTGGCGAATCGTAATTTCCCCTTTGCCTTCGACGTTTTGCGGACGTGCCTCTAATCCAACGACATTCGGCTTATCTAGTCGAAGCTCTGCAGAGTCCTCAATCGTAATTACCCGCTCATTAAGTGGAATGGAGCTACCAAGAACATTTAGTAGAGTCGTTTTCCCACTACCCGTACCACCACTGATGAGAATATTGTGTTTGGCTTTTACAATCGCATCTAAGAAAATGGCCATGTCATCACTCAAGGAATCAAACTGCAGAAGATCCTGCATTTTGAAGGGATCCTGTCTGAATTTACGGATACAAACGAGAGGGCCATTTAAGCTGATTGGCGGAATAACCGCATTCACACGACTTCCATCCGGGAGTCTTGCATCCACCATTGGCGAGCTTTCATCTATTCTTCGGCCGATTGGCGCAACGATCCGATCAATGACATGTCGAATATGCTGATCATCCTTAAAGGTAATAGAAGATAATTCCAGCTTTCCTTCCCGCTCAACATATACTTCCTTATGTCCGTTGATGAGAATCTCTGTGATGCTTGGATCATTCAGGACAGACTCAAGCGGCCCGTAGCCTACCGACTCATCTATAATCCTCGTCAGCAGCATTTCTTTATCATGGCGAGAAATAATCACCTTTTCCTCACTCATAAACTGGGAAATTAACTGCTCAATCCTCAGCCTCATTTCCCCTTGCGACAAGCTTGTCAGCACCTCAAGAT